>NZ_KB235914.1:1489367-2159367 GCF_000332175.1 Pseudanabaena sp. PCC 6802 | reverse complement strand
GTCTTCTAGATATGCTTGCACGGCTTCTCTGAGTCTGGGTTCGTCGTCAACTAGGAGTATGTTTGCGGACATAGCTTTTGCTGATTTATGCGGCTATTATAGCAATCTGAAATGATGCGCGTAAGCTCTGAAATGATGCGTGTAAGCTAGCTATCGGCATTCAGCCTTTAGAAACAATTCATATGGGTGGGACTGTTATAGTTATCTAGCAGATCGTAACTCGAGTTAATTGGAAAATTTTTAAGATGAATTATGACGGCACTACCAGAAGAAATAGATCGTATTGAGTCAGTTTTGCTTACTCTTAGCGACGAAACAGCTCACCTTGCATCAGAGGTTAGGGCTTTGGGCACTGAAGTTAAGGCGTTGGGTACTGAGGTTAAAGCGCTAGGAATCGAGGTCAGGACTGGCTTTGCGGAAATGAAAGAAGTTGCTATCCGTCAAGAGAAAAATATTGACAGACTTGTTGGTATCGTTGAGACGCTGATTCGGAGACAGGATAGAGAGTAGTTAATTTTCGAGCTACCTTATAAGTTAGATTTATCGTGCAATATTTGAGTAAATCCGATCGCACCCTGTGCCGAATTCTAGATGCTAACCTCGATCGCGCTCGTGAAGGTCTGCGCGTAATTGAGGAGTGGTGTCGTTTTGGCCTGGAGAATGCCGCGCTTACAGAAGAATGCAAGCGATCGCGGCAGGAACTGGCAGTTTGGCACACTGACGATCTCAGATCTGCAAGGGATACGATCGGCGATCCGGGAACGGGACTGAGCCACCAGAATGAGGAAACCCGATCTGATATAGATGCATTATTGAGGGCTAATTTGAGTCGCGTGCAGGAGGCGCTGCGCGTCCTTGAGGAATACGGCAAAATTTACAACTCTGACATGGCTGCGGCAGTAAAGCAGATCCGCTATCGGGTTTACGTGCTTGAAAGTAATGTAATGGGGCAGGATCGTTGCCAAAAATTACACAATGCACGTTTATATTTAGTGACGATGCCATCTGAAAACTTACTGGAAGTAGTGGAGTCAGGACTGCAAGGTGGATTACCACTCGTACAGTATCGCGATAAGGAACAAGAAGATGGCATTCGTCTAGAGATGGCGACTGCATTATGCGAACTCTGTCATAGGTATAACGCGCTTTTTTTAGTTAACGATCGCCTCGATATCGCGCAGGCAGTGGGGGCAGATGGGGTGCATTTGGGACAGCAAGACATGCCGATCGCTGCTGCTAGGGCAATTTTGGGCAAGGATTATATTATCGGTCAGTCCACCACTAATCCAGACGAACTAAAGCGGGCGCTGGAGTCTGGAGCCGACTATGTAGGGGTTGGCCCCGTGTATGCCACTCCAACTAAACCGGGTAAGGCGGCGGCTGGTTTAGAATATGTGAGCTACGTAGCAGATCGAGTCGCGATTCCTTGGTTTGCGATCGGTGGTATCGATCTTGAAAATTTGCCAGAAGTAATTGCAGCGGGTGCCAGGAGGGTGGCAGTAGTGCGATCGCTGATGCAAGCCGAAAATCCGCGATTAGCTTCCCAGTCAATGCTTTCACTTCTAGAGGCATCGATAAATTAGCGATCGGCGATCGGCTATTAGCAGTCGGCTTTTAGGGAAGCAATTGTTAAGGAATGCTGTAGAGAGTATTAAGTATATCTATGAGTCAATCTGAGCTTGAAGTTATCGAAGCGGGCTTTAACCAGTTAGCCGATTATTTAGTTGACAGTTTAAATAAGGACGAGTACTTAACGATCGGTTTGAATAGCGAGCGCAGCCAGTTTACGCGGTTTAACAATGCCAAGGTGCGTCAGACTGGGGTAGTCGCAGATGGCACCATGTCGCTGAATTTAATTTGCGATCGACGAGAGGCAAGTGCGGCATTTCCTTTTACTGGCGATTGGACGGTCGATAGTACCAGAGCTTTAGATAATTTGAGTTATTTGCGGCAGGAAGTGGCTCAGATCCCGGAAAATCCCTACGCGGTATTACCGGAAAATAAAGGATCTAGCCGCGAGGTGTACGAGGGTGAATTGCTAACCGCAGAGCAGGCGATCGATGCGTTGTTGGAGCCAGCACAGGGTGTTGATTTCATCGGGTTTTATGCGGCGGGAGCGATCGCGCGAGCTAATGCCAACTCGGCTGGCCAAAAGCATTGGTTTGCTACAGAAACCTTTTCGATTGATTACTCTATGTTTACCTCAGTGGAGGCGGCTGATAATTTAGCGGGCAAAAGCACTGCGGATCGCGCTGTAAAAGGCGGCTATGCAGGGCGACATTGGGAGCAAGCAGCGTATGCTGCTCAGATCGATCGCTCTAAGCAGCAATTACAGGCGTTAAGTCTACCTGCTAAGTCAATTCGGCGGGGGCAGTATCGTACTTATTTTGCACCTGATGCGGCGGCGGAATTGTTGGGCATGTTGCGAGGTGCAGTGGGCGAGGCATCTTTGCAACAGGGGAGTAGTGCCTTACTGAAACTGCGCCAAGGCGAAAGACAGCTATCACCTTTATTAAATCTGAAGGAAAATTTTCGGGGTGGCACGGTTCCCCGCTTCAATGAATTAGGCGAGATGTCCCCTGAAGAATTATCGGTAATTGTGGCGGGTCAGCTAGTTAATCCCCTGGTGAGTACGCGCACTGCGAAAGAATATAGCAAGACGGCAAATGGTGCTGGTAGCAGCGAATATATGCGCGCGCCGGAAGTGGGTGTGGGCGATTTGCCCGCAGCAGAAATTTTGACTAAATTGGGTACGGGCTTGTATTTATCTAATTTGCATTACCTGAATTGGAGCGATCGCCCTGGTGGCAGAATTACAGGTATGACTCGTTATGCCTGTTTCTGGGTGGAAAATGGGGAAATAGTTGCACCGATTGAGAATCTGCGGTTTGATGACAGCATTTATGAGTTTTTAAACGCTAATCTGGAGGCATTCACGGATTTTCAGGAATTTATTCCCGCCACTGATACCTATGGCAGCCGATCGCTAGGTGGGATCGCAGTACCAGGTATGCTAGTAAGTAGTTTTACATTTACCTTATAGCTCCTGCACTTAAAAAGAGCAGAACCAGCATGGGGGTATCCCCCTGCAACCCCTAAGTTTAGTTAATTTACAAAATCACTAGCTCACACCATGCCTAGATCTCAACGTAACGATAATTTTGTCGATCAGACTTTTACAGTGATTGCGGATACGATTCTCAAGATCTTTCCTGCCAGCAAGAGAGAGAAGGAGGCATTCGCCTATTACCGCGATGGTATGTCGGCTCAGGGTGATGGTGAATATGCCGAAGCGCTCTCTAATTACGAGGAAGCGCTGAAACTGGAAGATAATTCCTACGATCGCAGCTATATTCTTTACAACATGGGGCTGATTCACGCTAGTAATGGCGATCATGACAAGGCGTTGGAGTATTATGCCCAGGCGATCGATCTCAATCCCCGCTTACCCCAAGCTTTGAACAATATCGCGGTGATTTATCATTACAAGGGCGAGCAAACCGAGGATGCTGAGGAGAAGGAAGAATTTTTCACGCAGGCGGCTGATTATTGGGTGAGGGCGATCCGCATTGCGCCTAACAATTACATTGAGGCACAAAACTGGCTGAAGACCACTGGTCGCGCTGATATTAATGTATTTTTCTAGCTAATTTCCTTTAATCTGAAGAACTAGCGCTAAGATAATGTGCCAATTTTACATTTGTAGATGGTGCGTTACGCTGACGCTAACGGCACCCTACAAGTTAATACCAAATCTGCACCGATTATTATCCCTAATACGGCCTGGCGGCTGGAAGTCGCGGCTGCACAAACAAAGTCTGCCTGCGCAGACTCTGAGAAAAGGGGTTAACAAATCAAGGTTTGGGTAAATCCCCCAATCGCTTACTTAATTAAAGGTACTGGTAACTTAACCCATGATCGATCGCGAACAAGTAAGGCATGTCGCCCATCTCGGTCGCTTGCAACTCAGTGAAGCTGAGGAAGTGGCTTTTACAACGCAACTTGGTGAGATTTTAGATTATTTCGAGCAGTTGAACGAACTCGATCCACTTCTGGTTGGAGTTGAGCCGACTACCAGAGCGATCGCTACGGTCAATGTCACGCGCCAAGATGACCTCAAACCTTGGGAAGATAAGGAAGTGCTGCTCGATGGCGCACCGGAACGGGAAGATGATTATTTCCGCGTACCGCAAATTCTTGGTTAAAACCAAATTGGTTTAGGGCGGAAGGATAGGGCAGGCACAAGGCACTGACCCTACGATAATTATTGATACATCACATAGAAATTTTGCAAGCACATGCAACCTTTGCTGATTGCTGGTACGGATACTGGTGTGGGTAAAACGATCTTAACCGCCGCGCTGGCTGCCTACTGGCAAACTTACCGCAATCCCGACACGTTAGGAATTTACAAACCCGTGCAGTCTGGAGAAGGCGATCGCGAGTTTTATCACCGCACGTTCAAGTTAAGTCAGTCGCTGGCAGAAATTACCCCGCTTTACTTTGAAACCCCAATTGCGCCTGCGATCGCGGCAGTCAGGGAAGGCAAGCATATAGATCTGGGCTTAATTTGGCAGCAGTTTCAGACTTTACAACAGCGTTATGAATGTTTGTTGGTGGAAGCGATGGGCGGCCTGGGATCGCCGATTACCTATGAATACACGGTGGCAGATCTAGCTAGAGACTGGCATATTCCTACTGTTCTGGTAGTGCCCGTGCGCTTGGGCGCGATCTCTCAAGCAGTAGCAAATGCAGCACTTGCTAATTTGCAAAAAGTAAATCTGAAAGGGATGGTGCTGAGTTGCGGACAGGCTTGTTCCGATGAAGACATTGAGGCATGGGCACCGCCAGATTTAATCTATTCCCTCACCAACATCCCCGTATTAGGCATTCTGTCCCACCTATCCAATATCAGCGATCTAGCCAGTTTGGCACGCGCAGCGTCCGATCTGAATCTAGAACTATTAGGGGTTTAGTAGGTACTGTTTTGTTATAGCTATAGCCAACAGGCTTAGGACGGGGTGCAGGGGTTCCACCCCTGCGTGGGGGCGCAGCCCCCACACCCCCTGTCCTAACAGATCTGTCTATGGCTATAATTAAAGCTACAAAAGCAGTATTTGCTTAACTCTTCTTAACAGGCGATCGACGTAAATGCTCCTAGACTAGACCTAGGCATAATTTAAGATAAATTAATCTAAAACTTTTTGACAGACTATGGTTGCTTCCTTACCAAAAGAACAGAGCCAAACCAAGGCAAATAAAACAGATCGGCACGAAACCATCTTGACCCCTCGCTTCTATACGACTGACTTTGATGCGATGGCGAATATGGATATTTCTCTGACAGAGGCTGATTTTGAGGCAATTTTGCAAGAGTTTAAAGCGGACTATAACCGCAAACACTTTGTTCGCGATCGGGAATTCGACCAATCCTGGGATCACATCGACCCAGATATTCAAAGATCGTTCCGCACTTTCCTCGAAGGCTCTTGCACTTCAGAATTTTCTGGCTTTTTGCTTTATAAAGAAATCTCAGTCAAGATGAAGGAAAAAAATCCTTTGATGGCGGAGATCTTTGCGTTGATGAGTCGCGATGAGGCACGCCATGCCGGATTTTTGAATAAGGCCATGCCCGACTTCAAGTTGTCCCTCGACCTGTCATCTCTGTCCAAGAGCAAAAAATACGTTTACTTTGAGCCTAAGTTTATTTTCTATGCCACGTACCTATCCGAGAAAATCGGCTACTGGCGTTACATCAAGATCCATCAGCATTTAGCAGCTCATCCCGAAAATCGGATTTACCCCATCTTTAAGTTCTTTGAAAACTGGTGTCAAGACGAAAACCGCCACGGCGATTTCTGCAATCTTTTGCTCAAGAGCCAGCCCCAATTCCTGAATGATTGGAAGGCAAAGTTATGGTGCAGGTTCTTCTTGCTGTCTGTATTTGCCACCATGTACCTTAACGATATCTGCAACCGTGCTGATTTCTACGCAGCAATTGGTATGGATACCAGAAAGTATGTCGATGAGGTGTTGCGAGATACTAACCGCGATTCAGCTAAGGCATTTCCAGTTATCCTCGATCTAGATAACCCTAAATTCTGGGCATATTTAGATAAATGCGTCGATAATAATACCCAATTGAGCGAAATTCAGTCTTCCTCTGCACCTAAGTTCCTGAAGACCCTACGCAAGCTGCCTTACTATGTTTCCAATGGTTTGCAATTCCTGAAGCTTTATTTACTCAAGCCCATCGATATCCAGAAAGGTGTGGTTTTGTAGATACCTAGCATAGTTTCAAGTAAGTTTACATCCCTTGCCTAGTACTACTGGTAAGGGATTTTTTATGGCTGGTGAATTTTGAGGCAATCCAAAATCATGCCTAATCCGTAGTAGAAGAGTTAACACTATCACGAACTGCATCGCAGTGTTATCAACCAAACGATCTCGATCTAGCTCTATCGATTAGGGGACTGTAATCTCATGAAAATTAAGTATCTGGCTGCTGTTGCGATCGCTGCAATTCTGGGAGTGGTGATGGGTAATAGCAGCTATGCGATCGCGGATACCAACGTATCTACATCTAACTCTGCCGCTATTCAAACTAAGTCTAAGGGATGTGCTAGCAAACCCAACCCCTGTGCGGCAAAACCTTGCGCTAGCAAACCAAATCCCTGTGCTGCTAAGCCCTGTGCTAGCAAACCAAATCCCTGTGCCGCTAAACCTTGTGCTAGCAAACCAAATCCCTGTGCTGCTAAGCCCTGTGCTAGCAAGCCGAATCCCTGCGCAGCCAAACCTGCCGCTAGCACGAATCCCTGTGCCAGTAAAACGCTCCAGAGCGATATCTATTCAGATCGCGAGGGCATCGCTTTAAAGGGACAAGATGTGGTTGCTTACTTCACCCAAGGCAAGCCGATGGCGGGGAGTAATAAGTACACTTACAAGTGGAAGGGTGTCACCTGGCAGTTTTCTAGCGCTCTCCACCGCGATCTGTTTGCCAAAAATCCCATGCAGTACGCACCTCAGTATGGCGGATATTGTGCCAAGGCAGTGAGCGAGGGCAATCTGGCTAAAACTGAAGCTGATGCCTGGAAGATCGTAGATGGTAAACTTTATCTCAACTACGATAAAGACGTGCAGGCACAGTGGATGCAAGATGTAGCTGGAAATATTAAGAAAGCCGATGCAAACTGGCCTGGTGTTCTGAACAATAAGGTCGTCCATCGCTAATCAGCCAGGAGCCTTGCGATCGCTAGCAGGCTAAGAAAATTTCTGGCAAATGAAATCCCCGTAGGGGGTCAGGTTTAGCCTGAATCTAATAGTTCTAATCGTAGATTTACTGCAAAACCTGCCCCTACATCAGGGGTGTATCTTTTCGTAATTTTGTTGATTGCCGTAGCGATATAGCCTTAGGATGTCGCTATGGATTGTCTATTTGCATCAATTGGGATAAGAAATGGATTACCTCTTGGTTGACGATCGCGGTATTTGTGAAGAGATAAAAGTTCCAGATCGCGAATTCTCAAATTCTCCCTACCGCCTCTACCGTTTTCTCAACGATCTCGAAGACTTGTTAGCCAGCATAAGTAGCGATCGCGATCGCCTCCAGGCCATCTGCCCGCTAGTCCAGAGATTGCTCACCAGTTCGTACTGGCTGCAAGTTCCCGAACAACCGCCCGATCCCGAGTTGGGCTGGTCCGTGCAGATGCTTTACGACGAGCCTTTCTTTCCCCTCACTGTCCAGTTGGTCGCATGGCTGCCAGGAATCGCGTCACCTATCCACAACCACGGAGCGTGGGGGTTGGTTGCTTTGATTAGCGGCAAAGAGAAAAATACATTCTGGCGGCGATCGCCTACAGTTGAATTCCCAGGCAAAATTGAACGAGTTGGCGATCGCGTCATCACCGCTGGAGAGATCGTTACCTTTATGTCAGATACAATTCACAGTATTGAAGCCCTGGGGGACGAACCAACAATTAGTTTTAATATTTATGGTGAAACGAATTACGAACAACGATTTGAATTCGATTTAGACACCATGAGTGCCCAGATTTTCTAGAATACCGCACTGCCTATACGCAAGCAAAGACGGTTTTTATTACACGGATTACCGCGATCGCCAAACGCTTTTACCGACGGGCAGGAAAAACGGGGGCGATCTAAATCCTGTGGTGTTAACCTAGTAAAGGCCACTATTTAGCCAATGCCTCTTACTCTTAAATTTCAAGACTATGCTCAAAACGGTCAAACCCACGATCGCTATTTCCCATTTGGGTTGCGAGAAAAATCGCGTCGATACCGAACACATGCTCGGGTTGCTCGTACAGGCAGGTTACGGGGTCGATAGCAATGAGGATCTGGCCGACTACGTAATTGTCAATACCTGTAGCTTCATCGAAACTGCCCGCGAGGAGTCGGTACGCACTCTTGTAGAACTAGCGGAGGCGGGCAAGCGCGTCGTCATAGCAGGCTGCATGGCGCAGCATTTTCAACAGACATTATTAGATGAAATTCCCGAAGCGGTGGCGATCGTAGGGACGGGGGACTACCACAAAATCGTCGATGTAATCGAACGGGCAGAGGCAGGCGAGCGGGTGCAGGAGGTCTCGGCAGAACCAACCTACATCGCTGACGATACCGTGCCGCGTTACCGTACCACTAACGAATCCGTCGCCTACTTGAGAGTCGCGGAAGGTTGCGATTACCGCTGTGCATTTTGCATTATTCCCCATCTGCGCGGCAACCAGCGATCGCGCTCCATTGAGTCAATCGTTACCGAAGCCCAACGCCTTGCCAGCGAAGGCGTGAAGGAAATACTCTTGATATCGCAAATTACCACCAACTACGGCATGGACATCTACGGTCAACCTCGTCTGGCCGAACTGCTGCAAGCCCTCGGTAAAGTCGATGTGCCCTGGATCCGGATGCACTACGCCTATCCCACGGGCTTAACGCCTAAGGTCATAAAGGCAATGCAATCTACACCCAACGTTTTGCCATACCTCGATTTGCCATTGCAGCATTCCCATCCCGATGTATTGCGGGCGATGAATCGTCCCTGGCAAGGGCGCGTTAACGACAAAATAATCGAACAAATTAAGACTGCAATGCCGGGTGCAATAATGCGCACCACTTTTATTGTGGGATTTCCTGGTGAAACTGAAGCACAATTCCAGCACCTTTTAGAGTTCGTCCAACGACACGAATTCGATCACGTCGGTGTATTCACCTTTTCAGCGGAAGAAGGGACTCCCGCTTTCGATCTGCCGGATCAATTACCCGAAGAGGTCAAGCAAGCAAGACGCGATGCCGTGATGGAAGTACAACAGGAAATTTCCCTCAAAAAGAATCAAGCTGAAGTAGGTAAGGTTGTTAATGTCTTAATCGAACAGGAAAACCCCGAGACTGGCGAGCTAATAGGGCGATCGCCCCGCTTTGCTCCCGACGTAGACGGACTTGTTTACGTCAGCGATCCCAATGGCAAAGCTTCTCTAGGTGATTTACTACCTGTAGAAATTACCGAGGCCGACTGCTACGATCTGTTTGGCACTACTACAAACGCTATTAATGAGAGGTAATGAACTAATTTGTCTCATCAATAGACCTCTTGCAAATTAGGATGAGGTTATTTTGCCAAGAGGGGCAGAATAAGGAAATATCAGCGCTCATCTAGGTAAATAGGTGGAAGGAGGCATGAGAAGACGACGGAGGAAGTCAGAATCAATCCAACGTAGATTGTATGACCACTCGAATATGCCTACATATAAGTGCAAATACTTTTTGTGAATACCTCGAAACGGACGCAGGAAATTGCGCAACCCAACCCAAATTCCCTCCATAGTATTGCAATGCACTTCGCAAAAGCCATCCCCATCCGCATCTCGGGCATATTCCCCTAGCGAGTGACATACAGTTTGATGCCCACGACCTGAAGCAGGTACGCGGTTATAGGCATCGGATTCATCGGTATAGACAGTCGCGGTAGGTAAAGTGGTTGCCTCCACCTGCGGTTGGATGGTTACTTGTTGGGTATTGTCACAAACCTTCAGACGGATCTGACCACTGCTGCGTCCAACGGTGCCGACAACGGGTGGACGGTCATTTGCCATCGTGCCCTTGCCTTTGCGTTGATTGCCTCGTCGTCGCGGTGGGTCGGTAATCGGGTCGTGTTTGGCTCCTTTTCCCCCGCATTCTGAAACATCTCGTCCATCTCTGACTCTTGATCGGGAATGGCTGTGTTAATCAAATGTGCAAATCCTCGGCCTTGGATGCGATGCCGCCAGGCCAATACCGTCCCATAGTCAAGTCCTAACTCCTCTGCTATGTGTTGTGTTGTTTGCCCTTGTAAGAATCCCCGCAACAGCAGCACAATCGTGCCACAGTTGTAATGGCTACCGCACAGGTCTGTGCCTGTAAATATATGGAACACTTTGCCGCATTCCCGACACTTGTATTTCACAATGGGGGTGCGTTTGCGGTCGTGTGGTGCTTGTCTGTCCGGTAGAGCGTGCCCGTTTGGACAATGCAAACCCCCAGGATGTAGGATCTTTAGTAACCAGTCGTAGCAGGCTTGCTCGTCTAACAACTCTGTCAGGGGAAACTTTATCATGGCTAGTTTGACAATTCATGCAATCGGCCCACTCTTATTTTGCCATTTCACCTGCTTCCCCAGATGAGCGTGAGAATTATTCTGACTCAGTTATTGCCAGCATGACGGACAAACCAGCCCCTAGCTTTGGTTATTGTCAAATTGGATGCAATAGTGGATCGAGCTTAATTGCTGACAATAATCATAGGGGTTCATCTGCCACAAAATTACTCGGAGGTTTCTTCGTTTTACGCTGAGCTTGCAACTGCTTTACTCTGTCAGGGGTAGCATCCTTGCGCCATACAATGCGATGCCCTTGAAGTTCGGCACAATTGTCTTGCAAACACTGTAACCAACCTTCCAAGTTAGCGATCTCTTTTATGTTATCCAATAATCCCCAGTTTTCTTCTTGCTGAGTCAGCTTGGCAAACTTTTCGTACTGGGGGTAGTCGGCGATTACATATTTATCTTTACGATGCAATACAGGTGGATTGTTGGAATTGGTGTAATTGCGATAGCGAACGTGCAGATCTCTTAAGTCGATCTGCATAGACGTATGCAGCTTCGGATGGGGGTCGGTATCGAAATCAGGGTAGAACAGGTAAGCGATCTTGGGTTTGTGCAAATGGAATTTAATCAGCGTTGCACCATCCATCCGTCCAATTGTGCGACTAGCACAGCCCTCATACAGGCGCAACATCGGATCGAGGGCATCCAAGGCAGAGATGTGAACGTAGAGGGCACGTTCATCTAGTCGTCCAATTCTGCTGTTTTGGCAACAGGTAGCTATGAAGCCAATTTTACCCAGGTTGAATAGCATGAGGTCAGCCGTGGTGCAAGCTGCTTGATAGGAACCAAATAAGGCTTTAATATCCGTCTGATACGTGGGAGGGAATTGGTTGAATTTTGGTCGCTTGTAAGGATTGTCGAAATTACTGAGGGCGAGGTAAACGAGAATGTCTTGGCGGCGCTTGTCCGCGATCGCATCCCATTCATCTTGATTAGTTGCCTGCACAATGACGTTGAAAGCGCGGCGCATGGTGCCAAACTCAGCTAGCATTATCTCAAAGCCTCGCAATTCTTCGCTAACGGGCAATCTACCTCTCTCGGTAAAGAAGCTCATGAGAGGAGTCAGAAGTTCTTGATAATCTTCAAAACGTTTCGTAGCTACCAGTACTCTGGGAGTTGTAGCGCGAGAGTGGAAGCGCGAGGCTCGGAAGCTCTGGGCTTGTGCCTCATCTCGAAAGACGAAGTAGATCCCTAGGGCAACGGGAACAGAATCGACATTTAGAACTTGGTCGATATAGAGTTTTAGTTCTTCCTGTTCGTAGTATTTCTGAAAGGTGTTACGACTGCTGATGACTCCATCGCCATAGGCAATTTGTCCTCTACTAATGTCACTAATAAGTACCTGTGCTGCGACGATGAGAACTCTTTGAGTAATTCTCCATGCATCGATTAGGGCTTCGCGTCGCTCTGATTGGGATTCGATAACATTGATAACATAACCCAGATTGACAACCTCAGATGGGGTGCGATCTGTGTGTGGATGGTAGTGCGGGTCCCAGCCGTTGCTGACAAACCCTCTTTCGGCAATACGCTTAATATCGCTACCATGACCGCAGCCGTAGTCAAAAAAGGTGGAGCCTTCAGTTAATAACCCTGCCTCTAGTGCAAGACGAACGGGTTTTGATAGATCGGGGCGATGAATGGCTGCTTTGTGGCGATCTATTTTTGGCTGAAATTGAACCTGCCGATCGACCTGTAATGGAATGACTCGATGCCCTTCAATCTTGACGTTAAATTCTTGTAAGCGTTGCATCCAGCCGTTGCGCGTACCGATAGTACGAGGTTCGCGTAGCAGCCCGATCGCTTCTTCCTGGCGAGTTAGTTTGTCAAATGTCTGATAGTGAGGATAGTCAGGTGTAATGAAGGTTTCTTCTCGATGAAGAAGCGGTGGATTCTGAGAGTCGCTATAGTCTCGGTGCTGAACTTCTTGGGTTTCCAGGTTAACTTGAATGCTGGTCTGTAGTTCAGGATGAGGATCGGTGTCGAAGTCAGGATAGATCAGGTAGGAAATTTTTGTTTGGTTGTAGCTGAATTTAACGAGGGTAAAGTTGTTAAGGCTTTCTGGCAGTAGTTTTCTGGCTTGGCTTTCGTACTGTTGTAGTTTTGAATCGAGAGCAGCTAGAGCTGAGGCATGGACGTACAGAGCATTCGGCAGTTTTTTGCCAACCTGACTTTGCTGGCATAGCATCGAAATTTTGCTTGATACAAATGCATTCATAGCCCTTCCACTGGCAAATGACTATTGCAACCTCATTTGTGCGCTAGAAAAAAGACTATCATCAGAAGCAGTAGGATCGTGTGCAACTAAGGAGGCAAACCATGACCACACCAACCGAAACCCAAAATATCGAACAGCAAATTGTCGAACAGCTTAGGCTATTGCCCAGCGATCGCCAGCAGCAAGTGCTTCATTTTGTGGAGTCTCTGCTAACAGATAAGATGCGCGAACGTCCTGTAGAAGGTTGGCAGCCAGGAATGTCAGCATTGGACGTATCCCGAGATTGGGTGGGCTGCGTAGAGGGGCCTAGCGATCTATCTACTAATCCGAAATATATGGAAGGCTTTGGCACTTGATGAGGCGACGGGTATTGCTTGATACAGGTCCGCTTGTTGCGTTTCTCAATCGCGGCGATCGCTTTCACTCATGGGCGGAAAAAATGTGGGCAAATATTGAACCCCCCATACTTACCTGTGAGGCTGTAATGACAGAGGCTTGTTTCTTGTTGAGTAGCACTTACGGTGGCAAGGAAGCGGCGATCGCATTATTACATCTAGGTATTGTACAAATTCCTTTCGATCTGAGTGAAGAAGCTCAAGCCATTGAAGAATCGATGAGGCGTTACTCATCTGTACCTATGGCATTGGCAGATGCCTGTTTGGTCAGGATGGCAGAACTTTATCCTGATAGCAGCGTACTTACCCTAGACAGCGATTTTGTCATTTACCGCAAAAACAGAAATGAGGCGATCGCTACGATCGTGCCTACAGCGTCAAGATGACCGTATCCAGCATTCGCAGGTAGAAGAAGGTTTTTACGTGGTGTTGGTCGGTACTCTGATTTAGACACTTCTACAAAATGGCATGGGCAAATTCAGGTATGTCATCCCTGGTCAGCTTGTTGTATTCTTGACGCACGATGTTTCCCGTACAAAGATGAGTTGGACTATTGAAACCAAATGCTAAAGTGTTACCACCTTCAGATCAATTAGACATTGCTGTCTTTTCTAAACTTTTTGTAAATACTGCCAATTCCTACAAGTACCAAAACACTCAAGCTATTAGCCTAGCAATCATCGATAGGGCATTTCCCAGGTAAGCCCCTTAAAGTGTTCCTATCTCTGCTTTAATATTTATCTCATGTCGCCAGATTAAAAAAGTGTATGTAAGAAAGCTATAAAAGCATTATGAAACAGTACTATCTTCCAGCATTACGCGGACTCTTCGGCAATTGGGTATACTACACCTGCCTTATCCCTATGTCGGAAGTAGTTAACCGTGCATGGTTTGCTGATGAAATTTACAAAAGTCAAAAGCTTTCAGATATGATTCAACGAGAGTTGAGCGAAGATCAGGTCAAAATGATTACTACTTACCTGCAAAGTGAAGAGCAACGTTTCTTCAACTCATTGGTTGTAGCACTATGCGGAGGTAAGCCTTCATGGCATGGATTCGAGAATTTTCATCCACTTCAAGATGACATTAATATCGAAGATATACCAAGTTATGCTAAAGGTAGTGTGGGCTTCCTAAGTTTCACTGGCGAGGAGAAAATGTTTGCTGTAGATGGAGAACATCGCCTAGCTGGAATGAGAGAAGCAGTTAAGTCCAAACCAGAGCTTGGTGATGATGAAGTGCCGCTCATTTTGGTTGCACATAGAGAAACTGAAGATGGGAGAAGACGCACCCGAAACCTCGTTCAAACCCTCAGAAAGACAATTCGATCTTAATTCATGAGTAGACTTGATATAACTTACTAAGCAGACAAGATAGGGAGTAATATTTAGGAGTCTTCGTATGTTAAAGATAACTGCTCGTTCTGATTAAAAATAGTCTCACGATGCCAGCGAAGTGCATCAATTCTTGGGAAGTAGCTAGACTGATTTGGTAAGATAATATGCTCACCATGAAACTCTTTCATTGGCTTTGTATTGGGGAATTCTTCTCTCAAGCCTTCAAAAATAATGATTCTATAATCATCATCTACTGTAAACCATCCTCTATCAAAAGCCCAATGATGATTCTTGCAAAGAGATAATCCATTGTCAATTCGATCATCTCGAAATTCTGAGAAGCGTTTGATATGCGATCCATCTACAATATTCTGGCTATTAGAACTGATGACTCTCAAATGACAGAAAGCACAGCGATGATCGTAGATAGAGACAACAACCTCTCTGAATGCTGCATCTCTTACAACCGATTTGCCCTCATCAGCTAATTCCTCGACTGTGTATACTTTACCACCTTGCTCTCTCAATCTGTCTTGAAAGTCTTTGAAAGAATTAATTTGGAAGAGGTTTTCGATTGACTTTGTCTTGTCAGAGAAATAAGTGGAAGCTAAAACATTAACTAAAGTGGTTCTTCCTATTGGATCTTGGAGAATCTCATAAAGTTCTTCGTCAAGGTAAGCATAGTTAACAAACTCTTGAAGCGCGGTAAGGCTAGAAGGCTTAAAGCTGGGAGCAAAAGACTCTAAATTTGGATTTATTGCTAAGTGCCAAAATCCCTCGCTTTTAAGATGGAAGAATGGCAAATAAATATTGGAACGATGGAGATCTGAGCCTAAATGACTCCAATATTTTAGAAAGGCTGCAATCAGTTCTGGGGAGAGAAAAATTTTGTTTTGCTTTATAAGTCCTTGTTCAATCAATTCAATAACTGATAGAAGAAGAATAGGCTTATGAGGGGCAACTCCTCTCGATTTATTTTTATTAGTGTTGAGCCTAGAAAGTTTTTTGGCGTAATATTCTAATCTTGGCTTCATTTTGAATTAATTTTAAGTTTACAAGGATTTATAGAACCTATCTCATCTCTTTTATTGAATGCTAAGAGTGCGAAAATATTCTAGTTTCAAGCGCATCTTCCCCTCGACCGAATCAATGCGGTCAGACCACTCGCCACCGCTGCCATTGAAGTGCTAGAAAAAAAGCCAACTGCCCGACTATATAACGTGGCCTTTTCTAAGCAAGGAATGTAGAAATCTTGGATTAGATCGCAGCGATCGCTGCGATATTCACCTTTGATATCCAGATCCTTTAACGCCAACTTTTTAACCTTAAGGAGCCTTGCTCAGTAACAGTTTACAGTTCACAACTTGTTCAGTTCATGAATCATTTGCTTATATAGTACCCAAAACCTGAAAGTCTGTACTCCTAAGTATATGTGTTGACTTGAAGTTGCTGTTTTCGGATATAAACCAGGTATAAACATAAGTCTATCCTTACGGCGATCGCTAGAGTTCGAGAACTGATAGGCACCTAGAAATCCCACAAACAACTACTGTGCAAAAGCTCTCGCTCTTACACATAGGTCAAGATAAATGGCTAGCTCGCCACCTCAACCGACAACCAAAGATTGTCCAAATGTTTTAGTTTGGTTGATTCATGCTAAAAACTACCCAGTGGCCTGGTACCTCTCCTTAATCGCTGTAATACATCCGTAACCACACTGTATGCACGCATTCATTATTGGATCGGCGGTACCAACCGGGACTTACTGGGATTGATTGGGATGAAAGGCTTTGAGGTGGTTCGTGAAAAAAACTAAAAATCAAAAAAAAGCAGCCGTTTTTGGATCGGCGTAAATCGCGAGCAAAAAAGCCATTCTCAATAAGCAGATTTTTGGAATTTTTTTGGGGTTTATAATGCAACAATCAAACTGGCTCTGTGGGCTGACTTGATTTTTTGAGTGGCTCTGGGAGGGCGTTTGATTTTTACATGGAGGTATTCAAGCTGGTGCTGCAACCCTAACCTCAGCCGAAGGCGGGTTAGGGTTCATGACAAGCAACGCGGGGAACTGGCGCTAGCTTTGGGTTTGCGGATGCGCGGATTTAGGTGGGCGATCGCAATTCCGACATCGTCAACAAAATCAGGTTTTCTCTCCTGCAATCTAGTCTGTCACCGTTCTTAAAGGTCACCTGAAAGCTTTGATTGCCTGTCACTTTCAAGATTTCTCTGTGCAGGTAGACGGCTGCCTGCTTGCCGTCAACGTGCCTGCGATTAACCCAACCGTTTGAAGTGGCTCGCCACTTTACGGAATCAGCAAGCGCTTGATCTTGCGAGTCTACCAAAGGGTAGGTTCTATCCCAAACTTTTGGCTTTGAAATTAGTTCAAGCACGCAATTTGATAGCTGCTCATCTGCCCACTCGCGTAGAACTTTTGCTGCTAATTCAGAGAGCGATTTCTTGGGACTTTGGGAATCTGCTATCTCCCTTAGATCGGCGATTAAGCTTTCGGGCAGGGAGAAGTTTAAAACCTTATGGTGTTCAACGCCTTGCGGCATTAGAGGTTTGTCTTGCATTGCCAAACTCAGCTTGATATTACAGTTTTTGAGTTAAATGCTCAACGCCTTGCGGCATCAGAGGTTTGTTTATCTAGTAAACTTGCCTGACCATGCTTGCACGCCCGTCCTCCGCAAGCCGAGCGATGCCAGATTTGGTCGGGCAGCTACGGCTGCCGGTTGGCAGTTCCGCGCCCATGCCGCCTGCGGAAGTGGTGCCGATTGTTTTGGAGATTCCTAAAGATCTGAGCGATCGACTGCGCCGCTTCGTCAATTCCCGTCCCGAATGGGATGCCGAGCGAGCGGTGACGGCGGCGATTTCGTTGTTTTTAATTAATCAGGGAGGACTGAAGTGAAGCTCAGAATTGTGTTTGTGAACGGACGAGAGCTTGTATTCCATAAATTTCTTGAGTCCACCTACAAGGAATTCACAAGGAACGTAAACGACAGAGTTTCTTTTATTAATTTCAATGGCGACTCACCTGCTGGTTTGCAGGTGAGTCAGATCGCGTTTTGGGAGGCGGAACAAGAGTGAGCGCTTTAGTTTGCGAAAAAATAAATTGCCCATTCTGGAGCCGCGATACCAAGAAAAGTTATGGCTGTCAGAGGTGGGAAGTAGCCAACTTGTGTCACTTGCGAGCAAATCATCCAAATTTGAACGGAAGTAATCAGTACGCTCTCTATCTGCCGGACGACAAGGCTTCGGATAGCTTCTTAGTGGAATTAAAAGAAGAGAACGATCTCTTCTTTTCTGTCGACAAGTACTACCTCGATAAGGTCGGAGGCTGGCGATGACCTTCGATCCTATGGGTGCCAGGTTTCGCAGCGGTGTCAGCCTGCAACCGTGGCAGGTAAGCGCGAAGCTCTTCGATTTCGATCCGGACTTTGTGCGCTGGATTTGTCGCTATCTGGAGGAGCGCAAGCAGCCGCACGGCGTAACCGACGCGAAAGCCTGGATTAATAAGGGTTTCTTTGTCCTGGAGAGATTTGAGTTGGTAACGTTGCAGTGGGAGGCATATGGGGCAAAACGCGAAGAACGACGCAGCACGAGCATCGCTATGGCTGGCGATCTTGTTGCTGGGTGTAGTGATGGTGTTGGAGTTGTGGACGATCGAGATGTGCCTGCTCCTGCGGAGCTAACGCCGGAACAGCGCCACGCAAACCTGAAGCGCCTGCGCGAGATGGTTGAGAAAAATAAGATTGGAGGTTAGCGAATGGAAGAAATTTTGACCCTAGAAGCGCGAGAAGTGGAGGTAGTTGAGTCTAAAGTCTTGGACGACGACGATTTCCTGCGCGATCGCGCCCAAGAAATCCGCAATACGGTGAAGCGCATTCCCTATGCGATCGCCTCGGTAGGTGCGATGTTGCTGGAGGTAAAGGAGCGCGTCGAGCACGGCAAGTTTCTGGCCTGGATGAAGCGCGAACTCGACTGGGACGAGCGCATGGCACAGCGATTTATGCAGGTAGCCCGCCGTTTAAATCCGACAACGTTGTCGGATTTGCAAATCCAGCCGTCGGCACTGTATCTGCTCACCGCGCCCAGTACTCCCGATGAAGTGCTGGAGAACGCGATCGAAGTAGCCCAAGATCAAGAGGTGACGCTGAAACTGGCAAAAGCGCTGCTGAAGCCCAAAAAATCAGAACAGAAAGATGACTGGAGTCCCGACAATTGGGAAACTCCAGACTGGCTGGCGCAGATTTTAGCGAATCTTTTGGAGCCGCACGAAAAAGTTTTACTGGAGCCAACGGCGGGTACCGGACAGGTAGCCAAGTACCTGCCCTTTGGGACTACCTGCTACGAGATCGACGAAACCCGATACTCTGAAGGCAGAATGCTGTCGGGGCGGATGTGGGCACATGCCAGCATTTTGGATTGCGAGCTTCTTGACACGACTTGGAAGGTTAAGCAGGTAAGGTCTAAAAAGGGCAACAAAAGGCTAAGATGAAGGAATAAACGACGAAAAAGCCTTGTTTTGCCAATGTTATTACCTTTTTTCAGGCTGGTAGGAGTAGCACCAACCATAGCTAAAGGGATGCAGGCATATCGCAGCGTGTTTTGTCGCGAAGAGGGATTTAACCACGTCAGTCGATATGTCAATGGTTTGATTCTAAGTCCCAACAAGACATTACAAGGGATCCACAGCCAAATAGTGTGGCCAGAGGGAGAAGCCGTGAGCCGACGGGCAATGCACGAGGCAGTGTTTGAGGCAGGGTGGGATAGCGAAGAGTTAATGCAAAAGCATCGGGAGACATTATCATCGGAGCATCAAGGCAAGGGGAAAGAGGTAATCAGCCTGGATTGGACGTTGGCACATCACGAACGGGGCAAAGAAATCATTTAACGGGAGCATCTCAACTTTGCACTGAGTAATAATGCTTAATATAGATGGGTAGCCAAAAGGGGGAAGAAATCAGAAGATAGGAATACGAGAAACCAACCCCAAGGAGAGCAACCATGACTCCAGAGCAGGAAAAAGAAATGCGGGTGCGATCGGAATTTTGTGTATCGAGCCTCTGAAACAGCGTAAATACGTACTTCAGGACTCAATTTACACAAAAATCTGAACACTCTCAGAAATGCAAGCGCACGTTCAAGCTATTGCCGCCATCCTTTATCAGAATACACCATCGGAACAACTAACCAGCTTGGAAGGGATCGAAATCGCTGTGCGGCAGCAAATCCTCGAACATGTCAGCCCAGAAATAGGGAGTTTTTTATCCGCACAGTTACGGGCACAGAAGCAGGACGCCGCAGGCGAGTGCAAAGCAGCATCGGACAGCTCCACCTCACGCAAAAGCAAGCGCAGAAGCTCAAAGTAGCCCCCTATAGCCAGGTGAGCCCGTATGTGGAAAGATGTAGCCTGATCTTGAGTGCGAATGTATCCTACGAACAAGCCGCCAAAGACTTAGCCATGTTGATGGGAGTGCAAATATCGCGCAGTACACAACAGCGCCTGGTGCATCGCCATGAATTTAGCCCCCTAGAGGTAGAAGAGTCGGTCGAGGAATTAAGTGTCGATGGAGGCAGAATCAGACTGCGCACGCCACTTGGACAGCCAAGTGAGTGGAAGGACTATAAAGCTGTGAACTTGCATGGACAAGCCATATTTGCCACATTTCAAGATAACATTGCCTTAACAGACTGGGTAAATCGACAGCCTTTAGCAGATATGGTTACCTGTATTGGGGATGGACATGATGGGATTTGGAATATTATTGCCCAGATCTCTATACCTGATAGTCGCTATGAAATCTTGGACTGGTTCCATTTGGTGGAAAACCTGCATAAAATTGAGGCTACAGCTCAACTTTTGACTGGGGTCGAAGCTTTTTTGTGGCGGGGTAATGTAACTGCAGCTATTGCTGAGCTCAATCACTTAGCTAGTCCTCAGAGCATCAATTTTATTGCTTATCTGCACAAGCATCGCCATCGTATTCCTGATTATTGGTATTTCCAAACCGAGCAGATTTGCTCTATTGGTTCTGGCGCAGTGGAATCTGCTGTTAAGCAAATCGCTAGACGCATCAAAATCTCTGGCGCTCAATGGAACCGTGATAATGTGCCACAAGTCCTCAAACACCGTTCTGCTTACCTTAATGGCTCTCTTAACCTTGCCTTGCAAAACTGAGATGCTCCCAAGAAATCTTTGGAGTCAAACGCAGTTACGATTATGTAGAGCATCGCATGAGCAACTACCAAACAGTGGTGACTGCAGTAATCTCAAATCGGGAGTATATCGATGGGTTAGACGTGGTAGTGCAACCACCGAATTGGCAGGAGGCAGAGAAAGCATATTTGCAGATGAGCGCACAACAGAGTTACACGGAGATGACGCAGGTAATGGCGCGTCTGAGCGAGTTAATCAGCTACCAGAGCAATCGGCTGGAGTATCGTAAACGCACGGAAATCGTGCGAGACCTCGTGGAACAACTGGAAACAGAGGGACAGTTCCCCAACGCCCACTATGCTTTTGACAACGGCGTATTGACCCTGGAGTTGACGCGTTTGATTGAAAGTAAGGGCAAGCACTGGGTCAGCGAAATTGAATCATCGCGACATATCCTTTGGGATAACCAGTGGCAACGAGTTGATGCTGTCGCCACCCTGTTACGGTCTCAGCATCCTCAGAGCTTTCGGGCTGTGACGATCGCCTGTCGTAATGGTCAAAGTAAGACCATGTGGGCATTTACGAAAGTGATACGGCTGAAACGCTATGGACGCAAGCGTTTGGTCATTGTACACGAGCAGTCGGACTTGGGTGATGCCCCGCGCTTTTTACTCACGGATGCCCAACATTGGGAAAGCACGCGCATCATGGAAACTTGGAACTATCGCTGGTCTTGTGAAGTCTTTCATGAGTTCTGCAAGCAAGTTACAGGATTGGAAGCGGCTCAGGTACGCAACCAGCAAGCGGTCAAACGCCACTTGCGTTTATGTTGTCTAGCGCAGTCTTTGCTCCAACGCGTAACGGGCTCGGGCGGAAAATCGGAAAGTTTTTCGTTTGCTAAGGGAACGCAAACCATCGGGCAGAAGCTCCATTCCCTCTCGCGTGAAGCGCTTGCTCAACTACTGGAGTTGGCTCATGGCTTGTTTGCCAACGGACGTTCTATAGCTCAGGTATTGGAGGTGCTTATGCCTGCTTAGATTCATCTGACATTCTGTCCTCGGCTTGAATAACCTTCCAAGTCGTGTCTTGAGACTTTTGATGTGGCGATCGGCAATTTGCCTTTCTCGAAAGCCCTGCCAATCCTGGCGCACTGCCTGACCTTGATTAAGCGTAGCGGGCGCTGCCTGTTTATTTTGCCGCTCGACTTCTTTTCCAGCAAGCAAAGAGCGGAAGTCTTTGGTCTCATGGGAGCTTACATTCATCGGGTCTACCGCATTGTCGGGCGCGTCGCCTACTTGCGCGACGGCGAGGAAGAATCGCATCGCCAGATTTACGATGCAATTTTTGATATCAGGCTTAGCGCTCCGGGCATGCAGAGTGCTGAGGAGTTTATATGGAAGCCGTGAAGACCTGGCGCGATTACCTGTGCGATGTCGCCGCCAGTGCGATCGCCGTCGCCGAGAGTTCTGTAGACCTGGATACGGGCTATTACCTTTCGGAGGCTAAGCCGTTCGAGGGGATGATCGAAGCGATCGCTGCGCTGCAAGAATTTGAAGAAGATAGGGAGGAAAATTGTGGCTCGCAAGCTGACTGAAAACACGACGCACCCGAGGGGTGATAGCAATAATAGTAGCCTGAAGCACGAGCTGGCGGAGCACTACAGGCGACAAGCCTACAATCCGGCTCTCAGCGAAGTTTCGCGCCGATTCGCGCTCAGGAGGCTGGCAGCACTTAATACCGAGGAGGTCGCTCAAGATGAATCGAATTCCTGATTGGTTATTGCACGTCTTGGAAGTAGTCTGTAGCTTCTTGCTGTCTCTGGTTTTGACGATACTGATGATCGTTTTGATAGCGCTTTATGGTGTGAGGGAAGCGGTCGTGACTGCGGCAAATGCAATCCACCGTTTCTTGCAACTGATTGGCGAGACGTTGATAGATGGCTGCATACGCGCTTTTGGCTATGAACAGGAGGGAGAAAACGATGAGTAATGCGCCGCCTAAAGGGGTAACAAACCGACTGAAGGCTCTGGTGCATATCGCCAAAGCCGATCTCGGCCTGAGCGACGAAGCGTACCGCACGATTCTGGTTTCGCTGACTCGCAAGGAATCCACGGCAGACATGAGCCTTTCCGAGCTAAATACAGTGCTCAACTCGTTTCGGGCTAAGGGCTGGATGCCAAAAGTCAAACGCGGCGCTTCTCCGCCCCGCCGGATCGAGAACTCGCGCGAGCAGAAGAAAATCTGGAAGCTGTGGTACTTGCTTCGCGATGCGGGCGCGTGCGACGGGACGCGCAAGGGGCTGAATGCCTAGCTGAAAAAACAGACGGGCGTGGAGTCGATTGACTGGATAGTTACCTACGAAGCGGCTAGAGCAGCGATCGAGGGACTGAAGGCTTGGTGCAAACGAGTAGGAGCGGATGTTCATGAATAATTTGCCAACGGAGAAAGAATTTGCTCACGCGCTGTTTTGCCAGCAGGTGGAGGCAGTGGATCTCGAAAGCGCGAAAAAGCTGCTTAAGGATCTGCACCTGCTCTACCTCGGCCAGCAAGCCTTGTTTGCGCAATTGGCGAAGCGGGATTTTGGTGCGATCGAAAAGGCGATCGGCGACGTGGGTATATAATCTACGGCGTCCTGAAAGGCGGCGATGGGCTGTCAGCGTTTATCCCAGTCACTCTTCTTCACCTTGAGGCAATCCCCAAGGATCGATACCTTGCTGTCTTAGTAAGGACTCCAGGTAATCTCGTTCACGCCTGATGTCATCATCAAGTGCAAATGCTTCACCTAGTTGAGTCAGGATTGCTTCAAGTTGTAGAACACGCTGAGATAATTGCTCGTTAAGCTCTTGCTCAGTACGAATTACCCCAAACGCACTATCAAACCTACGCTCTAAGGATTCGGTGAGCAACGCCCAAACCAAGGCAATTGCCTGTTTGTTTCCCTCCGTGGCTTGACTAAACCAATAAGCGGTGACAACCTCAACTGGAGTTTAGACTAAAAGGCAACAAGAAGCATCTCGCTAGATAGAAACTAGCGAGAGAGAGGATAAAAGGGAAGAAGTTGAGCTAAGCAGTTGCAGCGGAAGCTTTTTTGAGGGGCTTGGCATAGCGTTTTTTGACAGTAGGATAACGAATCCGTTGGGTTCGTTTTTTCCCAAGAGGCCAACCTGGAGACTTACCGCGAGGTTTAGGGTCAGGGGAAGGAGAGCCAATCCTGACCAAAACTAAAGCAAAAGCATTTGCAACTCGACCAGGAGACAATTTAGTCATCGGTTTCTGCCAAGGCAGAGGAGAGTCTTGGACAAGTTCACGAGCGAGCCACAATTGCCAAGTAAGTAAAGGCATCAAGTCCGACCAAGTCTCCATCTGAGCAGGGGTAGAAAGCTGAGGGATTGTCCAATGGAGACGTTGACGCACCAAGCGATACCAATGCTCAATGGCAAATCTGCGCAGATATTTTTGCCATACCTCACTCAAGATTGGCTCGTCTTTAGCGACCCAAATCAACCACAGGGGTTTCGATTCAGGCATATCAAGACGTTCGACCAGAATGAGTGTAAAGGGATGGTCTGCGGCTTGCTTTAAGTGCAGGTTTGGCCATCGACGAATTTGCAATCGTCCCAGTTTAGGCTCTGCAATTGTGATGTCTGCTTGGGGAATAGACCAAGTGTCAGAGTCTTTGAGGCTAAATTTCTCTCCATGCTTATGGGGTCGCCCATGCCCCTCGTAATCCTTTGGGGCATGATACAGAACCCGGTTGGGGCGTAGCCTGAGCAGCTTGATACACGGGATGTCTGCTGTTTGCTGCAAAAATGGTGCGCACCCATACTCGCCATCCCCCAGGAAAAGCACAGTCCCAGGAATTTCCGCACAAACCAAGCGTAACTGACTAGCGGCTTTCTGAATCGGGTTCTCGAAACTGGTGATCCGCTCATGCCGCAACGGTAAGGCAAAACTCCCTTCTGACTCTGGAATCCAGGCAATTGTGCTGTATCCTTGCCCCACCGTAACAGGTTTGCTTCCTACTCCCGGTTGAGGTTGATGTTCGTAGGTGCGTTCTTGTAATGTCACCGCATAGGGACGCGACCAGGCTGTATGGTCGCCCGCCAATATCGTCACCTCTGCTGCCGGCATTTGCTGTATGTATTGCTTCATCAAGTCTTCACGTGGAGGATGACTATCTTGCAGTGCTTCATAGATACTCGACCACTCCCTCCGAAATAATGGGCTTAACGAAAGTTCCACAAACGATGAAACACTCCGACTCGTCAGTACCGCATCCATCAAGTCGAACAGCGCATCTCTCCCGTTCCCTATAATTTCGTACGTGTACTTGCGAAATTGCTCAAGTTTATCCAAACTAATCATGATGAAGCTGTTGATTTTATAGTCTTTTCAGCTTCCATCATCAAGCGGTCAGTCTGCAATGGCTGGCTGCTTTTTACCACTTTTTAGTCTAAACTCCAGCCTCAAGAGGAAGAGCATTAAATCTACTCTGACCTCGTACTTGCCTGACCTCTGATTCTATCTCTACGGTGTCGGGCGTATAACCTTCTCCTAGCAAGGATCTGATCGCTTTTGATTCCAAAAAGCGTCGGGCGTTAATTTCGGGTTTCCCAATACACTTTGCTGCCTGCGTCTGACTCATCCTGTAACTACCATCAGACAGCATGAAGCCATCGACGGTTAAAGAGCCAATCTGCACAGTAGCGCGAGTAGCTTTACTCTCTGGTGTTTGTGACATACATCTTTCTGCCGTCTGATAAAACAAAAGCTTATAGAATCCTACAACCTTCAAGACGAGCAAATCCGACAACGTTGTCGGATTTGGTGGCAGAGCGCTAATCAAGCACGAATTGCTTTAGCTATGTCCTTAAGCTCCTCGTACAGGCTTTTAACTTCCTCGTTAATGAGTGCGACTAAGGCAGAATCGCCATATTCCGCAAGACCTTTGTTGATGATTTCATCGTGTGTAACGTCGTCTTCCATCAATGACGAGCGATACAACACGTGCAGCAGTGCGGCAATGTCCTCTATCTTGCTTAAGCAGTGACACAAGCGAAAAGCAGGACTAGTAAGTTCGTTGGCAACGCGATCGCGTATCTTACACCCCAATGCTTCGCCAGTTTGGACATATGCGTCAAGTTCGGGCTTTAGGTCTTCGGGAACCTTGTGGCTGATTTCGGTTGTTTGGGAGTCAGTGTTTGTGGGCATAATGTAAGTACCTCTTTATAAACGGGGTAGCCGTCATGTAACTTCTTCAGGGCAACACGACGGCTTTTAATTTTTTAGGAGCCAATTGGTCAGCGAGGAACTAGAACTAGCAAGTCTTTAATGTCCACTTCTAGGGCAGTGCAAAGGCGTTCAAGCGTATCAAACTGAATGCCTTTGCTTCTGCTTTGCTCTAGTTTTTGGATATTTTGTGGAGACATTTCTGTTAGTTGAGCTAACTCAAACTGGGACAAACCCTTCTCCTCTCTGACTTCTTTTAGTCTAAGTTTCACAGGCATCACAAGCTCGACACTACCATAATAAGTGATACTACGATTTTTACTACTACATAAAGTAATAAGAATCTCTTATAAAGCTGCCGCAACTCTACCACAAATTGTAATACTACTATTGTTGACTACTACTTATAGTAGTACTATTATTGGTAATAAGTTAAGTAATTAACCCACAACAAAAGCGACCGCCTCTCCGACCAAGAATCAGCGATCGCCTTTGCAAAAAACAAACACCCCAAAAAGGAGCTTTCAACAATGCTAACACGCACGAACCCACACCGCCAACCCTCTACCAAGCAAGGCTACCACTTAGATCGTCCCGTTCCTTTCACCGATAAAACCCCTACCTACGAACTGATGGGTTTTACCAAAAAGCAATGGCAAGCCTTCACCGCCGAGCAACGCTTAGCCCTACGCATCGAATACAACACCCGCGTTCAAGACGGCAACTGGTAAGACCGCAAAGGCAAGGGGGAGCCTCAATCCCCCGCTCTACACATCACATTTCAGGAATCAAAACAATGACAAATCTACTCATCAACGCGCTAGACCGTCAGGCTCTCATTCTTAAGACGCGCATCAACACCCGCATTACGCAGCCAGCTAACGATTACTGGTTTGCTGAAGATGGCGATCGCATTTACTACACGCAGGAACAGCAACAAGACTACGCGCTGTTTGCCGCCTACAACCCCGATCCTGACTACATCGACGATTTCTAGCTTCTTGGGGGAGCGAGCGCTCCCCACCACCGACACATTTACACGACCAACTGACAAACTCATGAAAACCACAAACTACGACCGCGAACTCCTCAACGAGACCGAAGTAGAGCCTGCCGCTGCAAAGAGCGTAGATCGGCTTTTCTGTGCCGCAATCGTGCTTAACGACTGGTTCGGTACCGACTTGTACTTACTTGCTGCTGATTGAGGACGTAATGGAAATCAACGAACTCGACCTCTATAAATGCGCTCTGGCAATGGTCATTAACGACATCGCCGCAGAGCAAGCGCAAGCACAGGATCTAGACACCGACCAGCGCGATGCTTTTTATCAAGAAACGATGGCTAACTACCTCGACATCGCGCACGACTGGCTGCAAGCACCGCATCACGAACTCGTACAACACTTGAACAATTACTAACTATGAGAGTCAAAACTGCTTCTATTACATATGCCCGAAAGTTCAATCTCGGTAACTACGAATCCCTGGAAATGTCTGTCAGTCTCTGGTCTGAAGTAGATGTCGATGAGGATGAATCGGCTGTATGCGAGTACCTGTTTTCGCTGGCAAAGGAGCAACTCAAAGCTAACTTGCCGCCCAAGATGCAAGCTCCAACTATCCAGAAAACCTTCACCAAGTTCGGTCAGGTTGTCGATGAAGCGAGTGTGGAGGTCTAAGCCATGACAAGCGCAACGCTCATTGCGGGTAAGGTTAAATATGCTGCTGGCAAAGCCAAGGACTACGGACACGGCGATCGCATCAATGTAGTAATTACTGCTGGCGGTGAAGAGGTTAAGGTCTGGGGTAAACCCGACGATGCAATTTCCTTGCTTAAGAAGGGTCAGGACGTGCAACTAATTCACGATGGCAAGGGTTACAAGCTGGTTGAGACTGAGGCATCTGTCGAACATCAGCCATCACAACTTTGGACGGATGAACAGAAACGAGCGATCGCGCTCGCTGTTAACCAGAAAGCTGACCTGCTCAAGTACTGTCTTGAGGTTAGCAAAGCTAAATTCGTTGCTGTTTATTCAGACGATGAGCCCCTTGAAACCGATGACCTGTTATTAGTTGAAGCAGCACGCGATCGCTACTATGTCCCCGACCTCAATCAACAAATCGACCTCGACAAACTCCGCGAACAGTCTCTGCTCAAAGAGTTTGAAGAATATCGCCAATCCACCCAAAAGCTCAAAATCTTCCGCCTAGAAGCCATCCGCGCAGGTTTCAAAAAAGCATGGGCTGAGAAGGATTTCCGCAAGATAGTCGATGTTGCTCGCAAACACAGCAGCCTCGAAAAAATCATTCAGGAAGACGAAAAACTCTTGATGTTTTACGATAATGCCTTAACACGCTTAGGAGAAGCTTAATGTGTACCCTAAAGTTTTTGATATAGTGCGTATATGAGCTTTCTGATTCTTATGGAGGTTTAGGTAATGGCGATCGCATCAGATAAGTACAAAAATTTAGAAGCGAGTGAGCCGCTAAACTCAAACACATTATCAATCGAAGAGTTTTTGGCTTTACCAGAAACCCAACCTGCCAGTGAATATATTGATGGTCAAATTTATCAGAAACCTATGCCTCAGTTTCAGCACAGTACCTTTCAGGTAGAAATTGCCACTGCGATTAATCTAGTTGGTAAGCCTCAAAAACTTGCTTTTGCATTTCCTGAGTTACGCTGTAATTTTGGCGATATATCGATTGTGCCTGATATTGCGGTGATGCGTTGGGCGAATATTCCTTTTTTAGAAAATAAACGAATTGCGAATACGGCTCCTATTGCTCCTGATTGGATTATTGAGATTCTTTCGCCAGATCAATCACCTTTGCGGGTAATGAACAAAATCAGTTCGGCTATTACTAATGGTTCTGAGCTTGGTTGGCTAATTTCTCCAGCGCAAGATTTGATTATGGTTTATGAAGGCGATCGCTTACCTGAAAGAATGTCTGGGGCGGATGTTTTGCCTGTTTTGGACGTTTTAAATTGGCGGGTGACAGTGGATGATGTATTTAATTTATTGTGTTTAGAATAGATAGCGATCGCAGGTAAAACAGCATGGTTACTCAACTTACTAAAAAAAACTATACTATTGACGAATATCTAGAGCTAGAAGTTGTTTCGGATATTCGCAGCGAATATCGTAACGGAGAAATTATTCCGATGACTGGTGGAACCCCAAATCATAACGATATTTCTGGGAATATATACATATTATTAAAAGCACTCTTAAAAACAAACTTAAAAATAAAAGAGTATCGTGTCTTTCACGTTGATCAGCGTGTCTGGATTCCAAGTTTAAAAGAATACACATATCCTGACGTGATGGTTGCTCCCAATCCTCTAGAAATGCAACCTGGACGAAAAGACACAATCACTAATCCTTGCTTTATTACAGAGGTGTTATCTAAATCCACCCAAAACTACGATCGCAGTGAAAAGTTTGTCGCCTACCGCACAATTGATAACTTTCAGGAATATTTATTAGTCGATCAATACCGTGTTCATGTGGAACATCATGTCAAAACTGGGGTCAACCAATGGCTCTTCTCAGAATATGACGATCCATCAGTGACGATTACTTTGCGATTTATAGATTTGCCAATCCAAATAGCCGATCTTTACGAAAATATTGACTTTGAGTAGGTGTCTCTTCTGGGTTTGTGGGGTTAAGCAACATTGGAAACTGCGCCTTCAGCAGTGCAGAATTACTCTGTTTAACTTAAAATTCTTGTGATAAGACTTAATGATCAAAATAGCTGATCGCTACTGGAGCATAGAACACCAGCAACTCTGTCAGATCTTTGAAGTTCAACAACTATTTGGACAAACCTATTGTCGTGTCTGGCTGACGCAACAGGATGCGATCGTAAGACTACGCGCCGAGATGCTGCAAAGTTTTGATGATATTGCTGGTTATAGTGGCGATCGCCTGCGTTATCTAGTGGCGGCGGCCAAAGTTGCCGATGCCCTTAGCGAAGATATTCTGCTAGCACCAATGGAAGCCTCGGTGATTCCACTACCGCACCAGATTCAAGCTTTGACTCGTGCTATGTCGAGCGATCGCGTGCGCTATCTGTTGGCGGATGAGGTGGGCTTGGGAAAAACCATCGAAGCTGGCTTAATTTTACGAGAACTCAAACTGCGCGGACTAGCAAAGCGCATTCTGATCGTCGCACCTAAAGGACTTGTCTCCCAATGGGTTAGCGAAATGAAAACCCACTTTAACGAAGACTTTCGGCTGGTACTAAACCCATCATCTCTTACTATCCCACAAGGGGAAGACGGCACAGAGGCAATTAATCCTTGGTCTCTACACGCACAGGTAATTTGTCCGATGGATGCGGTGAAGCCTATCGAAAATCGGAAGGGGCGATCGCTCAAGCAACAGGCAACCTATAACCAAGAACGCTTTGGCGATCTAGTTGCCGCAGGCTGGGATTTGGTGATTGTGGATGAAGCACATCGACTGGGCGGCAGTAGCGATCGCGTAGCAAGATTTCGGCTAGGGCAAGGACTGGCAGAGGCAGCCCCCTATTTACTTTTGCTATCGGCAACGCCACACCAAGGCAAGACTGAAGCCTTTTATCGCTTGATGTCGTTGCTCGATTCCCAAGCATTCCCTACCGTGCCTAGTGTCACTCGCGATCGCGTACAACCTTATGTAATCCGCATACCCAAACGCCGAGCGATCGATGCCCAAGGCAAACCTTTGTTTCAACCGCGCCATACGCAACTGATCGCGATCGCTTGGCAACCGCAACACCGCGATCAAAAGCGGCTCTATGATGCCGTGACCGACTATGCCCGTGAAGGCTATAACCAAGCTCGCAAACAAAAGCAAAGCTATGTCGGCTTTTTGATGATTTTAATGCAACGGCTAGTGACTTCCTCAACGCGAGCCATTCGTACTACTCTCGAACGACGCTTGGAAGTATTGCGCGAACCAGAAGAACAGCTATCACTCTTCCCAAAATTTGCCGCCGATGAGTTTTTTGACCTTGATGGACAGGAACAGTGAGGTGGACCCCAAAAACTGGACAGGGGGTTAAGCTCTGAACCACACAAAATAATAGACCTCTTGCAAATTAGCCAACTGAGGAGCCTTGAGAGCGTTCAAAATTGTAGAGACCAGCAATTAGATTGCAACGCAAACCAAAGCGGTGACGACGATTGCGATAGCGTCCAGATAAGATGCGGAAGATCTTCAAGCGGCGATTAACATGCTCAATGCCAACCCGTTGGCGCGCAAGTTGGCGGTTGAACGCTTTCTGCTCAGGCGCAAGCTGACCACCTTTCGGTTTCTTGTGGGGTAAGCGGCAGTAGAGATGCAGTTTCTGGATGCCTTGATAACCCTTGTCCTGCAAACTCTCGGTTTGAGGATGGAAATGGATGCCAGAAGCTTTGAACAGCTTGAAATCATGCCGTCGCCCCTTGCCGAAAAACGTACAGATAATCTGCCCAGTAAGAGCGTCAATTATGAGTTGACATTTGAGCGTGTGCCCTTTCTGTTTGCCGCTATAAAAGGCACGTTGGTGCCGCTTAGGACGCTCAATGCGAGTTTCAGTCACATCAACGATCGCGACTGTAGGTATCCCAAAGCCCCGCACCAACTGGCGCTTCCCAGGTAGTCGAAAGCGACGTGAGCGGATTAAAGTCTCCTCTACCCAATGCACTATTCGACAAACTGTAGACTCGCTGATGCCCCAACTAGTGGCGATGTGAAAGTAGGTGCGATATTCCCGCCAATACTCGAAGGCAACCAATATGCGGTCTTCTAGTCCGAGTTTAGGCTTGGCTCCAGGTGTTGGCGTTGCTCGCCACTCTGGTTTAAGCACTTTCACAAGGGAGCATCTCAACTTTGCACTGAGTAATAATGCTTAATATAGATGGGTAGCCAAAAGGGGGAAGAAATCAGAAGATAGGAATACGAGAAACCAACCCCAAGGAGAGCAACCATGACTCCAGAGCAGGAAAAAGAAATGCAAGCGCACGTTCAAGCTATTGCCGCCATCCTTTATCAGAATACACCATCGGAACAACTAACCAGCTTGGAAGGGATCGAAATCGCTGTGCGGCAGCAAATCCTCGAACATGTCAGCCCAGAAATAGGGAGTTTTTTATCCGCACAGTTACGGGCACAGAAGCAGGACGCCGCAGGCGAGTGCAAAGCAGCATCGGACAGCTCCACCTCACGCAAAAGCAAGCGCAGAAGCTCAAAGTAGCCCCCTATAGCCAGGTGAGCCCGTATGTGGAAAGATGTAGCCTGATCTTGAGTGCGAATGTATCCTACGAACAAGCCGCCAAAGACTTAGCCATGTTGATGGGAGTGCAAATATCGCGCAGTACACAACAGCGCCTGGTGCATCGCCATGAATTTAGCCCCCTAGAGGTAGAAGAGTCGGTCGAGGAATTAAGTGTCGATGGAGGCAGAATCAGACTGCGCACGCCACTTGGACAGCCAAGTGAGTGGAAGGACTATAAAGCTGTGAACTTGCATGGACAAGCCATATTTGCCACATTTCAAGATAACATTGCCTTAACAGACTGGGTAAATCGACAGCCTTTAGCAGATATGGTTACCTGTATTGGGGATGGACATGATGGGATTTGGAATATTATTGCCCAGATCTCTATACCTGATAGTCGCTATGAAATCTTGGACTGGTTCCATTTGGTGGAAAACCTGCATAAAATTGAGGCTACAGCTCAACTTTTGACTGGGGTCGAAGCTTTTTTGTGGCGGGGTAATGTGACTGCAGCTATTGCTGAGCTCAATCACTTAGCTAGTCCTCAGAGCATCAATTTTATTGCTTATCTGCACAAGCATCGCCATCGTATTCCTGATTATTGGTATTTCCAAACCGAGCAGATTTGCTCTATTGGTTCTGGCGCAGTGGAATCTGCTGTTAAGCAAATCGCTAGACGCATCAAAATCTCTGGCGCTCAATGGAACCGTGATAATGTGCCACAAGTCCTCAAACACCGTTCTGCTTACCTTAATGGCTCTCTTAACCTTGCCTTGCAAAACTGAGATGCTCCCATTCTGATTGCCTGTTGCGATGGCTTAGTGGGATTCCCCCAGGCGATTGAGGCTGTTTTCCCGCAAACCCAGGTGCAACTATGTATTGTGCATCTGATCCGCAACTGTTTGCGTCATGTGCCCTGGAAAGACGCTAAAGCTGTTGTGGCTGACCTCAAGCCCATTTATCATGCTGCCACTTTGGCAGAAGCCGAAGCTGCGCTTGAGGCTTTTGCCGCCAAGTGGGATCGCCTATACCCCGCGATTAGCCAAATCTGGCTGCGCCATTGGCAGAACATTATCCCCATCTTTGACTATCCCATGGACATCCGCAAAGTCATCTACACTACCAATGCCATTGAATCCCTCAATCGCTCCCTGCGCAAGGTGATTAAAACCAAGGCTGTCTTCCCCGATGAGGAATCTGTCTTCAAGTATAATGCTCCCTAGAAATCGGACAGGAGGTTAAGATAGAAAAGCTGCCAACCATCACCACAATAGTATGGAGAAATTATAAACAATGCAGCGAAAAAAACACAGTGCGGAATTCAAGGCCAAAATCGCACTAGAAGCAGCCAAAGGATTGAAAACAATCAACGAAATAGCTAGTGAGGCAGAAGTACACCCTACACAAGTCACACTATGGAAGAAGCAACTGCTAGAGGAAATACCAACCCTTTTTGCCAGTAATCGAGGCCAGAAGCAAAAAACACAAGAGGATCTGACTGCAGCGCTCTACCAGCAAATAGGTCAGCTCAAAGTGGAACTGGACTGGGTGAAAAAAAAATCTGGCATTGTCAGTAGCTGAGAGAAAAAAATTGGTTGAACCGGCGCATCTGTCAATTTCTGTCAGCAGGCAGTGCGAACTATTGGGACTGGCAAGGTCTAGTTTCTACTACGAACCCAAACCAGAAACCGAGCATAACCTGAGACTAATGCGGATGCTAGACCGACAGTTCACTGCAACGCCCTTCTACGGTGTGCGAAGAATGACTGCCTGGTTGGCGACCCAAGGTGAAGTTGTCAACCCTAAACGGGTGAGAAGGTTGATGCGAATGATGGGTCTAGAGGCCATCTATCCCAAACCAAACCTCAGTATAGCCAAAGACAATGTGAGAAAGTATCCCTATCTTTTAAAGGAGGAGGAGATTACGACTCCCAACCAAGTCTGGAGTACAGATATCACCTACATTCCACTGCCCCAAGGATACATCTATTTGGTAGCAGTCATCGACTGGTATAGCAGGTATGTACTGTCTTGGGAAATATCCAACACGATGGACATCACCTTTTGCCTGAGCGCCTTGGAGAAGGCTTTGACTCAGAACACACCCAAGATATTCAACTCCGATCAAGGCAGTCAGTTTACCAGTGTGGCGTTCACTAGCAGATTAGAGGAAAAGGGGATAGCGGTTAGCCAAGATGGCAGAGGAAGAGCGTTAGACAACATATTTGTAGAGAGACTATGGCGATCGGTGAAGTACGAGGAGGTATACCCAAAAGCTTATACATCGGTTAAAGAAGCGATGCAGGAATTGGAGAAATATTTCCACTTCTACAACAATGAAAGACTGCATCAGTCTCTGGGCTATCAGCCCCCGTCTACAGTTCATTTTAAACAACCCTGATAGGGAGGTAAATATGTAGTTATTTTGCTTACCCTTTATCTGCGCGACTTCCTATCTTAATTTTTGTAGTTTTTTGTCTTGACAATGGGGAGCACTTTAAAGCTCATGTTCTTGGCCATGCATAACATTGCCAAGCGTTGGACTCGCCCCCTTAAAGATTGGAAGGCAGCGTTGTCATATTTTGCTATCCTATTCCCAGGACGTTTAAATTACTGACCTTATTTCTCGCTTACACAAAAATCTGAGCACTCTCCTTCGACCCCAGTCAAAAGTTGAGCTGTAGCCTCAATTTTATGCAGGTTTTCCACCAAATGGAACCAGTCCAAGATTTCATAGCGACTATCAGGTATAGAGATCTGGGCAATAATATTCCAAATCCCATCATGTCCATCCCCAATACAGGTAACCATATCTGCTAAAGGCTGTCGATTTACCCAGTCTGTTAAGGCAATGTTATCTTGAAATGTGGCAAATATGGCTTGTCCATGCAAGTTCACAGCTTTATAGTCCTTCCACTCACTTGGCTGTCCAAGTGGCGTGCGCAGTCTGATTCTGCCTCCATCGACACTTAATTCCTCGACCGACTCTTCTACCTCTAGGGGGCTAAATTCATGGCGATGCACCAGGCGCTGTTGTGTACTGCGCGATATTTGCACTCCCATCAACATGGCTAAGTCTTTGGCGGCTTGTTCGTAGGATACATTCGCACTCAAGATCAGGCTACATCTTTCCACATACGGGCTCACCTGGCTATAGGGGGCTACTTTGAGCTTCTGCGCTTGCTTTTGCGTGAGGTGGAGCTGTCCGATGCTGCTTTGCACTCGCCTGCGGCGTCCTGCTTCTGTGCCCGTAACTGTGCGGATAAAAAACTCCCTATTTCTGGGCTGACATGTTCGAGGATTTGCTGCCGCACAGCGATTTCGATCCCTTCCAAGCTGGTTAGTTGTTCCGATGGTGTATTCTGATAAAGGATGGCGGCAATAGCTTGAACGTGCGCTTGCATTTCTTTTTCCTGCTCTGGAGTCATGGTTGCTCTCCTTGGGGTTGGTTTCTCGTATTCCTATCTTCTGATTTCTTCCCCCTTTTGGCTACCCATCTATATTAAGCATTATTACTCAGTGCAAAGTTGAGATGCTCCCACCACCACTGCCATACCACTACTCAGAGCAATAGTCTCGATATCTGGAAACGCTGGCGGTTCTATTTTCAGGCGAATGTGGTTGACAATATCCTCAATCGTGCGGGTAGAAACTTGCTGCCCTTGAATAGTGCCGTTATCATGCACGCCAAAAAGCACAAAGCCCCCCAAACCGTTTAACATGGCACAGGCTGTCTGGCAGCCTTCCTTCATCTCTCCAGTTGTGCGCTTAAACTCCAGAGTCTCAGATTCCCTTCTCGCCACCAGGCTTTGTAATTCTTGTAAATTCATGAGTCGATGATTTCCATAGCTGGCTGGATCTTCTGATATGCCTTGATAATCTCCTCATTCTCCAGCCACTGCTGGTAAGTATCGAGATGCACCTTGGGCGAATGTCCTGCCATCTTTGCCATTACAGGAATCGGCAGGCCGAGCCGCACCGTACCGCGCACGCACCACGCATGGCGCAGGTCATACGGCTGAAACGGGATTTTGTAAGCTTGAAACCGATGGCAAGCGCGATCGCCAAAACTTTGCACGTTTGGTAAGGCTTGGGGGATCTCAAGACTGAATTCTTTCACCCACTCGGGCGGCAATGGGTAAATTTGTCGATCTGCTCTTTTTCCCTTAGTCGTGTTCGCAGCTTTGATTACCTTTAGCGTGGGTAACTCATCAAAACAAAGAAAGCCAAGTTCGTTGGGACGTATGCCATATGCTGCCAACAGAGTATAGGCATAACGCCACTCTGGATTTACGATCTCGTGGTAGTAATGCAAAATTTCCTCGTCGCTGGGAATGTCGCGAGGTTGTACCTTGGTTGACGAGTAGTTACCCGAATAGGGCTTCAGATCTACCTGCACGCCTGCAAACTTAGCAAGAGCATTGAGGGCGATGCAGTACCGTTTGCGATGGCGCGTGTTCGGCTCTGTACCGCGAACCATCTCCAGGATGACTGCTTCGGTCAATGGTCGCTCCTGTGGCAAGTGGTTGTAGACCGCTTCGTAGTCCTTTTTCCACGTAATGGGGCTGCGCTTTTCCCGCACGAAAAACTCAGCCTTTAAAGTTTCAACCAGTTGAGAGCAAGGAGGCTGTTTGTTAGGTGTTTCTTCAGTCCCTACGATATCGGCTACCTTCGACCAGTCAAATTTGTCTTGGGCTAGTAATGCTCCAACCTCTTTGGCTTTTGCTTCGGCAAATCTGATGCCATCGAAATTGGCGTAGATACCCAGAGGGATGCGCTGTTGATACCAATTAGTATGCTGACTATTTGGCTTAGGGGGTAAAGTAGCAACCAGGGACAATCGAGCGCCACGTTGAGCGATCGCTATGCCACACTTACCCAACTTGAGCCGTGTATTGGCTTCTGTCAGGGATGCCTTCAGCTTAGTCTCAGTTTTCGATGTACTGTTCATGGCTTGCCTAATTAAGCCAGTCATTTTCGATGGCTTACTGGCTTAATTATGGCTTAAATTTAAGCCAGTGGCTTAACCAAAATGTGCGAATTGTTGTCATAAGTAGCAGTTTTCACAACAGATGCCTACGAAGAAACAAGCTCTGGAAGCCATATCTGATGCGAAAACTGCGTTTTTTCTTAATAGCAGCACCCAGACTTGAACTGGGGACCTACGGATTATGAGACAGAAGCATATTTAACGTAGTTTCGACATTACAAGGCTTGTAAGCCCTTTCCTACATGACACATCCTGCCATAAAATGACATAGTATGACGTTATTTTAGGATGCAATTTAGTCCCATGTCGGAGAAGCTTGTAGACCGTGCTAATAACCGTCTCAAATCTGGGAAAGTGGGTTTGATCTTAGAAATTAAACGCGATCGCTTGTGCTTGAGAGGAACGTTACCGCCGAAGGAGGATAGCAAGAATCAGTTTCCCCATCAGCAAAGGATCTACCTCAGCTACCCTGTCAGCGAAGCGGGAATCAAGCAAGCTGAGAAGGATGCGATCGCGATTCGTGGCAGTTTGATTAGCAAGACTTTCAATTGGTCGCAATGGCTCAAAATCCGCGAATATACTGCGCCAGAAACAACGGCAGACTGGGTGCAACGGTTTGAGCAGGACTATTTCGCGAAACGGCAACGCACTGCAAAGAGTGAGAGTACGTGGCGCAATGATTACCTTGCGGTCTACAAGCAACTGCCACAGGACTATCCACTGACGACAGATAGGATTATGCAGGTGGTGCTTAGTTCTCAACCCGATACGCGCAGCCGTCGCCGTGCGTGTATGGCATTATCGGCTCTGGCTAAGTTTTCGGGCATTGAACTTGACTTGACTAGCTATACGGGCAACTACTCGCCGTCGAAAGTAAGCGCGCGCGATCTGCCAAGCGATGACCTGATCCTGGAAGTGCGCGATCGCATTACTAATCCCAAATGGCAAAACGCTTACACGTTGATGGCTGCCTATGGTTTGCGCCCCCACGAAATTTTCTATTTAGATGTGTCGAACTTTCCAGAGATACTCGTGACCGAAGGCAAAACAGGCAGTCGTAAAGTATTGCCAATTCCTCAAGAATGGGCAGAATTTATCGATATCGACACGCTTGAGCTACCTAACTGCGTGGCTAAAGCGAACAAAGAATTAGGCGATCGCGTCTGCAAGGCATTCCGTCGATACAAACTGCCATTTCCTCCGTACAATCTGCGACATGCGTATGCGGTTCGCGGAACCGTCGTCTTTAGTATGCCTGTCCCTGTAATGGCAAAAATGCTCGGACACTCCCCTAACGTTCACATGCAAACCTATCAACAGTGGATTAGTGAGGCGCAAATTTCGGAGGCTTATGCTAAAGCAATTATTAAGAATTAGTGACATAAATGCCTCGCAATCTAGCCAATTGATTGATTCTTATTGAGATTTGTGGTTCGATGAATAGTGTACTCATTTCAGAAAGTGAGGTTTATATGCGAGTTAAGGCTATTCTTAAGCTCGATCCTTTGAGTAAGGCTCGATTACCAATGTTTACGTGCCCCATCTCGGCGGGACATCCCGTGCATACTGAGGATTATCGCGATAATGATTTCGATGCTTGCTTGTTGACCAGGCATCCCGATGAGACCTTTATCTTGCCAGTGGAAGGCGATTCGATGATCGATGCTCATATCCTTTCTGGGGATTGGTTGGTTGTGGATCGGGCGATCGAGCCATCGGATGGTAGTATCGTCATTGCTTCCATCGATGATGAGTTGACTGTCAAGCGACTCAGGAAGCGCAACGGTCGGATTACGCTCGAACCTGAAAACGATGACTATAGACCCTTACATATTGCTAAGCACATGGAACTTACAATTTGGGGTGTGGTCGTCAAGGTAATTCACGATGTAGAAATATAGAGGTAAAGTGCCAGTTAGAGACTCGATTCATGGGGTTGTCAAGGAAGCGATCTCGAAAGATGGTTGGGAGGTCACCGACGATCCCTACGTGATCTCCTATGGCGAGCGTTTTTTGTTCGTCGATCTTGGTGCTTTTGCCACCACTCGCACGGGTTTTATTGGTGCTAGAAAAGGGGACACGCGCATTGCGATCGAAATTAAAGAGTTTCGCGGTCAGTCCCAGATTGCCGATCTAGAGCAAGCAATCGGGCAATACACCCTGTATCGCCTGTTGCTCAATCAGGTCGATCCAGAACGCGATCTATACCTGGCTGTTTCAGAAGCAACTTACAGTGACATTTTCAGCGAACCGATTGGCACACTTGTAATCGCCGAACTGCCGCTCAAGCTTGTTGTTGTAGACTTAAAGAAAAAGGAGGTAAGCCAATGGGTACCATCGAGACCTATCAAGCGATCGTCAAGCAGGTAATTTCGCGTTACGCCCAACTGCGTCCTTCTCACGGAGACATTCGTTTAGAGACCGTATTCGATGACATGCAAAACCGCTTTGCGCTCATGCAAGTTGGCTGGGATAAGGGGCGGCGCGTGCGCGGTAACCTGATCTACGTGACTCTCCAGGACGAGAAAGTTTATATCGAATACGATGGTATGGAACGCGGTATTACCCAGGATTTAGTTGCCCACGGCATTCCCGAACAAGATATCATTCTGGCTTTTCTGCCAGACGTTCAATTTGTCGCAGTTGCTTAAATGACAAAAGTCTGTTTACTCTGATTTCTGATTCTAAAGCGTCGAGTGCAAATCGATATCGAGAATCTGAACTTGTTTCCAGCAAGTTTCTTGCTTACACCATTCTGTAATGTTCTTACCATCTGGAGCGCTCAAGATCGACTGGTGAACTTGTTTCGATACAATTACGATCGCTTCACCAAGGTCTGGTGGGATTGCTTGCTGTTTCCAGATTGCATCGAGATCTATGCGCTGCTCAGCACAATAGCTCAGGTAAGCGAGCGTGTAGGTGACAATATTGGCACGATAGCCACCAAAATTCTGCGCCTGAACGATTTTTTCAGTACCCTTGAACAGGATCGCCCTAGCGATCAGATGCTTAAAGTAGGTTTCATCTGCTTGTATATTTTTTTTCTCTGCCAGGCGAGCCGTAAATTCGGCAAAGTTCTTTTGTGCTCCCTTGCTGACTATATGGGGAATTTGCTCAAATGTATGTTGGAATTTTGCTAGATCGGTCTTTGTAAACATCTGAGACTTTGGGTAGGTTTCCTCAAAGACTTTCTTCTTTGCTGCAGTAGTTTCCCTTCCCTTTTCTTCCAGGTACTGTCCTCGCGCTCGTTCGTAAAACCAGCGTGTTTGCCGTTGAGTACCATCGAAGGCAGGTGCCCAGATTGTACGAGAGAGTTCTTCAACCTGGATATGAAATGGTTCGTTTGCGGAAAAGTCAGCCTCACTAACTTTGTTTTGACTGTTGGCGTAACGAGAGATAAGCGGCACAATTTCGTCAATGCGATCGCTCGATACGATAGTTAGCTTCGCCTGGACGTAGACCCGTGACAGATCGGCTTTATCCTTGCGAACTGCCTGGTAAATTGATGCTGTTGTCTGACCGCCATTGACAATTTGAAGATCCCTTACTTTCTCAATACCACGCCCTTCGCTTGTGAATTTGACGGACTCAGCAGTTGCGGAGATGCCGTTGTTGTATGCCAGAAAACGCTGCGGTTCCTTGAGTATAGTCTGCCGAATTCCCTTGTTGACTTTGCCCCGTGCCTGGAGAAAAGAACGGACATTGCGCTCTAGCAGGCGAGACCCATATTCAGCATATAGTTTATAGAGAATTTCTCCTGGGATAATTAACATGCAGGCATTGTAGTCAGCGTTTGATTCTGGAATAGGCAGACAGGGAATAGTACAGCCAAACTGGGTTGTGAAGTCTATTTCGATCGCATCGCGTTTCCGTCCCGAACTGATGCTGCGATAGATTCTGCGTAAGTCCCAGATATTGACAGAGTAGAATTTGTCATGAATGGTCGTACTTTGTCGGGTCTGTATTGTGGTCAGTCCATCGGTAAAAAGAAACAGACGAATATTGGTCAGTTCTTTGCACTTGTAGATTGATTGTGCTAGATCGAACGCGGGAGAAGCTTCCTCAAGAGATTTATACAGACCTTTGCGGCACTGTTCCAGGAAACCTTTTAGCCGTTTCAGAGCAGTTTCGATGTCTGCTTTAGGAACGGTTGCAGGTGGAATGTGCTGAGTAAAAATCGATACAAATAGATCGAGCCTCCCTTCGTTTTCCTGAAGATTGTAGCCATTGACCTTCATACCGCGAGCCTGGTAGAAACAAACCTCGCCATCCTCCAACTCACCTGCTTCACAGAGATATTCGATCGCAATGCGCGTGAACTCATTTTCACGAAACTCACGCTCTTCTCCAGCATCCGATCTAGCAATAACCTCTTGCCTCAAATCTTCCGCAAACTGCTCTAGTCCGATATCTTCATTCATAGTTTTACCTTTACTCTTGACTATTGAGAATTTTCAGTGCTTCAGATTCTGCGATCGCAAAGGGTCGGCAGGCATTGAGTGAAATTGCATAACGCACATGTGAAATACCTGTGACTAGATCGCTCGGTACAAGACGCGGGAAACCGCTTGCTACTCGAAAATAGCTACTACTTAGATGCCTGTAGCCTGTAGATGCATAGAGAGGAGCGTGAATATCTAGATAACCTGCATGAAAAAGCGAACGTTCAAAAGCCATTTTTGCCGCAGTAAAATCTTGAAGTAGCGATCGCAGGCTTTCGACAAGACTGGGTAACGTTTCATCCTCGTTAGAGTGAATGTCAAATGCCAAATGTAGCAGCAGTAGTGTCTCAATACCACTGTCATCAAGCTGCTGTTCGTTGGAAATAGTTAGACGTTCGGGTTGTTGGGTGACGGTAGTTTTTACTTCAATAGCACAATGAGGAAAGTGAAAATCTTGAGCTTTACCCAATGATGTACTTTTGTTTATAGGGACACCCTGCTTGATATGTAAGAATGAATGTAAAAATGCAGTCTGAACAAGAAATTATGCGAAAGGCAATGAATATCCTATGGCAAACTATGGAACCATCTCAATTGGTTGAGCCAATCTCTCTATGGTTCTCGGATGATGGTGACTACCTTAAAACACGCGATCGCATGTTTGCGGGTGAAACAGTTGCCAGCCTTGCCAAAAAAATTCGTGCAATGCAGGAGCAAAAGAGTTAGAGGATATACATCGGCTGCCAGGTTAATCTACACGCTCAGTTGTGCAACTTTCCTGTCCCCAATATGGCGATCGCTTGCAAGGATAAGCACAGCAATCTATCAGCCCCGCATTAAGTCATAATGGTTTAGGGGACGATCAGTAAACGAAAGCTTCATAGAGCCTTAATTGAAAGGAGAGAGTCTATGCTGACACAAACAATGGTTCAACCTTCTTCCCTTTTGCCTTCGGGATTGAGGCTGGAACCTTTTGGAGATTTTTATCTATTTAAGTTTACAGAAGAGTTACAACTGCGTCTGGAGCAACTTTTAGAACAAAACAAAAATGATATGCTTGCCGAAGAGCAAAAGGCGGAATTAGAAGGGATTGGAGAGTTAGAACGTATTTTTACACTCATTAACGCGCAGATTGCTGCAAATGCTAAATGGTGTCCCAGCAAACTCGAAAACTAATCCGAAAACGTGCCAGGTATCTTTGTGAATATTGCCATTCACCTGAATATTTGAGTCCAGATGGCTTTACCGTAGATCACATCATGCCGCGATCGCTTGGTGGCTCAGATGAATCTGAAAACTTATGTCTCTGCTGCTCTCGCTGTAACAGCAGACACTACAATTTCACTACAGGCAAAGATCCGCAAACGGGTTCTGAAGTAAAGCTTTTTAATCCTCGCACGCAAAAGTGGCCAGAGCACTTTATCTGGTCAGTTGATGGGCAGCGCATCGTTGGCAAAACTGCAGTTGGACGTGCAACCTGCGATCGCTTGGATCTAAACGATGATCGCCACAATGATGGTTTTATCCTCAAAGCGCGACAATTCTGGATTCTCGGTGGTTGGCATCCACCCGCAGACGATCCGCGAGAAAATTGATGTGGGAAAAATCAGTCATGTTCGAGCGAAACTCAGCACACAAATTTTCTGTTATTAGAATCTATCAACTTATCCAAGAAAAATTTCATCCCTGTGACGCTTCAGAAACTCCAAATCAGGTTGGAATTTTTCAGGTAAGAGTAACTGCTGTCCACAATATGCAACAAAGTTTTGCTCTAGACTTGGTTCTGGTAAAAAGTTCTGGAGGTAGCTGCTGAGAATTAGTCGATAGTTTTCGTCAACTGCGATCAGCCCTCTGTCGAAAGCGGCATCTTGAGTTTTGCTGAGACATAAACCATTGTGAGGATTAAGTCGATGTTCAGGGTACTTGCTCCAGGGCAGTATATGGCTGGCAGTCAGTAATTCGGGTACTGGATTTCCTGTAATGCAGCAACGACCATTATAGTTTGCCAACACAGTTTGCCGAAAAAAATCTTGTCCAACACGCACCTTCATAGTTGCTTCAGTTTCAGTTGATCCAGTTGGCTGTTTCCCAACTACTTTCTGTGGTTTTGCTGTTTTGTGTTCGCTAGAAGTAGGGAAGGAGATTCCGAGTATTGTATCCTCAAACAGGGCTTGAAAAAGCTTCTCACTTTCAGCTCCAAGTTCTTCCCAGTTTTCGTTAAACTCTTGCCAAATTTCTCTGTCCGCTTGACTTGCCCCCTGAAGTCCCTTGATGCCACGTTCCTGAAGAGTAGGATCGAGAGAGGCAAAGTTGGAGAGCTTCATTGCTAAACTACTGGGAGTCCTTCCTAACTTTTTGGCAATTTCGATAATGATAGGTGTTCTATGGTCAAGCTGACCAAAAGGAAGCTTGCAATATAAATTCATCGCAATAATTAGCTCATTCTTCGACCATCGCCTTCCTTTAGCCATCTCTCAACCTTTTAAAATCTAAGAGTGATTTTCTTTGTATGTAGAATGAAGTGGAGTTACCGATTAACTCAAACATAAACGTCATGGGGGCATCGAATACAAAGCGATCGGGGAAGCTGTGCAATCTTGCCGCCTCTCGCACAGAAATACTCCTGGCCTGGGTTGGGTGGATGTATGCCAGCCCATCCTTTCTCATGTGGGCAGTCAGCGTCCAGGATGGTTCATCCCAGTGCAGTCGTTTGTATTTGTCTTCAAAGATATCGTTGCGATAGCGCCTCATTTCTTCAGGCAAATCTCTGTATTGTTCGCCTTGATCCATCCAACCGAAGATTTCTAAATCGACTTCATTGTGAGCGCGACAGATATGATTCAGAACTCCTTGCCCATCATTAATGCCTTGCCTCATATTGCGTTGGTAACGACTCTGCGGTTCGCAGAGATAAGGCTGCTCGTTTTCAGTGTCCCATTGTCTAGGACCACTGTTTTTCTTTTTGAGCGGGATAACTGCTGGTTCTAGCTCTGGCAAATCCCCAATCGCCTGCCCAACTGAAACGTATTGCTTGACTTTTCTAGTTGGAAAAACAAACTCAAGATCCAGATCTTTGCGCCTGCCAACCACAAATAATCGCTTCCTTAATTGGGGTACACCATAATCAGCCGACAAAAGAACCCTATAGTCGATGTCATAGCCAGGATAACTACGCCTTTGCCCCCGTTGTCCCCGCTCAAGATCCTCCCGTATTTGCTCAAAGATCGCTTTGTTTGCAAGAGTATTTACATTCTCCATGACAAAGAAACGTGGTCTGTAATAGTGTAGGAAATCAACAAAGCGCTTGTAGAGAAAATTTCTAGGATCGTCCTCAGGATTTCTGCCAAGGTGTTTCATTTTACCAATTCCAACTACAGAGAATACCTGGCAGGGTGGTGCCCCAATCAAGATATCTATACTTCCCTCAGGCAGGAGCATTGAGGGTTTAATTCTGGTAATATCCGATGCAGGAAGTTTTACGATGCTATCAGGAAAATTACGGTGGTGAGTTCTTATAGCATGAGGATTGATGTCAATTCCCCCCAGTATTTGACAACCAGCATTTTGAAAGCCCAAACTCATCCCCCCCGCTCCACAAAACAGATCGAGGACAGTGGGCTTGTAAGTTTTACTTCTGGTTTGCAACGGCGATCTTTGCATGAATTCTCCCGACACTGCCTGAGATTTTAGCGGTCTTTTGAGGACGATTTGCACTTATACAGAATTTTTTTCTGGGAAATAACGCATACATAAAGAGCAATTACTTTACCCATCCATATCGGGTCTGCAATCATTAAAAGACTCAAAATATGTCAAGTCACATGTAAGTAACATATAATTGACATATTAAGTTTGACATATTTTATCGAGGTAATCTATGAACCAACTCGAACTAGCCAATGCGATCGCGCAAGAACTCCAGATCGGTGGCTACGATGCCGATCGCTTCCTCAAAGTCACGCTCGAAAAAATCATCTCGGTGGTGACCTCAAATCAACCTGTGGAGCTGCAAGGCTTCGGTACGTTTGCCATGCGTCCTAATGCCCCGCGCACAGGTACAAGTCCTGCCACTGGCGAACCGTTCAACGTTCCCGCTCGCTGGTCTGCCTCCTTCAAAATCGATAAAGCCTTTAAAGAGCGCGTCGAAGCCGTGCCTTTAGACCAGTCCAGTCCTACTGTCTCCCCTGGTAGTATTTCCGATATCATCGCTCCTGGCGACAAGCCCTACTACTTCACCGTCCAGTTCAGCGACGATGTGGGCATCAAAGCCTCCACGATTGGCGGCAAGAATAGCGAACTTGGCGAACTCGATGTGCGCGTGACTGGCCCCAACGGTTTCAACCAGCTTGCCAGAGCCACCAGAACTAAAGCTACTGCCGACAAGAAAGGACGGATCGTCACCTATGCCGTCGGCGCTCCTGGTGGCGTGTGGGACTTTACCGCGAACGGTCAATACCAGATCGACTTGCTGGAAGCGCAAGTTTCGGACTTGATGGGCAATTTCCTATCATCCACTACGGTCGGCAACTTTAACGTGGCAATCCCTGGTGGTAGTGGAGGTATCTAATGACCTACGCTGATTTCCTGGCAAAGCTGCGATCGCTTTTTTCAGGATTACTCTACCCCTCCGAATCCGACTTCCCCGTAGAAATCTCTCCGCGCGGGCTTTCCTACAGAATGCCCAGTAGCGGTGAAGTGCGCGACTTAGATCGCGTCTTCCAGATGCGGCATGTCGAGGACTTGATGAGTGAAGACGAGCAAGAGTTTGCCCAGAGATGGCAGTCGATTTACGACCACATCGCCAGCAATACCATCGCCACAACTGCGTGGCATTACAAAGTCAATCGCAAAAACTACACCCACGAGCAGGTAGTCATTTTGCTGCACGCTCAAGGTGTGGTTGGCCTCCGCATCAGACTCGTTGAAACATAGGAGATAGCCCGTGACAACACTTGATGACTTTCTGTCTGAAAACGAAGAGGCGATCCTATCTATGGTGATCGCTGACCGAATCCTGTTAGCTCGCAGCCTACTCGACTCTGTTGCATCTAATTTGATCGGTAATTCGACCGCTCCTGAGACTGACGAAGATGACGAGGATTACGAGATTGCGGAAGACGAGGATTACTAAAAACGAAGAATGAAGAGTGAAGAAATACGGACTTCCCTCTTCATTCTTCCGCCTTCCACATTAATTATGGAGGTAATTACGATGACTCTAATCCAATTTCCCACGCTCTCGCCAGATAACTGGCATGACATTGGCACGATTGGGATTCTATTTCTTTTGATTGCGATTGTTTTGAGGAAATATTTATGACAACCCAAATCCAAAAATGGCGGCGGCAAGCAGCTCAGAATCTTGCTAATCGCATCCCTAAAATCGAAGGCGATCTCAACAATTCCGACCTAGCAGTTGACGATCTGGTCAGACTGCTTAATAACTGGAGTTTAGACTAAAAGGCAACAAGAAGCATCTCGCTAGATAGAAACTAGCGAGAGAGAGGATAAAAGGGAAGAAGTTGAGCTAAGCAGTTGCAGCGGAAGCTTTTTTGAGGGGCTTGGCATAGCGTTTTTTGACAGTAGGATAACGAATCCGTTGGGTTCGTTTTTTCCCAAGAGGCCAACCTGGAGACTTACCGCGAGGTTTAGGGTCAGGGGAAGGAGAGCCAATCCTGACCAAAACTAAAGCAAAAGCATTTGCAACTCGACCAGGAGACAATTTAGTCATCGGTTTCTGCCAAGGCAGAGGAGAGTCTTGGACAAGTTCACGAGCGAGCCACAATTGCCAAGTAAGTAAAGGCATCAAGTCCGACCAAGTCTCCATCTGAGCAGGGGTAGAAAGCTGAGGGATTGTCCAATGGAGACGTTGACGCACCAAGCGATACCAATGCTCAATGGCAAATCTGCGCAGATATTTTTGCCATACCTCACTCAAGATTGGCTCGTCTTTAGCGACCCAAATCAACCACAGGGGTTTCGATTCAGGCATATCAAGACGTTCGACCAGAATGAGTGTAAAGGGATGGTCTGCGGCTTGCTTTAAGTGCAGGTTTGGCCATCGACGAATTTGCAATCGTCCCAGTTTAGGCTCTGCAATTGTGATGTCTGCTTGGGGAATAGACCAAGTGTCAGAGTCTTTGAGGCTAAATTTCTCTCCATGCTTATGGGGTCGCCCATGCCCCTCGTAATCCTTTGGGGCATGATACAGAACCCGGTTGGGGCGTAGCCTGAGCAGCTTGATACACGGGATGTCTGCTGTTTGCTGCAAAAATGGTGCGCACCCATACTCGCCATCCCCCAGGAAAAGCACAGTCCCAGGAATTTCCGCACAAACCAAGCGTAACTGACTAGCGGCTTTCTGAATCGGGTTCTCGAAACTGGTGATCCGCTCATGCCGCAACGGTAAGGCAAAACTCCCTTCTGACTCTGGAATCCAGGCAATTGTGCTGTATCCTTGCCCCACCGTAACAGGTTTGCTTCCTACTCCCGGTTGAGGTTGATGTTCGTAGGTGCGTTCTTGTAATGTCACCGCATAGGGACGCGACCAGGCTGTATGGTCGCCCGCCAATATCGTCACCTCTGCTGCCGGCATTTGCTGTATGTATTGCTTCATCAAGTCTTCACGTGGAGGATGACTATCTTGCAGTGCTTCATAGATACTCGACCACTCCCTCCGAAATAATGGGCTTAACGAAAGTTCCACAAACGATGAAACACTCCGACTCGTCAGTACCGCATCCATCAAGTCGAACAGCGCATCTCTCCCGTTCCCTATAATTTCGTACGTGTACTTGCGAAATTGCTCAAGTTTATCCAAACTAATCATGATGAAGCTGTTGATTTTATAGTCTTTTCAGCTTCCATCATCAAGCGGTCAGTCTGCAATGGCTGGCTGCTTTTTACCACTTTTTAGTCTAAACTCCAGTAATAAGCAACCCCAAAGACCTGTTGGGCGCAAAGCCTATGAAGGCATTTTCCCAGTCGATAAAGCTGCCATCAAGTTAGATGTGCCTTTCTATCCGCAAACCGATAACTACACCATGCCAGATCGAACCTGCAACTCTTCTAGTTGTGCGATGGCGGCTAAGTTTCTTGGGGCTAATCTCTCAAGTGATGATGAGTATTTGCAAATTGTGCTGACTCATGGCGATACCACTGACCACTCTGCTCAGACTGAAGCCCTGGCAGACTATGGCATTGATTCTGCATGGTACACAGATCTTGATTTCGATGACCTCGATGAATCCTTAGCCGCAAATTTACCCGTTGTAATTGCTATCCTACATAGAGGTTCCTTAGAAGCTCCGACAGGTGGACATATCATCTGCGTAGTTGGCAGGATTGAGAACGGTGACTACGTCGTCAACGATCCATATGGGGACTGTAATGATGGCTATACCAGCGATGTCTACAACGGTAAAGGTGCAATCTACAGCAGAACCTTGCTCAATGCCAGGTGGCTAGTAGAAGGCGACAAAAGCGGTTGGGGAAGGCTTTTTATTCAGCCAGCCAGATAGATCTACAAAAAGAGAAATAGTTATGATCGCTCAGATCCAAACACAGCCACAACCACAACAGCCACAGTTCCCAGTCCTATCACCGTATGCCTGGCAGGATATTGGAATAATTGGGTTCGTGGTTGTATCTTTTGCGATCGCGCTGGGGAAATGGTTGCCTTCCTATCTCGATAAACGCTGGGCATTGCGGCAGAAGGAGATCGAACTAGCGATCGCAGGCAAAGAACAATCCATGAAGGCAGAACTCCTGCGCGACGAACGCGACCAGAAGCTACTGGCTGACTTTACAAATACTTTGCTAGCCAAAGAGTTACAGCGCTCTGAGGAACTCCTGGAAAATCTAGCTGAAACGCAACAGCGAATCGCCGAAACACAGGGAATTCAGCAACAACAATTCGAGGCGATCTCGCGTGGATTTGAGCAGTCCACCCAAAATCAAGCCAGAACGATCGAGGTACTCGAAGCAATCTTAACAGCCTTGAAGCATGATTAACGGCAATCTCAATCGCCAAGGCGATCGCTCTTATCCTCTAAAGATTGACGCTGCAAGAACCTTTGCATCCGAACATTCTATGCCTAACTTCTGGTATAAAGCTAAGGATATTGATTTTGCTTAAGTAATGGCAGCCGACCTATTGAAGCTTAATGGTGACTATGAAGACTTTCTGCGCGATCTAAAAAATCGCATCCGCACGGCACAAGTACGGGCAGCACTGGCCGTAAATCGAGAATTGGTACTGCTTTACTGGCAAATCGGACGTGACATTCTCAGCCGTCAGCAACAGCAGGGCTGGGGCGCAAAGGTGATCGACAAATTGGCAAAAGACCTGAAAGCCGAGTTTCCAGAGATGAAAGGCTTTTCTCGCACTAACCTGCTCTACATGAGGGCTTTTGCTGAAGCTTATCCTGACGAGCAAATTGTCCAACAGCTTGTTGGACAAATTCCTTGGGGACATAATGTCCGTATTCTAGATTATATTAAAGACCCGCAAGAGCGCTTGTGGTATACCCAACAAACTATCGAGTATGGCTGGAGTCGCAATGTCCTGATTCATCACATCGAAACCAACCTGTACCAACGGCAGGGACAAGCAACGACTAACTTTGCGCGATCGCTGCCCAAACCTCAATCAGATCTTGCCCAGCAGCTACTTAAAGACCCGTACAACTTCGATTTCCTCAGTTTAGGACGAGAGGCCGTGGAACGGGATCTAGAACGTGCTCTCACCGAACATATCCGTGAGTTCCTGTTAGAACTAGGCGTAGGTTTCGCGTTTATGGGCAATCAGTATCACCTGGAAGTTGAAGGCGACGACTTCTATATCGATCTGCTGTTTTACCACGTCAAACTACGTTGCTATGTGGTCATCGATCTAAAAATGGAGTCCTTCAAACCCGAATTTTCAGGCAAGATGAACTTTTATACCTCTGTAGTTGACGATCTGCTACGCCATCAGAATGATAATCCGACTATTGGGATCATTTTATGCAGAGGGAAAAAGAAAACCATTGTGGAATATGCTCTGCGGGAAATCAATAAGCCCATCGGTGTTTCAACCTACGAACTCAAAGATGTTCTACCTGAAACTTTAAAAGGTAGTTTGCCAACGGTAGAGCAGTTACAGATGGAACTAGAAGCAAAAGCTTCAGAGATAGAAGCGATTTCGGAAACTGAGAACGAGCGTTGAGGCATTAGTTTACGGGTTACTACACCTGTCGAACAACTTTTTGTAACCTTATCCACATCCATCCCCGAAGACTGACACTTGGAGGGCAAAGTCCCCATTACTTTTGCGGCTTACCCACCCACCACCGCGCCGCATCTACTCCCCCCACCGCGATCGGTCACGGAAGCCGCGCCTACCCGCTTACCACCCAAATAAGAATCGGATTCGACCGTGCTTGTTGCTTCTGTAACAAGCGATCGCCTCTCAATAAAAGCGATCGCACCGTCTCAACCTATTTATTAGCTCAGTGCTGCAAGTATTCGCACCGAGCAGATCGCTCCAAAGCCGCTGGGCTTGTCCCCTTACGTCCCCCACGGGGAAAAGCGGACGCGGTTTCACCGCGATTATTCTGCGCTCCATTCCGCAGGATACGTCAGCCTAGCACAGCAGTCAGCAGCGCGTCATAGAAGTCACCTTTATTTGTTGAGCTTCACTATCGCTCCGCACTGTTTGGAGTTCGCGCACTTCGCAATTTTGTCATTACCCTGTTGTTGCTACGTGCGCTCACATTTGTTTATTTTTGCTGACATCCGCTGCGCTCCGACAGCAAATCAGAAAATTGTTGTTCCAATTCATATCAAATGCGCTGCTTTTGTGCCGCGCTCCATCGGCTGTCGTGTGCTTCATTCCGCGAACCAAGCTGACGCTACGCGATTGATTTTTGTGATGTGGTGTGGAGCATGTGGAGTGCGAGTGTAGCAGGGCTGTCAAGCCCGATCTTGCCTGTTAAATGAGAGTTAGCTGCTTTTCTATCATCCAGTCTGGCAGCTTGCAAGGTTCTATCAACCAGTGCAGTTCTACGGGTACGCCTTTGGCGATCGCATAGCGAACAGTCCCCCAAGTTCCAGACCCCGCCCACGAGTTCACAGTTACACCACCAGGGTAGGGCTTATTGACGAAAGCATGGAGCATTCCATTCTCTTTTGCTAGAGCATCCACCATGCGCTTGCTACGTTGCTGGAGTTGGTAGGGCTTTCTACCCTCGGTCTTGTGCAGTTCTACTTCCATCGCTGCATTTGCACATCTGTGGGCGAGAGCGTCTATTCCTGTGGCATCTCCTACGTGCAGTTTAGTAGCTTTATCGAGTAGCGATCGCATTTCTCTCATTGCTTTTGCTGTTTCGCTCTCATTTAGTTTGCGAGTTCCAGTTACTCCAACTACAGTCATCGGCTTTTTCTTCCTAATTCATCAATCTAGTATACCACGAGTTACCAGTAAGTTACATATAAGCAACTTATCCTAAAAGCCATTTCTATAAGCATTAACAATAGTTAGTTACTGGTAATTTGATAGTAAGTTGCATATAATTACATGTATAGAAACAAATACACGGAGGACTTCACAAATGGTTACTTCTCAAAACATTCTTTACTCTGCTTCTGCGATCGCTCGGATTTTTAACGTAGCGGCAAGTGCAGTTGTCAAGTTCGAGATTTGGGCGACTGGCGTATGGGTTTATGTCAAAGGTATGCGACCCAGATTGGTTTCTTTCAAGGCTTTCAAACAGCACTTCGTAGATCGCCGCAGGTCTGAGGCTCAGGACTTGCAAGTAATTCGCGCTCCTATGGTTGGCGGGTATGTGGTACGCAATCCCAAAAAAGATTCCCAATACATCGCTACTCCCACACCTACAGGTATCGAGTGCGCGTGCAATGACTACAAGAATCAAGTGCAGTTTTTCGGTAAGGGATGTTGCAAGCATGGCTACGCTGTGCTTGCTCAGCTTGGCTTTAGCGATCTTTGCTCTTACATCGCTGCCCAGGCATAACAAAACCGTCCTGAGTAAGACGATAAAAGGCTCACTCAAGACGGCTCAAAACATTTCACTCAATAGGATATCACGATGAAAACCATTTCTCCATGCACTCAGTTTCCCTCAGCCCGTAATCGAGATCGCGTTCCTATTCTGCCCTATCACGAGTATTGCTATGAGGATGATTTTGATGGCACCGAAACCCATTACCTCATCGTTGATTTCGATACTTATTGGTCTGACGGTAGAAACACTGGCTACTTTGCGAAGGCTTTGCCACTACCAGAGCCTCAATCTACTGAAGAAGACTGGCAAGAATACGAGTTATGGCTTGATGAGCAAGAAGAACGCCACAGACTAGCTTCCGAGATTACGCAGGGCAACTGGTAATTCTTCCGTTCTGTGCCAGTGAACAACGTTAAAGGACTGGCAAATCCGAACATTTCAACCTCAATATTTCAGGAAACAAGATTATGACAGTGAGAACATGGTATCGCGACCTAGGAACGCCGATCGCATCGGGTATGACCATTGACGACCAGCTCAAAGCGGCTGGACTTGATTGGACAGTCGAACTCTCTCCCATTCGCTACGCTGATGACTGCTCGACCGAAGAATACCTTGCTGCCTATCGCAGCGACACGCAACAAATGCTAAGCGTCTATGGTAAATGGCGCAAGCCTTTCCAGAATCACCAGATTCTCGAAACTTTTCATACTTTTTGCACACAAAATGACTTGCAGATCGATCGCATCGGCTGTCTGAAGGGAGGGAAAGAACTGTTCGCTTTCTGCAAACTACCCATCGAAATCGATGTAAGGAAAGTTGGCGATATTACGGAGGCACACCTGATGATTGCAGAATCGCACGAGTGCGGGAGAGGATTGCAGATCGATCTGTATTTCAATCGCCTTGTTTGCACGAACGGTATGACCAGATCCGTGAGGCGATCACAACAAGTCATCAACCATGTTTCTGAATATAACAGCGAAACGCGCGGGCGCGCTAGCGTAGCGTCTCGCATTGCAGGAATCTTGACCCATGCTCTTGCAACTGTCAGAGATTACGAGAAAGTATCGAATCGCCTTGCCGATGTTGCTCTCACCAAGCAGGAAGCAGAACTACATCTAATCAAAGCCTTTGGCGATCCCAATAAACCACTAGAAGCACAACCCCGAATTGTGCAGACTTGCCTAAAGCTATTTCTGGGAGATGGCAAGGGCAGCGATCTGCTATCTGCCTACGGCACCGCATATGGACTATTGGAATCCGTAAAGGAATACATCAACTGGCATTCACCTGTCAGAGGAAGTCTTGAGACTGCATTCTCTAGTCTCTGCTATGGCAGTCGCAAGCAAAAGCAAGATGCCTTTATGCAACAGCTTGTGTCTGTGCATCTATAACTCCTCTCTCGTCCAATGCCTACTGATGACGTTAAAAGCTGTAGGCACAAAACAAATCAACTCAACTTAACTCAACTTAACTCATCGAAAAGGAAACAAACCTATGGCAACCAAGAATAAAGTCCAACCTCAAACCGAGCTAGAGCGGCATCCTTTCTTTGCAAAAACTCCTACGCCTGAAGGGGTCTTTATCCCTGAAGTACCCGTATTTGTCCAAGCGAACTGCGCTCAAAATGGTTCCTGGGTGTTGGGCGAAAAATCCCTTGGCAACGATCCCATCGAGTTCTACATTTTGGCTTTCCAGTTCGGGATGGAGCACGATCCCTATAGAAATGCCGAAATTCAGAATGCCAATATTCAGATCGGAACGATTTACTTTGTACCGCTGGATGAATCGGTGCTGAAACCCAACCTTGTCTATGCTACGAAGATCAAGAATCAAGCATCGGGTCGAAAAGGCTCTCTATCGAATTTTGGCAATCGCGTAGCTGAGATCGTCGTATCTGGTTACGATCCGCGTGAAGTTGTCTGGGAAGCAAAGTTTGTGCAGAAGTCTGGCTCTCTGCCCGATGGCACTACCTACAAATGTGCTGTTCTCGATTTCGACTATCGCTTTCCTCTGCACGAATTAGAGGCAAAGCTACTCGATGACTGCGTGTTGGTGCTCAAGGATGACTTGAAGCTACAGGCTTTGCAGTCTGCATCTCTGCCTGCGATCGCAGAACTTCCCGAATCAAGCGAAAGCTAATTTTCTGAGTTTGGTAGTTCTCTGACAAAAACTACCTTGCAAGGTTCTCTACATGATCGTTTCCACCGAGTGTTATATCTTCACATTAATTATCGGGAATTTCATCGCCAATAATTCCTTAGTTGGTTTCAAAATCGCTACTACTTTTAGACCACCAGAGGATTTTGGCGCGGCAGGTAGTTTGGGAATCTTTGGTAAAGGCACATCGAACACAACTGAGCCATGGGAGCATCTCAACTTTGCACTGAGTAATAATGCTTAATATAGATGGGTAGCCAAAAGGGGGAAGAAATCAGAAGATAGGAATACGAGAAACCAACCCCAAGGAGAGCAACCATGACTCCAGAGCAGGAAAAAGAAATGCAAGCGCACGTTCAAGCTATTGCCGCCATCCTTTATCAGAATACACCATCGGAACAACTAACCAGCTTGGAAGGGATCGAAATCGCTGTGCGGCAGCAAATCCTCGAACATGTCAGCCCAGAAATAGGGAGTTTTTTATCCGCACAGTTACGGGCACAGAAGCAGGACGCCGCAGGCGAGTGCAAAGCAGCATCGGACAGCTCCACCTCACGCAAAAGCAAGCGCAGAAGCTCAAAGTAGCCCCCTATAGCCAGGTGAGCCCGTATGTGGAAAGATGTAGCCTGATCTTGAGTGCGAATGTATCCTACGAACAAGCCGCCAAAGACTTAGCCATGTTGATGGGAGTGCAAATATCGCGCAGTACACAACAGCGCCTGGTGCATCGCCATGAATTTAGCCCCCTAGAGGTAGAAGAGTCGGTCGAGGAATTAAGTGTCGATGGAGGCAGAATCAGACTGCGCACGCCACTTGGACAGCCAAGTGAGTGGAAGGACTATAAAGCTGTGAACTTGCATGGACAAGCCATATTTGCCACATTTCAAGATAACATTGCCTTAACAGACTGGGTAAATCGACAGCCTTTAGCAGATATGGTTACCTGTATTGGGGATGGACATGATGGGATTTGGAATATTATTGCCCAGATCTCTATACCTGATAGTCGCTATGAAATCTTGGACTGGTTCCATTTGGTGGAAAACCTGCATAAAATTGAGGCTACAGCTCAACTTTTGACTGGGGTCGAAGCTTTTTTGTGGCGGGGTAATGTGACTGCAGCTATTGCTGAGCTCAATCACTTAGCTAGTCCTCAGAGCATCAATTTTATTGCTTATCTGCACAAGCATCGCCATCGTATTCCTGATTATTGGTATTTCCAAACCGAGCAGATTTGCTCTATTGGTTCTGGCGCAGTGGAATCTGCTGTTAAGCAAATCGCTAGACGCATCAAAATCTCTGGCGCTCAATGGAACCGTGATAATGTGCCACAAGTCCTCAAACACCGTTCTGCTTACCTTAATGGCTCTCTTAACCTTGCCTTGCAAAACTGAGATGCTCCCTGAGCCATTAATTGCAATTTTCTCCACATGCTCGAAGCACAAGACAAGAGTATCTAACCTGGACTTAAGCCTATCTGCTACAAGATCGGAACAGGAGATGACGAGCGATCGCCCCACCAACGACAGATCGCAAAGACGGAGGTAAGTCCCAACCGTCTTAAATTTTGACTTTGCGCGATTTAATTCTTTCATGAAGTTCATTCGCCAGAGTATCAATTAATTCCCTAAGATCGTCAATCTCTTCCCGAAAAAGTTGATTGTCCTCCTCCAGTTTAGCAACGCGCCCCTGTAAAGCCGCAACTGAATCATCATTACCCTTATCTACTGTAGTTTCCCCAATTGAGAGGTATGGATGGGCAGGCATACCAAACATTTCTCTGATTTGCTCTGGCGGCTTATTCAAGCCCAAATATCTAGCGATCGCATTGGCACCCTTATCCGTGAGAAAACTAGCCTTAGCATCGCGCCAGTCCATCAAAGTTTGCCTGGAAAGGCCAATCGCCTTAGCCAGCTTATTGAGGCTACCAGCTTTAGATACCTCCTGCAAAGTCCAACTAGGTAAGTCCATACACGTACGTAAAGGATAACAAACACAATATTGACATGGCAGTTACCGCCAAGTAAGATGTAACTTACTAGCAAATGACTGGTAAGTATATTTATGAGACGACCGCAAAGATTGACCAGTGCGGAATGTACGGTTGTTCGTATCCCGATCGCGATTAAGCCAGAAGTCGAAAGACTAACCGAGCTTTATATCGTCGAAAAACTCCGCAAAGAAGCAGAAGCCCTAGAAAGAAAGCTGGAGGCATCGAAATGAGCTTATCGCCACAGCATGATTTTCGCACAAAGCCCCTGCTGCCCCTCGACCCAACGCTCAGACAACGAGCAATTAGTGTTGCAACTCGCCTGATGACAGAGTTTACAAAAGGCGGAAAGTATCGCGTCCCCGTTGCCAAATACGCTCAGGAAGTCTGCAAAATCTTCCGCATTCCCCTGTTACCCAAAGAAGCGCCTGTAACAGTCGCTGTCAAAAAACTTGAGCAGTGGCGCGCTCAGGTCAATTTCCGCACGGTCACCGACGAGGACATCGAGGCGGTTCTGCCTCAGTTGGAGAGCTTGGTCAAGACGATTCGCATGGCGATTGGCAGCAAAATTATCACTCGCGAACAGCGCAAGCGATCGCACAGCCGTCGAAATTTCAAGCATCGCAATGCCGCTGGCACCCGCCCCTTAGATTTGCCAGAAGGAGATCCCTACGCTGACTAATCCCTAACCCCAAATAACTAATTTTTGAACTGGAGTGTAATTTATGACCGTCGTTCATGCCATTCACAGCAACCGCTTTACCCAAATCGACAATGACATTTTGCGTGACGAGCGCTTGTCCTTCCGCGCCCACGGCTTGCATAGCTACTTGCTCACCTTTCCCCCAGATTGGCATTTTGACTTGAACTGGATCGCCGATCGTGTCAAAGATGGGATCTCCGCTATCCGTTCTGCGATCGACGAGCTAATCAATTTTGGTTACGTGCGCCGCGTCATTAAGCGATCGCCGTCGGGACAATTTCAATCTTGGGACTACGAAGTATACGAACGTCCCTTGCCCATTGACCCACTACCTGAAGGTCGAAAAATTCAGCAGCACGAGCCAGTCGAACAACTCACTCTACCGCTTGCCCAAAAAGCACTTCAGCCACTTTCAGGTTTACCACAAATGGGCGAACCATTTATGGGCGATCGCACACATATAAATAATGAATTCCACGAAGAAGGAATTAAAAAGGATCTCTCTCTGTCTGCGCCAACAAAAAATGTGGAGAGAGAGAATTTTGAAAATTTTTCAAATAACGCAGAAACTCCAGATAAAACCTCTGTAGAACCGAGAAATAAAGAAAAATCTCGCCGCGCCGACAGCATTTGGTCAACCCTGGATGACACCTTTAAAAACTTCTGCTGGCAGCAGGTGGACAAGCTACCCAACCAACCCGCAGCTCCGATCGCCTGGATACTCTCGCGCCTTGAACACCTGGAAGCTGAGTATCAGAGGCTCTATCCGCAAACTGCCTCGCCAGACAGCAGATATGCCGAGTGGGAAGCGATCCTCAGCGATCCGTTTAAGGGCATGACCCATCTGCTCACAGTCGGCATAGACCAAACTTCGCCCGAATACGAGGAGCGATACCAGTTTGCCGTCGCTTATCAGAGAAGGAGGTAATTATGAGCGGCGAATTCGACGAAGGTGAAAAACTGATAGCTATTCCTGCTCCTTCGCGATGCGATCGCGATGTCCGCCCTCAGTGGAAATTTTTTTGCTGCTGTGACGGAGGACTAGTCGATAACCCTTATCTGAGTCAACTCGTGAGTGGTAAGAACGGTAAACCCTTCATCTGCCAGCGCCTCGACTGCAAAGCCGGGGAAAAGTACAGGAATGCCTACTTTGCCACTGATGCCCAACGGCAGGACTATACCCAAAAACACGGTGGTGAGGTCATGACCCAGCAAGAGTATCAGGCTCAGTGGGATATTCGCCTCACAGCCGCTCACTGCGAACAGATGCACCTGTGGCACAAACAATATTGGGATACATGGGCAGCCCAGAGAGCAAAACGGCTCAACTACGGGCAGTCAATTTCTCACCTCACCCAGCAACTATCCATGCCAATTAAGAAGGAGCGTAGATGAAATACCTCGACTTATTCTCTGGCATCGGTGGCGTTAGCCTTGCCGCCCAATCGCTCGGCATTGAGACCGCACAATTTGTCGAAATCAACCCCTATTGCTGCCATGTTTTACGAAAAAACTTCCCCACCATCCCCATCCACAGAGATATCAGGACTTTCCATGCCAAGCCAAACCAATTTGACCTCATCACGGGTGGATCTCCCTGCCAAGACCTCAGCCTCGCTGGCAAACGTGCAGGAATTACAGGCGATCGCTCAGGACTCTGGTTCGAGATGCTCCGAGTTATCGAGGAAGCAAAGCCCAGATTTGTCATTTGGGAGAACGTCAAAGGCGCTTTCTACACAGGAGGACTTACCAAAGTTTTGCACGGACTCTGCCAATTGGGCTATCGCTTCGATGTGGAAATCTTATCGGCAGCGGCAGTCGGAGTGTATGCACGCAACCATTATTGGATCGGCGGTACCAACCGGGATTTGCTGGGATTGATTGGGATGAGAGGCTTTGAGGCAGATCCCACTTCGACGGTAAAAATGAAAAAAAAGCAGCCATTGTTGGATCGGTGTAAATCGCGAGCAAAAAAGCTATTCTCAATAAGCGGATTTTTGGAATTTTTTTGGGGGGTTAAATGTAAAAATCAAACTGGCTCTGGGGGCGGGTTTGGTTTTTTGAGTGGCTCTGGGAGGTCGTTTGATTGTTGCATAAACCGACAACGTTATCGGTTTTATGTGACTGAGCCTACGCCCACGCTTCGCGAAATGGGGTGAAAGTGCTGGTGGGCGGGAGATGCTTTATTTGACGGTTATTTGACACCCGCCATACGAGCTACTGGATTAGGCTGAGAGGATAGCTTTTGCGATCTTGTATGCTTTGTCGATCCGCGCTTGAAGTATGTCTGCCACGTCACTAAACATGCCAAAGTCGACCGCTTCATTCAGGGCGTGGATAGTGCCTTGGGCTCTTTCTAGATGCCCTCCAAGCTGGCAAATGTCTTCCGCAAGGTCGTCGGCTAGCGCTTTTCGTGAAAGTGGCTGCTGACCTTGGAGCCAGTCAAAGACTAGATTTGTTACCCAAACCGCAAATTCGGGGTTACACCACTGACCGAGGTGGATCGCGACCTGCGGGTGCACCCAAGTACCCTGCTCGTATTTCTTGGTGTTGCCTTTCCTGGTTTCGATCAAAAGTGATATGGGAATTCCCATATTACAGGAAAGCGCTGCTAGGTAAGCTTTGGTGGAATCTAGGCGCAGGTAGTCAGCTATTAGTTTGCCGTTGGCTTTGCACATCAGGGTGCCGTCGAAATACCCGTCGCCTGGACGAGGTCTAATGGCAAAGCCGTTGGGTGTGTGAGCCGGAAATGCTGTCATAATATGTCCTTGTCTTATTGGTAGGACATATTGTATATCCTCGGCCTAAAAAAGGCTGGGGATTGCTTTTGTGCGGCAAAGATCGCCGTGATAGTTGCGTGAGATGGAGCTGATTGCGGGATCTGTACGGGATCTGCAAGGTGATTAGATACTGTGAGGCGATCGCCCACCCTACGAGCTACGAGCTACTACGAGCTACTGGCCTATGAGTTGCTAGGGATTGGCTCCTTTGCCTCGATTGCAGTCGAAGCAAAGGGTTTGGAGGTTGCTGGGATGGTTGCTGCCTCCTTTTGAGTATGGAATTATGTGGTCTATTTCTAGCTTCACGGCTGGAGGCTGCCTGCCGCAAATGACGCATTGACGGTTGTCTCGCTTAAGGATCAGGTATCTGGTTGTTAGGGAGATAGAGCGAGTAGTTTTCTGGGGCTGTGAAGGTTGTGCAGGCTTGAGTCGATCGACTACCACTCTTTTCTTCTTTCTTTTTGGGGCAAGATAGCTGCGAATAGCTCCGCGTACAAGCTTTTGTAGGGCATTGGGCTTGGATTTAGGCATTAGCTATCTTGTGCGTCCGTGTTGTCTGCATCGCCTGTATTTTGGGGGGCGAGAGCTTTGCTAACCCCGTATGCGCCTAAACCAACTACTGCACCCGCAATCGCTACGGGAGCCATGCCAATTGCAACGGCTGTGCCGCCTATGGCTAAGCCCATGCCGCCAACAAGGGCAGATATTCCAGCGCCTGCCGTGCCACCTGCTGCAACTGCACCCAATGCGGCAGGGTCTACTTTTTCTGAGACAACTTTATTGGCTTCTTCCAACGCCTTGCCTGCTTGTTCGCCTAATCCGCTAGCGTTTTCTTGTATTAGTTTGCCTGCCTGGTTTAGCGCTTCACCTGCTTGATTGGCGGCTGATTCAATATTTTTGGCGAGATCGTTGAAAAAGTCCATGTGCTTATTTCCTATTCCCTATTGTGCTATTGAGCTTACCCATGTTCTGGCTTTCTGTAGCGCTAACTCGGACGCTAACTCGGACGCTAACTCGGACGCTAACTCGGACGCTAACTGGATCGATCTCGGACGTTAACTCGGACGATCTCGGACGATCTCGGACGTTAACTCGGACGATCTCGGACGTTAACTCGGACGATCTCGGACGTTAACTCGGACGATCTCGGACGTTAGGCTGCTCCGATCGCGTGGCGAAAGTTTGCTGCCCGATCTTCTTGAGATTGGCAGGCTATCTCAAATAGTTCGGCGGTTGCATAGGGCGATCCCGTTTCTTTTTTTATATACCTGGCTGATGCGAGTATAGATAGGGTGTCCCACTCTGGCTTAGCGTTGCCGCGTTCTAGCCCGCTAATTGTTGATTTGCTTAAGGTTCTTCCCGTTTGTTTTTCGATCAGTAAGACAAGATTGTCCAAGGATAGTCCCAGCCCCTCCCTGGACTCCTTGAGGAGTTTGCCCAGGAGCCGCTTCCCTTCGGTTGTGATAACTGGAGCGTTCATAGCAATATTCCACCTTACATTTCTAATGTATAGCATAGAGTACACCTGAAGTAAATTTCAATAGCCGCCTACTTGACGAGTTTGTGCGGTGTACTGTACAAAGAATGTATACTGTACGATACACCGCACATGACTCGGAGCAAACTTAAGACGCGCACCCTGCCTGTCCGCTTGTCGGATGCCGAGTTTGACTTAATTGACGCGGCTGCGAGGGCTCTTGGCGAAAATCGATCAGAGTTCCTGAGAAACGCCGCAAAGGAAAAGGCGAACAAGATTAACGAAGAGGCCGCATGAAGGGATATTTTTCTTCCTTGGAACTTGCGGGTTTGATCGGTCTGCCTTCCACGGATCGCAGGGTTCGGGAAAGGGCTATACGCGAATCCTGGCGATCGCGCGATCGCATTGGACGCGGCGGCGGCAAAGAGTACCAGTTGCCCGATCGCTACTGGACACCAGAATTTGAGGAAGCAGCCCGCGCGCGCTTCCCCGACAAGTTTGCAGGCGATGACTCCTTGTTGGAAGTTAGTTTGCAAGCTCCGATCGCTACGCCGCCTGCCGTAGCGCCGGAGTTTCCCAAATCCGACAACGTTGTCGGATTTGAAATCGAACCACCAGATCCCAAAGCCAGCAAAAAAGACCGTACCGCCGAAGCGCGGTACGAGATCCTGAAGGCTTACGATCGCGCCGAACAAACGGGCTTTTGCAAGCTAGAAGGCTTGAGCAGGCTTAGATGCGAGGAAAATTTCGCCGTCAAATACAATAACGGCGAAGTCGAACTACCGCAGTGGATACGGACGCAGGAGCCTAAACTGAGTCGCTCTACCCTGAAAAACTGGCAAAAGCGCCTCGAAACCGAAGGATTTGAGGGACTAAAGCCTAAGAATAGGGGACGGGCTGGCAAAGTAATAGACACCGAGGAAGAGCTGAGAAATTTCACGCTGGGCATGGTGGCGAAATACCCGCACTGCCGTGCCGTCCAGATCCATGAGGCGATGCACGCGCGGTTTGCTGATTCGGCGCTGCCCAGTGTATCGACCGTAGCGCGGTGGGTGCGCGACTGGAAGCGAACGAACGCCCAGCTATTCGCGGCGGTGAGTAACCCCGACAAGTTTAAGAGCAAGCATATGGCCGCGTTTGGCAGCTATTCCGAAGGGATCGATCGCCTGAATCAACTCTGGCAGCTCGACTCCACGCCTGCCGACGTGATGTGCGCAGACGGTCGCTACCACCTGGTGGCGGTAGTGGACGTGTTTAGTCGCCGCGCCATGCTGCTGGTGACGAAGACCTCGCGCTCCGTGGCGATCCTGGCGCTTTTGCGCCGCGCCATCCTGGCGTGGGGCGTACCGGAAGCGATAAAGACCGATAACGGTAAAGACTATACCAGCCGCCATATAACGCGGGTGCTGGATGACTTGCGGATCGAACGGGATCTGTGCGCGCCGTTCAGTCCCTGGCAAAAGCCCTATGTCGAGCGATTTTTTAGGACTTTTTCGAGCGGTTTGCTGGAGTTGCTACCTGGGTATACCGGGCACAACGTGGCAGATCGCCAGGAACTCCGCGCCCAAAAATCCTTTAGCGAGAGGCTTTACCAAAAGGACGGCGTGGTGGAAGTGGGTATGACCAGCGAGCAACTGCAAAGCTTTGCGGATCGCTGGTGCGATAAGTACCACCACGAAGCCAAAACCGCGCATGGCGGCAAGACCCCATTCGAGATCTACACCGGATCGCAAGGCGCGATTCGCACGGTCAGTGACGAGCGGCTGCTGGACGTGCTGATGGCGGAAGGCGGTACGCGCACCGTACAGAAGCGCGGCGTGCAGATCGAGGGCGGCTGGTTTATTGCGGTGGAGCTGGAGGCTTATATCGGGCAGCCAGTGCAGGCGCGTCTCGACCCCGCCGACCTGGGCCGCATCTATATATATGACGGCGACGGCAAATTTATCTGCGTCGCCGAGAACCCGGAACGCACGGGCATGGATCGCGCCAAGACTGCGGTTGTCGCCAAGCGGAAGCAGAAAGAGCGCATCCAGGCGGGCAAGAAAGCCCTCAAGGCCCTTGCCAAGAAAGCTAACGTTGGGGACGTGGTTGATGAGATGTTGTCCGCTGCCGAGCGGCGCAACGGCAAGCTGACCTCGCTACCCAAAAGCAGTGAAGAGTACGCAGCCGAGGCGCTGCACGAGGCGGCCAGGACTCTGGAGGCGCTGGCTCCGGTGCCGGAGCCGCACTACGACGAGGGAGCCAGGGCGCGACACGTTGCCTTTTTGCAAGAACCGGAACGCAAGCCATCGCAAGACATTGTCGAGGGCAAGCCGGAACTGCGAAAGGTATTTCGCGCCTGGAAAAAGGGCTTGCCGTGCGACGAGGCGGATCGGGGGATGGCGCGGCTGTGTCTGCGGTGGGCGGAGGGACGCGCTTTGGCTCGATTTCATTGCGACGACGACAGGCAAGAAGAGGAGTATGCCGCGTTTATTGAGTGGCTGGGTGCCACCGAAATTATTCAGCAAAAAGCAGTTTAAAAGCCTCGGGAGTGAGGCTCCCGAGGCTTTGAGGTCAACACGTCATTAGTAGGAGTAAGTATGCGGCCAATTCTAGCAAAAGTCAAAAACCTTTCTAACTTTCAGGCGCTTTATCAGGCGCTGCGCGATGCCGATCCCACGATCCCGCGCATGGGGCTGGTGCACGGGTTCACGGGCGCGGGCAAAAGTACGGCGGTGTCGTGGCTGCTGAATCAGCATCGCGGCATCTATGTCCGCGCCAATGCGGTCTGGACTCCCTCGGCAATGCTATCGAAGATCCTGATCGAGCTAGGCGGCGAGCCGCGCCATTCGGTTGCTAAAAACCTGGATGCGGTGGTGGCGCGCATGGCTTCGACAGGCAAGAGTCTCTTCGTTGACGAAGCGGACTACCTATTCGGCAACCTGAAGCTGGTGGAGACTCTGCGGGATATCCACGACCTGGCGGATTTGCCCGTGGTGCTGATTGGGATGCAGGGGTGCGATCGTCGCCTGGAGCAACGCCAGCAACTAGACCGCCGCGTGACGCAGCGGATTTGCTTCCAGGCGATTGACCTGGAGGACGCGCAGTTGCTGGCGGATGCGGTGTGCGAGGTGGAAGTTGCCGAGGATCTGGTGGCGGCATTCCTGGCGGAAGCAAAGGGCAGCATTGCCCAGTGCAAGATCGCGCTATCGCGGATCGAAAAATACGCCAAGGGCAAGGGCATCGATCGGATCGAACTGAAGCAGTGGGGCGATCGTCCGTTTTTAGCAAAAGGAGATAAGTAATGCGACACCGAGCACTGAACCTGATCTGGGGCGTAATGTGCGACAAGAAGCGCGGTTTCACGATTGCTGAAGTTGCGAAGGAATCTGGCTGCGACAAATCGACGGTGGGCAAGTACCTCAAAAAACTGTGTGCTGCCGGGTTTGTGAAACTGGCGGGTGCCAGAAAAAACGGCAATTCTAGCTGCGATAGATATCGCATCACGCGTGTGGATGCGCCAGATCTGGAGCTGCTGGCGACTGCTGAGGAGGGCGCTCAAGAAAAGATCTGGCGATCCATGCGAATTTTTAAAACCTTCACCGTCGGCGATATCGCCATGGTGTGCGGCTTGCACGAGGACACGGTGGGGCGATATGTGAACAAGCTCAAACAGGTGGATTACGTGCGGGTGCACGTTTCTAACAAAGGCGGCGGTAAGGCGGGTGCTTATCACACCTACCGTCTGGTGCGGGATACGGGGCCTCGTAGCCCCGTAGTCCTGGGCGATGGCCGCGCATTCGATTGCAACTTAAACCAATTTTTTGGAGGAAAAGATGGACGAAATCACAATGATGACAACGATTGAGGAGATGCAGTTGGAGGTGGACGCAAACGCCGCGCACGTTGACTGCGCTCAGGCGCGAGCGTTTGCGCAGGTGCAAACCATGATCCTCAACGAATTGAAAGAGCGCTTGACACGCAAGCAGTTGCAATGTTTGGAAGACAGGATCAACTGCTTGCGCCAACAGCAGAACGCTGAAGTTGAAACTCTAGCACAGCTAATCGCTTCAGGCGCGCCGGATTGGCAAACCTACAACCAGAAGGTGGTAATTCGCTGTACCGATCGCGCGATTTTGATGCTGCTGAGCGAGATTCATGCCTTTGCCGCACGGCAGGGGTGGCAGCCAAGGGAAGTGCGTGACGCGGCTGGCGCAACGAGGTTTGAGATCCAAGAACTAGCTTTTTTAGTAGGAGGTGCGGCATGAGCTGGCTCGACGAGTGGAGAAAACGACAGACCGCCCTGGAAGGCGCGACGCACGTAATTTCGGTGCACGACCTGGGGCAAAGCCCTCTGACAACCCGCCAGGAGTTGGAATTTTTTGCCCTGTACCTGGGTGGAGTGTCTATGGATAGCAGCCTACACCGTTTTTGTTTTACGAGCGCCGAACATGCCAAGGCGTTCGCGGATTCGCTAAAAGCCCTCGACCTCAAGCCGGAGGAGGAGTTCCTGGCATATGCATAAACCTAAATCCGTAGATTTTGGCCAGGGGCGCGGCAAGAGTTTCGAGCTGCGAAATCCCGAGCTACTGGCGGCGCACAACCGCCTGGTAGTGGAGCGAAATCTGCGCGATTGGGGCCTTGCCAATCCCCTGCCCCTGGTGGATGGGGTGGTTGGCAAGGTGGAGAGGGAATGCTACGGGCGCGATTGCCTGAAAGGGCTGCTGACGGGCGAATGGCAGTCAACGACTGCAATTGTGGACGCGCTGCCATTCGCGGATAAGGACAGGGCGCGCCGACGCATCGGCCAGACGTTGGGCTTGATGCACAGGCGCGGCCTGGTAGAGAAGGAGCGCCGCAAAGGATTTAGAGAAACTTATTGGAGGTTAAAAAGAATGAATCTATCGACTTTAAACGTGCCGGAGTATGCCCGTACCGCCAAGCCGGACGGTGTGATTTACGAAGCGCAGGGGTCGATCCGCTATCGCTTCGACGGTAGCGACGGCCAGTTTTATGTGGGCAGCTACGCTACCGCTGAGAAGCTGATCGCCCAACCATTTGCCTACCGCTGGGACGAGGGCGAACGGTGGGGGCGGCGCAAGCAATCGTGGCTGGATCTAGCTTTTGTAGATTGGCGCAACGCGGTATGCGTCGCTAGTTTCAAGAACGACAGCGCGGTAAATATCTTTGATTTTCTGGTGGGCGCTAAAAACGAGGCAGTGCGGTTGGAGGCGCTACGCCTCACGATCTGCGGCTCGGAGGTGCCCGTGCGTACCCTGGCAGAGCCGGAAGAGGACTTCGGTGTAATCGAGATCTACTATGCCGCCGAAGTCGCGGAAGTGCAGTTTGCGAGCCGCGAGCAGATGGCGACCGTGCAAGCCTTCGCCGAATCGGGACAGTTTATGTGGCACCTGGTTGGGGAGGTGTAATCGTGAAAAAAGAGCGGACAAATTTTCTTACCGAGTATTCTAAAACTGCTTACGAGCACCTCGTGGTCGCGTCTGGGAAGAAGCCCGGTATCTGTATGCAGCTCGCGGAGGTTCAAGGCTTCTCTCCTCGCAGAGGAGAGAAGCCTTTGCGTGGCGGACTCCTGATTGCGGTGGATTTGGATAGCGAGGTTTTGCCGCCAGAATTGCTGGAGGTCTTTGAGTGGCTGCTTGAGTACTGTCATCCGCCCAGGGGAGGTTAACCATGCCTCCTGTGGATCTAGATTCCGTTCGCGATTTGCTTTTTGCTCACCAGGGCGCGAGCAACGCGCTGAAAGCTGCTGAAATTTGCGAGTTAATCTCCAACCGCCGCTGTCGCTACGGCACGGACGATCGCAATATCCGCGAAATCGTGGTGCAGTTGCGCCTGGAGGGCTACCCGATTGCGTCACATTCGAGTTGGGGTTACTACTGGGCGGTAACGCCAGAGGAGCTGGCGGCGACGCGCAAGCTGTTGCGCGGGCGCTCGTTTCACGGGCTAAAGGTGGATAAGGCGATCGCGCAGCGAGCGATGCCAGATCTGGTCGGGCAGCTACGGCTACCAGTTGGCAGCTCCGCGCCCATGCCGCCTGCGGAAGTGGTGCCGATTATTTTGGAGATTCCTAAAGATCTGAGGGATCGGCTGCGCCGCTTCGTCGATTCCCGCCCCGAATGGGATACCGAGCGAGCGGTGACGGCGGCGATTTCGTTGTTTTTGACGCAACAAGGAGGTTGTCGATGACATTCGATCCTATGGCTGCCAGGTTTCGCAGTGGTGCCAGCCTGCAACCGTGGCAGGTAAGCGCCAGGCTCTTCGATTTCGATCCGGACTTCGTGCGCTGGATTTGCCGCTACCTGGAGGTGCGCAAGCAGCCGCACGGCGTAACCGACGCGAAAGCCTGGATTAATAAGGGTTTCTTCGCCCTGGAAAGATTTGAACTGGTGACTTTGCAGTGGGAGGCATATGAGGCAAAACGCAAAGATAAGCTCGGCACGGGCATCGCTATGGCTGGCGATCTTGTTGCTGGGTGTAGTGATGGTGCTGGAGTTGTGGGCGATCGAGATGTGTCTACTGCTGCGATAACGCCGGAACAGAGGCAGGCAAACCTGAAGCGCCTGCGCGAGATGGTTGAGAAAAATAAGATTGGAGGTTAGCGAATGGAGGAAATTTTGACCCTAGAAGCGCGAGAAGTGGAGGTAGTCGAGTCTGAAGTCGTTGACGACAGCAGCGATTTCCTGCGCGATCGCGCCCAAGAAATCCGCAATACGGTGAAGCGCATTCCCTACGCGATCGCCTCGGTGGGCGCGATGTTACTGGAGGTAAAGGAGCGGGTCGAACACGGCGAGTTTCTGGCCTGGATGAAACGCGAACTCGACTGGGACGAGCGCATGGCACAGCGATTTATGCAGGTGGCGAGAAGGCTAAATCCGACAACGTTGTCGGGTTTGCAAATCCAGCCATCTGCACTTTACCTGTTGACCGCGCCCAGTACTCCCGATGAAGTACTGGAGAGCGCGATTGAGGTAGCCCAAGATCGAGAGGTGACGCTGAAACTGGCAAAAGCGCTGCTGAAGCCCAAAAAATCAGAACAGAAAGATGACTGGAATCCCGACAATTGGGAGACTCCAGGCTGGCTGGCTAAAGAAATTTCGCTTCTACTAGAGCCGGAGGAGGAAAAGATACTGGAGCCAACCGCAGGTACGGGGCAGATTGCAGCCTGGCTACCTGAAGGATCTGTCTGCTACGAAATTGATAAAGCCCGCTATGAGGAGGGACTACTGGACAAAGTGAACTTGTGGCGTAACGCCGACATTTTGACCTGTACGGATTTTTGTACTTACGATGTGGCGATCGGCAATTTGCCTTTCTCGAAAGCCCTGCCAATTTTGGCACACTGCCTGGCTTTGATAAAGCATAGCGGGCGCTGCCTGTTTATTTTGCCGCTCGACTTCTTTTCCAGCAAGCAAAGAGCGGAAGCCTTTGGCCTCATGGGAGCCTACGTTCACAAGGTTTACCGTCTTGTCGGGCGCGTCGCCTACTTGCGCGACGGCGAGGAAGAATCGCGTCGCCAGATTTACGATGCGATTTTTGATATCAGGCTTAGCGCTCCGGGCATGCAGAGTGCTGAGGAGTTTATATGGAAGCCGTGAAGACCTGGCGCGATTACCTGTGCGATGTCGCCGCCAGTGCGATCGCCGCAGTCGAGCACTCGGTGGATCTCGACACGGGCTACTACCTGTGCGAAGGCGAACAGTTCGGGGCAATGATCGAGGCACTGGCTGCGCTGCAAGAGTTTGAAGAAGATAGGGAGGAAAATGATGGCGAAGAGACTGATTGAAAACACGACGTACCCGAGGGGAGATAGCATGAACAATAGCCTGAAGCACGAGCTGGCGGAGCACTACAGGCGACAAGCCTACAATCCGGCTCTCAGGGAAGTTTCGCGCCGATTCGCGCTCAGGAGGCTGGCAGCACTTAATGCCGAGGAGGTCGCTCAAGATGAATCGAATTCCTGATTGGCTATTGCGAACCCTGGAGGTGGTCTGCAGCTTCTTCCTCTGGCTGGTTTTGGCGATGCTGACCCTCCTTCTGACACCACTTGGGATTGCTGTGACGGCGTTACGCGCTATCGACGAAGCGCTCTTTGATTTTTTAAAATTTGTCGGCGAAGCTTCAATAGATGCTTTCGATCGCGCTTTTGGCTATGAACAGGAGGGAGAAAACGATGAGTAGTTTGCCCCCGAAAAGCGTAACAAACCGACTGAAGGCTCTGGTGCATATCGCCAAAGCCGATCTCGGCCTGAGCGACGAAGCGTATCGCACGATTCTGGCTTCGCTGACTCGCAAGGAATCCACGGCAGGCATGGGCCTTTCCGAGCTAAATGCAGTGCTGAACTCGTTTCGGGCGAAGGGCTGGATGCCGAAGGTGAAGCGGAGTAAATTGTCGCGCCAGATCGAAAACTCGCGCGAGCAGAAGAAGATCTGGAAACTCTGGTACCTGCTACGCGACGCTGGCGCGTGCGACGGGACGCGCAAGGGGTTGAACGCCTGGCTGAAAAAGCAAACGGGCGTTGAGTCGATCGACTGGATAGTCACCTACGAAGCGGCAAGACCCGCGATCGAGGGACTGAAGGCTTGGTGCAAACGAGTAGGAGCGGAAGTTTATGAGTGATTTGTCGCCGGAGAAAGAATTCGCGCACGCGCTATTTTGCCAGCAAGTAGAAGGTGTTGACCTCGAAAGCGCCAGGAAACTGCTCAAGGATCTGCACCTGCTATACCTCGGGCAGCAGGCGCTGTTCGCGCAATTGGCGAAGCGGGATTTTGGTGCGATCGAAAAATCACTTGGCGAACGCGGTATATAATCTACGCTGCGATTTTGCGGAGACGAGAATGTTGCTCCAATTGTTGGTCGAGCTAGTCGCTGCTCTCGGCGCACTGCGAGACGTCAAAGTAAAACTAGAGGTAATCGAAAAAACAATGGCTACACGCGAAGAACTAAACGCTAAGCTGGAAGAGCTAAATACGACTATTTCCGCAGAAAGAGTCCAGGTGACCGAAGCCCTGGCGGGTCTATCTGCCGCGATTGATGCTTTAAATACTCGGATTGCCGAGCTAGAGCTGACCCAGGATTTTGCTGGCGAGATGGCGGGGGTTCAGACGGCGATTGATAATGTTGTTGGGATTTACGAACCCGCCCCCGCGCCGGAACCCGTAGCATAGATTTGCGGTTTGCAGTTGGTTGGTTTGTGACACGGACTGGGGGCGATTCGCCCCCTTATTTTTTTGTTAGCAGAAGATATATCGGACGCTCGCGCTTTCGTGGAAGTAGCGCTGGAGCAACTCGGCCTTACCTGGCGCGGCGAACGGGTGCAAGCTTGGCTTGCCGCCGTGAGCCGAAGGGAGGGGCGCAGTATACAATCTACGCACTATATTCCGTGCAGGTACTGGCGGATGCTGGCGCGATCGCTGGCAGTAGAAATAGGAGCAGAGTGGCTTTGTGAAAACTTCCGCGACGATAGTGCAGATTCCGACAGCGCCCCCAGCGTCGCCGACTAGCAGCGGCCTGACCTGGGACTGGATTTTGATCGGCGCAGTGACTGGGATTACCGGGATTTCCTATGGGCTGATCAGGTGGTTTCTCGGTCGAGCGATCGGGCAGATCGATTCCCAGTTCGATAAAGCGGAAGAGCACCGGAAAGCCCTGGAAGGAAGCCTGAAGTATATGAGCCGCGATTTTGACGATCGCATTGAGGAAGTCAAGGAGCAAGTGGTGGAGCTGCGGGCGGAAGCCAACCGCTACGTGCCGCAAGAGGACTACGTCCGCAACGCAGCGGTACTGGAGGGGAAAGTTGACGCAGTGCATCGCAGGATGGATGAAGTTTTTTTTATACTGACGAGAACAAAACAACATGAGTAGCGCTCTGGACGATATCCGGAAGAGAGAACTGCGATGGACTTTTTGCTTGGCGCTTAGGAACGGGCGCGACATCGGCGTATCCGAAAAGGTGTTTAGGGCGATCGCCCGCGACATGAAGAGCGGCTTGAGTGACAACGAAGTACGCGAGATGGTGCAATATCTCGCTAGTGCGGGATATTGCACCCTGGAGACTTTAATTGACGAAAGCGTGCTGGCAGTACGCACCAATAAGCTCACCGATCTAGTGGAATACAACTGCGAAGCGCCGCCCTCAATCGCTCGACCTGCGAAGAACTGGGGGCTGGTGTAGTGGATCGATCCAGCGTGGCGATGCTGCCGGAAGAAGTTAAGTCGGAGCTTGAGAAGCGACTGCGCGAAAGCCGCTTCTCTAACTACACCGAGCTAACCGACTGGCTGCAAGCGCAAGGCTTTCAGATCAGCCGCAGCGCGGTACACCGACACGGACAGAAGTTGCAGAAGCACCTGGACGCAATTTCGGTGGCGACTGACCAGGCGGTCGCGATCGCAGAGGCGGCAGGAGACACGCCTGTAATGGGCAGGGCTTTATCTGCCCTGGTGCAAAACAAACTTTACGACCTGCTGATGGATGCGGAATCTGAGGCCGATCCGGTGAAGCTGGCGCGAGCTGTAGCGGACATCAACCGCGCCGACATCTCGGTGCTGAGATATAAAGCTGAGGTGAAGGCGAAGATCGAAGCAAAATTTACCCAGCTTGAATCCAGTGCCAAAAGCATTGACGCGGCGACGCTGAAGCGGGTGAAGGAGGAAATCTATGGCCTCTTCTAGCCCGGCGATTACCCTTTACCCTTACCAGCAAAAGTGGCTGCAAGATGAGAGTCGCTTTAAGATTGGCATGTTCGCTCGCCAAACCGGAAAGACTTTCACCAGTACGCTGGAAATCGTGATGCGGTGTATGGAAGCGGAAGCGATCGGCAGAAAGGAGCGCTGGGTAATCCTCAGTCGCGGCGAGCGCCAGGCGAAGGAAGCGATGGACGAGGGCGTGAAGCGCCACCTGAAGGCGTTTCAGATGGGATTCGAGGCGCTGGAATATGAATATGAGGGCAGTTTTAAGGCGCTGGAAGTAACGATGCCAGGCGGTAGCAGGATTACGGCATTGCCCGCTAATCCCGATACGGCACGCGGTTTTAGTGCCAGTGTGTTCCTGGATGAATTTGCTTTCCATCAGGACTCCAGGAAGATTTGGCAAGCCCTGTTCCCGGTGATTAGCGCCGGACATCGGCTGCGCGTCGTTTCCACACCCAACGGCAAGGGCAATAAGTTTTACGATCTGATGACCGCCAGCGACGATGCCTGGAGCAAGCATGTCGTCGATATTTACGAAGCGGTGCGCCAGGGCTTGCCGCGCGATGTGGAAGGCTTGCGCCGTGCCCTCAACGACCCTGACGGTTGGGCGCAGGAATTTGAACTTCAGTGGCTGGACGAAGCCAGTGCCTGGCTCAGTTACGACTTGATTAGCGCGTGCGAACACGAGGGCGCAGGTTTTAGCGATCTCTATCAGGGCGGTCCTTGCTTTGTGGGCAACGACATCGCCCGCCGCAACGACCTGTGGGTAGCGTGGGTGCTGGAGCAAGTGGGCGACGTGCTGTGGACGCGGGAGATTGTGGCACTGAAACGCGCTACGTTTGCCGAGCAGGATGCGGTGATGGACGAGCTATTCAAGCACTACAAAATCGTGCGGTGGGCGATGGATCAAACGGGCATGGGCGAGAAGCCAACCGAGGACGCGCAACGCCGCCACGGTGAAAGCCGCGTAGAAGGCGTACTCTTTACGGCGACGAACAAGCAGAATCTTGCCACGCTCGGCAAACAGGCTTTTGAGGATCGCAAGATTCGCAATCCTATGGGCGACCCCGAGATCCGCAATGACCTGCACAAGCTGCGGAAAGTGACGACCGCGATGGGCAGTATTCGCTTTGAAGCCGACTCCGATAGCGCGGGTCACGCCGATCGCGCATGGGCTTGTTTTTTGGCTATCTACGCTGCCAGCGGTAATCCGGGGCCACTGGACTTCGAGATTGCTTGGGAGCGACAAACCGAACCATTGCTAGCGGGGTTTTTCTAGATGGCGGATCTAACCGAAGCTGAAAAGAAGCCGCTTGCCGATGTCGAGATTGCGCCGATCGCGAAGGACATCACGCGCGGTTATTTGAATCCAGGATTGCTGCCAAGTCAGGATGAGATCCTGAATATCAAGGGCGGCGGCGATCTGAAGTACTACGAAGAGATCAAGCGCGACGATCAGGTCTACGCCTGCATGCAGTCGCGCATCTCGGCGGTAAAGTCCTGCGAGATCGAGGTGGTGGCTGGCGGCGAAAGTAGCGAGGATCTCAAGGCGGCGGATTGGGTGCGCGACGAACTGTTGCCGTCGATCGATTTCGATCGCATCACGGAAGAAATGCTGTGGGGCACTTTTTACGGATTCTCGTTTGGCGAGTTGATGTTGCGGGCAGATGGCAGCTACTGGACTCTCGATCCGCTCAAAGGTGGTATTCGGGTGCGCAACCGCAGTCGATTTGGCTTTAATCAAGATTTCGAGCCACGCCTGATTACTTTTGAGAACGCGTTCGACGGCGAAGAACTGCACTGGTCGCGCCGTTGGCACTTTTGTACGGGCGCGGACAACTCGGACGAACCGCACGGCCTGGGGCTAGCGCATTGGCTGGCTCTGCCAGTAGCGATTAAGCGTGGAGATTTGCAGCATTGGCTCACCTATCTAGAAAGATTCGCTCAACCCACACCGGGGGTGGAGCTGCCCGTGGGTGCGGGGCCGGAGGAGAAAGCGAAAGGCATGAAGTTGGCGCAGTCAATCCGAGCTGGCGCTGCTTTCACCAAGACTCAGGGCTACCTGATCGAGTTGGTCGAGGCGAGTCGTTCTGGTACCGCCGACTACGCCGCGCTCTACGACAAGTGCAACGAAGCGATTAGCAAGATTATCTTGTCGCAAACCATGACCACGGACTCTGGCTCCTCACTATCGCAGGCGCAGGTACACCAGGATGTGGGCGATCGGGTGGTGAAGGGCGATGCCGATCTGATCTGCGGCTCTTTCAACACCGAGGTGCTGGCAAAAAGGCTGTGCTTCTGGAATTTCCCTAACGCGAAACCGCCGCAGGTGTGGCGGAAAACGGAGGAAGAGGAAGACGTGGCCTCTATCGCTGCTACGGACAAACTCCTGTTCGACATGGGCTTTCGCCGCAGCTTGGAATCGGTGCGCGAGATTTATGGTGAGGATTTTGAGGAGATTCCTAAGCCCGAGCCGCCCGCTCCAAATCCGACAACGTTGTCGGATTTGCCGCCGAACGCAGACAATCGCGCAATTCCGACCGCGCCTCAGTTTGCGGAAAACGATGCGCTGAAGCTATTGGCGGGGTCTAAGGATTTAGTGGAATTTGCGGAGAAGGTGGATTGCCTGTTCCCAGATCTGCCAACGGAGCGGTTTAAGGGCTTGATGGACAAGGCCGCGATCGCCGCCAGTCGGGTGGGCAAACTGAATGGATATAGTTGATAGCTATAGCGATCGCCTGCGGGAAATTGCCGCACCCTACTTTGCGCGGTGGTTCGAGCAGTGCAAGGAGTTACTGGGGGAAAGCGCCGACCTGGAGGAATACTACGATCGCCTGGCTGAGATTTATCCCGAGCTGGACTCTGAAGATCTGGATCGCTCGGTTGCCAGCGCGCTGGCGGCTAGCGCTTTAGCTGGCTGGTACGAATCCGAGCAGCTAGTACTTAATGGTGAAACAGTCGAATTTGCCGAAGCGGAGTACGCGCTACTGCCATTTCAGGAGGCGATCGATTATTTCTCCGAAAAGCAGAATCGCCCCACCAGGCGCTGGGATAGTTTGACCGCAACGGAACACGATGCCTACTTTACGGTCGCTGGAGCCAAGGCTGCGGTTTTGGGGGACATCAGGGCAGAGGTGGATCGGGCGCTGACCGAAGGGACGAGCCGCGCCGAATTTACTAAAAATTTCGACGCGATCGCCACGAGGTATGGCTGGAACTATAAAGGCGATCGCGATTGGCGGGCTGGCATTATCTTTCAAGCCAACCTGAGGGGTGCTTACTCCGATGGCCGCTGCCAGCAAATGACCGACCCTGCGGTACTGGAGAAGCGCGACAAATGGATGTGGAGGCACGGCAATAGCCGCAGTCCCCGTCCCGTCCACCTGGCGCTCGACGGCAAGGTCTTCCCCGCCGACCATCCTTTGTGGAATAGCATGTTTCCGCCCTGTGGCTTTGGGTGCAACTGTGGCGTGGTTAGTTTGAGCGATCGCGATTTGCAGCGACGGGGCTTGCGGGTGGAAACGGGCTACAGGCCGGGCGATACGATTGAGGTGGATGGCAAGAGATTCAGGATCGCGCCGGACAATAATTTTGAGAATAGCTGTGTCCCCCAAACCGATACAGAAAGAGAAGACGATCGCGCCCTTAAAAGGCGGAAAATCCTGTCCAGGATGCAGTCCGACCTGCAAAGGGAAGGCATTATCGATTTGGCGGGCAAGGTGGGGTTTGGCGCGATCGCGGTTTTGGTTGGGATAAAAGCGGCGACACTAGCACCAGAAATTATAGGAACTGAGGTTACCAGGGTTTCTGCGGCATGGCGGGCTGGGATACATAAAAAAATTGCCGACGAAATACGCGCGGAAATTTCTGAGGAGAAATTGCAGAGGGTCAGAGACTTGCTGGCGACTGAAGTCAAAGACAAGCCCTTAACGGTTGTTTTGAGTGGGGCTGGCGATGAAGGGGCTGTGGCTTCTGCCTCAATGGCAGAGGGATTGCGGAAGCAAGGGCTAGAGGGTGAGATTGTTGCGGCTGCTAACAGTATTGTCACTGAAGATGGGCCTAACTTTCTGTCAAGGATTCTTGAGGTCCACGTAAAATCGTTAGGACTCAGCTCGGAATCGACAAAGGCTCTAATCGGGCTGATCCTGGATCGTGGCGCGAACAAGGTTAACCTTTTGGGGCACTCGGCAGGCGCGGTGGTGGTAGAAGATATCGCAGGCATACTGCGAGCGCTGGAGATTGAAGTTGACAATGTGATTACGCTGGGCGGGATTTCTGCGCCAGTCGATTTAGGACAGACGCAATATCGTAGGTATATTTCGGATATTGACCAATATCAACTCCTGCATAAAGTTGCCAGGCGCGCCAATAAAGATCGGCTGTTTAAGGGCATCTATCACGGACGCTACGATTCGATAGCGGCGCTTGGCAATCGCGGCCTGCTCAAAAGCTGGCTGGCGAATAAGGAGGTCTTCCGAGCGATAGTAGAAGATTTTAATGGCGTTCCCGCTACTCAGGCGGCTGGAAAACTTGAGCCAGTGCCAAACGTTATGCGGGTTCCGTCAGAACCTAAGGTGGAAAATGCTGAAGAATTGCTTAAAGAGGTTCGCAAGTCGGAGCCTGAGGCTCCTGCGCCTAAACGGACAAAGCCCTCTAAGCCAGTCAAAAAGCCGATAGAAACGCGGCTGATTACTCCAGAAGAGTACACGCAGCTTGGGATAAACGTTCGCCGAGGGTTGGGCGATTACCGCGTTCGGATCAACAAAAATACAGGGGCGACGGCTGGGACTTTCAACGTCCAGCCTACCAGGGCGGATGGGTATCTCTGGACTCCAGAACAGTGCAAGGCGGTGAAAGAGCTTCTAGAAAAGCAGGGGGTAGTATTCCCCGACAGCTTCGATCCCGATAATGTTGCCTGGCGGGAAGGTTTTAATTACCTCAAGCTGGATAAAAATGCGGTAATAACCGATCGGCTCATTGGCCCCATCACTCCGCCAGGGGCGCTAAAACGTCAGGACTGGGCAGAGATCGTGCCTGTCTCTCCAACCAAGAGTGGAACCGATCGCTATAGTGCGATTGAGCTGGAGCCTAAAGCGATTACGCCAGAGGTGCTACCCCCAGAAGGGCAGAACAACCTCAAGGATGCGATCGCGGCATTCCAGAAATTTGCCTCCAAGCTTGGTAAACCAAAACCCAACAAATCTCAGGCAATGCCTGTTGACGCGGCGGACGAATACTTGGATAAGCGTAAACTGTCAAGCGCTTCACCGTTTGCACTGCGCAATATCCTGAGAAAAGGTGGGGAGGATATTCGACGCACGATCAGAACTATTCAAAGCTATCTTTTTTTGGAAAGAGAAGAAGCGGAAAAAGCTGTCAATCAGTTGCCTGGTTTTAAGCTTAAACCGGCAAGAGGCGGATTTCGCTTGGAGCTAGACGGGGAAGATCCGACTTTGCTGCCTGCGCCGCCTAAGGAATTGCCTCCAGGGCTTACCGCCAAGCAAGCCGATCGCTGGCTGTCCAAAGTAGGCAAGCCCTATGCCAATCGCAAGCAGGCCGAAACTTTGCAGAAGAAGTTGGGCGATCGGTACCAGGTGGTTGAGGAGGACGGCAAGTTTGTTGTACGGGAGATCGATTGACCTATGGCATTCTTGGAAATCACGGTAGACGATCGCGAGATTAACGAAGCCCTGCAAAGGCTGGCAGAAAAGACGAGCGACCTTTCGCCTGCCATGCGAAACATCGGCGAATACATGCGCATGCGCGCGGAAGAAAACTTCGCCAACGAATCCAGTCCTGACGGATCGGCGTGGAGAGCGTTAAGCCCCAAATACGCAGCGCAAAAGCAGAAGCGGCGGGGCATTGACAAGATCCTGCAATTCAAAGGCGATTTGCGAGCGTCGATCGCCTATCAGCTCCAGGGCAAAGATGGCGTAGCGATCGGCACGAACGTCGCCATCGGCGCGTACAGTCTGGGTGCTATCCATCAGCTAGGCGCTCCGAGGCGAAATATTCCCGCTCGACCTTTCTTGGGGGTAAGCGATGCTGACGTAGAAGAGATAGTAGCGATTATTGAAGACTTTATTGGCGAGTAGCGAGAGCCGCATCGCCGGGCAGCGTATAAAATCTACCCGCTTTACACGGAAAACACATGCAGGTAGTAGAACTGGGTACGCGCACGCTCGAAAACCATTACGTTGTCGAATGCTTCGACAAAGACGGCAACCTCAAGTGGGCTGAGGAGTTTGACAACCTCGTCACTACAGAAGGCCTGAACGATTCGCTCAACAAGCACTTTAAAGCTTCTGCTTATACCGCTTCGTGGTTTGTAGGCCTGGTGAACGGTGCCTCCGCTCCCACCTACGCCGCAGGCGATACACTCGCAAGCCACGCGGGCTGGACTGAGCTAGCGCCGGGCACGGCCTACACTGGCAACCGTCAGGCACTGACTCTAGGTACCGTAGCTGCTGGCTCCGTGGATAACTCCGCCAGTAAAGCGGTATTCCCGATCCTCGCTAACAATACCGTGGCGGGCGCTTTTATCTGCACCGCTGCCACGGGCACATCGGGGATACTGTACGGCGAAGGTAACTTCACGGGCGGCAATCGCTCCGTTGTTAATGGCGATACCTTAAACGTCACAATTACCCTCACCGCAAGCTAATGACTATCTCCAACTACGACCAGTTGGTCGCGGCGCTGCCCACCGCCCAACTGGGCCTACTGTCCAAGACTGGCCCCAGCACGCAACTGGCCGGAGCGCTATCGTCGCTGTGGCTGAGTGCTGGCTTCCCTGCTGCAGGCAGTGCGCCCGGGGTATGGGCTACTTGCACAGACGCTACGGCAGGCGGGTGGCCGTTTGCCAATCCGACTGCGCCCGCGCTTTCGTATTTGAGTAATTTTAATTGTGCGGGCAGCGCTTCGCACTACCTGACGCTGTACGATCGCCTGGGTCATATGGGCGGATTGAGCGGTACGGTGGCGGGATCGGCGCAAGCTATTAATGGCGTGATTCCCGCCAATAGAGGCGCGGCTGTTGACGGCAGCGATGTCGAGTGGTTTTTTGAGATTTATACGGCGATCGGCACTACCGCTGCCAACGCTACTGTCGCTTACACCGATCAAAATGACGTTGCTAGAAATGCTCCTGCAATTGTTATGGGAGGGGCTTCACCCGCCAACCAACCGAGTAGGCTTTTCAGGATTATTCCGAACGCAGGACAACCAATCAAGACCGTGACAAATGTCACACTTTCCGGGAGTACTGGCACGGCGGGCAACTTCGGCGTGACCTGCGCCAGGCGCATCTTGACTGCTGCAATGGGCCAGGTCAACATTGGCGCGAACCTGGATTTCGCGGGAACGGGCTTGCCGCGTATCTACGACGATGCCTGCCTCTGGTTTGCGGCGCTGCTGAGTAACGCCACGTCTGGCACGTTTACGGGTTCCTGGAATTTGGTGCAAGGCTGATGGGTGTATACAAGCAGTTGAGATTCCGAAAACCGGGTGCAAACAATTTGTTTGCACCACCGCTTCGAGGTACACCTTTTCCTGGAATCGGGGCGATCCTGGCCGATCAGTACTACGATTCCAATTCCAATATTTACGAGGTTGCTGCCGCGTTTGAGAGGATCGAAAATTTTGCTACTCTCAACAATGCCGTCCTGGACGCAGGCATGGCGTTTGGCAAAACTGCGGGATTTGACGGCGGCAATATTGCCGATCTGAATGCGGCCTCTCAGATTTTTGCTAGAACGCTGCAGCTCGCCACTGTTGCTGGTGGCGCGATCGATAGCTCCGTGACGATCGCCAAATCCCTTGGCTTAAGCTTCGCGGCGGGGATGACGATTGATGGTGCGCTGCCGCTGGCTAGGGTGCTGGCAGCGACCTGGATCGTGAATAGCGACTTAAGCGTAGATGCGGCTCTGGCGCGTACCGAGGGTTTCGGGACTGTGGCGATCGCCTCGTTAGTAACGCTGCTCGCTCTAGCCCGTACCGAAGGTTTAACGGCTAGTGCGGCAAGCGTTCTTGATAGCGCGGTGAGTTTGGCGCGATCGGCGGGGATGTCGGAGGCGGCGGCGATCGATTTTGTGGCGGCATTGGATTTGGCGCAGTCAAACGCAGTCGCGCCTAGCGCAAATGCCGACCTGGGGGCATTGCAAGCCTTTTCGCGCACCGAAGGGTTTGCAACCGATTTCTCGGTTGCAGGCATCATAAATGCCACGCTTGCCCTGGCGCGTACCGAGGGGATAACCCTCGACAATACCGCCACACTGGTTTGCGCTGCCGCCCTGGCACGCAGCTTGGCACTTACTTCTGTCGCCAGTACCTCTCTGGAGGCGGGGACGGCACTAGCTGTGACACTGGCGTTGTCGGTGGGCGTGACGATCGCGCAGGAAGAAGCGCTAAACCTGGCGATGGCGGCGGGCTTTGGCGCTGAAGCCCAAGCAGATTTAAGTGCGGTAACCGAGGTCGCGAAAGCGCTGGCGTTTGGTGTTATGGGCGGCATCAGTTACGAGACGGCAGTATCGCTCGCCAAAGCCCTGGCGCTGGTCAGCGATAGCTCGATCGGGACGCAGATAGCCGCCGTGGTGGCTTTGAGCTTGTATGCAAGGTCGCAGGGCTTGACGCTGGACGAGCGCCTGTTCGATCTATCGCTAGAGAAGCGAGATTTTAACTTAAATCTGGAGGAACGCGGTGGCTAGCAGAACAGTGCGAGAGGGGCAGCAGAGGCAGGGGGTTGACGAGGCGATCGCCTACGAGGTGGATTGCGCGAATTGGTGCAGCGCTCCGCAAAACCCGCAGGTAAAGGTTTTTCTGGTCGGCGAAGATGGCGGTGCTTACGCCGACATGACCGCATCGGTGATGCCGAGCGGTACGGTTGAATTCAGTGGAACCAAGGCTAGGCTACCGCTGTTGAGGGATTTACAGGATCGCGCGGTCTATCGCGTGGAGCTAAAGTTCGAGTGCAATGGAAGTCTGCTGGAGGCCTACTTCACTGTCAAAGCCGAAAGGTAGTTAGCGATATATAATTTACGCCGATTTTGCTGACTAGAAATGCTGGAGATTATCAGGGCGGGAAAACACGTAGATTCTCGGGGCGTTGAACGCACGTTCACCGCCGCCGATATCCAGGAAATGGCGGCGACCTACGATCGCAATCGCCACGAAGCGCCTATCCTGATCGGGCACGACGAAAGCAAGCCCAACCAGGGTTTGGTTAAAGCCGTGTTCGCGGTCGGTGAGAAGCTCTACGCGCTGCCTCACAGGGTAGTGACCGAGTTTGCCGAAGCTGTAAACGCAGGTAGGTATCCCAAGCTGAGTGCCAGGTTGTACGCCCCCAGTGATAAAGCAAACCCAGTTCCAGGTAAGTGGGGAATCAGGCACCTTGCTGCCGTCCAGATTCCTGGAGTCAAGGGTATGGAGTCGCCCAGTTTTACTGAGGGCGAGGAAGAGGAAGTTTGCATTGAGTTTGGGGAAATAAGTTTTAGTGGCTGGATGGATAGCGCGATCGCCCAGGCGATGTCGGGCGTGCGCGACTTCATGATCGAAGAAAAGGGCGTTGAAGTCGCCGAGAAGTTTTTGCCTCGACATCTAATCGAGGCGATGATTGCCGCTCCCATACAGGAGAAGGCGGCAATGACAGGAGTGATGGAGCAAAGTTATAGCGAGGTGACAATGACCGCCGAAGAAGAAGCAAGAAAACAAGAGCTTGACGCGAGAAAACAAGAACTTGAAGCGTGGGCGGCGGCGCTCGCCAAACGCGAGAAAGACTTGAAAACCATAGAATTCTCGGAATTCTTTGACAAGCTAAGCAATGCAGGCAAGGTTACGCCTGGCGAAAAGCCAGCGCTGCTAGCGACGATGCAGGCGCTGGCGGATTCGCAGCCCGTGGAATTCGGCGAAGGCGGCGATCGTAAATCCGAGTCGCCACTGGATCTGTTCAAGAAATCCTTGGAAAACCGCGCGGCGATTGTGGAGTTCAAAGAATCCAGTGCGGGTCAGGAGCAGGTGGATGCGAGCGATGCCGAAGCGATCGCCCGCAAAATCACCGAGCACAGAAACAAGCGCAAAGCCGAAGGCATCGAAATCTCGTTTGCCGAAGCCGCTAGAGAATTGAAAATTTAGGGCGAGGAACTATGTCGCAATCAATGGGTTTGGCCAAGAATTTCACCGCCGAGGGCGCGATTCCCAGATATCGGATCTTTAAATTTGGCTCGGCTGACGGCTCCGTAGTTTTGGCCACGGCAGCTACCGATGCCCTGATCGGCGTTACCGGAATCCTGGGCGCGGATGCGGTCGGCGATCGGGTGGATGGCTATCTCAACGGGCTGCAAAAGGTTGAGTATGGCGGCACGATAACCAGGGGCGCTCTGCTGACCTCGGACGCTCAGGGGCGAGCAGTTGCCGCCGCGCCCGCTGCGGGCGCAAACAATCGCATCATCGGCACGGCTTTTGTTTCCGGCGTGTTGGGCGACATTGGATTTGTCGATGTGGCCAAAGGATCTGTTCAGGGTTAATTATAGGGAGGAAGTATGGCACCACAAGCGCCATTTGAGTTTAAGCCAAGGGAGTCCGGCATTGCGATCGCGTATCGCAACGACGACTATATCGCCGATATAATTTCGCCGCGCATCATCGTGCCACAGAGCCAGTTTGATTATCGCGAGTACAGTATCGACCAGGCATTCAGGATTCCAGATACGAAGGTGGGCCGCACATCCAGGCCAAACGAGGTCGAGTACACCAGTACTCTGAAAACCGTTTCTACAGAAGATTACGGGCTTGAAGATCCAATTCCTTACAAGGATGTGATGAATCAGGTTCCGGGCGTGGATTTGGCGAGCGACGCAGTAGAAGCCTTGACCGACGATGTGATGCGCGATCGAGAGTTGCGCGTTGCCACAACCATGTCAACGCTTGCCACTTTCCCGACTACCAACCGCGTCACGCTTTCGGGCACTTCACAGTTTTCGGATTTTACCAATAGCGACCCGGTTGGCACGATCACCACGGCGCTTGATTCTGCGCCAGTAACCTTTACGCATTTGGTAGCCGGACAGCTAGCCTGGACAAAGCTGCGCACCCATCCCAAAATCATCAACGCCTTATTCGGCAATGCTGGTGTAACAAATGGCATGGCTTCTCAGCAGGCGGTAGCCGATTTCTTTGGCTTGAAGGGCTGCGTGATTGGTAAAGGCTGGTACGACTCATCGAAAGAAGGTCAAGCCGCTGCACGCAGCTATATTTGGGGCAAGCATGTTTGGCTGCTTCGAGTCGATCCTTTGGCAAATTTCCGCAAGGGACTGTCATTTATGATGACGGCTCAGTTCGGCAAAAAAGTGGCTGGTACCCGCGAAGATCCAGATATCGGCCTCTACGGCGGCATTCGCGTCCGCGTGGGCGAGTCCGTTAAAGAGGTGGTTGTTGCTAATCTGGCTGGTTACTTTATCCAAAATGCTGTTGCTTAGGAGGCCGAAATGCCGAAATACAAAGTAAATTCACCCCTGTATCACGATGGGAAGCGGTACGAGCCGGGTGGGATAGTTGAGATGGTCGCCGACCTGGCTGAAGGATTGCCACGGGACGTACTGGGCGACCAGATCCCCGAAAAGGCTCCGGCGAAGCCCGCCGAAAAGCCGTCGAGTGAAGATAAGCCTGTAGCGAAATAGGAGGTGAAGCTTGAAAGAATTTAAGGTATTGGGATGGCTGAGCTACGACGGACGCACCTACCAACCAGGCGACAAAGTCGAGATGCCTGAGGAATTAGCGATGACCATGTCTGGAACGCTCGATGTGCCGCCTGAAAAGCCTGACACTAAGCCTTCTGTCAAGTCCAAGGAACCAGCACCTGTCGAGAGTAAATAAAAAATCAAATCCGACAACGTTGTCGGATTTGATCTAAGGAACAAAAGTATGGGTAGATACGCCACTCAACAGGATTTTGTCGATGCCTTCGGTTACGAGGAGGTCGTGCAGCTATCCAATCTTTGGGATGCTTCGGCAACCGAGATCAATAGCGCCAACCTCAATCGCAATATTGCCGACGCGGAAGCAATCGTCGATGGCATGATCGCCACTTGTCCCGCCGTCGCAGAGCAAATGCCGTTTGCCGACCCCAAGCCACCTTTGTTAAAGGGCTATGTTTTGGATCTCGCTAGACGGCGCATGGATTCGATCTCCGCTCGCGAAGACGTGATTCGCAGGGCTGACGAAGCGATCGCTCAGCTAAAGCTAATCGGCGCTTGCAAAATGTCGCTCGGCTTGAGTGGCGCGACACCACCTGTGGCGATCGAGACCGCCAAGGGCGATATCCAGGTTTCCGAGGGCAGGGGAATATTTGCGGAGGATTTTTTGCGTGGCTTCTGAATCACGCCTAGCAGAAATCGAACGGGCTATCCTGGAGCGCCTTGCCCCGCTAGCCTCCGCGCATAACGTGCGGATCGGTGCGTTAGACGCTAGCGAGCTGGCCAGACCGATCAGCAAGGGCGCGGTATTCGTGAACTACCAATCCTCTCAAAGCCTGCGCCCTGACTACAACTCGGAAATGGAATCGGTGATCTTTGAGGTGCTGGTGAAGTACGAAGATCTGCGACAGCACTCGAAAGCCTATCCGTTGCTCGAAGCGATTCGAGCGAAGCTGGCGAGATGGGCACCGCTCGAATACTGCAACGAAATGCAGTGGCGCGGGCAAAAGTTTGTCACCCAGGCTCTCAATGAGTCTGGGATTTGGGTTTATTCATTGATTTTTGAGGTGATTGTAGATGCCGCTTACTAAAGGGAAACGAGGAACTATCGACCTGAATCGCAAGAAGATTCGGGGGCGCGAGGCGAAGGTGTACGTTGGGATTCCGCCCGTGAATTCCCGAGCACGACTGGCCGATCAAATTTTATATACGAGCGGGTTTAACTCGCTAATTACTATTGGCGGTACTGCCACCGCAGGTAGCTATACGATTCCGATTGCCTCCATCAACTACACCTACGTCGCCACGGGCGCGGACACGAACGAAACGATTCGCGACGGCTTGATTGCGGTGATTATGAAGGCTGGTGTCGCGGTCAAGGCGACCGCGCCAGGTGTCGGTAGTGGGGGCGATCGCACTTTCTACCTAGTTAGCGACACCACTTTCGCTATCGGTACGACCGTGGCACCCGCTCCTGGCACCCTGGCTAATACCGCCGTATCCGGCGCTGCCACAGGGGCGAAAGGTGCAGTCTCGATCAGCCTTCTCCGTCCGACCACGACCGAGATGCAGGCAAATCAGTACCTGATGTTCAACGACTCGGACGATTTCGAGTTTATTGCGAAGCTGAGCGCTAATGCCCCGGTTGGCTCCACCTCCCTGGCTGTCGAGTCTTTGCCAGAGAAGATCCCCGCTGGCTCCACTGCCGAGTTCCCAGTCTACGTCTTTGACCTGACCAACTCGGGCATCAGTCGGAGCTACAACCTGGCGGCGGCAACCGACTACAACAGTGGCTCGGACAGAGATGGGGTGATCACTGGCGGCGAAAAAAGCATCGCCTTGCCGGGCAACTTCGCATACAAAAATGCTGGCGGCCTCACGCTTGCTTGGGCAGGCGAAGCGGGTAACGAGGTTATCCTGGAGCGCCGCTTCGATCCTCCCAGTGCCGCTTACAAGTCTGGCGAAATCATCTGGGGAGCGGGCGTGGTGACTGGCGATAACGATACCGCCGAAAACGAAGGCTTCATCACCCGCGATCGCGAATTCGCTTTCCTTGGCAAGGTGACCACAATCGACGCTCAGCCCACCTAATGCGAGCGGCGCAGGCTAAGGGCGTTTACGCGATTAATCTGCGCGTTCGCGATGGTTGCGTAGCGATCGGGATTCTCGTGCTGAGTGAGCCTCAGGGGCGGGTATCCCTCAAAGACGTGGATAGTGAGGAGCGATTGGAAGTGGATTTGACTGGCATAGAGCCAGGGATTATTTACGATTTAGAGGTGTCTCTTGCAAGCGTTTGAGTTGGAGATTAAGGAGTGGTGCAATGTTTGTGCCGTCCGCATGGACAGTGAAACGCTCGATTTGCGCATACCGAAATACGGCAGTCTGACTGTTGCCGAACAGGAGTCCATCAGCAAAGAAGGGGTGACATATTTCGATCTAATTCGCATGGGGTTGAAGCGTCCCGAGAATCACTTCAGGCCAGAGCTGATCGACGCTCTGGATTTAGATCGCCTGCCCATGCACCTGATCGAAGCTGCCAAGAACTTCATGATCGGCGAAATGCGGCAATGGGAGCCCGTAGAAGAGCTGGAGGAGGCTGGAGGCGACGAAAAAAAACCGATTGGGGAGCAGTCTTCTTCCGGCTCCAGTACTACTACCCCAACGAGCGGCGCTTCGCCGCAGGAAGATTCCAGCACACCCCAATCGTAATTATCAATCAAGCCCTCAGAGCAATTGATGAAATCGAGATGGGGCGATCGAATCTGGTAGTCGCGGCGATCGCCAATCTGGGTACTGCGATTTGTCAGATTGCTGGGGAGAAAAATCCCAAACACGAGTGGTTTAATCCAGTTGCGCGGCTGCAAGCTCGGCAGGAGGCAAGGGAATTGGTGGATAGGCGATCGGCGCGGATCGTGTTGGAGTTGGAGGCGGAAGGCAAGATTCCGCAGTTGGCTTTAAATGAATTGGATCTTGAACTGATTAGGTTAGCGACAGATTAAAGGAGCGCAAAGCGTGATTAATTTTTCTGAGTTTGGGACTGGAGGATGCGAATTGTCGCCATCAGTCAAAATCCCTAGTTACGAAACCGTTACCGTTGACGAGATGCTGCAGCTCAAAGAAGTACGGTATTTATCGGAAGAGGAGCTGAAGGCAAACCCTTTAGCTAATGCGGACATCGTGACGGAGATTGTCGGTATATTTATGCGTTCCCGCGTCGATCCCGAATGGACAGTCGAAAACGTTCGTAGATTGCCGCTCAATATTCTCGTGAGGGCATTTGCCTTTTGCGCTGCGGAAATGCAGAAGGTTCCTGAAGCTGAGGCATTAGCAAAAGAGCTTGGCGTTGAATCGCCTAAAGCTGCCGTGGAAATTGTAGAGGCGGCATAACATGGCTCAGGATCTGCAAATCCTCATAACCGCTAAAGCCGATCAAGCGCTAAAGACTTTTCGGCAGACTAGCGGCGCTTTGTTTGAATTGGTTGCCAATAGCAAGGCTTTCCAGGAAAGCGTTGGATTTGCAGACGAGCAGTTAAAGAGTTTCAATGCGGTTCTGGTAGAAACCGCTGCTTTAACAGTTGGTTACGCCAAATTGCCCGGCATATTCTTGGATATCTACGAAGTCGTCACTACGGCAGCTACTGTATTTACCAACCTAAACGATAGCGTCAATACAGTAAAACAAGGATTAGAAGAATTTGGCGGGATTACTATCCCGACCTTTGAGACGATCAGAAAAGAGGCGTTTGGCGCTTTCAAGGAATTTGACAACGCTCGCGCCAAGGTGGGGACGCTGACCAACGAAGCAGATGCGTTAGCCAGTCAGATGCAGCGACTGGCAGGCGAGACAAAAAATCAGTATTCCTCGACCATCTTACTAAATAGTTCTTATGACGTACTTTCTGCGGGTTTCAGTAAAACTGCAGATGTTTCGGCGATCCTCGCTAGCTCCGTAAAGCTAGCCAAAGCTGGGTTTACCGACCTGGGAGTTGCGTCCGATGCTGTAACCACAATCCTGAACGCCTACGGCAAAGATGCCAGCGAAGCGGCGGCGATCGCCAACGAACTGATCCAAACCCAAAATTTAGGGAAGATTACGGTCGATCAGTACGGGCGCTCGATCGGGCAGGTTGCCACGATTGCCGCGCAGGCGGGCGTGGGACTCACCGAACTCAATGCCGTAATTTCGGTTGCCACAACCAAGGGGCTTGGCGCTAGCGAAACGATCACGGGTCTTCGTCAGGCAATCTCGGCAATCCTTACCCCTTCGTCGCAGGCGGTAGAGCAAGCGAAAGCTTTAGGTATCCAATTCGACTCCGCCGCTCTCAAATCCAAGGGGCTGGCTGGCGTGTTAAGGGATATCGCCGATAAGGGTGGTGCAACCCCGGAAGTCCTCAATAAATTATTTGGTTCGGTCGAGGCGGTTTCCGCTATCCTGCCAGCCACCGCCAACAATATGGCGGATTTCCAAAAGGCGATCGTGTCGCTCAAAACGGAAACAGGAGCGCTGGATAAGGCTTTTAATTCGGTTACCGGGAGTGTCGACAACCAGCTCCAGTCTTTTCAAAATCGCTTTAGGGAGACTTTTATTGGAATTGGCCGAGATGCCTCAGAATGGGTGAAGACGCTGCTTTTTGCGGGCAAGCAGGTTTTAGGCGTTTTCGAGATTTTGAATCCCGTTCAACAAGTTGCTGCTTTCCAGGGCCTTGATGGCGCGATTGGCGGCGTAATTAATACCATTAAGGAATTGATTGCCACAGTGGTCAGGCTGGCGGCGGGGGTAGCTGGAGTATTTATAGCCGAAAAACTGATCGCTGGCTATGACGCGACGTTTAAGGTGCTAAACGTTACGCTCGATCTAACCAGCGCCAGGACAGCAATTCTTACCGGATTGCAAACAGCGCAGGCGGTTGCAGTGCAAGCGTTAAGTGCGGTCATGGGTCTATTGACGGGCACGACTACGGCATACAGCTTGAGTCTGGATCTGGCTGCTATAAAGGCTGGCGTTCTGGCGGGTGCGCAGGCGGCTCTGGGCGCGGCAATGACTTTCCTAAATACAATTCTCGTTTATCAAATCAAAAGCATTGGAATCTTTGTAACGGGAATAGCTGAAACAGCTTCGATTGTTGCGGTTATTGCTCAAAAAATGCTGACCGCGGTAGGGTCTGTCAAGCTATTTGGTGAAGGCTTGGGAATTGCTGGCCTGATTGCCAAGGCATTTACCGCAACTGCCGCATTTCTGGCAAAGGAAGTGCTGCCCGTCCTTTCTAATGTTTTGGCTGCGGTGGTTAAGCATCTCAAGACATTTGTTCCAGCTTTGCTTCAATCTGCGGCCACGGTCGCGATCTTCTACGGCTCCTTTGAAGCAGGTCGCAGCATCATCGACACGTTCCTGCAAGGGCTAGACCAACTTGTAGGTATCAAGATCTTCGACGAATTCAGTAAAAGCTTAGATGCGGCGATCGCGGCGACGGGGGTAAGTGTCGAAAAGGGAAGAGAATCGTTCAAGCTTTTTGGTATTACGATTTACGAAAATGGCAGCGCCGTAGATTTATTTAATGATTCGGTTGATGCCCTGGCTAAGGGCATGAATCGTGCCAAGAACCCGATAGATCAAATTGCTACAGCATTTATTAACTGGAAAAATCTTGCCGAGGGTGCTGCCGATGCTAGCGATCGCTTCGGCGATCAGATTGCCAAAAATACTGGTAAGACCGCGCAGATTACTAAAGCGCAAGCGGAAGCACAAGCGCAGCAAATTAAATTCTCGGAAACATTCGATGCGCTCAGTATCTCCCTTAATCGCGGACAGGCAATCCTGGGCAAATATGGACTGGTGACCCTGGAGGCAGGAGAGGCCGCCAAGCTGGGAGCTAATGGCATCGCCGCGTTCCGCAAGGAGGCCGAAACCCAGATAGCCAGCCTCAACGCTCAAATAGAATCCCTTCGCAAAGTCAAAACCGCCGATGCCGAACTACAGGCGCAGATAGATGCAACGATTCGCTTACTGGAAGGGCAAAAGGCGACTTTCCAAGGCCGCATTGTTTTCCTGGAGGAAGACGCGAAAAAGACCGCACAGGCCGCAACTGCGCAAAAGCAGGCGACTAAAACTCTCGAAGAGCTTACCGAAGCCTACAAAAAAAATACGGATGGGATTACGCGGCGCATTACCGAGCAATCCGTACTGATTAAGGAATCGCAAGCTAAAGGCGCGACCTCAGCCAAGGAAGCACAGGCAGAGTTACTCAGGATTGAGGAAGAGGGATTCCGCGATCGCATCAAGCTAGCGGAACTTCAAATACCAGTACTGCGTGCCAAGCTGGTAGGTGAAACCGATAAGGAGAAAATCAAAAAGGTCAACGACGAAATTTTGGCGGTTGAAAAGGCGGGTTTTGATGCCCGCAAATCCCTGGCTGAGTCTCAAATCAAGCAAAGGGAAGAAGGTGAAAAGAAAGCTTTAGCCGCAGTTGAGGAGGCTAATAATAGGGCTGAGGCGATAGTAAAAATTACAGCCGCGAATCAGATTGCCGCGATTAAAGAGCAGGGCCTAGCGCGTGAAGTCGAGGCGAAGCGCATTACAGAGATCGAAAAAAATGCCTCGATCGCTCGCGTTCAGGCAATCAAAGACGAGATTGCCGCAGTCCAGGCAGCCCAAGCGGCAGGCAAGCTATCGCCTGAGGAAGGGCAGAAAAAGCTAATCTCGCTAAACGACGAACTGGCCACCGCTAACCTCCAACGCATTGAAAAAGTGCGAGCTGCTGAAGACGCGCTGAGAGCGCAGGTAGTCGCGGGATTAGAGGAACAAGGGCGCGTTGCCAAGCTGCAAGGCGATGCTCGTATCGCCGCGCAGGACAAAATTCTCACGAGTTTGAGGAGTAGCGCCGAACTTCTGAGCGCTCAATCGGGACTGGAAGAAGCGCAGGGCAACCTCGCCAAATCCCGCCTGGAAAATCAACTCAAAATTACCGAAGCACTGGGACTTCAACGCGAGTCCCAGCAGCTCAAACTGCAAATCCAGCAGCAGGAGGCCATCAACGAAGAACGAGTTTTTGCTGCCAAGCTCAAAGAGCTGGATATTACTCAGCAACTCAAAGTAGCAGAGTTGGAAAGGCAAAAGATTCAGGATGATATCGCGCTGAAACAGGAGCGCCTGAACCTGCTCAAACTCCAACAAAAGCCAGGCGTGACGGCTGGCGAGCTGGACTTGCAAAAGCAGGTGGTATCGGCGGCTGAAGAGAAGCTCAGGCTCGATGACGAGAGCATCGCCCGTACCAATCAGCTTAACGAGCTGCAAAAACAGACGGTATTGACCCAGCAGCAGCAAACCCGCGAGACACGCCAGACTGCTACGGCAGCGGACGTGCTAAAAGAAGTGTTTGGCGGCATCAATGCAAACGCAAATCAAACCACGACTAATATCGGGGCGATCGCCCAATCCTTTGGTAATGTCAACGCCCAAATCCCAATCCTCAACACCGGATTAACCAACGCTTCTGTCAGTGCTTCGACGCTGAACGATAGCCTTAAGTCCACGCCCGAAGTCGTAAGGTTAACTGATGGCAGTATCGTTTCCGTCAATCAAAAGCTAGGTGATTCGATTAGGACGGTTGACGATCTCAATAAGAAGTTTGGCGCAACTTCCGAAGTAATCAAGCTCAGTGACGGCACGATTACCAATCTCAACGCCCAACTCGATAAAAGCTCCGATTTTAGCGAGGAACTCAATAAGGAACTCGACCTAGCTGCAATGCTAGGCAAAGCAACAGGGGACAATATCGCCACTGGATTTGAGAAAGCAGTAACCGCTGCCGACCTCTTAAATCAGGCGATCGCTGGCATGGTCGAGAACACAAAGGCGCTTCTCTCCCAAGCGTTGGCGGTCAAAGCGGCGTTTGCCAACGGCGCAACCCGTTTTCAGGGTTCTGCCACTGGACTTGGCGGCAATATTCAGACAGAGGCTAAAGCTGCAGATGGCATTATCGGTAGCTCGCCTGGACAAACAGTCGCTCAACAGCAGGCAGTTGCCGCCTCGCAAGGACTCACCAACGAATTCGAGAAAGCAGCCTTTATCTTTAAAGCTCGTGCCGAAGAGCTTTCCAAGGCAGGGCTATCCAGTACCGAAAAAATCAATATTGGGGGCGCAGAGTTTGACTATAAAGAAGCCGCCCAACTCTTCGGCGAAGCGGCTTCTACCGCCCTCAACGGACAGGTCGCGGAATTTGCCAAATCAGTGCTTGGCCAGCGGATTGCGGTAGCCCAGACCGGACAAACAGTTGCAGGCAGTACGCTAGAAGAGATCCTCAAGAATACCGAGGAACTGAAGCGCCAGAAATTGGTAGGGGGCTTTGCCTCCGGCACTCGCGGTAAGCCGATCAAATCCGGCATCGCCCTAGTAGGCGAGCGCGGCCCCGAGCTTATCAACGTTACGGATCGGGGTACTCACGTCCTTTCTAATCCCGAATCCGCCAAATTTGTTGGCGCTTTCGCGCAGGGTACAGGCGGCCTCAAAGATTTCGTGCAAGCCTCGCTGATTAACACAATGAGTGGCCTCAATGAAATCCTGTCCAAGGAATTCGGCAAAGGTTCTGGGCTTAGCTTCAACGCCGCTAATCAAATCTCTAACGCCAAACTGGGCGTAGAACTCATCCGCAATGCAGTCGGTGAAATCGCCCAAGAACTATCGCAGGGCAATTTGGAGACAGCTCGCGCCCTGGCGAACAAAGCCCAGAAATCCGCAGAAAAAGGCGATCAGGGCATCTACCGCAATCTGGTGGTGGATGCCAAAACGCTGCTGGCAGGACTGTTTAGCTCGCAAATCTACCAGAGCGATCTCGGCAACCTTGGCCGCAGCGCCCCCAACTTCCGCGTACAATCACCGACCTCGACGAATAGTTCCTCCAGTACCACGATCCAAAGTCTCAATATCAGCGCCCCCGACCCCACAGGCGAGGCCGTCAGGTTCCTCCACGAGAATAGTCGCCAGCAGATGAGGCTCGCCCGCCTATGACGACCATCATCGCCGCCAAGGCTTTATCCGTAATTATCGGCACCCAGGACTGGAGTGACTGGGTGACCGAGTTTACGACGGGGTACACCGAGCTTGACGATGGCTTGATCGAAATTGAGGCTAAACTCACGCTATCGCTGCCAGCCAATTTCAACGCACTGCCTAGCGATCCGCGCTACGAACTCAACCCCACTCAGTGGGCGCGGGGACAGAGCGTACAGGTGCAGGTACGCAACGATTCCGGCACGTTCGCGAACCACCCATGCGGCAAGCTTTATATCCTTGACGAGCCAACCGACGCGGAGATTAACAGCGACTTCGCTATCCAGCTTGGCTGTGCTATTTCGCTCAACAATTTCCGCGAGCCAGACAGCGACGTGTCTGGCGTACAGATCGGCGTGAGCACCCCGCGCCACACTGTAATCGGCAGAATCCTTGACGCTGCCCAAATCCCCCACTCGCTGACCTCGATTAGCGGCTCCTTTGACTACCCGCTGCCCAAACGCGGCGGTGGGTACGCCGAGCAAGCAGGCACCCTGGCTCGCGCAGTGAATCAATTTCTCTACTGCGATAGCTCTGGCACGGCGCGGAATACGGCGATCGACTTTGCGCAGGCAGCTTATCTCAGCCTTGAAGTAGGCAAAGACGAAACGATCTGGGAGCCGAGCAAAGGCAACGAAATCCCCGTTGAGGAACTGATCGTCAGCGGCGTGGCTTACGATTTGATTAATCCGAATCTTGGTAGCACTACCACTTTGGTGGAGTACGGGACGGTGGGCGAGTTTCTGCCGGGCAATAACCAGCCCTACCGATCGGTAATCAAAGAGCGCAAGACCATAATTGATTACGGCTACGATCCGGTCACTCGGCGGCAAAGAGTAGTCACGACTATCGAGAAGCCTTTCGTTGCTGCAAAGCCTCCCAAGCCCTCCGAATCTGGCGGCAACGTAAGTAATCTTGGGGGCGGAATTATTGCCGATCCTCTGCGGCTAATAACCGTCACCACGACCGACGACCTATCGTGGTTCGATAATCTCGGGCGAATTTTCAGGCGGGAGATCCGGGTCTCCGAGCCAATTACGCTGGTTTACACAGAGAATCCAAGTACCGCACCTATCCAGACTAAGGAAGAGATTATTACCTGGAAATACTCGTCCGATAATCTGGTCGAATCGATCGACTCCGAAACGAGGGAAGTGGGCATCCGCGTCAGCCCCAATGATGGGGTCTTTAAGTCGATGCGCTTTAGCGAAAGCTACCAGAAAAATTGGCGGGAAGATCCGCCTAAATCCGGGATTTGGGTCGCTACGGAGCGCTATCGCGTGGCCTGGGTGAGGGTAAACCCCGATGTGGTGCAGCCCTACGCTCCCGCCAGCGATCCGAGTAGGGATGACATCGTACAGCGCGGCAATACCCCGGATCTACAACCGCCCGCCGTCGAATACCGCAATCCAGATCGCTCGCAAAAGGAACGCCAAATCAAAGCGGCGGTGCTTACCCAGCCTTTGGCGGGAGGTGGCTTTGTGCAGCGCAAGCGGCCTATCTCAGTCGAAGGCTGCACCTCAAACGAGCAGCTATACCAGTATGGACTGATTTTTAATCGCCTGATCGTAGGCAGGCGATTCGGGCGCAGAATAGGCTTCCGCGTGTCGGATGCCTGGCTGTCTAGCTCTGTAAAGCCCCTCATGCGCGTGGATGCAGTCTATAAGGGTGCCACCTATAAACTGCTATTGGACGGCCTTACCTACAGCCACACCCAAACCGAGTCCTACATCGTCGCCAATGGCATCCTGATCGAGGCCAACGGCGTGCAGTTGGTAAATCCTCTGTTACGCGCACAACTGGCGGCAAATGTAGGTGCCTGCTCTGTGGCGGCAGAAGGCGAGGTGTCCGGCAACGTCCTGTTGGCGACTTGCGGCATCTGCGAACTGGCGGCGACCGCATACGCTTATACCGACCCTGGCGCAATAGATTTCAGGATCGACTTGCGCGAAAATTCGCTTACTTTAGGAGTACTGTAGTGGCAAATATTAAGGCGAGAAACGCAGACGGCGCAGAGGTTTATCTCAAAGCGGAAGGAGCTGGCAGTAACGTCGATCCTTACGCGCCGAATAGCTTGACGAGTTTGATCGGAATTCGACAGGTCGTAAATACCTATCAGCTTGTCGATCCGGGCTTCACAGCCGACTTCCCGTGCTATGGGCACAACAAAATCGGGATTTACTACAAGGTCGATTCGATTAATACCTCGGTCGATTTGAATGTCGAGATTAGCCCCGATGGCGCAAATTGGGCGAAGATCGGCGCTGACATAAACGTAACGACTAACGGGGTTTACTTTGTCTCAAATCCAATTCTGGTGCCAGCGCAGTTCGTGCGCGGCCAATTCGTCGCTGAGGCTGGAGGTGCCGATGCGGTTGTTGATTTTTGGTTTGTTTACGGATTTTAAATATGGCATTAACTCACACCACCGCAGTCCGCAACGCGCATGTAGATACGGTTCTGTCTTCGCTCAACGGTGGCAAAATCAAAATCTACGACAATGCCAACGTTCTCCTTGCCACCTTTACGCTACCCAATCCGCTCGCTCCAGCGGCGGCAAGCGGATCTGCTACCGCCAATTCGATCGGCCCCGCTACAGCCGTAGCCTCGGGCACCGCTGTCCGCTTTGAAGCTACTACCAGCGGCGATTTACTCAAATTTGGCGGCACCGTCAGTATCGCGGATGGCGATGGCGATCTGGCTTTGAACACGACTACTATCCTGCTCAACCAGCAAATCTCTATTGATAGCTTTGTCTACACCGCTTTCCCATGAACAGCGCCTACCTAGCCTCCCAACAAAAGACGAGCGATCGCCTCCGCAAGCTTGCGCAAAGAGAGGCGGAGGCTGAAGAGGCGATTTTGCCTGCCGCCTACGCGGGCTACGACGTGGCGAGCGGTACCTCCAAATACCAAACCCTTGGTAACAGCGTACTCAGTGGCGGCTCGCTCGTCAGCAATTCCGCCCCCAGAATTGGCGAAGCGATTGGCCCGGTACCAACGCAAGGGCTTTTTAGGGAAATCTGGCGATCGCGTCCAAGGCCAGCAGTTCAAGTTATCAAGAAAGAAGAAAAGTTTGTTGCCGCTGGCTTGGAAGGGGTAGCTCAAATAGACAAGGACGTAATCAAGCTGATTCCCGACATCGGGATTCAGAAAATAGGCGGCATCGTTTTGTCCAATCCTATTAGCCTCAAGCAATGGGAAATTGCGTTCGAGTTCCGGCTGTTCGGCGGTACTGGCTTCGAGATCGCGGGCGAACTTTACTACGGAGATGGCATAGCGATTACTTATTTGCCCAGTAAGGATCTGGGCGGCCCTGGCGAAGCTCTCGGGCTGCCGAATCCTACACAAGGATGGGCGGTGACTATCGACACTTATCCCAACGAGCCAACACCGCACCCCTGCTTGAAAATCTTAAATCCCGACAATGGCATAATCTACCAGTCTCCCAAGATCGCTTCCTTGCGGTCTACGAACTTCCAATCCGCTCAGGTCAAGTACAATGGCAGGCAAATTGAAGCCAGGATTGCAGGCCAATCTTTCGGCGCAAATGTCGCGCTGCCGACGGGCTACTATCTAGCAATTCGAGGGGCAACTGGCAGCTTTACCCAAAAACATGAGATTAGGAACCCGAAATTTAATGGCACCCCTATCAAGCCTGCCTGAGGCCCTGCGCCTAGCTCAATCGGAATCTCTCCGCAAGAGTAGCGATCGCTCTCAAAAAGTCGCCGCTCGCGAGCTGCGGGAGCGCAATCGTGCCACCTCCACTGGTAGGTTTATCCGCCGCGATCCAGCTAACGGCAAATACGAGCTTGAGCTATCGGATGGCTCAAGGGTTTTTACAGACTACGAGAGTAATGCCAGCCTCAGGATCGGCGAAATCGTTGGTGTTGTGATGCCCAAGTACTCGGCGATCGGTAAATCTTACAAAGTCCCGAGGTAGTCCTATGCTCACCTTAACTCTTGGCGCTACAACAGTCACTCTCAAACGCTTCACCAGCTACACGCCTCGTATTGAGGTAAGCGATCAGCGTCCGAGCTTCAGGCACACCCTTAATCTGAACTCTCTGATCGCCGCCCCAAGCGGCGAAGCGAAACACCTGTGGAGCTTTAGTTCGATTGGTTACGAGGATTTTTACTTGGGACTAAGTAAGATAACCGCACAGCAAGACAAAGCCATCCGTTTAGGGACTTTCACTGGCGTTACCCTAATCGACGAAATTGACAAGCTTGTAGAGTTTGAAGCCTCTCCCACAAGGCAAAGTGTTGGCACCATCGCATCTGGGGTTGACGGCTCCCTTGCTTACTTCGCCAAGTTCCTCGTTGGCGCAAATATCGATTTTGGCCGCGATGGTAAACTCTACACCGCTGCCATTACGCTCACCGAACTAGGCAAGCTAACTCCATGAAACCCAAAAGCTTTCTCGAATCCTCCTCTGTTCGCGGGTCGCTAGTTGCGATCTGCGCCCTTGTCGTGGGTGTCGTCGTGCCACCGGTTGCCAATATTGCCGCCCGCCATCTACCGGAAAGCGCCCAGGATATTAGGGATGTTGAGCGCTTGCTCATTGGCTTGACCCATTTAGTCACGGGGGGCGGCGCTTTAGCGGCCATAGCTGGAAGGGTCAACGTCGGAGACTTGTACACTCCCAAAGGATTACCTGGTCCCGATAAGGAAGATCTGGTTCAGGCTTCTCGCGCTGGCTTTTTGTCTAAGTTAATTGGAGGCCGCCCATGACCTGGCTTGATTTCTTTGGCGATGGGACGATTTACGAGATGGATGGTGGTATTGCTATTAGATCGGTGCCCACCAACTGCGAGGTCAAAAAGCTCGCAGATCTACTGAACTCAACACATGCAGGTACGTTCAAGCTTGCTCCGCAAGGAAAGCGGCAGCCTGTAGTTTACTCTCCCCAAGTATTGGGCGTGCCTTTCTACCCGCAAACCGACAACTACACAATGCCAGACCGAACCTGCAATTCCTCTAGCTGTGCAATGGCAGCCAAGTTTCTTGGGGCTAATATATCGGGCGATGACGAGTATCTCGCAAAGGTACTGGAGTATGGTGACACCGTCAGTCATGAAGCCCAAACCCTGGCTCTTAAGTTCTATGGACTGGAGTCGATCTGGAGGACAGATCTGGGCTTTACCGATATAGACACCCAACTTGCCCACGGAAAACCCGTGCCTATCGCAATACTTCATAGAGGTACAGAAGAAGCGCCCACTGGCGGCCATGTAATTTGCGTGATTGGCAGGCATGAAGACGGTGCTTACGTCTGTCACGACCCTTATGGCGATCTAAAAGACGGCTATCTAAGTGCTGTGGAGAATGGCAGATCGGTTGTTTATAGCAGAAAAATTTTCAAATCTCGGTGGCTACCCGAAGGATTTCGCTCAGGTTGGGGCAGAATTTTTTGAATGCTTAGCTGGCTAGCTGGTATCGTTTACCGTTGCGCTTGCCCAAGCTCTGCTGCTTGTAAAGTTTCCGCCATCTGTGGAGCGTTGATCGAGATATGGCGGGACAAGACTCGTAAACCCATTCCGGCAAAATGATCTGCCTTTTCTCGTACAAATCCACAAAATTCAAATCCGCCACCGTTGCCAACGTGACTTGCTCTTGCCTCCAGAATTCAAACGCCTCAAGGATTAAAAGCCTAGCTTCTGTATCTGCCATAATAATGCTCGTGTCGATTGGACAAGACATATTGTATATCCGCCCAGCTTTTGCGGCTTGGCGGATATACTTTTTCACCTAAATCCGTGTAAAAATCAAACGCTTGCAGGGAGAGGGTTTGATTTTAGACTATGCTCAGAGACTGCGTTTGATTTTTACATTATAATTCGTCAACAATCAAACTCCTTCCCTGACGACGTTTCGTGTTATTGACAACGGATATGTAAAAATGAAACGAATATAAAATGCTTATTGACAATAACTCAAACATTTGTGGTGAGGCGCTTTCAGCCTTTTTTTTCTAACATTAACCTCTGTTAATAGAAATTGACGGTAACTTCGGCTGCTTCCCTACATACATGAAACAGTTCATTACACTTTTTCTGGAAGGACATACCTATTCAGTGAAGACGACTTAAGGCAATGGTTAGCAACCCCTGCACATAAGCGATACCTGCAAAAAAGGTAATGTCCTAACCGAGATAAAAGTAGGATGCAAACTAGGATGCGTCCTAGATCGAAAACCCTGAAACCTAATAGCAGCACCCAGACTTGAACTGGGGACCTACGGATTATGAGACCGTCGCTCTAACCATCTGAGCTATGCTGCCACTTCGATCTAGTATAGCCCTAGTTGCACGTGCATAACCATCCAATTGCATTTTTTCTTGCTGTAAATTTTTCATTGATGCCTTAACGTATAGTGTTTGGGGTAGTGATGCAATAGAGCATTTAGAAGAGACCCTTGCCCAACGCTGTTGCATTCTCCACCAGATGCAACCTCAGATTCAGGCGCTGACCAATTTCCATTGGTGGCCCGATCCTGTCGCTCTAAAAACTGGATAATTGATATCTTCTTAAAGGGGGTAGAAATACCGGATTTGGTATCATTATCGCAATGCCCGAACTGTTTTTTTGAATGTTTGGTAAGTGCGAAAGGTTAATGTGGTCACTACATGGTTGCAGTGATGTTATGCCCTGATCTCTCATGGGTTCTAATTGCTGAAGCTCAAATCGATCGAGCTTATTCCTGGTATTGAGAACGTCCTGAGTTTACTAATCGTGATTTCGAGTTATTCTTCTTCCCATTCTTCGGGGCGCATTCCATCTGCCCAAGGGCGAAGCATTTCGCCGACAATTTCGATTTCAATTTCCGACTCTTTGCGTCTAAAAACTGCGTAGGGCGAGTAGGCTTCCAATCCATCCATTTCCTGATGAGCATCTTCTTTGCAAAATGCTGCAAACGCTGCAATAGCGTCTCCGTTGTCATTCCAGTAAAATCCTAGTTCATCTTCATCCTCATCTAGAGAGTCTAATAGTTCCCATGAATTTTGCAGACCGGGTAAATTTACAGGATCGGAGTCAAGGTCATCTTCTTCCGGAATTACTGGAGTCGACAATACTGACAACAATAGTTGGTAATGCACAGCATCGCTTGCTTCATCTGCCCAATACTGAGCTACTAAAAACATTGCTGAGTTAAGTTGGTTGTATTTCGCAAAAACTAATTTAACTTGAGGAAATATGACATTGGCGATCAATTTTTCACGCAATTCTGCTGCTTGTTCTTGGGTATAGAGATATTTTGTACTCATGGTTTACTCGCTCCAGCGTTATCTTTGCAACTATTCTTTTAGGAATTTTACTTGTTGTTGACGTTGTGTAAAGGTGAGACTGTGCATATAGCATTCTAGAATTATTGGGATCTCTGGATTGCTTTGGGAGCGATCGCGTACCCAGTCTAAGCCAAAAGTACTCTCAATCAATGGTTGATGTATATCACCATTCCCATTGTTGGCAGAGAGATGAAACTCGCCAATGTTGGAGTATTCCTGTAGTTTCTGCCAAGTAGAAAGATTCAATGTGCCTTGACAAATTTGAATATAAATATGGGAAACATCCACTGCCAAATTCAAGCCTATTTCCATTGCCCAGAGAATTTGGCGATCGCTACCTAAGAAGTAGCCTGAATACATGGTTTCCAATAAAATATTTTGATAATTTCCCTGCTCAGCTTTCCGTTGCCAAATCCGCTCAGTTTCTGCTTGATTTTGGTTAGATTTGATATGAGGTGGATGAACGGAATCTGCTTTTACTAGACAATCTAATTCTGCATTCCAAACCCTTTGTCTTATACCCTGCCAATTGAATCCGTGATGGGTCCTGGCCATAATTTTCTGCTCAGCTAGGCATTCTTTAAATCCATCAGAAGGAAAGTTCCCAGGGGTTAACTGCAAACCGTCGATTTCTAATTCAATCAATTCTTGAGCAGCAGGTAATATCTCTCTTCCCTGCAAACAACTTAAGGCAAGGTATAGCATTTTGCGCTTTTGTAGAATCCCAAGGGTGAATTTGTGTTTTCAATTTCTCTGATGGGTTGCACTTGATTTGATGTATTCCATTGAATATACATCTACTCATCAGATGGTTCTGTAGGGCTTTGGCGGAGAGAATCGCGATACTCGCGCCCTAACCGCATTGCCTCATCATAAGCTGACTTGTCAGCAAATGTCCCAGCAACTTTCTCCCACCAAGGGCTAGAGAAAAACCCCCTTTCTACTCTATGTTTTAGCTGTTTAAATTCAGCTTCTAAATGGGCTACCCGTTCTTCTAACTGTTCTGGCATTTTCAATAGACCTCATTTGAAGTTAAATCTCACTTCGATCGTAGGTTATTATTTGACATTTTGCATCTTAGATAATACTGCTAACTGACAAACTCCTGTGAACTGTAGTCAAAGCAGTACAACTTGTGATTATATGGAAAATTTCCACACGATCGCCATTTACAGGTGCTTATACAAGAATTTTCCCCATTTTAAGGAAATATGCAGAAATGTTCTGCATAACTCTCCTTTTGAAGTTATCCAGAAACTTTCTGGGTAACTACCAGCCGATTGCTAACTATCGCTAACAGCAGAAATTTAGGCTAGGATTGCCCTAGCAAATAGTTGCGAGTCTGCTTATGCTCTTAAGCCTGAAAATTGAAAACTTTGCTTTAATTGACAGCTTGGAACTGGAGCTATATCCGGGGCTGAATATCATGACGGGCGAGACAGGCGCGGGTAAGTCCATTATTCTCGATGCCCTCGATGCTGCCCTCGGTGGCAAAGTCTCGGCACGGGCGTTGCGGACTGGCAAGGAACGGGGCATGGTGGAAGCTACGTTTCAGATTGCCGATCGCGGCATTATGGATTGGCTCGTCCAACAGGAAATCGACCTGCTCGAAGACAGTTTATTAGTGTGCAGTCGCGAAATTACTGCGCGAAACAATCGCACTCGCCTCAATGGTGTAATTGTAAATAAGCAACAAATCGATGCTCTGCGCGAGCAGTTGGTTGAAATTACCGCCCAGGGGCAGACCGTTTTGTTGGGACGCGGCACCATGCAGCGCGAATGGCTCGATAGTTTTGGTGGCGAGCAGCTATGGCAGCAGCGCCAACAAGTGGCTCAGTTATTTGAAATTAAAGAGCGATCGCACAGGCAACTCGTAGAACGACAAAATCGCGATCGCACTCGGCTCCAACAGATCGACATCCTGCAATATCAAATTCAAGAACTCGATGCGGCTGCCCTTACTGGTGCTAATGAGACGATCGAACTGGAGCACGAGCGCACCCGCCTCGCCCACAGCGTCGATCTGCAACAGCAAAGCTATCAAGTCTACGAGGCTTTATACCAAAACGACTCCGGGGTTGCCTGTGCCGACCTTCTGGGTAAAGCTGAAGCGGTTCTCAACGATATGGTCGCAGTTGACGATAGCTTGTCGGGTATTCTGGAACTGGTTGCGGGAGCGCTAGCGCAGGTAGAAGAGGCAGGCAGGCAGATTAATGCCTACAGCGATCGCCTCGAAAGCGAACCGGAACGACTAGAAGAAATTGAAGATCGCATTAGATTGCTGAAGCAAATTTGCCGCAAGTACGGGCCGAACTTATCCGACGCGATCGCCTACGCCCAAAAACTGCAACAAGAATTGGACGAGCTGACAAACGAGCCACAGTCAATTGAAGAGCTAGAAAAAATTGCCGCTGCCGACCTCAAAGCTTTACAAGTTGCCTGCCGTACCCTGACCGAGCTACGCCAAGCCGCCGCCGCACAACTAGAGCAGAAATTAATTGCTGGTTTAAAATCCCTAGCGATGGAGAAAGTGCAATTTCGCGTGGCATTTACCGCAATCGAACCAAATGCTACGGGTGCAGATCGGATCGTGTTCGAGTTTAGCCCTAATCCAGGCGAACCGCTGCAACCGCTGCACGAAACTGCTTCCGGCGGCGAAATGAGCCGCTTTTTGCTAGCGTTAAAGACTTGCTTTGCCCAGATCGATCCGATTGGCACCCTCGTATTCGATGAAATTGACGTGGGCGTATCCGGGCGCGTATCGCAGGCGATCGCGCTGCAACTCTATCAACTCGCTCGCGCCCGTCAGGTACTCTGCGTAACTCACCAACCGATTGTCGCCGCGATCGCCGATTGCCACTTTCACGTCTCCAAGCACGTAATTGCCGATCCTGTTGCTATCTCGAATGGTGTCGATGCGATCGCGGAACGCACGACAGTACAGGTGCAACTATTAGACCCCGATCGGCGCAAACAGGAACTCGCCCAACTAGCAGGCGGTGGCAGCGTTACCCTGGAGACAAGCAAGAAAAAAGGCAAATTAAAAGATAGCGCCGTGGTGTTTGCAGAATCTTTACTCAGTCAGGCACAGGAATTAAAGCAGCAGATCCTGCGAGCAGTTTCGTAGGGCAATGCCTTGTGCTTGCCCTCAACCCAAAGCCCCCAATAATTCTGATAATCGTAGGGGCAGCGCACCCCTGCCTGCCCTGGATCTTGGGCGATCGCGGGAGGGAATTGCAGAGAAAACAGTGCCCCGTGCTTTATCACCGAGACGATACTCGACCGCTACGCGGTAGGCTCGCGGCAACTATCTGTTGCTGCCTGCGGAACTCCTGGACGAGTTCGTCCATAGGTACGACTGCCTGACCGTACTCGCCCGAATAGTCGCCATACCAACGCGGGAAACTCGCCCATACAGGAGACACCTTAGCGATCGCATCCTCAACCCGACCCGATAGCACGTCATTTAATGCTCCTGCCCGCCGGATCAGTTCGACTGCGGCGCGATCTTGCCACTCCGGCCTGAAGTCGCCAGCCCCAATACTGCTCGCCACGTCATCCCAGGTGGTTTCTAAAAACTGATAAGCCCCAGCAGCAGACGAGCACAACTCTTTACCGCGATAGTAGCTACAAATAACGCGGCGCGGATGATCGGCAAAGCTGCTGAACCTGACCCCCGTAAACTGAATGTTGTAACCATCAGAACTGTCAGTGCCCTCAGCGTAGCGAATTACCCTTAAGAAAGCCAGCAAATTTACTTCGCTAGGGTAGGACAGGATGGGATAGCTGGGCGATTGCTTGGCATATCTTGCCTTAGCAGATGGTTTTGGCGGTTTGGGTTTCTGTGGTGGTGGATTTTTTTTGCAAAGACCGCTTAGATCCATGTAGTCACCCGAAGGAGTAACCATGAAACAAGACGACTCTTGGGCTTCTGCTGTATCTACGGTTGCGACGGTTGGGACTAGCCCCGCCACAGCCAGAAGTACGCATAAAAGTTTGGACTTGCGCATCACTAACTCCTCATACTCCCCGTTGATTATATAGCTCAGGATCCCCTTATTTGTTAAAAATTAATCAACAATCGGCACATTTGTGGCGATCGTGTGTTAAATCGTTTGACTTCACTTGCGCTTCCAGGTGGGGATCTTGACTGCGATCTTGGCACTGGGGACACAGTCCAAAAAACTCTAAGGTATGGTAGTAAATCTTGAAGTTATGTGCTTGTTGTAGCTGATTACCTAGTTCGTGAACCGGACAACTCTCTATTGGCAAAGATATGCCGCAGTTCAAGCAATTCAGATGATGCTTATCCGCAGGCATGACGCTGTAGACAGCCTCTCCATTGGGCAAAGTTAACGATTTAATCAACCCTTGAAGTTTGAGCACCTCCAGGGAACGATAAACCGTCGCTAAACCAACAGGGGCGCGATCGCTCCTTAACTCTGCATAAATCCCCTGAGCTGAAATTGCCTGATTTGTCTGCTGTAGCAGATGCAAAACTTTTTCCTGGCTGCGGGTCAGTTTTACCTTCATAGCGGCTGTGCGAAGTGGTATCTCTACATTACCGAAAACTATATGCCGTGCAAAAGCTTAAAAAAAAATTTTGCCTAACATGCAATTTCTAAATATTGTGCTAAATTCATTGTGCTAAATTCTGTTATCGGTTGTGGGTGACCCGATCGAGATCTAGTTAAGGGCGCTATGTTCGTTGCAATTGCTAGATCTTCTATCTGTCATCTTTTGCTATCGAAGTGGTGTTATCTAATGCGATTGAAGGGATAAGAGCGTCATGCAAATACATGCTCGCTTCCCGTTCGTTTGGAATAATGAGGAGATTATGGGGATTGTAATGATGACATGGAAAAGTCTATTGGCGAGCGGGTTGCTGCGATCGCACAAACCTTACCCGATCGAGTCAAGCTAGTTGCAGTTAGTAAGTATGCATCTGTGTCAGCAATGCGCGAAGCCTATGCCGCAGGCATTAGGGATTTCGGCGAATCAAAAGTACAGGAAGCTCAAAAAAAACAACAGGAACTACAAGATTTAAAAGATATTACTTGGCACATGATCGGTCATTTGCAAAGTAATAAAGCCAAAGCAGCAATTCAGTGTTTTGATTGGATTCATTCCGTAGATCGAGTAAGCTTAGCACAACAATTGGATCGATTAGTCAAAGAAATAGGAAAATCTCCAAAAATTTGTTTGCAAGTAAAACTGGCAGAAGATCCCCACAAATCCGGGTGGTACGAAGCAGAATTGATGTCCGATCTAGCTGTAATTAAAGAATGCCAAAACCTGAATATAGTCGGACTAATGACTATCTTGCCTTTAGGCTTAGATGAAGTTGCATCTGCCAGCACGTTTATGCAAGTAGCCGAGTTGGCCCAAAAGCTTAGAGATCGAGGATTTCCTAACTTACAACACTTATCTATGGGTATGTCAGGCGACTACCCGATCGCCGTGAAGTCTGGTGCAACAATAGTTCGGATTGGTAACTCTGTCTTTAACTGAATGCCGATCTAAATTACGCGAATGCTTACTGAATACCTGACCTGGCAGTGCTTTAACCCTGCCCATACTACATAACTGCAAGCATCTTTTAATCTTAATGTTTCCTTAAGCGTCCTTACAAAATAATTATTTCATCGTTACGATAGTCAATATTCCGTTACCCTTGTTAAAAAATAGCTGATTATTAGACTAATTCAGCTTTACAAATATTTCCAAAAAAAATTTCCCAAGGTCTAGCTTTTTTTAGGAAGATCGGTTAGATTCAGCGGGTAAAGTTTTTGACTCACATCAATTAGCTTTTGACAAGTTACGTTTAGGGAGTTTAGACGTAGCGCAGTTTGTTTTCTATTGATTTCAACTATTAACAAAACCTTAAATATCTAGGTATTTCTGAGTTTTGTGATTTCAAAAAATGTCCCACGAGGAGTTATTCAGGAGTTACAGTAATGGGAATCTTCGGTAAGCTCAAAGATTTCGTTGGTCTTTCAGAGCAGCAAGAGTATGATTATGAGTATGACGAAGTTGATAGCAGCAACGACTATCAAAACATCTATCAAGAGGAAAATTCTTCTGTAGCTGTTGAAGAAGAAACTGCACAACCGCGTCGCAATAGAGATAGACTGATACCCAGCACATCCAGAGGAAATATGGAAAGTATGAGTAATGTAATTGGAATGCCCGGAGCTAGTAACGGAGCCGCCCAAGTTATATTAATGGAACCTCGCAGTTTTGAAGAGATGCCCCAGGCAATTCAAGCCCTGCGCGAACGCAAGTCTGTAGTCTTGAATTTGACGATGATGGAACCGGATCAAGCCCAGAGAGCAGTAGATTTTGTGGCTGGCGGTACCTATGCGATCGACGGTCATCAAGAAAGAATTGGCGATAGCATCTTTTTGTTTGCTCCATCTTGCGTGCAGGTGGTTACCCAAGCGACAGTGGCAGAACCAGTTGTCGTTCCTCAGCCAGCTAGAGTAACTCGTCCGACCGCCCCAGCCCCAGCCTGGTCGACGGAAGCCCCGATCGCTCGTTTTGCACAATAAATTTGTACGGTAAACGTGCGCGGTAAACATCAACTAGTAGTAAATGAAATGTCATTTAATTAGTCTAACTTAGGCATGGCAAGTTACATATCTGGAAGATAGAGGCATAATTGACAATTCGTTTGGGCATAATTGGTGGTGGCGTAATGGGAGAAGCGATTCTCTCAGGAGTGCTATCTAAGGGAGTTTACTCGGCTCAAGAGATTTGCGTCAGCGACCCTCAACCAGATCGACGCAACTACATTGCCAAGCAATATGGCGTTCGAGTAACTGATGTTAATGCTTTAGCATCAGTGGGTGAAGTGGCGATATTAGCGGTTAAACCTCAAATATGCGCGCAGGCAGTTGAGGGTTTGTCGTCTACTTCCGTGCCTCTAGTTATATCTATATTAGCTGGTGTAACTCTCGCACAGTTAGAATCTGCAATTATATCGAAAGCTATAATCAGAGCGATGCCTAATACTCCAGCCCAAGTCGGAGCCGGGGTTACCGCTCTAGCAATGGGAGCATCAGCCGATCGGTCTCATCGGGAAATAGCGATCGCAATTTTTTCGGCAATTGGTGAGGTAGTGGAATTGCCCGAGTCGCTGATGAATGCCGTTACGGGGCTGTCTGGTTCGGGTCCGGGCTACGTGTCAATCGTGATTGAGGCATTGGCAGATGGTGGTGTGGCAGCGGGTCTACCGCGAGCGATCGCCACAAAGCTAGCTATACAAACAGTTTTAGGTACAGCCCAACTTATTTCTACGTCAGGTTTGCACCCGGCAGAGTTAAAAGATCGGGTGACGAGTCCAGGTGGTACGACGATCGCGGGAATTGCCCAGCTAGAGCGATCGGGAGTGCGGTCTGGACTTATTGATGCGGTTGTGGCTGCAACGCGGCGAGCAGAAGAATTAGGAAAGAGCTAGGAAATAGGTTCAGTGGATTATCGGCAAGCAGGCGTTGATATTGAAGCAGGTCGGACATTTGTAGAGCAGATTCGCGCTCTGGTGGATCGCACGCGCAGACCGGGCGTTATGGGGAATTTGGGCGGCTTTGGCGGTCTATTTGAACTTCCCACGGGTTATCGGCAACCAGTCCTGGTATCTGGTACCGATGGCGTTGGCACTAAACTGAAGCTAGCCCAGATCTGCGATCGCCACGATACGGTAGGTATCGATCTCGTCGCCATGTGCGTAAACGACGTTTTAACATCTGGAGCCGAACCCTTATTCTTTTTGGATTATCTGGCAACGGGCAAGCTGAATCCCGACCAACTAACTGAAGTAGTCAAAGGAATTGCTAGCGGCTGTGAAATGGCAGGCTGCGCCCTAATTGGTGGAGAAACGGCTGAGATGCCTGGATTCTATGATGATGGTGAATACGATCTCGCAGGTTTCTGCGTTGGCATTGTCGAGAAAGATCGCATCCTCAACGGCAGGCAGGTAGAGATTGGCGATGCTGCGATCGGGTTAGCCAGCTCTGGCGTGCATAGCAACGGATTTAGTTTAGTCCGCAAGATTGTTGCCGATGAGGGTTGGAACTGGAGCGATCGCCCTAATCTCTCTGCGGCAACCGCCGATCTAAGTTTGGGCGAAGTTCTACTGACTCCTACACGCATCTACGTGCGTCCCGTTCTGGATGCTATACGAGCGGGGCTGGATATCCATGCCCTGGCCCACATTACGGGTGGAGGCATTCCTGAAAACCTGCCTCGCTGTTTGGGTGAAGGTAAATCCGTGCAGATAATGCCCAATAGTTGGGATGTCTTGCCGATTTTCACTTGGTTGGCAGAGCAGGGAAATGTCGCTCGAGCCGAAATGTTCAATACCTTTAACATGGGAATTGGGATGGTAGCGATCGTAGCTCCATCGCAACGGGATGGAACAATAGCTTGGTTCGAGCAACGAGATATTCCTGCTTATCATATTGGCGAAGTAATTGAAGGGAATGGTGAGATCGCAGGTCTTTAGGAGATTTATATGGATTAGCGATCGCTTGGACCGAATCTTTAATTGTTGTTCTTCAATGTTACTGATAGATGCGGTTCCCTGCTCGCTAAACCCATCATAAAATACATCAATAGTTGCTTAAATGGCTTCACTGTCAAGATTGCTAAGCCGACCCGCCGCATCCATTTGAATAGAATGAATTGATTGGAAAAGAGGCGATTGGTCAGATCCGTAACCGTAATTACTCCCAGGTTATCCAGGCGGCGACGGGTCTGATAGCTCGTCAGTACGTTCGTAGAGCCAATATCTTCGCCTTTATGGTAAGCATCGAGTAAGATTTCCGCGATCGCACTAACATCGCGGATACCCAAATTCATGCCCTGTCCGGCTACGGGGTGAGTGGTATGGGCAGCATCGCCAATTAGTGCCAAGCGCGGTTGAATATAGGTCTGAGCGTGCATCCAGCGGGGCACGTAGGTTGCCCGCTCTGTGTATCTAGTTTCCAGTGTCAGTTTGCCCAGATGTCCGCCAAATTTTTTTGACAGCTCGCGCATAAATTCGACTTCATCGAGAGCCATTAATACCGGAGCTTCAGCACTGGTAGCCGTCCAGACGATGCAGGAGCGATCGCCGCTCAGGGGCAAAATGGCAAATGGCCCGCTGCTCTGGAATCTCTCGTAGGCAGTATTACAGTGGGGATATTCATGCTTGACCGTAACGACTATGCAGGTCTGGTTGTAAAGCCTCTCGCTAGTGGGAATTCCTGCCAACTGGCGCACGATCGAGCGACCTCCATCGGCAGCAACTAGTAACTTGGCACTCAGCCATCGATCGCCAATATCCGAATTAATTTGCACCTGAATTGATTGTTGAAGATGAGTCGCAGGGGCGGAATCCTGTGCTGGTAGCTGCACTCCCACATTCCCTAAATTAGCCGACCCGTCTGCATCTACCCATGAGATGTTTTTAATCTTGGCGGGGCAGATCCACTCAATATTGCTGCATTCACGCATAAACTCCCACAGAGACTCCTGTGTGACTCGATTCTCCACAATGTAGCCCAGTGCTTCTTTACCCACGTCCTCGCGCAGAAGCTTTACTTTGTGCGGATAATCGCCATCAGATACCTGAACGCAGTGCATCGGCGTAACGCCACGGCGATACATAGCATCCCAAACGCCGATGTTTTGCCAAATATAACTCGATCCCAGCGCGATCGCGCTGGCACGACCATCTGCACCAAACTGCCCCTGGAGTAGATCGGAACGCGCTTCAATAATACCAACCTTGAGGCTGCGGTTACCTGGATTATTTTTGTCTCCCAGAGCGCAGGCCAGGCTAGCACCAACCATGCCCGCCCCTACGATCAAGACATCAAACATGTTCTTATAATTTTCTTTATATAAGTTAATGATTACCTACGAGTATAGCAGCCCCAGGTTATGCGTAAGTATTTGTAGGGGCTGTGCCTCCGTGCCAGCCCTGAACTTTGTGCCTAGCGAACCAACCTGGCAAATTTGGTAGAGGTGTCAAAGCACGGACAAAATGGCAGACGATCAGGCCAAGGTGGTTTTGTTCGAGAAGTAATCCTGTAATTGGCGATCGTGATCGTGGGCAAGGTTGCCCAGTGGCAGAGAGTCCGCTGTAAATGCCTGCACGTCAGCAACTTCATGGCGATCGCCTACCACCATCTCCCCTGTCACCTGGGCTTCTACCACGACGCAGATGGAGTGAATTCTCGGATCGCGCTCTGGCGATGAGTAAACCCCCACCAATCTGGAAATTTTCACTACTTCCAGCCCTGTTTCCTCGCGCAACTCTCGTTGCACGGCAGTAGCGATATCCTCACCCCAATTCACCATACCTCCCGGCAGCCCCCACTGACCGCTGTCAATTCTTTTAATCAGCACTATACGTCCGTCAGGCATGAGGGAAATAATGCTTGCCCCTGTAATAGGATGGCGAAAGATTACACCCAGGATATTTTGGACTAAGTACCAGAGATGTTTCATGTTTTTACTCTTTGCCTACTGCCTTTCAGGTGACTATGTATTTTTGGTAGTCCTGAAGAAGTAAGGATATTTAACGATTGGGGGGTGGGTGCAAGCCCCCAAGCAGGTGCGCATTCCCTACAACCCCACTTCGATCCTTACTTGTATACCACTACCTCGCTACAGGCGCATTCAAGCAGCGATCGCCACACACCCCGGATTTAGTAAAAGAGGTTGAGTCCTGCAATACTGACTAACGGCTGCTAATAGCTTAGAGTATAATACCCGTACAAATTTGTGCAAACCTTTATCTCTATTCCCAAGAAGGTATCAATGCCCAGAGCTAGAAGAACTGTTGCCAAGCCTAAAGGAACGATTCTGTTAAACCAACAAGTTAATCCCTCGCATCTATTCAATCGCGAGTTAAGTTGGATTGCATTTAATCAAAGAGTTTTAAGTGAAGGACTTGACCCTCGTACGCCTCTGTTGGAACGAGTTAAATTTTTCTCAATTTTTAGTACTAACCTGGATGAGTTTTTTATGGTGCGGGTATCCCGCGCCAAAAAGAAGATTGCTGATGGCCTGGACATCCTCACAGATGATGGACTTACCTTACCCGCACAACTCAAGGCGATTCGCACTGCCCTACTACCCCTCGTTAAACAGCAACACGTTAGTTTTGAACAACAACTTCGCGTCGAGCTCAAGCAAGCAGATATTCATATCCTTGACTATAGCGATCTGAGTGCTAAGCACGAAAAGCACCTAAAGGAATACTTTCAAAGTCAGCTTTTCCCTGTCCTTACCCCACTAGCAGTTGACCCCGGACATCCATTCCCCTATATTTCCAATCTCAGCCTTAGTCTTGCAGTAGTTGTTTACGATGAGCACACCGATGAAAAGCATTTCGCCCGCGTCAAGGTGCCCCATCTTCTGCCTCGATTTGTCCCCATTCCAGATGCACCAGGACATACATTTATCCCACTGGAGCAAGCGATCGCGCACAACCTGGAAGCCCTATTCCCAGGGATGACCATTTTAGAATACTATCCATTTCGCATCACTCGCGATGCGGAGTTAGATATCGAAGAAGAAGAAGCGGACGATCTGATCTCGGTATTGCAAGCCGAGTTGCGCAAACAAAAGTTTGGACCGATAGTACGGATGGAAATCACGGCATCAGCACCGGCCTCCATTCGCGCCGACCTCATGCATAGATTGGGTATTGAGGAAGAAGATGTATATGATATTGAAGGTCTACTGGATTTAGGCGATCTAATCGCCCTTGCCAACCTGCCTCTACCACAACTGAAAGATAAGCCCTGGCGATCGGTCAGCCATCCAAATATCAAAACCTATGAAGCGGAAGATGACGAGCGCACGATCTTCGACATTATTCGCCATGAGGGAGACTTTTTAATACACCATCCCTATCATTCCTTTACCAATACGGTTGAGAAATTTATCACCCAAGCTGCCCACGATCCAGATGTGCTGGCTATTAAGCAGACTCTCTACCGCACGTCCGGCGATTCCCCCATCGTTCATGCTCTGATTGCAGCGGCGGAGAACGGCAAGCAGGTCGCCGTACTGGTGGAACTAAAAGCCAGGTTTGATGAAGCCAATAACATTGTCTGGGCGCGCAAGCTGGAGAATGCAGGCGTGCATGTGGTTTATGGTTTAAGGAATCTCAAAACCCACACAAAAACTGCGCTGGTGGTGAGACAAGAAGGAGAGCGCTTAATACGATATTTTCACATCGGTACCGGCAATTACAATTCTAAAACTGCCAGATTTTATAGCGATCTCGGCCTGCTCAGTTGTCGCGAAGATTTGGGTGCGGACTTAACTGAATTATTTAACTATCTTACTGGGTATTCTCGTCAAAGCGAATATCGGAAGCTGATGGTTGCCCCTGTAAATATGCGCAAGTGCTTTGCCCATCTAATCGATCGCGAGATTCAGCATCAACAAAATGGCTACGCTTCTTATATTATCGCCAAGATGAATTCCCTCGTCGATCCCGAACTAATTGCTTGGCTCTACAAAGCTTCGCAAACTGGAGTTAAAGTCGATCTGATCGTGCGCGGTATCTGTTGTCTGCGTCCTGGTGTAGAAGGTATCAGCGATAATATCCGAGTTATGAGCGTGATTGGGAGATTTCTGGAACATTCCCGTATTTTTTACTTCAGCAATGGCGGTGAGGAAGAAATGTTCATTGGCAGCGCTGACTGGATGCCGCGCAACTTGGATGCCCGCGTGGAAGTGATCGCACCAATTGAGGAGCCGAAACTAATTCAAGAACTCAAGCAGATTTTGGATATCACTCTTGCCGATAATCGTCAGGCATGGGATATGCAACCAGATGGTACCTACATCCAGCGCCACCCCCAACCCGACCAACCGGAACTGAGCTGCCAGCGCCGCTTTATGGCGCAAGCCCGCCCAGAGTTTGCTGCTGAGTAAATAAAATTAGCAGGAGGCAGTCGTGAAAGCTGTAAAAATACCAAAATCCAAAAAGAAAAACTTCTCTAGTTTTAACGCGATCGCAGCGTATAAACAACTAGGCATAACTACTTTGGTGCCCTGGGTATTTGAAAGTAAAGCGATCGCGCCGAGTGATTTCTTTAAGCAAAGATTAGACAGGCTACAGCGACATTTTGACTTGCGCAGTTATGAAGAGTCGAAGAAATTGCTAATCGACGCTTTTTGCGAGGAGGCAATGGAAGATATTCATAGTCTCAAGATTTGGAAGGGTGCTAGATTAGAAAGCGACGTGCTGATTGGTAATGCTGACTACCTGATTGCCGCGAAGAAAGATTACTTGGAAGCTCCTTTTGCTTGCATTGTGGAAGCCAAGAAAGACGACTTCGAGCAAGGCTTAGCGCAGTGTCTGGTGGAAATGCAGGCATGTCAGTGGGGAAATCGTCAAATAGGCAAAGAGATCGATATTATGGGGATTATCACAAATGCTCAAAGTTGGATGTTTTACAAACTCAGCTTGGACGGTCAGGTCTTTGAGTCCTCGGTTTACTCCTTGGGCGACCCACCCGTGCTGCTAGGAGGCTTGCATTATATCTTCCAAACATGTGAGAAGAATCTAAATTGATTCCAAACTCGCACCAATTATCCCTATAATAACCGATAATTGTAGGGGCAGCGCCTCGTACCTGTCTGCTAGCCCTAGGAACTAGATGCGAGGGATTTCTCTAGTTTGCGGCTACCCAAGGACATAGAGTAACAGAAAATCCAGTAGATTAAAGCAGCAAATAGATACACTTCCGCATATCTGCCGATGTAGTCGGGTTGTGCCAGAATCGTGCGGCAAACTCCCATCAAATCTACCAGACCGACGATCGCAACTAGAGAAGTATCCTTAAACAAACCGATAAACTGACCGACGATCGCCGGAATTACTGCTTTTAGTGCCTGCGGCAAAACAATCAGCAACACTGTCTGCACCACATTTAAACCCAACGCCTTTGCTGCTTCTATTTGTCCGCGTGGAATCGCTTGCAGGCCGCCGCGTACGTTTTCGGCGAGATAGGCAGCGCTAAACAGGACAAATCCCATCACGGCACGGATGACTCGCGATACTTCTACCCCTGGCGGCAACAGCAACGGAAACATCACCTGTGCCATGAACAAAATACCGATCAGGGGCAAGCCGCGCACCACCTCGATGTAGATCGTGCTGAACCAGCGAAATATGGGCATCGTGCTTTGTCTGCCCAACGCCAACAATACTCCCAACGGGAAGGAGAGAAAAATACCACCCACAGCCATCAAAACGGTTAATAGTAAACCATTCCATAGATTATCTGGAACCACCCTCAGCCCAATACCACCACCAATTAACCAAATTAGTAATGGAAATGACAGCAGCCAGATTGCAAATAGCCAATTCCCAACAACAGGTTTGAGTTTTTGTCCTGCAAAGAAACCAGCAAATACCGTGGCACCGATCGCTAAAATCCATACTTTGTCCATGAGAGCGATCGGCAGCAATGCCAACAGCGCCACGGGTACAGCACCGACGAATATGGCCACTCCACGGCTGAACCTACCCCAAATGCCCCAGGATAAACCTGAAAGCAGAGATAATAAAGTCGTTACACCCCAAAGCCTGGCAGCTTGATCGATCGGATAGCGCCCAATAAAAAATTGGTAGAGATTAACGCTTAATACCTCCCATTGGGCGGTACCAGTTGCCCATACCCAAGCACCAGTAGCGACCTTGTAGATAAACAGCAAGCACAGTACTGTCAGGATGCTATTAAACCAACTACTAAACAAATTGGCTCGCATCCATTGCACCGGATCGTTGGGTGTAATTGGCGGCAGACGACTTTCAATAGTTTGCTGTGGTTCCATGCGGTTTCCTATAAATGTTCGACAAATTCCCGATACTCCGGTGTCGATAATCCAGTTTGCAATACCGATAGCACGGTTGCGAGATCGCCAGAAAGCAATGCTGCTACCGCTAACCACAAACCTGGAAATACTCGACTGCGGCAAATGCCCTGTTCGTCGGTTGGTAAAGTCACGTAATCGTCTGCTTCTAGCACAAACCAGTCCAGTTCCCCGTCCAACGTGCGCCATACAATGTATTCCTGTACGCCACAGCGTCGATACGCCCGCTTTTTATCATGTAGATCGATCGCCACGCTGCTAGCTGCCACCTCTACCACAAGTTCCGGCGCGCCGGTAATGTAATCATCGGCATCAATTACGGCTTGCCGACCGGGAATGAATAGCACCGCATCTGGTTGTGGCTCATTGTCGCGATCCAATCTTACTGTAGGTTCGATTCCTAAAATCGCACCTACAGTAAACGCCTTGTAGGTTCCGAGCCAAGTAGTTAATAAGCCATGCGGTTCGCCATGACTTCTCAACCTCAACGGCGATGCCATGTAGGTAACTCCTTCAATCAGTTCGGCTTTTTTGATGTTGACCATTGCCTGGTAGCGCCGCTCAAATTCAGACCGAGATAGACGATCTCCATTTTCTAACGGCGGAATTGCTAATGGCTGTTTTAGAACTGTAACCATGCTGTTCACCTACTGGAAAGAACCAGTTATTCTATAGCGATCGTAAATGATTTTTGAAAAAGGGGGATGTTGGGGCACAGCCCCACGCAGGGGTTCTACCCCTGCACCCCGTTCGTAAATGATTTACGATCGCTATATAGAAGTTTAACTAACCGTGGCTAGCCAAAAGAAATGATTAGATAGCTATCTTGAAATTTAGCACCTGTAGCTTGCTTTCCAACTAGCTCCGGTGGCAGAAAAATATTGCGTCTCTGATCGCCAGCTTCGATCGTAACTTCTGGCCCCGACTGGATTAGTTTAACCTGGCGTTTGTCAAATGTGGGTAAAAATAGCCTCACTTGACGGGTACTGACATCAATTGCCATCGGGGCGGGTGCGAGGTTAGCTGCCATTGGAATCGCTAATTCAGTGAGGTTTTCGGCGATCGCTTCCACTGGCAACGGCGCAAACTCATCCGCTGCTACGTGCCCCCGCGCGAATACGCCACCCACGGTCAGACCCACCTGCTGGGCGCTGCCCCACATATACTTTGCCGTACTAATGGCGATCGCATCGCTAGTAGTAACCAGGTAGGCAGCCACGCGATCGGGATTGCTGACAGCTTGCTGCCCTCTAGACAACACATCCGTCATTTGCCCCGCTTGCTGCGTAATGTCTTCTGTAGCCGAAACCTGAAGGACGCTCCGCAAAATTGGCTCTACAAATGGAGATAAAGCTTGCCCGATCGCCGAACCAGTCAGCACTAGACGAAAGCGCCGCAAATACCATCCCAAAATTTCCGGCATCCCTAACATGCGCAGCGCAATCAGATCGCCGATGCCATCGTAAATCAGCACGTCGTATTTACCTTCCGCATCGCGCTCGCGCAGAAAACTCAAACCGAGCGCCGTATCCATGCCAGGTAATATCCCCAGTTCTTGCCCGTAAACTTCTTTAAAAAATGGCGTGCGCAGGTACTGGCTTTCCAAGTTTTTCATCTTTTCCCAGTAGCGCTCCAGAAGCGTCGTCGATTCTAGATGCACGGCATTAAATCCCGTCATTACCTCTTTGGCATCGCAGTCTAGATCGACTCCCAGCATCTGGCTCAGGCTCGGCCCTGCCTGCTGACCGACCAACAATACGCGCTTGCCCTGCCGTGCAAAAGATCTAGCTGCCGCGATCGCTACCGTGGTCTTACCTACGCCACCTTTACCGAGAAATGTCAGGATTAGAGCCATGCTTCACTTGCTGTTTCAATGCGGGGCTGGGGGAAAAGTAAGGTACTGCGACCGAGGGGATTTGGATGGGAGCGTGGGTGTGGGGATGCATGCCCTGACGCGCGCGACGCTGTCGTACGCCAAATTTACCAAAGTCGCTGATTGTAACTGACTGATGTTCGATTAAGGCTTGAGAAATGCAAGAGATCGCTGCCTCTAAACTGGCGGCGGCCATGCGATGGCTGAGACCATCTACCTCAGCCATCATGCCGCGAATGATATCCTGGCGATTGAGATCGGCCATTAAGCCCAAACTTCTTCTAGTTCGTCTTGAAAAAACCAGGTGGACGCATTATCGTTGAATGCGACGATATAGCCCATTTTGCCACCATCAACAATCTTAGGTTCTTTAATTATTCCAACCTCTCCCACTTTATTGGCAAACTCAGGAGCGCCTTTATCTTGGAAACCACGAATGCGAACTTTTTGACCAACTTGCATATTTAATGTTCTAGTTTGATATTGATTGACTTTTGAAATCTTTAATAAAGTTTACATTATGGCAGTAACCGTTGCCCAACTACAAACATGGAAAAAGGAAGGCAGAGCGATCGCAGTGCTGACGGCGACGGAGTATGCAATCGCTAAAATACTTGATGCGGCTGGGGTAGACGTTATCCTTGTGGGTGACTCGCTGGCAATGGTGGCACTGGGACATAAAACCACATTGCCAGTCACGTTAGATGAAATGATTCACCACGCCAAGGCGGTCGGACGCGGTGTGGATCGTGCCTTACTGCTAGTGGATCTGCCATTTTTGAGTTACCAGTGCAGTCCCGAACAGGCACTACATGCAGCAGGGCGAGTGCTAAAAGAGACAAATGCGCAAGGGATTAAGGTAGAAGGAGGCTATCGGGATCTTGTGAATACGATCGCGAAGCTAGTGCATGCGGGCATTCCAGTCATGGGACACCTGGGCTTAACGCCACAGTCCGTCCATCAATTGGGCTACCGTCCTCAAGGCAAAGATCCGAAAACAGCAGAGCAGATTTTCCAGCAAGCGCAAGCGCTGGCAGAAGCTGGAGTATTTGCGGTTTTGTTGGAGAATATACCCGCTGCTCTCGGCGATCGCATTACCAAAGCACTGACTATTCCTACAATAGGAATTGGTGCAGGAAGCGGCTGCGACGGTCAGGTTCTGGTTACCCACGATTTGCTGGGCTTATCGGATTGGCAGCCACCTTTCGCCCGCAAATACGTTGACTTACGCGCATCGATCTCCAAAGCTGTAGAGCATTACTGCACTGACGTACGCGATCGTACTTTTCCCCCCAACTCCCATCACCCGTAAGGGTTTAGCATTTGTCCGATAATCTTTGCGTCAAACGCGATCGCTCTCAACAAATGCTAAACCCCTGCGCCATCGCCCATCACCCATCACTCAAAAATATGCGCCTACCACTTCCCCAATATGCTGCCCCAAATCTTAACCCCGATCGCATTGCTGAGGTAGTCGAAACTTCGACGGCTGAATTTATGGCTCAGTGCTTGGAACCGGAGGGACTCAATTTCCCAACCATGCCAGCTTTCGGCAGTTGGGTGAAATCGATTAACGAAGAAGAAAATACTGGAGTAACCTATGGTGTGGTTTACCACGCTACAACTGCTCCCATTGACTCGGTACATAGAGCAAGGGCATTGGGCTTATCTTTGACCGAGCTAAGAGAGCAGCAGCCGCAGATTTTTGCCATGCTCAAAACCGAGATAAGGGTGGCACTTGTGGGGTTTGTCGTTGGCGATCGCGTTTACCAGCACCTTCCCTCTCGCCCCCCACAGATCCATCAGGCGGTATATACCTGCAATATTAAAGAAATCGAAGAATTTACAGAAGAACTATATTTTCTACGTACCCTCACGCAGCTAAGCGGAGCGCCAGTAGATGAGTTAGTAGCAGCCGTTTTGAGGGATGTTTACCAAGCGAGAGGGTGCGATCGCGAGTGGCTGGTCGGTGCGGGTCGCAACCTCAGCATTTTGCTTAAGGATGACTACGATCGCCTGGGTGCTATTCTCAGCCAGGTTCACGTTTGATCCCAAATCCTGGTTTGCTACCCCCCTTTTCCTGGAGTCTATGCAGGTAGACTTTGTTTGTGTAGCCGCGACTTCCAGTCGCCAGGCAATCTTAAACACTGAAGGCAATAGCATGACGCTATTGCCTTCAGGAGTACCTTCTTACAGAGGTTTCTTAAGATTTTCTAGTTACCAGAACCTGGACTTTTAGATCTAGAGCAAGCCCGCTTGGGAAAGGCCCAAAATCATGCCAGCACCCAGGATATGACCAAAGCTTGCCGTTGCGAGTAACTCCGGTACGCCAAAGCCTTGGAACATACCAGGCATTTCTGCTGGCAGTGCAGGCCCAACGCCCTTCTGCTGAATGGCATAGCGACCGATGGAGACGGCAACCAGGTTGCAGACGATCATAACTAAACCCACACTAACTGACCAGGTGGGTGTTGCAGGAACGCTGGCAAGCAGGAATAAATTTGTCATAAATTTCTTTAGGCTATTTAGTATGCTTTTGTTTGCCAATATCCTATGCCGAATTGGGGACGCTGAGTATTTACCCTCAATTTAAATTAATTAAACTTTGCATTCCTCAAAAAAAATTGATGTTGGTGTAGTTAAATTTAGTCAGATCTGCCCGCAACGCTACTTCGTATTACTAATTAGTTGCTTGCATTTCAGGGGGTCTCCCTTATAGTGTAGGTAGGCGTAACTAAATGTAATCAAAATTTACTTATCTTTAAATTTAAGTTTATGGTGCAGGCTGTAACCCCTACTTTCTCAAAATCTGACTGGCAAAAGGGCTATGAATCCTTAAGGACGGAAAATTCGTACTGGATAGAGCATGTCGATGGTGCGATTCCCCAAAATCTGGTTGGCACCTTATTCCGCAATGGGCCAGGGTTATTAGACGTGAATGGGCAAGCTTACGGTCATCCATTTGATGGGGATGGCATGGTCTGCGCCATTACGTTGGCCAACGGGCGCGCCCACTTTGCCAACAGTTTTGTGAAAACACCGGAATTTTTAGCCGAACAAGAGGCTGGACGGATTTTGTATCGGGGGGTATTTGGCACGCAGAAGCCAGGTGGCTGGTTGCAGAATATATTTGACCTGCGATTCAAAAATATTGCCAATACCAATGCAATCTACCATGCTAAGAAGCTCCTAGCTTTATGGGAGGCCAGCCGCCCCTACCAACTCGATCCCGCCACGCTAGAAACCATAGGGATTGAGAGTTTTAATGGTGTACTAAAAACCGGTCAAGTATTTACAGCCCATCCCAAACTCGATCCCGAGACTGGCGATCTATGGGGCTTTGGAGTTGAATCGGGGCCAAAGTCCAAAATTTCGGTTTATCGCATCGATCCTGATGGCGTTTTGACAGAGCAGTTTCAGCAGAAGGTAGCGGGATTTTGCTTTCTCCACGACTTCGCTTACACGCCCAACTACCGCATCTTTTCCCAGAATCCTGTAGAGTTTCAGCCCCTTGGCTTCCTATTCGGGATGAAAACAGCGGGGGCTTGCTTAGATTTGAAACCCAATACACCTACCCAAATTCTCTTATTCGATCGCAACGGCAAGCTCCGCACCTTTACTACCGATCCCTGTTTTATCTTTCACCATTGCAATGCCTTCGAGCAGGATGATGCAGTAATACTTGACTCCATTTGCTACAGGGACTACCCCAAACTCGAACCGAATACCAATTACAAAGAAATTGACTTCGAGCGCGTAATTCCGGGTCAACTCTGGCGCTTTCATATCGATCTGCGTTCCGGTAAAGTCGATCGCCAGTTAATCGTAGAACGTTCCTGCGAGTTTCCCGCGATTAACCCCCGGCTGGTAGGAAAGCCGTATCGATATGCTTACCTGGGCGCGATCGCCCAGCCCCCCACTACACCTGGGAACGCACCGCTCCAGGCAATTGTCAAAGTCGATCTGCACACAGGTCAGCAAGAACTGCATAGCTTTGCACCTAGGGGGTTTGTGGGCGAACCCGTATTTATTCCTCGTCCGGGTGCGGTGGCAGAAGACGATGGTTGGTTAGTCTCGATCGTATTTGATGCCGCTAGCGATCGCTCTGACGTGGTAATTCTGGATGCTCAAAACATTACAGCACCAACCGTTGCCACCCTGCATCTCAAACACCATGTTCCCTACGGTTTGCACGGCAACTTTACACCCGAAATTTGGTCGAAAGCATAGGCGATAAGATTGACTGAGGTGATAAAATACGCCCTAGATCGATAGGGTGCATTCATAGTTTCTGTTCGTATCTCGCCCGCTCACACTCAACTAATCCAGATATTTCCAGATGAAGCAATTAACTCGTTGGTCGCTGGTGCTGGCTTGCAGCACTACCCTAGTCGGAGCTACTACCTATCACACTACGGCTAGAAACTCTTTCCAATCCAATAACCTCCTGGCTGCTACCATTGATGCTAGCGATCGCGACTCTGCTTCTGTCCCATTTGACCTCTTACCCAATTTAGCTCCACCTCAACAGTTGGCGCAGTTGCAGGCGCAAGCTCAAACAACACAACTATCGCCGGAACGCAATCGCTCCCGCTATGTTTTAGCCAACCTGCATCTGGCTAATCGCAATCCTCAGGCGGCTATCCCATTACTGGCGGGCTTGGAAACGGAATACCCCGTGCTGGCTGATTATGTCTTGCTGAAGCGGGCACAGGCTCTAACTGCATCGTCGGATCTCAATGGAGCCAGGGCGGTCTGGCAGCAAATTCTCAGTCAGTATCCCGATAGTCCCGCCGCCGCCGAAGCTTTGTATGCCCTGGGACAATTTCCCCAGTTAATGTCAAAATTTCCTTCTCATCCGCGATCGCAGGATGTCTTGCTAGCCGAATTGCGCAAGAGCCCCAATCGCCCTGATTTGCTAATTAGCATGGCGGTTTACTTTAGGGACTACAAGGGCATCTTGCCTTTGTTAGATCGCCTGGTCGGTCTTAAGGGCGTGGTGCTTACACCCGATCGGTGGTGGGCGATCGCTGAGGGATACTATGACAATGCCGAGTATGGCAAAGCCAGTCTTGCCTACGCCCGCGCCACCTCCAATCCCTATACTGCCTATCGCTTGGGGCGCAGTTTCCAACGCAATCGCCAGAAAGATCGGGCGATCGCCGCTTATCACAGCGTGTTTCAAAAGTTTCCCAACAGTCCCCAAGCACCAAGGGCGCTGATTCGCCTGATCGATCTCTCCAGACCAGAAGAGGCAATTAGGTTTGCGGATATCGTAGTGGCAAAGTATCCCAACACGGCGGGCGAAGCATTATTGAAAAAAGCGGATATCCTGCAACAGCAGGGTAACGCTCAGGCAGCTAGCAATGCCCAAACTTTACTGCTCAATAACTATGGCAGCAGCGACGCAGCAGCTCAACTTTCCTGGCGCTATGCCAAACACCAGGCTCGGTCTGGGCAGTTAGATCGGGCAATTACTTGGGTAAATCGCATCGTAGCCAACGAACCAGAGAGCGAAACGGCACCGGAGGCTGCCTATTGGGCGGGGAAATGGGCAACTCGACTCGGCGATCGGGCTACGGCTCGCCAGATGTATACCTTTGCCGTAACTAAGCACCCTCAATCTTACTTTGCCTGGCGATCGGCCAATCAACTGGGCTTGCAGGTGGGTGACTTTACCACAGCCCGCAGCATTCAGCCGTCGTTCAACCGTCCTAGCACGCGCAGTCCCCTACCCGCAGGCAATCCAGCTTTGTCGGAACTCTACATGCTCGGCCAGGATCGCGATGCTAGCGATTACTGGCAGTTTGCGATACGGGGGCAGTTAATGAAGAACCCGAGGGAAATTCTTACCGATGCGATCGTGCGCCTTGGGGTGAATGACAACATTCGCGGTATTGCCAAAGCTGACAGTCTCAATTGGCTCGACGTTACCGCTACCGAACAAGCAGAAATTAACGAACTCAAAAAGCAGCCCATTTTCTGGCAGGCATTGTATCCTTTCCCCTACTATTCCACCATATCTAACTGGGCAGGACAGCGCAACCTACCACCGCTGCTGGTTATGGGGTTAATTCGCCAGGAGTCCCGCTTTGAGCCGGAGATCTTATCGCGATCCGGCGCGGTGGGCTTGATGCAAATTATGCCGGATACGGGTCGCTGGATTGCTTCTAAGCAAGGCATATCAAACTATTCGCTTAAAAATCCCGAGCATAATATCGAGATGGGAACCTGGTATTTTGACTACACGCATCGAGAGTTCGGCGATAATTCCATGCTGGCGATCGCGAGTTACAACGCTGGCCCCGGTGCGATCGGGCGCTGGGTCAAGAGTCGCGGTATCGGCGATCCCGATGAATTTGTAGAATCGATTCCCTTCGACGAAACGAGGGACTATGTCTATCGCGTATTTGCGAATAACTGGAACTACATGCGGCTTTACTCGCCCCAGGTGCAGCAAAAGCTAGCTCAGCTAGAAGCCGAGTCAGTCAAGCTGTCTACATCTCAGGTAAAAAACGTTGAAAAGAAGTAAACGCTTACCCCCTTGAAAAAATGCCTTGCATTTTTTCAAGGTTTTTTAAAACGGGCCTGATTGGACTCTAACCAATGACCGACCGCTTAGAAGGCGGTTGCTCTATACAACTGAGCTACAGGCCCAAGACGTGCAAAATCCATTAAACCACAGGTTAGTTAAATTATCGATATAGCCGTGGTTCATTTTGTGGGGCAAATCTGGTATTGTTCTGGGCAAGTCGAAAATTAGCGTGACTGCCCTTATTCTAGCCAAGACAAAAGTACCAGAATATGCAAGATGCTAACGAGCTAGTTATAGTGATGACCACATTGCCAGATCGGGGTACGGCACAGCACCTGGCTCGTATCCTGGTAGACGAGCATCATGCTGCTTGCGTACAGATTTTACCTGGAATTACGTCAACCTATTTTTGGCAAGGAGAGCTATGTACGGAATCCGAACATCTACTGATGATCAAAACTCTATTTAGCAACTATGCTGCCCTGGAAGGAAGGTTGCGATCGCTTCATCCCTATTCAGAACCAGAAATCGTTGCCGTTCCTGTCATTGCTGTCAGCCAGGGTTATCTACGCTGGGCAATTAACTCGTTGAATAAATAGCAAAAACTTAGCGATCGACATCACAAAATGCTGCCTAGTGCCTCGATCAATGCTTGGTTTTCCTCATCGGTTCCAACCGAAATTCTCAACTTATCCTCCAACCCTGTTTCCTTAAAGTACCGCACCAAAATCCCTCGATCCTTTAATGCCAGATATATAAACTCGGCATTACCCTGTGGTGGAGTTGCCAATACAAAATTCGTATGGGAGTCCAATACCTTAAATCCCAACTTGCGCAAATCAGCGGTTAGTTGAGCGCGCGATCCTTTGACCTTCTCGGCGCAGGTATTTTTATAGTCGCGATCGCGTATAGCTGCCGTCCCCACTGCGATCGCGATCGCATCGATATTGTAACTATCCTTCACCTTAAACAGACCGGACAGCAATTGCGGATTTGCCACGCCAAACCCCAAACGCAATCCCGCCAGGGAATAACCTTTCGATAAAGTTCGCAACACGATTACATTTTCAAATTCCCGTACCAAAGACAATGCCGAGGATTCTGCAAAGTCAACATAGGCCTCGTCGATCGCTACGATTCCCGATACGCTTCCAGCTAATTTCCGCAGATCGTCCAAAGGCACCGTATGCCCCGAAGGACTATTCGGCGAAGCAATAAACGTAATCGCCCCATTGGCTGCAACGAGATCGGCGATCGGTAACTGGAAATTGTCTGGGTAGGGTACCTCAACTACTTCGGCGGGCTGCATGGCAGATAAAGTGCGATACAAAACGTAGGTAGGCATGGGATATACTACCCGTCGCTCCTGCCCCTCCGCACAGGCTCGCACCAATACATTCAATACATCATCGCTACCATTGCCAACGATGACCCAGTCCGCAGGCACGCCCAACTCATCGCTAACGGCCTGACAAAACTGCCACGCAAACGGATCGGGATAGCGCCGCAAAGCATCCGGCTCCACATGATGCAACGCTGCCATCGCTTTAGGCGAAGGTGGGTAAGGGTTTTCATTCGTATTAAGTTTAATTACCTTAACACCAGATTTTGGCTGCTCTCCCGGAACATACCCAGACATCGCATCAATAGCAGGACGAAAATAGCCCATAGAACGTAGATCTTAAATTCAGCCCATTCATTCTAACTATAGTCGTTAGCTTTCAGCAGCTAGCTTTAGAGACTGCTTAGGCAAGATACTTTGCAGTTGATGCTATAGCAAATCTCATAACCTGGCATTACGATCTAGTCCTCGGGTTAAGACCGATTTAGTTGAGGGCAGGCACGGAGGCACTGCCCCTACAAGTAACCACCCCTAACCCCCATACCCCAAATCCACGTAAATTTCCACATAATTTGAGCTAAAGCCTGCACGATCGGCGGTAGACTTAGTCACGATAAGCGCTGTTCCCCAGTTTTTCTATGAAGGCAAAATCAGTTTTTATCGGTATTGCAGCGGCGGCAATTGTATTGCTGCTCTTGAGTATTACGGCAGTATCGAGGGTTTTGAGTGCGTCCCCTGGCAACCTGTTGCGCGATGCCACAGTCCAGCCGATCGCCGCCACGTTCTTGCCCAAGCGATCGCCATTGGTGGCCTCTTTCCTTGTAAATCCCGATAAGCTGGGCTTATCTGCAAAACTGGCAGCGCCACCGGGCGATCGCGCCGCGCTCCGCCGCGAGATCGACGATCTGAAGCGGTTGGTGAAGCAAGAGTGGGCGCTGGATTACGATGCCGATGTCAAACCCTGGTTGGGGAATGAAGTTACTTTTGCTGTCACCACCACAGATCTGGATCGCCAACCGGAGAATGGCTTGCAACCGGGTTACCTGCTGGCACTGGAGATCGATAAACCAGGGGTAGCAAAAAAATCTGTGGAAGCATTCTGGCAAAAACAGGCGATCGCTGGAATCGATCTAGCCTTCGAACAATATCAGGGAGTACCTTTTATCTATGCCACGCCTACATCCAAGCGTCCAGGACTGACGGCGGGCATTTTGGGCAAGTTTGTGCTGTTAACCAACGATCCCAAAGCGATGCGCAATGCCATTAACGACATTCAGGTACCGGATCTGGCACTTGCCAGCTTTAACAACTACAAAAAGAGCGTAGGTCAGCTATCCGAAGCACGCGTTGGGGTAGCATTTGTCAATTTGGCAGAATTAGGCAAATGGGGGGCAGGCAGCGGTTCTATCCCGTCGAATTTAGCTAACTTGCCTGAAGCCGCAATTACTCTGGGCTTGGGCTTAGATCGGCTGGGCGTGAAAGCGGAGACGCTTTTGACTCTAGATTCGCTGGCTAATTTACCCGCGATCGCCGCGAGTACTTCTAGTGCTACAGACAACAAGGCTACCCAGTCTATCCCAGTGGGCAGTTCGGTAATTGTGGGGCGAGATTTGCAGCAAACCTGGCAGCAGATTAATGCCGCCGTACAGCCCTATCCCGAACTAACGGCACTCTTGGATCGGACGATCGCTCTGGTGTCATCTCATCTAGGGTTTAGCCTGGAGCAAGATATCTCTGCTTGGGTGCGGGGCGAATATGCCATTAGCTTACAACCGCAAGCCGATCGAGCAAACGACTGGGTATTTGCCGTCCAAAAAACTAATCCTGAGATCGCTAAGACAGCGATCGCTCAACTTGACGACTCCGCGCGCAGTAAATCGAAACTAACCGTAGGTGAGTTGGAGGTTGACGGACGCGAACTCACGGTTTGGACTCGACTCAGTGCGGCGATCGGCAAAGCCGACAAAAAAGTTTCCAGTCCTGCTGCCATAACTGGAACGGTAGCGGCTGTGCGCAGCCAGACTCCAGATCTAGTCCTGGTTGCCAATTCCGTCGATGCGATGGAAGCAGCATTGACTGCTAACCCCAAATCTTCCGATTACAAATCGAATGCCAAAGCGATCGCCGCTACGCTACCTCGCAATTACCAGACCTACGCTTATCTGAATGAAAAATTGGATTTGGCAGCATTATTAGCGGATGTACCTGGACTGAAGCAAATGAGCGATCGCATTACCAAATCTAAGCTGCCAATAGTTGATCGCATTAAAGCCATAACCATTGCGAGCGCGTCATCTAACACCAAAGACAGCCCGAATGTCAGGCGCGGCCAGATATTTTTAGTTTTGGAATAAAGATAATGTATTTGAGCCTATTAATACCGTAATACATGTCATAGTAGGACATACAGGCGGTATAGATTGCTCAGCATAAATGCGACTTAAACCATAAAGTTATATTTTGCCCCTAAAAAAGGGGTTTGGAAAAATGTTACAATAATCATTGATCGATTATTATAATTTATAGTTAACACAAGATAGTTAAACTCTTATGGGCATTGATGCTTTTATCGATCTAGGTTTTTCAGACAAAGATTTTCTCCGTCATTTTTTGTCTAGCCCAGAGTTTACTACTACTACTTTAAAAAAAATAATTTCATCGAAAAAAACTAATCAGTCGAAGGATGATTTGGTTAGTGAAGTTGAACGTGCTTTGGATAATAAGACTATCTCAGCAAATGATATTCTCTTAGCATATCTAGAGTGCCCGAAATCATGGTTGAGCTTCAAATTGGGAAGTCATTCAAAAGAACCTGACTTAGAAGATGCTGCCTTTCTGCTCAGTAGTTTTGGAGAAGAGAAATGGTACGGTGCAATTAATGCCAAAAAGAGTGATAAAAAATGGTACGTCCGCGTTCATAAGATCTCTAGCCCTTCCTATATTGGAATAGGTGAAGCTCGCACATTAGATCGAAATCGAAATATTCGTTGGATTATTGCAGCCGAGATTTGTTCAAATTATATCGCCCTCCATTGGAAGGGTTTTAGCTATATACTTCAAGAAGAATCGGACATTAGGCAACATCAATTTCCATATTGGATGCATATCCCAAAATTCTTTGATGAGTTGAAAGAGCTACTTGAGGGTAACTGGGAAGACCCAAACTTAAATAAACTTATATTGTCAGATCTATGGCATAAATATCTTAAGAAGCCATTTAGGAAGTAAAAGGCGCACCAAAAGCAGGTATAAATACTGATGAAGTCTAGTATAAACCTGAAGAGATGCGCCGATCCTATAATACCGATTTATCCAACCAAGAATGGGAAATTATCGCACCCATGCTACCCAAACCATCAAAATGGGGTAGGCCACCCAAAACAAATATGCGAGAGTTACTGAATGCCATTTTCTATATACTCAAAAATGGTTGTACATGGCAGAATCTACCCCATGACTTTCCGCCTTACTCAACGGTCTATTTCTACTGGCAAAGGTGGGAAAGAACTGGGCTACTGGAGGAGATTAATCGCAAATTGAGCCAACAATTTAGGGAAAAGGTTAGTAAAGAGGCGACCCCAAGCTTGGTGAGTATCGATAGCCAGAGTGTGAAGACAACAGAAAGTGCGGGCAGTCGAGGTTTTGATGGCGGTAAGCAAATCAAGGGCAGAAAACGCTTCGCTATGGTTGACACCTTGGGCTTAGTTGTAAAGGTGTTGGTGTGTGCAGCTAACATCGGTGAAAGAGCAGGAGCTAAGCAGTTGTTACAGAATCTCACATCTCCATTACCACGATTAGAGAAAATTCTGGTTGATGCTGGATTCTCTGGTGATGAAATCACACAATGGGTCAACGACAACTTCGGATGGCTTTGGGAAGTTAGCAAACGGGCAGACAATCAGAAAGGTTTTGTAGTGGAGTCAAAGCGTTGGGTGGTAGAGCGAACCTTTGCTTGGTTAGGTAATTGTCGTAGACTAAGCAAGGATTATGAATTTTATGAGCAAATGTCTGAATCGTTTATTTACTTGGCTTTAATCCGCAAAATGCTAAGAAATCTGGCAACTGCGACTTCCTAAATGGGTTCTAATAGTGAATTGGGAGGTTTTAAGTATCAATGGCAGCATTTACGTATCAGGGCTGAAGCATCAGGAGTAGCTCTAAATGCTCGAAGTTCTGGGAGTTCTGATATTGATGTTAGAGGGTTACAGGCACTATCAAAACAGTTAGCTAAATCCGCTATCGAATCTCTAAAATTAGAAGGTTCAGAAGATTCAGAAAGGTTTTCTGATGTAGAAAGTGCAATCTTGAGAACACTGATACAAGAATGGGGAACTAAGTCTTATGAATTTCGCTTGGATAGACTAGATCTATCTTCTGAGGATGAACTGTCTAGCAAGGAACATGTATTCAAAGCACATTGCTATTTTGGAGCTAAACCTAGTTCAAAGACTCCAGATATCTTCATACATTTAAATTGTTATCTGGAATACGGAGGTAGTCATGCAGCATTAGAATTTTTAATAAATGAGCTTGGGATAGGAGTAAAAAAATGACTCAGTTCTCTTGCAACAATCTAGAATTGTTAAATGATGATCAGAAGGAGTTACTTAGCAGTCACTTTAGTGAAGTAGGCAGCAATATAATGCCTCATCAACTTGCAGCAAAACTAGGACTAAAATACTCTGAAGCGCTTGCAATATTAACGATTTTAAGTAGTTCTGAATCTACTGAAAGCTCTCTACTGATTTACCATAACTGTGATCCAGAGGTAGCAGCAGGAGCAATTCCCTATGGCACTGGATTCCCAAAACTACCTTGGCATTGTCCTTTATGCGACAAGGATGTGGAAGACTATTCAGAGCTATTTTTTGATGTTATGGTCAAAGCGCTTGACAAGATTGAATTTGTATGAGCATGAGCCAAAACGATTATGTTAAGCAAGTACTTGAAGCTTTAGAAGTCTTAAAAAACCGCGATCCAAACGATACTTCTGACATAGCTCTTTTAGCATCGTATTTATACACTGCAATCCCAGAACTGTCTGAACATCTTTCTAAACTCAAAAAATTTGTAGATTTAAATAAACCTACTCAAGATGACATCCAGAAAGCTGGTTATCTTCTAGAAGAAATAGCTTTGCTAAGTTTTTGTGGTTTAAGCGGCTATACAAGCCTTAAGAGTTTCCGTTCACCATCTTCTCAATACGATCTCGTGATTGGTGGGGATACGGTAGAGTGGAAATCAATTTGTGATTTGCTATATATAGAATTTAATCAGAGAGACATAGTCGTGGAGGCGAAAGCAACTACAGAGAAGTTGTCGGATAGCCAATTTGCAAGATTATGCTGCATTATGTCATACAATCTTACTAATACCAGCTTAGGAGTATTTTTTACTTTGAATGGTGCATCTGGATTCCCAGAAGAAGGTAAAGCCAGGCAGCAAAAGATAGGAAATTCTAGGTTACGCCAAGTTGTTTTTCATGCAGCTACTAAGAAAGCAATAGTGGTTTTTGATAAATATGACATTTTAACTTTGGATCAAAACGGTTCACTAATTACTTTACTGATAAGAAAAATCAGAGATTTATGTGAGCTGACTGGTAAGCCAAATGCCCCAGTTGAGGAATTTGTAGAAGTCGATTTGCCTGAGTCTCCTAGTCGTCTTAAACAGCTTTACGAGGAAATTTGCATCAGGCAAAATACTGTAACTTCATAGAGGAAACACTATAAGGAGGGCGAACAATGTCCAACTTAGTGGAACATACCGGGTAACAATTTATTTTGCATTAGACATATTGGCAAAAGTCTTGAGATGATACAAGCGATACTGATCGAAAGGAGGAATCATGGGTCAAATTATTGTTACTATAATGGGGGCTAGGAGATCTTCATCTAGTCATACTTCCTTAATTTTTTGACACTTCACCCTTAATCTGATGGGATTTTTTGCGGTCAAAACTGCTTTAACTGCTGAGTGGGCGTGAAAAACTGACGAGCGATCGCTTTTGTAATTCTGTGAGTGAGGCGATCGCCATGTTTATTTAGAGATGTGCATGGGGCGATCGCCTCTAAATAAACATTGAATCATATCAATTACCACAGTATAGCTATGGGATAATTTTCAAATATGATGTCTTTTGTGATGACAGATATATTCTCCGCAATACTCTGAGCAATTATAAGCCGATCGAATGGATCTTTGTGGTAAAAAGGCAGTTTTGCCAACTCATCTAAATGCTCTGGCAATATTTCGAGTACATCAATGGCATTCCCATACACTTCGCGCTTGACTAAATCGGTGAAAGTCATTCCAAGTTCTAATTTACCAATACTTGTCTTTACCGACATTTCCCACAGACTAGCAATGCTCAAGAATCTTTCACTTTTTGGGTTTTCAATCAAAATCCTTGCTTCTTCGCTGAGCTTGAGGTTCCCCTCAATGAACCACAAGAAGGTATGGGTGTCGAGTAAGAGCTTCATGGAGTATATTGCTCAAAGCCTTCAACTGGGTCGTCAAAATCATCTGATAATTTTACTAACCCTTTAGCACTGCCAAATTTAGGTTTTTTTTCTGTGGAGATCGGTACAATCTTGAAAGATCTCCCATCACTATGAATAATAACAACTTCTTCACCATTGGATACTTCTTCGACTAACTCAGCTAGTTGTGTCTCTGCTTCTTTTAAGTTAATCTGGTGCATCGATCGTTCTCCACAAAAGCTAGTAACTTACATTATAGCTATCAGAACTGCTTCAACTGCTGAGCGGGCGTGAAAAACTGACGAGCGATCGCTTTAGTTACAAATAGAGACGTAATCAAATTGGAAGCAGTAATCGCAAACAAAATTACTAATTGGTAGCGAATCGCCAGTAGCGGCGACACGCCGCCTAAAATCTGTCCGGTCATCATTCCAGGCAAAGTTACCAGTCCCACCACCATCATGCCGTTGATACTGGGAATCATGGCGGTTTTAATTGCATCGCTTTCATAGGCTGCGATCGCCTGTTGAGCGGTTGCGCCCAACGATAGATGAGTTTCGATTTCGCGAGCGCGATCGCTAAGCGCCGCCGTTAATTTCTCTGCCGCGATCGATGCCCCGTTCATAGCGTTGCCTAAAATCATGCCTGCCAGCGGGATTAGATATTGCGGCGCGTACCACACACCAGGTCGCACCACGATCGCCGTGGTATATGCCAAAATCGTACCCGCACCCACCACAACCGACAGCCACACCAATGGCAACACGAACGGAACTTTCTTGCCAATGCGGTGCCTGGCTTCCACCGAAGCGATCGCGCTCATCACCAGAACCACCAGCAAGATTACCACTGGCTGCTTCAGATCGAAAACGGCATCGAGTAAATACCCCACGATGACGAGCTGGACGATGCTGCGTACCGTGGCGATCGCTAAACTGCCAGCCAGACCGAGCTTTTGCCATACGGACAGACCAGCGGCGATCGCCATCATTGCGATCGCCAGCAGCATTTTTTCTAGATCGAGTTCTACGGGTGGGGTTAACACTGGTATTTATGAATTGTGAAATCGCCGCGATCGAAGATATATAAGCAGCTATTATGAAAGATTGTATCAATGCATACTGCTAAGTTTGTCCGAATTGCTCATACACCTTAGATCGACTTTGTAAACCTTGTAAACCTATGAAAGACTGGCTACAGCCCGCCCAACGTTTAGGAAGCCTCCCGCAATATGTATTTGCCCGCCTGGACGAGCTAAAGCTCAAGGCCAAAGAGCAAGGGCTGGATTTAATCGACCTGGGTATGGGAAATCCAGACGGAGCAACGCCTGCGCCAGTCATCAAGAGCGCGACTCAAGCATTGCACGATGCCAAAAATCACGGCTACCCTCCCTTTGAGGGTACTCCTAATTTTCGGCGTGCCATTACGGAATGGTACCATCGCCGCTACAAAGTATCGCTCGATCCAGAAAGCGAAGCATTGCCATTGATTGGCTCCAAAGAGGGGCTGACGCATTTAGCACTTGCCTTTATTAATCCGGGCGATCTGGTGATAGTTCCCAGTCCTGCCTATCCCGCACACTTCCGGGGGCCATTGATTGCCGGAGCGGAAATTTATGAAGCCATCCTCAAGCCAGAAAATAACTGGCTGCTAGATTTAAATAGCATCCCCGAATTGGTGCTGCAACGAGCCAAGGTGCTCTTTTTTAACTACCCCAGCAACCCAACTACGGCAGTGGCTTCGCGGGAGTTTTTTGAGGAAGTAGTGGCAGTTGCCCGTAAATACGAGATCTTGCTGGTGCACGACATGGCATATGCAGAGCTTGCCTTTGACGGCTATCAGCCTACCAGTCTGCTAGAAGTCCCTGGCGGTAAGGATGTGGGCGTGGAATTTCATACAATGTCCAAGACCTATAACATGGCAGGCTGGCGGGTTGGCTTTGCCGTGGGCAACCGCCATGTGGTTCAGTGGCTGCGCACCTTGAAAACCAATATTGATTACGGTATTTTTTCCGCAATTCAGGTGGCGGCTGAAACAGCACTAAACCTACCGGATTCTTACTTAGAAACCGTGCGGAACCGCTACCGCGATCGCCGCGACTTTCTCATTGAGGGTTTGGGCAAACTGGGCTGGAATATTCCCAAAACCTACGCCACGATGTACCTCTGGGTACCATGTCCGCCCGGCACCAAATCCACCGATTTTGCGCTTGACGTGCTGAGCCGTACAGGTGTAGTCCTGACTCCTGGCAATGCTTTTGGTAAGGGTGGCGAAGGCTACGTCCGCATTAGCCTGATTGCCGATCGCGATCGCCTGGGCGTAGCACTGCAGCGTCTAGAAGAAGCAGGCATACGCTATAAGTAAAAGTGGTTTCTAATGGACTATTTCACGGAAAGCGGCGACAATTATGATAGGTAATTATATTGTTCGTTAATTTTTTTAAATCGCGTAATTAATGCACGTAGCTTGGCTAGGTAAGAAAACACCCGTATGTGGCAATGTCACCTACGGTCGCGAGATCACAAATGCTTTGTTGGAGCGAGGTCATAAGGTGAGCTTTTTGCACTTTGCGTCGGAAAGCGAAGGCGAAACCGAAGACGACTATCCCATCGATACGCTCCAGGAATGGCAGGAAGTCACTTTACCGTTCTTGTATAAATCCACCATTTACACCGTTCCTACGCTCAGGACTAGCAAACTTTTAGTTGATTCCTTGTACAATCTGAAGCCAGATGTGGTACATGCATCCTTAGCTTTATCCCCACTTGACTTTCGCCTGCCGGAAATCTGCGAAGAGATTGGCGTACCACTGGTTGCCACATTCCATTTGCCATTTGATGTCAAGCGTCGCAACCTGACTTCGAGCACGCAACAAATTACATACCAGATCTACGCTCCTTCGCTGGCAGACTACGATCAGGTGATCGTGTTCTCGGCGATTCAACGCGATCTGCTCAAAAAGCTAGGCGTGCCGCGCAGTCGCATCGCGATCGTTCCCAATGGTGTCGATCCGGAAAAATTCTCACCAGGGCCTTCTAATATCAAAGCAGAGTTAAAGGCAGAGCGACTATTTGTATACCAGGGCAGGCTGGCACCGGAGAAAAATGTGGAAGCACTGCTCAAAGCCTGGCGCAAACTGAGATTACCTTCTACTTGTAAGCTAGCGATCGTGGGTGATGGCCCCCTGGCTCCCAGCCTGAAGGCATTTTACGGCCTAGATCCGACGATTGAATGGATGGGTTTTATCGGAGACGATCGCCGACGGATTGAGATTTTGAGAGGGGCAGATGTATTTATCTTGCCTTCGCTCGTAGAAGGCTTATCTTTGTCTCTACTGGAAGCGATGTCCTGCGGAGTTGCCTGCCTTGCAACCGATGTGGGCGCAGATGGGGAAGCGCTAGCCGATGGTGCGGGCATCATTTTAGATCCCAGAAAACTGACCTCGCAGCTTTGCACGCTACTACCTCTATTTGTATCTCATCCCGAGATGGTGAGTATGTTGGGGCAAAAGGCCAGAAAGCGGGTGTTGGAACGTTATACTCTGAACAAAAATATCGATCGCGTGGAACAGTTATACGCTCAAGTACTCCGCCAACCAAAGGTTAACGTTAGCTAGAAAGAAGTTCTCATTCTCATGACCAAATCTGCATCAATTATCCCTATATTGCCTGGCGACTTCCAGTCGCGGCTATAGCGGTTTTCAGATCGGAAAGAGCAGGGGTTTGGGGGCGTTGCCCCCAAGAAGGGGTGGAACCCCTTCACCCCGTCAATAAAACCCGTTCTCAAGTGAAAACCGCTATACACAAACAAAGTCTGCCTTCGCGGACTTAAGGGAACAAATCAAAGGATTTGGTATTATCTACGAGAAACCTCTTAATGGCGAAATATATCTTCGTAACCTAGTAAATCCAGATTGACCAGGATAGGTAGATAATTAAAACTAGCTAGAGCTAGTTCGTAGCGTTCTTCGCGCTCGAGCATTTCGATCAGTTTTTTGCGCACAGGTAGTAAATAACGGACATCATTAGCGGCATATTGAAGTTGCGTATCGGAAAGTTCGTAAACGCTTCCCCAGTCAGAACTTTGGGAGGTTTTATCGAGTTCTATTTGTTCGAGTTCCTTAATTAAATCCTTTAAGCCATGTTTGTCAGTGTAGGTACGGGCTAGTTTGCTAGCGATTTTGGTGCAGAAAATTGGAAACGTAGTAATTTGCAGATATGCCTTTAACATGCCCACGTCAAACCGAGCAAAGTGAAATACTTTGGTCACATCCGGTGCTTCCATCAGTTTTTTGAGGTGCGGTGCGTTCGTAATACCGCGCTGGATTCTCACCATGCTGACACAGTCACTAGCATCGCAGATTTGGACTAAACACAGGCGATCGCGACGCGGAATCAACCCCATCGTTTCCGTATCAACAGCGATCGCGCCACATTGTAAGTAGTACTCAAGGGCGGTGCTATCGATGTCGTTATCGAAAACTTGAAAATTCTTCATTCTGGCTTTATCTGACTTTACTAGACTACTTGGGTTTAATCTTCACCAATGTAGCAGATTGGGAGATTAACTCGCACCCAAGCCCCACCAGTCTCGGGATGGTTGCTGGCGGTAATGCTACCTCGGTGTGCCTGTACGATTTGACGCGCGATCGCCAAACCCAGACCGCTACCACCACTGTTACCAGCAGAGCGCGCGCGCGATTCGTCAAAGCGATAGAAGCGGTCAAATACGTACGGTAGAGCTGCTTCAGGGAATCCCTTACCATAGTCGATCGCTTCAATTATGGCTTGTCGATTGCCGCGATCGTCGCTCTCAACGCCCAGCTTGACCAATACGGGTTGCGATGGGGGGCTGTGTTTAATACTGTTATCAAACAAATTGAGCAGCAAGCGATAAATCCTCGATTCATCGACTTCAATATCCAAATTACCAGGCCCGCGATACTCTAAACTCACCTGTCGTTGTGCTGCCAGAGGTTCGAGGTTCGACCATGCGGACTGTATTAATGTTGGCAGATCTACATGACTGAGATTTAATCGTACGGACATACCAGTATCCATCTGACCGAGATCGAGTAAATCCTCTACTAAATTACCGAGGCGAATTACTTCATGCAGCAGGCGTTCCATCCACTCTCTGAGATCGGGCGCAACACGACTGGATAATGTCTCTACGATCAGGCGCACGGATGTCAGCGGTGTTTTGAGTTCGTGCGCGACATCCGATGCCCAGCGATCGCGTTGCTGCTGAAGAACGGCTGCTTCCTGACAGTCCTCAATAAAGATGCCAATATGCTCGTGGCGCAAAGGCACGCTATGTCCCCTGAGCGTTTGCTCCTGCTGCTGCACGGGATGCAGCGGATCTGGAACGACCCGATGAAATACCCACTTCTTTTGCTGAGCCTGTTGGGTTGTCCGAGTCTGGGCGATTAACAAATCCAATTCGTAGGAACGCACGATTTGTAATAGCAAGCGTTTAGTAATAGCGTAATCGGAGCGAACTGGGATGCCAAGCAAATTGCAAGCCTTGACATTAATCCAGCACAGACAATTCTCCTCATCTACTTCCAGGTAGCCAATCGGTGCATTTTGAAGAATCTGCTGCCAATCATCATGCTCTGGCTCCAATAGATAGTTCTCTGGCTCGCGATCGCCACCGAGCATATCGATCTGGACCTGCCTCGTCGAACTTGTTATGCGCTGGAGCGATTGCCATATCAATCCCTCACTCAGTATAAGTCCTTGTCGTTCCAGATCGCGCTTTAACCTGAGGTAAAGCCAGATTGCACCGCCGCATAGCAGGATTAGACTAGTCGTAAAGCCTAGGAGGAACCATAACATGGGATTGGGTGTTAGGGGTTGGGTTATGGTGGTTGTGGTTGGTGGTTGGTGGTTGGGGCAGCGCCTTCTGCCCTAACCCTTGTGACTGCCCTAAACCTATCGGTTTAACCGACCAATTGGGAGAGAGATGGAGAGTCAACCCAGCCTGTAGCCGAAGCCTCGGACTGTAACCAGGTATTTGGGGTCGCTGGGGTCGGTTTCTAGTTTTTCGCGGAGCCAGCGCATATGGACATCGACGGTTTTGCTATCGCCGACAAAGTCAGTACCCCAAATTTTTTCTAGCAACTGTTCGCGCGACCAGACGCGGCGGGGGTGGCTCATGAACAATTCCAAAAGCCGGAACTCTTTCGGAGAAAGGCTGACTTCTTTGTCACCGACCGTAACGCGGCATTCCTGTAAGTGCATAGTCAGGTCGCCGAATTTTAAAACGGGGCTGCTAGCAGTTTGCTGGTTGTAACCGATGCGCCGCCGCATTAAAGCACGGCATCGCGCTATTAGTTCGCGCATGCCAAAGGGTTTTGTGAGGTAATCATCCGCACCTACCTCCAGGCCAACAATGCGATCGGATTCGCTGCCCTTGGCACTCAACATTAAGATCGGTACGGAATTTCCAGCATGGCGGATGGTACGACAAAAATCTAGACCGTTGATATATGGCAACATGATATCTAGAACGACTAAATCGACGCGATCGCCATTTTCTAGCGCGCCTAAGGCACTGTAACCATCCTCTGCAGTTATGACCTCGTAGCCTTCATCCCTGAGGGCGAGAGCAATAGTGTTACGAATGATCGTTTCATCCTCAACCACCAAAATACAACCCAAAGCGGTATTTGAATGGGGCTTAACAAGTTCTGGAGAGAGCATATAAACTTTAATTTTTACTTTTTGTTTTTTGCTTCGCACTTGCCATAGCCGATCTTACCACTAGGAAGCGATCGCTTAACTGGCGCTCTAAAACCTTTAAAGATCTAGGGTTTAGATCGAACGATAGCGCTACTCTACCTTCTGCTCGATAATGTGGGTGGCGCTAATCCATTCCCCTTTCTCGTTGTAGCTGCGCATCAAACGTTGGCGTTGTGTTGCCTCTACAAGCCAACCTAATTCAACAAAAAATGGTTGTCGGAGTTGCACTTGTAGAGGAGTATTGCTTGATGTTCCATCGGGCAACAATAAAATTTGCCTGGGGAGCGTTCCTTCCTCAAAGATCAGTTTATTGCCTTCTCTGCGAGCCGTTGAAGTTATCGTGCGATCGCCAAAGGACAATTGCTGCTGGATGCGATCGCCACCTATCTCCTTAATCTCCAAACTTGTGGGATATGTTTCTGAGGGCTTCCAGTCTGGGTAAGCAGTGCAGGCAATTCCCTGCCAACGACCGTACACTTGCTCCAGCGTCAGAGGCGGACGCTCGCGGGCTGTTGCCCCACTGCGAAATTCTCGAATCAGGGTGAGGCCGTTCAAATTCCCCTGGCGATCGTAAAGCTGGACAAAACGCAAGCGACGATTTTCGGCTACAAAACCATACTCCGCACCAAATTCAGCAAAGGGTGCCAGTTGTAAAGATCCTTTAGAAAAAGCGCCCGTGTCAAAAAAAATAATTTGCTTGCCCACAGAACGGTATTCTTGCTCGTAGGTTGAGATGGGAGGCTCGTTGTAACCTCCGGCTCCAAAGCGTCGCAGACTGAGTCGTACCAGTCGATCGTTCTCTAGTCCTTCTAAGCAAAGAATGGAAGGAGTTGAGTCCAGCAATTCTCCATCAAGCGAAACCCGGACGAACGATCCTTGCCATTCTCCCAGATTTTTGAGGAAATTTTCCCAATTGGTTCCCATAGATTTTGCCTTTGCATCACGTTAAGCTCGCACAGATAAAGCACTATATAGCGGTCGTAAATCATTTATGAACGGGGTGCAGGGGTAGAACCCCTGCGTGGGGGCTGCGCCCCCACACCCCCTTTTTCACAAATCATTTGTGATTGCTATATCACTTTTGGACATCTCAAGTTTGGGCTTGCGTTTGGCCTAATACCCAAGAGTTTAACTTGTCGCGTAGTGAGGTAACAGGAATGCGCTCGATTACTTCTGCGGCAAAAGCATAGGTCAGTATACTTGCTGCACTGGCAAAGTCAATGCAACGGCTTTGCAAATAGAAGATTTCCTCGCGATCTAATTGGCTGACCGTCGCGCCATGAGCGCACTTGACATTATCGGCAAATATCTCTAGTTCCGGTTTAGTATCGACTTTCGCCTTCGATGATAGAAGTAAGTTCCGACTTAACTGGGCAGAATCAGTGAGTTGAGCGGCCTTTGCCACTTGGATTTTACCGTTAAACACGGCATGGGCGCGATCGCCAGCGATACACTTGTGTAGCTGCCGACTGGTGCCATAGGGGCGATCGTGGGACATGCAGGAATGGGTATCGGCTAGCTGTCGATCGCCGATCAGTGCCAGACCGTTGATGTGCGTTTCCGTTTGTTCCTCCACCTGTCGAATATGGAGATTGTGGCGGGATAGCTGCGCTCCTAGCGCGATCGCGTTACTCGTATAGGAACTGCCGCGCATCTGGGCGATCGCGGTCGTGCCGATATGATATGCGTTCTGGCTTTCCCATTGCACCTTCGTATGGTTGAGCCGTGCGTTTTCTCCTAACCATGCTTCCGTAACGGTGTTGGTAAAATACGTAGCATCGAGATCGCCAACATAGGTTTCTACTAGGGTAACGCCACTATTGCTTTCAGCAATTACCAGACAACGTGGATGGGCGATCGTCGGCACGTCACTGTGAGTAGATATAGAGATAACCTGGATGGGAGTTTCTAGAATCGTACCTTTAGGCACGTAGACTAAAGCAGCATCGGCCATGCAAGCTACATTCAGCGTGGCAAAAGTATCCTGAGCGTCGGTATGCTTGCCCAGATACTTATCCAAGTACTGAGATATCCGATTCAGCACTGTTGGATCGGCAATATTAGCATTCAAACCTGACAAACTGCTAACAATTACGCCATCAGGTAGATTGCTAATATGGGACGCAGAAGAGATGTAAGAACCGTTCGCAAACACCAATAAGCTGTTAGCTGACTCCAATAAGCCATGCTGGTTGACGACAGATTGGACTTTAGTTTCCAATCCCGCTGCTGAAGGTAGGTGAAATTCCTGTTTGACTAGATTGGACAAATCGGTATATTTCCAATCTTCGTCTTTGGTGGTAGGTACCTGGAGAAAACTGAGGCGATCGCTGGCAATGCCGCGCAGCCGCTCAATTTGAGCGGCTACATCCCCATCTAATGCCTGCGCGCCAATCTCAGAACGCAACTGCAAAACATGGGAGAGAAATTGACTGTTGCCGTTACTACGAGCGAGGCGATCGCTACGATCTCCTAATGGCGAATCAGATACCTGAATTGTCATTTTGCCACCCCCTGCGATGCCTCTGCTTCTACGAGCCAATCGTAACCCTTCTCTTCCAATTTCAAAGCGAGATTCTTATCGCCAGTCATAATGATGCGCCCACCTTCCATAACATGAATGAAGTCGGGTACGATATAGTTCAGAAGGCGCTGGTAGTGGGTGATCACTAGCGAGCAATTATCTGGCTTAGACAACTGATTTACTCCACCAGCGACGATTCTCAAGGCATCGATATCTAAACCGGAATCGGTTTCGTCCAGGATGGCTAGTTTTGGCTCTAGAATTGCCATTTGCAAAATCTCATTGCGCTTCTTTTCACCACCGGAAAAGCCTTCATTCACGCTCCGGCTGAGGAACGATGCATCCATTTCCACCACTTGCAGTTTTTCCTGGATAAAGTCGTCAAAGTCGAGCAGATCGAGTTCTGGCAGGCCTTTTTGCTTGCGCAGCGAGTTGTATGCCAACCGCAGGAAATCTGCATTAGTCACGCCAGGAATTTCGAGGGGATATTGAAAAGCTAGAAATATGCCAGACCTGGCTCTTTCTTCCGGCTCCAACTCCAGCAGGTTTTTGCCCTGAAACACGATCTCTCCACCCGTTACCGTGTAGTCGGGGTGACCGGCCAGGACTTTGGAAAATGTACTTTTGCCGGAGCCGTTCGGCCCCATGATGGCATGAATTTCACCAGCTTTGACTTCGAGGTTGACACCCTTCAAAATCTGGATGCCATCCACATCAGCGGTTAGATCGGTTACTGACAGTATAACTTCGCTATTTTCGACAATCATTTTCGTTGCTACGCTACATAACTTTAAATATAACAGGACTTGCACCCAAGCCTCGCCGTTAATGTAAGATGGGCAATTACAAGGAGGCGCGGTTAAATCATGTCCCCACCGTAGGATGCGTTAGGCGAAAGCCGTAACACATCGTGGGTATCTTAATTTTCATGCAAGTCCCTAAGTTTCTAAGCTTTTAGATTAGTGGAACGATCCCGTCTGCTATCTCGCTCCCCAAATTTTAATTAGATTATCTTCGCCGCCGCTAATCAGAGTTCGCCCATCCGAACTAAGAATAATGGAATTGATTAGATCGCCATGTCCGTTCAGTGTGAGAATTTCTTCTCCTGACTCTAAATCCCATATTTTAATTATCTTGTAACTCGCACTGATGAGGGTTTTGCCATCCGCGCTTATTACCAGCGATTTTACCCATCCCCAATGCCCCTCCAACGTGCAAATTTTCTTACCCGCAATTAAATCCCACACCATAATCCGCGTATCGAGGCTGCCGCTCACCAGTTTGGTTCCGTCGGGACTAATCGCAAAGGAAAGTACGCGAGCCGAATGGCCGATAAATTCCCATATTTGTGCGCCACTGATGCGATCCCATACTCTAATTGTGGTATCCCAGCTACAACTAGCGATAATTTTACCGTCAGGGCTGAGTGCCACTGCATCGACAAGATTGGTATGTCCCTTTAATGTCTGCAAGGCTTCACCAGTTGCCAAACACCAGGTTTTGATCGTGGTATCCTGACTGCCACTAACTATGGATTTTCCGTCGGGGGTAATTGCGACAGAGTTGACATAGCCGGAATGTCCGCTGAGAGTTAATAAGGTTTTGCGATCGCGCAGATCCCACACTCGGATGGTTCGATCGCGGCTACCGCTTACCAATTTGCGATCGTCAGGCGCGATCGCGATCGCTCTGACGATGTCAGCGTGTCCTGCCAGAGTAGCAACTTCCGTGCCAGTAATTACATCCCATACCCGAATGGTTTTATTATTACCGCAACTAGCTAGAGTAAGAGAATCAGCAGTTATGGCGATGGAGTTGACAAGATTCGCATGGCCGGTCAGCGTATGCAGACAATGGAATCGGTCGTAATCTTGATATTTTGCGAGAATCTGTTGGTAATTCTCTAGTTCCCGATACGAACTATTCGCTAGTAATAGTCGCGCCGCTAGTTGTACCTGGAGCACGTCATCCTTTAAGCCAGACAACAATAGCTCTAAGCCGCGATCGCCATATTGCAATGCCTCGCGCAGGGCTGAAATCCGTTGAGAAGCGATCGCGCTATTAAAGCGAGTACGTACGCCTGCGATCCCACCTAGAACAACGCCGCGTGTTGGCAAAGGTATTTTCTCTCCACCAAGTACAGCATCATAGCTGCGCGGTTTGAGATCCGCTTGCGGTTGTTGCGTCACTTGTCCCCCTAAATTTTAGTTTTTGCGGTAGAATAGAATAACCATGTGCTGTAAAATAGCGTAATCGCTAAAATTCAAAGTAAATTACTTCAAAGTAACCCTTCTAATCTCATCCAATCCTGGATATAGATGCTCTCATATAAATGCTCTCAATTCAAGTTCCGGTGCGAGCAATTCTGTTTTGCAACTGGGTTAAAGTAAATTTTATAGAGTGCATGTATAATCGAGATCGAACGCTCGATATCCATGAGGGATTCGTCTCCAGGACTTAAGATTTAGAAGGTAAAGGGTGGCTTTTGCAAAATTTGTAACTGAATTTCCCCGTACACGTGATATCTAAACTTCAAAATTATGATGTCTAAACTTCAAAAACCAACCCCTGTTCAAATTATTCTGAGTGTAGCGATCGCGGCAGCATCTTTTCCTACTGTATCAATTGCACAGACAGAGACGCAGAACGTGCCGCAAAATACGACCTCAACCTCACAGCTTAAAGATGTCCGCTCCACAGATTGGGCGTATCCCGCCCTGCAAGCACTGGTCGAACGCTACGGTTGCATTGCTGGCTACCCTGATGCCACGTATCGCGGACAGCGAGCCTTGACCCGTTACGAATTTGCGGCTGGTTTGAGCAGTTGCCTGGATAAGGTAAACGAATTGCTTTCCGCCAAAATCGAGCAAAAGGCAAGTAAAGAAGAATTAGCTGCGGTTGCCGCCGATGTGAGGACTTTGCAGCAAGGGCTTCAGCAGGTCAATCAAGATCTAGCCGCACTGGCAGAATCGGTGAAGCGCTACTACGTGATTATTCCTACTTCTTCCGAGGAAGTGTTGACGAAGTCCAGAGGCGTAGTTCCATCAGCTAAGCTCAGTTCTTCTCGTCTGGGGCAATATATCGAAGTGCAAGGCTTTAACAAGCGCAGTTATGCTGAAGCACTGAACTCCAAGATGCGATCGCAAGGGTTCAACTCCAGAGTAATCTACGAGAACTAGATCGAATAACTAGCTCGAATTAAAGTTAATAGCAATTGAATTGCACTCGACATGTGTGAGGAGTCTAGAAATCTAGAATTCTATGTCGAGTGCTTTTGATTCGAGCCTAAATCCTGATAGCGATCGCGCGTAGCGCGCAATAATCTTGAGATTTACTGGCTGATGTAATAATCCCTTGTGCCCTTGGCATCGATCGCTTCGCCGATGCGATTCAGGGCGTGAACGTAGGCGGCGGTGCGCATGGAGATGGATTCTCGCTCGGCGATCGCCCAAATTCTTTCCGTCTCCTCCACCATTTTGTGTTTGAGTCGGCTGTTGACCTCATCCAACGACCAGTAGAGACCGCTGCGGTTTTGCACCCACTCAAAATAACTGACCGTGACACCACCAGCATTAACTAAGATATCGGGAAATACGCGAATTCCTTTGTCCTCTAAAATGCGATCGGCAGCGGGCGTGACCGGGCCATTAGCAATCTCAAATATGTATTTAGCCCGAATGTTATGGGCATTATTTTCAGTAATTTGATTTTCTAAAGCACCTGGGATCAGAATATCCACGTCCAGAGCCAGTAATTGCTCGTTGGTAATTATTTCATGCTCGACGATATTACAAACCGTACCTTCACAGTAAACGGCTCGGAAATCGCGCGTAGAGTTCTTGTAACTGCGGATACTAGGGATATCCAATCCCTGTTTGGCATAGATCCCGCCTTTGGAATCGCTGACTGCCACAACCCTATAACCAGCCTGGCACAGGAGATCCGCCACCACCGCACCCACGTTACCAAATCCCTGCACGGCCACGGTCGTGCTCTCCCGTACAGCTTGGAACTTGGGCATAATTGTTTCGATCGCGAAATACGCACCCATACCCGTCGCTGTCTCGCGCCCGGTGCTGCCACCCATAGTCAGCGGCTTACCCGTAATCACGGCGGGCGTGATTTTGCGCTGGATAATACTGTACTGATCCATCATCCAGCCCATGATGATTTGGTTGGTTTGGACATCGGGGGCGGGAATGTCAACATCAGGCCCGATGAAGTCGGCGATCGCATCGATGTAGCCGCGACTGAGACGTTCTAACTCAAACTTCGATAGCTGCTTGGGATCGATGGTAATGCCGCCCTTGGCACCGCCAAAGGGTAAATCCAGCACGGCACACTTAAATGTCATCCAAAAAGCGAGGGATTGCACTTCATCCATCGAGACGTTGGGATGGTATCTAATGCCACCCTTGGTGGGGCCTCTGGTATTGTCGTAGCGCACCCGGTAGCCTTGAAATACTTGCAAGGAACCGTCATCCATCCGCACAGGTACCGAAACCTGCAAACTGGCCTTAGGATACTTGAGTTGCTCGACCGCATCCTCAGAAATCTTGACATGCTTTAAGGCTAAATCTAGCCTTTGCCTTGCTTCTGCAAATAGTGATTCCGACATATGCCCATCCTCATTCTTTCAGCCACAGGATATAGCAATGACAGAATTAGTTAGTACGGCTTGCAGGAGGTAAAATGCCTGCGTGGGGCGTTGCCTCCACATCTCCATCTCAAACCAGATCGGTTACTGCTATAGGTTTAGCTTAATACAAGAAGACCGAACAGTTCATTTTTTATAGGTTTTTTATCGGGATTCTTATTTCTTCTTGAACTGCCGTTAATTTAAATGTGCATCCTGGGTATACTTGTGCCAACTTCAGTATTTTGACTAGATTCGGCCTAAAGAGCAAAATCCACATGCACGTAACCCAACACCTCAAACATAAATCAGTTTGGATACCCCTAGCTCTTACACTTCTTGGCATAGTAACTGGCGGTCTGCTTTTTACTAATTTGGTGCAACTACAACATATCAGCGAACTAGTGCACCAGACTGGCATGTGGGGCTACCTAGTATTTATTGCTGCCTACGTCGCAGCTACACTCCTGGTTTTACCCTCGACCGCTTTTAATATTGCTGGAGGGGCAATTTTTGGTGGGGTTTGGGGTTTAGCTATTACTTCGATCGCTGCCATTACCTCAGCCGCCATCGCCTTCACAATTTCTCGGTGCCTTGGTAAGAGTTGTGTTGGCAATTCTGGCAGTCCGACCTTGAATCACATAAATCTTCACCTCAAATCCGGTGGAATTCCCTACGCTTTTGCCATGCGGTTCTTACCTATTGCCCCTTATGGGGTGGTCAGCGTTGCCGGAGGGCTGAGTCAGATTAGCAAGCGCGACTATTTTATTGGGACTATTTTGGGCACCCCCGTAGGACTAGCTCCATTTGTCTGGATCGGTCACTCTGGGATGCAGGCGGCAGAGGGTTATAGCGTTCTACCTCTGGTTGCTTCCAGTGGAGCCTTAGCGCTGATGATTATGGTCGCAACATGGTACAAGCAGAATCAGATGCTAGATCGACAGCAGTAGGGGTAAAAAATGTTCCCTTATGCCCTTTGGATGACAAGGGCAGAGGGAATTTCAAGGGAAATCTATCTTAAGTATTAAGAAAGTTTGCGTTATGTTAAGAGATATGCCTTTAGGAGTATTGTGACATATCGATCCCCTTGCTAAGTTGAACTTGTCCTGGTACTACTGCCAGGTATGCATAATCTCTAAAAGGAGTTTGGCACATGCACGAAAACACAATTTGCGGGTTATTTGCGATTTCTGCATAGGTTCGGACTCTGAACTTAGATTAGTTGTTTTGCGATCGCCACGCTTGAATGTCTCTTAAGTGAAAATGTGGCAGACAATAATGCAAAGCGATATCTCGGTTTAAAATCTTCAATTCTGATTTTAATTCTATTTTTATAGCACTGCGAAGTTGGGTTAGGGCAGGGTACAGAAATTCTACCTCTGCGAGGGGAATGTTCGCCTACGACCTATATCCAACCAGATTGCGCAGGGCTATAACGCTGATTTGAATGCTCTCTAATCTAGATCGAGTCCGAATCTCTGCAGGCTCAAAATTAACTTAGAAGATCTTCTGAAGGTCTTAATAGTTAGTGGATAGAATAAGCCTGCAATTTCAGATGCGAAACAACTATGACATCCAGATAGATGTCTGCTGTTTGCTAAGAAAATTTCTGCTCAAGCATCAAAGAAGCACTAAAAGTGACTCCTAGAATGAAGGAGAGACAACATGAAAGTAACGAACAAAACTGCTCTAGTGACAGGAGCATCGAGGGGAATTGGTAAAGCGATCGCGCTCGAACTAGCCCGCCAGGGTGCAAGCTGCATATTGATCTTGGCTCGCAATCCCCAAGCTTTAGAGGAGGTCGCCAGCCAAATTCAAGTATATGGAGTACGGGCAGTCCCGATTGTTGCCGACCTGACTGAAGTTGAAAATCTCAGCATTGCGATCTCGCAAGCTTGGCGAGACTACGGGCCAATTCACCTGCTCGTCAACTGCGCTGGGATCGCTCATCAGTCACCTTTTCTGCAATCCCATCCCAAAAAGGTGAGAGAAGAGATTGGCGTGAATCTGGTCGGTTTATATACCGTGACCCACACAATCGCGAAGCGCATGGCGAGCCATCGCAATGGTGTAATTGTCAACGTCTCTAGTCTCATGGGAAAACTAGCGGCACCGACTATGTCTACCTATTCTGCGACCAAGTTTGCCATCTTAGGTTTGACTCAAGCACTGCGTGGCGAGCTAGCACGTCATAACGTGCGCGTCCTGGCATTGCTGCCATCGCTAACCGATACGGATATGGTGAGAGAAATGCAACTGTTCCGCTGGGTGAATCGCACTACACCAGAGCAAGTCGCTAGAGCTTTGGTTAAAGGTTTGGCAACGGAGTCTCCAGAGATCTATGTCGATTGGCAGGGATATCTGGCCGCGATCGCCCATCGCATTCTCCCCAGGCTGATGGAGAAGTTTATTCTCATGGCCGCACCTCAACCCATTTAGGGCAGCTTCTGGATGGCGGTGCCCCCAATCCTCCTGATTCTGCTCTAACGTGAAAAATCCATTTATTGTGGTAGGGGCAATCCAATCCCGATCGCCCCGATATCTAGGGGTAGGCAAGGGGGCACTACCCCTACGACTTCTACTATATATAGCCAGCCGTAGACAGATCTGTTAGGACAGTGGGTGTGGGGGCTGTGCCCCCACGCAGGGGTTCCACCCCTGCACCTCGTCCTAAGCCTATTGGCTATAGCTATAATTTTGACGATCGCTATGCTTGCAAAAACGGGTGCGATCGGAATTTTGTGTATCGAGCCTCTGAAACAGCGTAAATACGTACTTCAGGACTCAATTTACACAAAAATCTGAACACTCTCGCAAAAACCGATAAAATAAGGCGATCGAACGATAAAATTGCATCAATAAATTAATAAGTAACTTAATTTTTTAGATGAAGGGCATTATTCTCGCGGGCGGCTCCGGCACTCGCCTGTATCCAATTACGCGGGCGCTGAGCAAGCAACTCATGCCTGTCTATGATAAGCCAATGATCTACTATCCCCTGTCAGTTTTAATGTTGGCAGGCATCCGCGACATTCTGATTATCTCTACCCCCAACGATTTACCGCTGTTTCAAACTCTACTCCAGGATGGCAGTCAATGGGGGCTAAAGTTTAGTTATACTGCCCAACCCAGTCCCGATGGCTTAGCTCAGGCATTTATTTTAGGCAAGGATTTCATCGGCAGCGATCCTGTCTGTCTAGTTTTGGGCGACAATATTTTCTACGGGCATGGGTTTAAGGATGTATTGCGCTCTGCCGCTCAGCTAAAATCCGGCGGACTGGTATTTGGCTATCGCGTCACCGATCCACAGAGATATGGCGTAATTGAATTCGATCGCGATGGCATTGCCATCAGCCTGGAGGAAAAACCCAAACAACCCAAGTCTAACTACGCCGTGCCGGGGATATATTTTTACGACGCGCAAGTGGTGGAAAAAGCATCGCAACTAAAACCATCGGCGCGAAATGAGTTGGAAATTACCGATTTGAACTTAGCTTACTTGCGTGAAGGTCATCTGAAGGTGGAAATTCTAGGGCGCGGTTATGCATGGTTGGATACAGGTACCCACGAATCGCTGCATCAAGCCGCTACATTTATTCAAACCCTAGAACAGCGGCAGGGCTTAAAAGTAGCCTGCATCGAGGAAATTGCCTACAGCGAGGGTTACATTACGCGATCGCAGCTATTAGAATTAGCCGCACCGATGGCAAAAAGCAGCTATGGTGAATATTTACACCGCGTCGCCCATGAAAGCGCCAGCGATCTTACGGACTATTAAATGCTCTAGAGGGGAACGATTAGACTAAATTTATGAAAGTAATTACAACCGATATTCCCGACGTATTAATTTTGGAGCCTAATGTATTTGGCGACGCACGAGGCTTTTTCTATGAAAGCTACAACCAGCAAGTCTTTACAGATAAAACTGGAATCGCAGCTAATTTCGTGCAGGACAACCATTCCCGTTCCGCTAAAGGAGTATTGCGCGGCTTGCACTACCAGATTACAAAACCACAGGGCAAACTGGTGCGAGTCGTGGTGGGAGAAGTATTTGATGTGGCAGTGGATATTCGGCGCAGTTCTCCCACATTTGGGAAGTCAGTGGGAATTAATTTGAATGCCGATGACAAGCGCATGTTATGGATTCCCGAAGGCTTTGCCCACGGATTCCTAGTTCTATCTGAATATGCGGAATTTCTTTACAAAACCACTAACTACTATGCCCCAGATGGCGATCGCTGCATTATTTGGAACGACCCTCAACTAGCGATCGCCTGGCCGATCGACACCTACCCCCTACTATCTGCTAAGGATCGAATGGGCAAAACTTTGCAAGAAGCAGATTTATTTGATTGAGCCCGAGATGAATCCATTCCAACCTGGCTGACGTATTCCAGATCGCACACTTTAGAACGCAAACTGAACTTTAAATATGCAACTAGCAACACATGCTGCTTCTGACACGGTAGCTGAAGTTTCCCAGGCGCAAGAATTGCCTCCACAAATGGCAATGCTGCAAATGATAACGGGTTATTGGGTAGCGCAATCGATTTATGCCGCCGCGAAATTAGGCATTGCCGATCTCTTAACAACGGGGGCTAGATCTTGTGAGGAATTGGCAGATGCAACGAAAGTCAATTCCCAAGCCCTATTTCGCCTGCTAAGAGCACTCGCAAGCGTAGGCATTTTTGCCGAAACTAAGCCAGGTTGGTTTACCCTCACTCCCTTAGCAGAGTTTCTGCGCAGCGATATCCCCGGCTCTCTACGCGACGTGTCAATCATGATGGGAGATCCGGAACACTACAGCAGTTGGGGAAATATCATGCATAGTCTGATGACTGGTAAGAGCGCATTTGAGGATCTCTATCTGATGAATGCCTTTCAGTATTTCAGCCAAAATCCCGTACCCGCAGCTATTTTTGACCGTGCGATGACTAGCTTTTCCAGCGTTGAAAACGATGCTGTAGTCGCAGCATACGATTTTTCGGCTATGCGTCATATCGTAGATGTTGCTGGTGGGCATGGCAGTCTAATAACGACCATTTTGCAAGCAAATCCTAATCTAGAAGGCACTTTATTCGACCTGTCGGATGTAATTGCGCGGGCAAAAACTCAGATCGCACAACATCCAGTTAGCGATCGCTGTCAATTGGTATCGGGGAGTTTCTTTGAATCAGTACCAACTGAGGCAGATGCTTATCTGTTCAAACACATAATCCACGATTGGGATGACGAACGCTCCATTGCTATTCTCAAGACTTGCCACCAAGCAATGACAGAAAATAGCAAATTACTAGTAATTGAAGCCGTGATTCCACCTGGTAACTCGCCATCTGTTGGGAAGCTACTGGACATCAACATGCTCGTGATGTGTCCGGGAGGTAAAGAGCGCACAGAAGTAGAATATCAACAACTGCTTGCGGCGGCAGGATTTAAGCTTACTAGAGTTATCCCCACAAATTCTGTGGTTTCAATTGTGGAAGGTATTCCAATTAAATAGTCTGGATTGATTGGTAGTGAGGGCAGGTATGTAGGAGCAGGCACGGAGGCACGACCCCTGCATCGTCCCTCCATTTTACCTTACTCTAGCCCCAGAGTCTGTTGTAGCAGGTTTTCAGGTGAAAGCAAGAAGGGGGTTTGGGGGCGTTGCCCCCAAGAAGAGGTGGAACTCCTTCACCCCGAAAATACAACCCGTTATCAAGTGAAAATCGCTATATGCTCTTCATAACGTTCCGCTTTACCCGCCGCTGGTAAACTCTTGAACTCAATGAAGAAACTCAATACGGTCGTTGGGCAACGGGCTAGTTAGACCGTGCTTACTTTGCTGAGCCTGTATCGACGATCGCATTTTGTGTGTAAATTTTGCCATCGGAGCCACAAACTGAAAGTGGAATAATTGGTTCAAAGTCCTCGTTGACGATTCCGGTAATCATGCGGTTCTCTTCGTGCGTCAGCCGAATCGACGAATATGGCGAGAACCAATGCGGACAATCCAGATTTGAGCGTCTGGGTAACGGGTTTCGAGGCGATCGCAAGCAGCTATTTCACGCACATCAACCTCAAAATCTCCAGTTTCGATATCGATCGCGACAATCTTGCCATGATTACCTTGCTCGACTTGGGGACGCACCTTAGATTCATAGATCTCATCGCCACGACGAGCAAATTCCTCTTTGCTGTAGCGGGGTTGTCGAATTGTCATAGGATTGACCTTGTTTCAGTCATTGCCCTTCTATATTTAACTTGGGCGATCGCGTTCACAGTCAAAGCCTTGAGTGGGATTGCGCTTTTCGCTAGTGCTATAGCGGTTTTCAGATCGGAACAAGTAGGGGGTTTGGGGGCAATGCCCCCAAGAAGGGGTTCCACCCCTTTACCCCATCAATAAAACCCGTTCTCAATTGAAAAATGCTATAGTCGGGAGAAGAGCAACACTAGGTTCCCGCCGTCAGACTAGCTTACGGTTCAATCTAAATGATTTACCGTTCCCGCTTCACAACATCAAATGTAGAACAACCAGGAGTTACAACATTGCCTGTAATTCTACGCCTAGAATTAGAAACATCACCTCGTAAATCAACAGTTATGTGCTTTGATATTGGTAAGGGCTTCACCAGTTCAAATCCAAATCTCTAGGGTAAGTTGAGCAGATTCAAAACCTGCTGTGCTTTTACGGATTCTCCTCGCTGTTCCAACAAGTTGGCATACAAGCTATAGTCATCAGCGATTTCATCCATTAACATTGTTCGGGGCGTAAATAAACCGAGCTGTTGAAACAGGGAGACATGCAATTGATAATCGTCATTAACGATTTCATCCACAGGTGACAGGTGCGCGGTATGTGCTAAATCACCCTGATCGGTCTGAAACGATTTCCACATTGCAACTGATTCAGAAAAATGTTGCAAAGCGTCTTCAATCTGATCTTGCTGAACCATTATTCTACCCAACTTGCTCAGCACGATGCACTCAGTTAATTGAGGACTATTAATTTGTCTGTAGAGGTGTAGAGCTTGCTGGTAAGATTTAATTGCCTGTGAATACTGGCTGAGACAGTTGTAAACATTTCCCAAACTGTTCAGCGTGTTTGCCTTTTCTAGAGAACTACCATACAATTGATAGCAATTCAGAGCTTTTTGATAATATTCAATTGCCTGCTCAAATTGGCTGAGGTTTTCACAGGTACTAGCTATCCCAACTAGGGCAGTTGGCTCAATTTCAAAGTTACGAACTTGCTGAAAGATAGGCAATGCTTGCTGATAATACTCAATTGCCTGCTCAAATTGGTTTAGAGTGAGGTGAATACTGCCCAAATGTACTAGTGTCAGTGCTTCTTTCCGAAAAGCCTGATTCTTCAATGCTTTTAACTCTTCCGAACAGCTTCCTATTTGCCTAAAGATCGGTAGGGCTTGCTGGTAAAACTCTATTGCTTGCTGATATTCACCAAGGCTACGGTAGGTATCACCTAGGTTGCCGAGCACATTTGCCTCTTCTTCTTGGTTGTTCATCTGTCGCAAGATTGGTAGAACGGATTGATAGGACTCAATCGCTTCTTGATATTGGTAGAGGCTAAGGTAGGCAAAGCCGAGATTGCATAGGGTATCTATCTCCCCATCACGATCGCCAATCTGTCGAAAGATAGGCAGAACTTGTTGGCAGCACTCAACTTGACTATCAAAACCCTCAGTCTCACGATAGTAAGGCATTTCCTCTTCATAACGTTCAAGTAACGTCTGTCGAAGTTGATCGAGATTATCGTTGGGATTTGATGTCATTGTTAAAAACCTGAATCTTACCGAGTAAAGTTGTAGAAATTAATCTCATAGGTGACTAAAATATAATCATTTTAACAGCCAACATTTTTACATAAAGCATCCAGGTGACATTTCACTAATTTCCGCTTTCCAGCAAACTTCTTCGTCCTTATCCTGAATAAGCATTTCATAGATGTGCGTGGGCTTTCCGGATCTAAATGCGGCGCTGCGGCGAACTGCTACATTAGTATCTTTAGCAAGCATTTCTAGGTGGTTTATTGGTAAGTTCTCATGTCGTGCCACATTACTACGAACCTCTGCATCAGCATCCTGAGCGAGAATTTCTAACGAGCTAATAGGTGTATTGCTGTTCCATGCAACACTGCTACGTATAGAAACGTCTGCATCCTGAGCAAAGATTTCTAAACAGCGTACGGGTGTGTTCCGATTTCTTGCTACCCAACAACGGACTTCCACATCGACATCCTGGGCAAGAATTTCTAGACAACTTGCAGGTGTATTGCTTTTGCCAGCCACCCTACGACGAACTACTACTTCAGCATCCTGAGTGAGGATTACTAAGCAGCTAGCAGGGGTATTTTCATTATTTGCTAGAACAACACGAACTTCTAGATTAGCATCCTGGGCAAGCATTTCTAGACAGTTCACAGACATATTCAGAATATTGAGAGCAGATGCTACGCTGCGACGAACTTTCAGATCTGTATCCTGAGCAAGCTCTTCCAAATAATGTATAGGTGTACTGTGATTCCCTACTACCCTGCAACGAACTTTCAGATCTGTATCCTGAGCAAGCTCTTCCAAATAATGTAAAGGTGTGTTGGGGTTGCTTGCTACGCTGCAACGAACTTCCACATCTGTATCCTGAGCAAGCTTTTCTAAGAGGCTTGATGGCGTACTAGAATCTCCTGCCAGCCATTTTCGCACCTGACAGTTTCTTGATATTTCTTCTGTTATCCATGGCGGTACTTGCTCTAGTTGCAGCAACCGATTGATGGTGCGAGCAGGCATTCGTGCAACTAGTGGGGTATCTTGCCTCAAGGTATTCAGCGTAGGATTATCGAGCATCTGTTGAGGAAAATCTGCGCCTAGCTGTAGTAACAAATCTACAGGGGTATTTGGGTTTTCAGTGATTGTTTTGAGAATGAATGGATGGTAGTCGGGATTAGGAACATCCACAAAATATTCATGACCCATTGAATCTATGCGAATATCTTCCACCTCCTTGGCATACTTTTGTGTGAGTCGTCGCAAAATTTCTGGAGGAGTATAAGGATGACAAGCAACCAAATAGGGATTTTTGGAAGCTAATTCTTGTAACTGTTTAGCAGTTAAACATTTATACATAGTATTGTTACGCAGTAATTTTTGTAGTAACAGTAAAGGAAATTTTTGTCATTGATGCCGTCCAAGCTTTTCAAGCACAATTTTCCTGCTTTGGATGGCTCCCGCATGATTTGGGTTTAATTGTAGAGCTTCTTCTATTAGACCTCTTGCAGATTAGGTTGAGGTTGAGTTGCCAAAGAACCCCAAGATAGGAAAATATCAGGACATAGCAATAACGAAAAAGCGTCCTGATGATGAACTATATAATAGCGCAAACCCTACCTGCTGCACACTTTAAGCGTCGATTTGGTATCGAGACTAATACGTTCAAAGCAATTGTGAAAATGCTTAAACCAGAGTGGCGAGCAACGCCAACACCTGGAGCCAAGCCTAAACTCGGACTAGAAGACCGCATATTGGTTGCCTTCGAGTATTGGCGGGAATATCGCACCTACTTTCACATCGCCACTAGTTGGGGCATCAGCGAGTCTACAGTTTGTCGAATAGTGCATTGGGTAGAGGAGACTTTAATCCGCTCACGTCGCTTTCGACTACCTGGGAAGCGCCAGTTGGTGCGGGGCTTTGGGATACCTACAGTCGCGATCGTTGATGTGACTGAAACTCGCATTGAGCGTCCTAAGCGGCACCAACGTGCCTTTTATAGCGGCAAACAGAAAGGGCACACGCTCAAATGTCAACTCATAATTGACGCTCTTACTGGGCAGATTATCTGTACGTTTTTCGGCAAGGGGCGACGGCATGATTTCAAGCTGTTCAAAGCTTCTGGCATCCATTTCCATCCTCAAACCGAGAGTTTGCAGGACAAGGGTTATCAAGGCATCCAGAAACTGCATCTCTACTGCCGCTTACCCCACAAGAAACCGAAAGGTGGTCAGCTTACGCCTGAGCAGAAAGCGTTCAACCGCCAACTTGCGCGCCAACGGGTTGGCATTGAGCATGTTAATCGCCGCTTGAAGATCTTCCGCATCTTATCTGGACGCTATCGCAATCGTCGTCACCGCTTTGGTTTGCGTTGCAATCTAATTGCTGGTCTCTACAATTTTGAACGCTCTCAAGGCTCCTCAGTTGGCTAATTTGCAAGAGGTCTATTGAATGCAATGCTTCTTCGTGTCGTCCAAGATTGTCCAAAACAGCCCCTCTACTGTGATGGACTGAAGCAGAATTTGGATCTAATCGCAATGCCTCATTCAAACAAAATAACGCCTCATCGTGCCGTTGTAGATCGTCAAGCATTGCTCCTCTAAGTCGATGAGCCTCAGCATTGTTTGGATCGAAATATAGTGACTGCTCCAATGAGGGTAAGGCTTCTTCATAGCGTCTAAGTTGGTAAAGGACTACTCCCTTACGAAAATAACCCAAAGTAGATTGTGGCTTGAGTTTGAGTAATGTCTCGTAAGAATGCAGTGCTTCTTCTAAACGCCCAAGGTTGTAGAGTGCAGACTCTTTATAAAAATATGCCGATTCAAAGGTTGGATCTAGCTGTAAAGCTGTTTCAAAAGCATTTAATGCTGCCTCATGCCTGCCAAGACTACCGAGTGCTAGCCCCATATCTCGATGAGCATCAACGAAATTTGGATAAATCTGTAAAATTGCTTCAAAAATTTCCAGTGCTTCTAAATACTGTCTAGTCCTCAGCAGAAGTAACGCTTTACGATAAGCTGCCTCTAACGAATTTTCTGAAGTAAGTGGTTCTTGGTGAGCAACGTATATATTTAAAGTCGTTCCTTTCTCTTCATATTTCACATCAGTTTGGGTCTGGACAATATCAAGAGGTTGTTCTTGTCTTGGCTCTGTCAATAAGCAGTTTGCAAATCTCCACGCAAGCGCAGAGTGCATCATTTCTGTACATCCCAGTATTCTCAATAAAATTCCTGTTTTCGCAGAAAATAGATTTGGGAGATGTCCTATAGGAGCAGATAAGCTAAAGTTTATCTTATCTCCAAATTTCCAACCACCTTCGTGCCAACCAACAATTTCACCGATACGACGTTCCACGTCATGAGCAACTTTGCTGCCGAAATGCAACCAGATATCTTTCCATATGCTGATACCAAATCGATTGTTTGAATACTGCATCCAAAGGCGATCTATCGTGTTGAGGTCGTCGCAGGGAAATTTGGCGATAGACTCATAATCTAACCAACCTTCCGCCTCTCTTTGTGCAATTTTCAGCATAATCCTGGCAGTTTCATCATCAGCTTCCTTCCACTGTTGTGCTGCTAGTAAATTATGTAGATGGTTGTAATCTGAAGCTGGCGTAGACATGGGTATTAAGAATTAAGAACTACGGGAAAGATTTTGCATCCACTTTTCTATGAAAACAGTAAGACTTGGAGATTCTTCTACAAATCCATCAACTTCATGCCACCTCATGACTGATGATACTTCTTGCAGTTGTTCATATCCAGTGATAAATATGGTATGAATACCACGTAAATCTTCATTTATGGGGACGATAGGGAATAGATGCCGATCTAAGCTTTCAACAAGTTCATGAAGTCTTATGTATGTACTGATTGCTTCTTGAAGTGAACAAATGTAGAAAAAGGGGCTGAGATAAAACCTGTCAAATTCCAAAGCTCCACCGCTAAGACATTGATACATTTCATAAGCTTCGGTAGACAAGTAAAAATCGTATGGAGATCGATCTAAAATATCATAAATTTCTTCGCGAGAGGAATTTCCACATTTCTCCCCTGTTATCATCTCTATATAATCTTTCAACATCAACATTCATCTCCTCCAGTATTTAGTGAGGCTCTACTATTATTCCGCCTCTAGCTGGTTTTCTGAAGATCCGCATAACGTACTCAAACTCACCGGCGCAGGATCAACTTTGAATCTAAGCCAGAGCGATCGCTGTGCGTTGGTTGCAGTGAGCATATGGCAAACTGTGCACTAAGGAGCCTTAGTGGGAGAAATTCATATAATTTAATAAAATAATCTCATTTCATCACGCTTTTTATTAGGAATTTTACAATAAAAGTCTTGCCCCAGATTAGAACGAGCGGCATCGCATACGCTATCGCTTTCATCAAATATTAACTTAGCAAGTACATCAATAGGCGTTTTAAAGTTTTTAGCAACCCAGTAACGCACGACAGGATCTTTATCAGTTGACAGCCTCACTAATGTATTAACAGCTATATTCGGATTTTGAAGAGAGTTAATTCGACTGGGGTGATGCTTATCGTCGCTTAATCGATCTAATACATGGCTTGTTGTCTTTGGATTACTAGCAACATCAGCACGAACAAAGGCATCAGGATCGTCTGCTAGTTTAGCCAAAATTTCGATTGGTGCGTACGGAGATAAAGCAACAGCGGAACGATTTTTTGGATCCTGATGTGCTGATAATTCCATAAATACCTCAATAGGCGTGTTGGGATTTCGCAAGGACAACTCAGTGGCACCTTCTTTATATAGCTGGCACAAGGACTCGAATGGCGCGCTGGGATTAAAGAGCAATGCCACCTGACAAACCAGACAAGTCTTATCCGCCGCTAACTTAACTAAAATCTCACTAGGGGTGTTTTGATTTCCTGCAACTGCCTCGCGCACTTTTTCATCTTTGTCATCTGCTAATCGAGCCAGTAAGTTACTTCTTGTATTTGGATGGGCAGCAACGGCTGTACGGCAACTAACATCCCAAGACCCCACTAACTCAGCTAATGTATCGGCTGATGTATTAGGATTGGCAGCAACTGCATACTGCACGCTAGCGCGTTCGGCATTCTTACCGGGTATATAATCAACTGCGCATTTCCTCATTTCTGAAATTATTTTATGAGGCAAGAAAGAAATTAATTGACTGCTAAACGGATTAATATTCAGCACGGCATCTCTATCCCGATCGCCATCAATAGCCAATCTAGCTAATACCTCACCACAAGTATTAGGGTTTTGAGCGACTCCGAAACGGACAATCCACGCGCGATCGTTAGCTAGTTCGCCCAACACGCTGCTGGGGGTATGGCGATTAACTGCTACTGCATATCGCACCTCTGCTTCTCGATCGTTTGCTAGGTACGGTAGCACGTCTAGAGGCGTACTAGGATTTTGAGCCGCGATCGAACGAATTTCCAGACCCTGATGTTGAGCTAATTGACATAGCTGTTCTGGAGGAGTTTGAGGATTCAGTGCTTCAAAAATAATAAGTACATCGGGCGGCGTGTTTGGATGCTGTGCTATGGGTGAACGAATATCATAACCTTGCTCCATAGCTAATTGACGTAATTGTTCTGGAGGAGTTTGAATATCTATTTTTACTTCAATCATGATTAGACTGTTGGAGCAACGGTTTATATAACGACTGGCACGTTACCGAACGGTGATAATACGCACACCATAACTAAGTATTATACAGAAAATTGCAGGATAACACCCCATTTCAGGTATTTATACAGAAAATTGCAGGATAACACCCCATTTCAGGTATTTATACAGAAAAATGTAAAGGGGGACTATTTTTTTATTCGTTGGTAATTACTCCTGCCTTCCCTTCTAGCTCGGCGATGCGCTTTTCCAGCTTGCGCAGCTTGTGCAACATCTCTGGCAGTTGCCGCTCTGCTACTACTATCCGCTTCCAGTCTTTTTCCGGCACGACGGGATAGCCCATCATCCTCGTGCCTGGTTCGACGTAGCTGACTACGCCAGACTTAGCTCCTAAAACCGCACCGTCGCCAATGTCAGCATGGTCGGCAATGCCAACTTGTCCGGCTAAGACGACATGATGCCCCAAATTTACGCCTCCGGCTAAACCGACCTGAGAGACTAAAATGCAGTGAGGGCCAACCTTAGAGCCGTGTCCGATTTGGACGAGATTGTCGATTTTGGTGCCCGTAGCAATTTCGGTCGTACCTACCGAGGGGCGATCGATGGCGCTCAGACAACCGATTTCTACGTTGTCGGCAACTACGACGCAGCCAGATTGGGGAATTTTAAACCAGGTGCCGTTATCTTGAATTTCGTAGCCAAACCCATCGCCACCAATTACCGTATTGGGGTGAATGATGCAGCTAGAGCCAATTTGACTGTGTTCGCGGATGACGCAGTTGGCATGAATAGTCGTGTTGTCGCCCAGCTTAACGTCGTTGTAGATCGTGGTATTGGGGAAAATTGTCGCGCGACCGCCCAAATGTACCCGATCGCCAATCACAACTCCTGCCGCGATCGCCACATCCTTACCGAGTTGTACGTCCTGTCCGATAATGGCGGTGGGGTGAATGCCGATGGGGACTTGAGGTGGTTGGTAAAACAGGGCGATCGCATGGGCAAAGACCAGGCGGGGGTTGCTAGTACGGAGGCAGGGCAAGTCGCAGGGCGTTTGCAGATCCAATATGGCGGCACTGGCTTGGGTGGACTGGAGCAGAGGTAAATATTTGGTCGAGCTTAAAAAAGTTAATTCGCCAGGCTGGGCGCGATCGAGCGCTGCCACGCCAGTAATTTCAGGATCGCGATCGCCTGCGTCAAGCTGGCACCCGCTCAGGCGGCTAGCTAGTTCGGAAAGTTTCATGATTCGGTAAAACAAGTTTGTTGCTTACGACCTGAGTATAAGAGTTGTTAGGGCTTATACCAAATCCTGGTTTGCAAACGTCTTTGCTCAGAGCCTGCGCAGGCAGGCTTTGTTTGTGTAGCCGCGACTTCCAGTCGCCAGGCACTATACTCTTAGCCTGCAATTAACTGCAGGGCTTTTGGGCGAGCTTATGGTTGTGTTGCGCAAGCGATCGCTATCGATCGACACAAAAATTAAGCTCTTGGGGTAAAAATGGCTATGAGCTAGCCTTGTATGGTAGAAACAGTTAGGATTAGATCTGCACCCGGTACAGCTACATGCAGTTTGCTACATAAAAATTCGGAGATCCCTTAATGAGTTCACCTGCTGCTTCACTCTCAGAATCATTGATGAAGATTGTCAACAGAGCCAGCGATCTCCGCGTAGCTAATTCGCGATTGCACCGCAACCGCAAACTCGTCGAGGATTTACTGGAGTCAGTGTTATGCCAGGAATGCGGGCAGGAATTAGTGGACTTGCTCCGCCAATTGCGAGCCATGTGTTCGCCCGAGGGGCAAGCACCGGAATACCCAGCGCAAGAAGTTTTAAAAGTAGTCGAGAGCCTGGACCTACCCGAGGCAATTACGGCAGCGCGAGCCTTTGCCATGTATTTCCAGTTAATTAATATCGTCGAGCAGCAGCACGAACAAGAGGAAAGGCAACAACACCGCGTCGATACGATTAATGGGGAAGCCAGTTCCCCAGTAGGGACATTTCGCTGGCTCTTCCCCAAACTAAAGCAGCAAAATGTGCCGCCCCGCTACGTGCAGAGGCTGATCGACAACCTGGACATCGAACTAGTATTTACAGCCCACCCCACCGAAATCGTTCGGCACACGATTCGGGAAAAGCAACGGAGTTTGGCACAATTGCTACGTCAACTAGATCGCTTAGCCGATCCTGCCTCAGACGACAATGAAGCATTAACATTTAGCGGAGCGAACGTTTGGGAAGCAGAGGCTTTGCAACAGCAAATGCAAGAAGAACTGCGTCTGTGGTGGTACACCGACGAACTTAACCAGTCGAAGCCCACCGTACTCGATGAAGCAGACTATACGCTGCACTACTTTCAAGAAGTTTTATTTGATGCTATTCCCATCCTGTACGCACGGCTGGAGCAGTCGCTCAAAGAAGTCTTCCCTAAGATCGCACCTCCACGTCATAACTTCTGCCGCTTTGGATCCTGGGTCGGAGCCGATCGCGATGGCAATCCCTCAGTCACTCCAGACATCACCTGGCAAACCGCTTGCTATCAGCGCAGTCTGGTTTTAGGGAAATACATTAAATCCATCAAGCGTCTCAGCGGGTTGCTGTCTCCGTCTCAAAGCTTGACTGATGTATCGCAGGATTTACTCGATTCCCTGGGTCGAGATCAAGCAGAGATGCCGGAGGTGTACGAAGCTAACTCCATCAAGTTTCGCCAGGAACCCTATCGCCTCAAACTCGCCTACATTCTCAAGCGCCTCGAAAATACGCTGGAGCGCAACAACCAATTGCGTTCTACCAATTGGCAGATTGCCGAACACGCCGCATCCGTGCCCCAGTGTAACTGGAGTTGCATGTCCTTCTATCAATCGCCAGCGGACTTCCTTACAGAGTTAAAACTGATCGAGCATAGCCTCAGCAGTACGAACTTGAAATGTAAGGCAGTGCGCGATCTGATCTGTCAAGTGGAAGTATATGGATTTCATTTGGCACATCTGGATATTCGCCAGGAAAGCGGTCGCCATTGCGAGGCGATCGCGGAAATCGCCGACTATCTCAAACTACTGCCCGTCTCCTACCACGATATGTCTGAGGAAGTTCGCGTGCAGTGGCTGGCAAGAGAACTGCAAACCCGCCGTCCCATTATTCCAACGCACTTGTCTTTTTCGGAGAAAACTAACGAGACAATCGAGACTTTTCGCATGTTGTCCAAACTCCAAAAGGAGTTCTCGCCAGATATCTGTCAAACCTACATCATTAGCATGAACCACAGCGTCAGCGACATGCTAGAGGTACTGCTGCTGGCAAAAGAGGCGGGCTTGTACGATCCGGCTACGGGGATGGGCACGTTGTTTGTCGTGCCTCTGTTTGAAACCGTAGAAGACTTAAAACGCGCTCCCACAGTCTTGCAAGAACTCGCAGAACTACCCCTATATCGCTGCTATCTGACCAGTCACAATCACCTGCAAGAAATTATGTTGGGTTACTCAGATAGCAATAAAGATTCGGGCTTCTTGAGCAGTAATTGGGAGATTTACAAAGCCCAGCAAGCATTACAGGCAAAAGCTGAAGAATATGGTCTGGAATTGCGAATATTCCACGGTCGTGGCGGATCGGTCGGTCGCGGTGGCGGGCCTACCTACGAAGCGATCGTGGCGCAGCCAGGGCGAAGCATGCACGGTCGCATTAAGATTACCGAGCAAGGTGAAGTACTGGCATCTAAGTATTCTTTGCCCGAAATTGCCCTGTACAACCTGGAAACGATCGCCACTGCGGTGATACAGTCGGCACTACTACCCAATGCCACCGATACAGTCAACTGTTGGATCGAAACTGTAGAGGGGCTGGCAACGCGATCGCGCGAAGTTTACCGTCAGCTCATCTACGAACAGCCGCAATTTGCTGACTTCTTCCACCAGGTCACGCCGATTGAAGAAATCAGCCAGTTACGCATTAGCTCCCGTCCGGCACGACGAGGTGGCAAGCGCGACCTCGGTAGCCTCAGAGCCATTCCCTGGGTGTTTGGCTGGACGCAAAGTCGCTTCCTGTTGCCGTCCTGGTATGGCGTTGGTACAGCTCTAGAAGATTTCCTGAATGAAAATCCGGAAGGGAATCTGACGCTCCTCCAATTTTTCTATGCCAAGTGGCCCTTCTTTAAAACCGCCATCTCTCGCGTCGAGATGACACTTGCCAAGACCGACCTGCAAATTGCCCATCACTACGTACGGGAGTTAACGGAGCCATCGTTTAGGGAAACATCCGATCGCCTATTTGCCCAAATCGCTGATGAATACCACCGCACCAGCAGGGTAGTACTGCAAATTACCAACCACCACCATTTGCTCGATGGCGATCCGGACTTGCAACGCTCCGTACAGTTACGCAATGGCTCGATCGTGCCTCTGGGCTTTATTCAAGCCTCCCTGGTCAAGCGACTGCGTCAATATGGTACTGATTCGATTAATTTGCGCTATCGTTACTCTAGAGGCGAACTGCTGCGGGGTGCCCTGTTAACCGTTAACGGCATCGCGGCAGGTATGCGCAATACAGGCTAATTCAATGGCAGGCTAGTTGAGGAATTTATCGCAGATGACCATGGGTAATTATGCTAGGATCTTGAAGGATTCAGCGTGTGAGGAATATGAACCCCAATCGTAGTCAACTTGAGCTCCTTCGGGTGGGAGTGATTGGTGTTGGTAATATGGGTCAACACCATGCCAGGGTTCTGAGTTTGCTTAAAGATGTCGAACTGGTTGGTGTCTCTGACGTTAATGTCGATCGCGGTCTCGATACTGCCAGTAAGCTCCGCATTAAGTATTTTGAAGACTATCACGAGCTTTTGCCCTTAGTGGACGCGGTTTGTATAGCCGTACCCACGCGATTGCATTACGATGTTGGCATGACCTGCTTGCGGGCAGGCGTGCATGTCCTGATTGAAAAGCCGATCGCCGCCACGATAGCCGAAGCAGAATCGCTGGTAAATACCGCTGCCGAATCCAACTGCATCCTGCAAGTAGGACACATCGAGCGCTTTAACCCCGCTTTCCAAGAACTGAGTAAAGTACTGCAACACGAGCAGTTACTGGCGATCGAGGCGCATCGTCTCAGTCCCTATTCTCAACGGGCTAACGACGTGTCCGTGGTGTTTGACCTCATGATTCACGACATCGACCTGTTACTGGAACTGGTACCAGGTCAGGTAGTACGCCTGAGCGCCCACGGCAATCTAGTTTCCGACTCGGGCTACTTAGACTACGTCACTGCTACAGTTGGCTTTGATAGCGGTGTAATTGCAACGCTGACTGCTAGTAAAGTCACGCACCGCAAGCAAAGACGCATCGTCGCCCATTGCAAAAATTCTCTAACTGAGTCCGACTTTCTCAACAACGAAATTTTAATTCACCGCCAAACAACTGCCGACTATATGGCAGCCTACGGTCAGGTGCTTTATCGCCAGGATGGCTTTATCGAGAAAGTCTACACCAGCAATATCGAGCCGCTCAACGCCGAGTTAGAGCATTTTGTTGCCTGCGTGCGCGGCGGCCAGCAACCATCTGTTGGTGGGGTTCAGGCTTTGCAAACTTTACGTCTAGCCAGCCTGATCGAGCAAACTGCGCTCGACGATAAGGTGTGGCAGAGTTGCGACCTCAAGGTGCGCGAGGTAGTCACCGCCGGCAGTCACGCCAAGACTGCCTGGTAAGCCAAACCATTCGTAATTGCATACGGCTTAAGAAAGCGATCGCAGCCAATTATCTAAATCTGAGGGGCGATCGAACTCCAGGAGTGCCTCAGCTAAGTCCTCTAACCGTCCAATACCTAGAGTAGAGATGCGATCAGCTACTTGTGCATCAAGTACGCCAATTTTTCTGGTTAACTGACGTAATACAAGTGCTCTAGCCTCTTCCTGCAAGCCTACTTGTCGCCCTTCTTGCAAGCCTACTTGCCGCCCTTCTTGTCTGCCTTCTTGTCTGCCTTCTTGTAAGATTTCCTGATAAATAACAGATTCACGCATCATTTGCTCCCTGAATAACCCTTCAATCAGCGTCTTTTTATATCTTAGCCCAGCCATAATCTTGGCACATGCCGCCACATCTTTTCTACGGTCAGCTTCTTCTATATTACTAATAGCCGAATCAACCTGTTTGAGGAGTTGAGCAGGCATAGTCGTAGCAGCTAAAACTGCTAAAGGTAGCAATGCCTCATCTTGCAAAAGCGGTAAAGGATCTTGCTCCCACATCTTAATGACTTGGAAGGAATGGCGAGTTGTACCAACCGCAAAAGTGTCATCTACCACTTGCTCGGTGGGCTTTAACAGGATGACGATTTGGATAATCGGCAGGCGATACTGACGATACAACCTTACCCAATAATCTAGAAAGCGCAATGCTAGAGGTGGATTGGATGCTACTAATACCTGAAACTCTAAATGCAAAATTTGAGACTTGGTACGCAGTAACGTCACGGAGTCAGGGCGAATCGGTTCGATGCTCAGTTCCGTTTTGAGTACCTCAATATCAGAACTAGAATATTCCTCGCCCAATAGCCAGGAGGCAAAGCGATCGGGATATTTCTCGGACAGGACTTTGCACAAATTGTCATAGGGCATGAGGCACGAGAATTTACGGAAGATAATTGTACAGATCTTGTAAGGGCAATTTCTCTGTAGTTGACCCGAAATCTCGGGGTAGACACGGTGGACTACTCCCTACAGGATTGGTTATTGTATTAATTTCAATGACACTCATTTTAGCCTGCTTTAGCTGACTTTAGCTCTAAGTCAGGAAATCATTTCCTAGCTTTCTTAGCTCGCAAAGTGCAAATCGTAAAGATTAATAGCATGGTCGCACGGCAGACATTGCATCCCAAAGAATCTGTGATATGCTATGGAAATCAAAGAGATTACCCCCCCAACAGGCTTCCCTATCCAAATTAGATATCACAGTGGATTTTGTATGGCAACTGTTCCAAATCCGTATCCCCACCCTTTGCCTGGTGGACAGTGTCCAGTTGATTACGACTATTCATTCACAGTAATCAAGCATCCCCTGAGTGATAATGGCAACATCCCCAATAACTATTCGGAAGAAGTAAAGTGGGTGCAGCCTGGCTTGAGAGGACCATTTATGCACTGGGGTTGGGTAGCCTTTAATTGGCTTGGCGTGAACAGAGATCAAGGCATTATAGTTGCAATTGGTAAGGGCGATGACATACCAGTAGCTCCTTTAGGTGGGCTTAGGGCAGAGATTACCTTAGGCATTTGGACTGCTGGTGCAGTAGTGTACGCCCAGCATGGGCGTGAACTAATGGGGTGAAAGTCCCCTGTAGGAGAACCAGCGTCCAAATGATCAATTTACAGATCCGAGAGACGACCACTACTAGCTTAAGGCAAGAGTGCTTTCGCGAGGAAGTGTTTGAAGGAAGCCGGATAGCAAACCGACGAGCCGACGAACAGAAATGTCATAGAAGGCTGAGACCCCTGGGTGAGTTGGCACAACACAACAAAACCTCTGGTTCAAGGGGCACAGTAAATGACACGGTTGCGGCGGGACAGTTCACGTTCTTATCTGGGGAGGTCTGTAAGGTTGCGGTTCTAAGAGTAAAGGGAGTCTGAATGAGGTAAGAGCCGGAAACGGTTAGGAAGCCACAGAACCCTAAAGCAAAAAGGACAGCCCACTAAGAGGGAACTCTTGGTGTCAAGCCTTGCAGAAGTCAGCAGAAGTCATAGTAGTCCAATCCAGGACGAAGGACAGAACATAATTGCCATAAGGAGGAGCAATGAACAACTCAGACGCATCGATGAACCCGACCGGGGGAGATGACGGATGGCGTGCTGACATAAAGCCAGCCTTAGACAACCTGATGGCGCGAATATTAGAGCGCAACAATGTGCAACAGGCATGGGGAAGGGTGAAATCGAACCAAGGAGCAGCCGGAATCGACGGTATGACTATAGGAGATTTCCTCGACTATGCAAGGGAGCATTGGACAGAGATTCGCGCTTCCCTGAAGGATGGTACGTATCAACCGCAGCCAGTGCGACAGGTAGTAATACCAAAGCCAAGAGGCGGCGAGAGAAAGCTAGGAATACCTTGTGTCATAGACCGGGTAATCCAGCAAGCCATTCTACAAGTGTTATCGCCAATGTTTGAGCCAGGATTTTCGGACTCAAGCTATGGCAGTCGACCCAAGCGATCTGCCCACGGAGCAATTCGGCAGGTAAAGTCCGCCATCAAAGCAGGGTATCAAGTTGCGGTAGACATTGATTTGGAGAAATTCTTTGACAATGTAGACCACGACATGCTGATGTCCCGCATTGCTCGGAAAGTAACCGATAAGGTACTTCTGGGTTTAATCGGACGGTATCTGCGAGCGGGAGTTATGGTCGGTCACACTTTCGCGGCAACGGATTGGGGCACTCCACAAGGGTCGCCACTGTCACCGTTGCTCGCCAACATCTTGTTGGATGACCTCGACAAAGAGTTAGAGGCAAGAGGACATCGCTTTGCTCGCTATATGGATGACTTGGTAATTCTGGTCAAAAGTAGACGGGCAGGGCAGAGGGTGTTGGCTAATATCAGCCGATACCTGAGCCAAAAGCTGAAGCTCAAAGTAAATCGGCAGAAAAGTCGTGTGGTCAGGACTGACAAATTAGAATTTCTGGGATTTACGTTCCGAGGAATTCGGATTTGGTGGTCAGACCAAGCCTATCGGGATTTCATACATCGACTGCGGGGCTTAACGTCACGTAGTTGGGGTGTTTCAATGGAGTACCGCATGGAACGGTTGAACCGATACTTACGAGGTTGGATGAACTACTACGGCATTTCCCAGCATTACAGTCCAATTGAGCAGTTGGATGGTTGGTTGCGGCGACGAATTCGTATGTGTTACGGTCAACAGTGGCGCAGACCTCGCACTCGTATCCGACATCTGCTGGCTCTAGGCACTAGTAAACGACAGGCGATTTTGACCGGCATTAGTCGCAAAGGCTATTGGCGTTTGTCAAAGACTCTGGCAACCCATACGGGAATGACGAATCAGTGGTTACAGTTACAGGGTTGGCTTTCAGTGCGAGAACTTTGGATGAAAGTCCAGGGTTATGCCTGATTTTCTTGAGGTTTGTTTGCGCGGCGATTATGAACCGCCCGGTGCGGACCCGCATGCCGGGTGGTGTGGGAGGGAAGGGCTAAACACCCTTCTCGACCCGATTGGCGGTAATATTGTCAATCTCCGAGGGTGGGGGCCATCGGCTTGGGGTAATAACCCATCTACACCCCCGTTAGGACAGAATTTCGCATATCGTTTTAATTATCTAAGAAGGCGTGATGGGCAACCAGATGATTGCGGCGACATGCCCAATATTCCTATTCCACCTGAAGATCTGCCTGGTAACTACAAGCCTAACGTCTGTAGTGTCAAGTTGCCCATCAACTCAGAGGTCGAACTGCATACGGGTGCGTTAATCGAGACGCAAGACCTGGTTACCTATCAGTCCCTGGGCGAGACGCGGGGACTGACTTTGCGCTACGACTCTTTGACCGCAGATCCCAGACCAATCGTTCATTTCCGCTATGCCTATGTCAGCGATGTCAACCAGAGGCTAATCGCCAAGATGTCGGCGCAAAGTGGCAGTTTTAGCTACCAGGTGCCAGGGTATCAAGGATCGCAGTTTGGCTTGACGGGTAACGAAAATTTCTGGGCAATGCCTGCATCTGGCAATGCCAGCGGCATTGTCGATGGTGCCCTGCAACTAGATCTGAGAAACATGCCCACGGGGAGGTGTAGTTGCAACATTTCCACTAGCGTGCAGTCCTATAACTCTAGCTCGCCGCAGTTTAGTAGTAATTCAACTACCTCTTCTATTTCCGTGTCATCAGTCAATCGCATTAGCAGTTTTCTCGGTAGCGGCTGGGGATTAGAAGGTTGGCAGGAAATTATCCCCAATCAGGATAACTCTAATACGGTGATGCTAGTGGATGGCGATGGTACGCAACTTGTGTTTCAAGCCCCTACTGGCAATGTGGGAGATCCGTGGGGATCGCCAGCGGGAGATTTTTCGGTGCTGGTGCGGCTAAGCGATGGTACGTTTCGGCGATCGCTCAAAGATGGCACGGTGTATAGCTTTAATGCCAGTTTGAAGTTGAGTGTGGTGAGCGATCGCTACGGCAACCAAACCCGCTACATTTACGATGGCACGGGGAAGCTGACCCAAATAATCGATCCGGTGAACCTGACGACAACACTTGCCTACACGGGTACCCGCGTCACCAGCATTACCGACCCCGCCAACCGCGTGACGCGCCTCACCTACGACGGCATCGGCAACCTGATCCGCATTACGCATCCCGATAATACGCAGATAAACTACGAATACGATAGCGATCGCCGCATGACCGCCAGCACCGATGCGCGGGGCAACCGAGGCACAATTACCTATGACTTTGCCGGACGGGTATCGGGTGGCACGCGCAAAGATGGCTCCACCGTGCAAGTACGGCCAGTGGCAGTGAAGGGTCTGTACCCACCAGGACAAACGGTCGATCTGTTCAACGCACCTGAAGCCTTCAGCCCCGACTTCACCGAAGCGATTACCCCCGCGACAATCTACATCGATGGCAACGGCAACGCCACTGCCTATCTGCTCGATCAAAGGGGCAATTTAATCGCCACATCAGACCAGGTAGGTTCACTGTCGAGTTATCAATATGACGGGCAGTTTCAAGTCACGCAAATCCTCAACGGTCGCGGACAGGCAACCAATTACGGCTACGATGCCAAGGGTAATATCACCCGTATCTCCGATGCGATTTCTAGCAGCGGCAAGCAATATACCTACGACGCGACGTTCGCTCAGGTCAGCAGTACTACAGATGAGTTGGGGCGGGTGGTTAATTATGCGCTAGACCCCGCCAATGGCAATGTGCTCTCCGCCACGCAGGTGGTGGGCGTCACGAATATTGTGACTCGCTATACCTACACCGCGCAAGGACTGGTGAAAACCATCACCGATCCGCTGGGACGCATCACGTCGAACGACTACGACTTGCAAGGACGGTTAATTCGAGTGACGCTAGCGCAAGGCACCGTAGACCAGGCGGTCTTGGCATATCAATACGATACGGCGGGCAATCGCACCAGATTTACCGATGCCAGAAATAACGTGACGCAATACGTCTACGACAGCATGAATCGGTTGACGCGGGTAACGCAGCCAGATCCGGATGCGGCGGGTGTATTGGTCGCACCCGTGACGACATATGCCTACGATGCCAATGGCAATCTCACCAGCACGACCGATGCGCGGGGCAACGTGACGCAATACGCTTACGATGCCATGAACCGCGTCACGCGGGTAACGCAACCCGACCCCGATGGCACGGGCGTTTTGACCGCTCCCGTCACCACTAATACCTACGATGCGGTGGGGAATCTGATTTCGGTTGCGGATGCACTGAATCGCGTGACGCAAAATCGCTACGATGCGCGCAACCGCTTGATTCAGACGATTAATCCGCTGAACGAGACTACCAGTTATGCTTACGACCTGGACAATAATCAAATTAGCGTCACGGATGCGCTGGGTCAGGTGACGCAGTCTGCTTACGATGCGCGGAGTCGGTTGGTCAGCAGTACAGATGCGCTGAATCAAACTACGACTTATATATATGATGCGGTAGATAATCTGCTGAGCGTCACGGATGCGCTGAATCGGACTACGACCTATACCTACGACGCGCTCAACCGTCGCCTGACGGCGAGCGATCCGTTAAACCAGACTGCGACTACCGCCTACGATCTGGTGGGAAATGCCATTAGCGTCACCGATGCCCTCGGTCGCATCACCAAATATGCCTACGACAACCTCAATCGCCAGACCCAGATTACAAATCCGCTCAATCAGATAACGCGCCTCACCTATGACAAGTCGGGCAATCTCACCAGGATTACCGACCCGAATAACAACTCCACCAGTTATGTTTATGACCCGCTCAATCGCCTGACGACGGATACCAATCCCTTCAGCCAGACCCGCACCTATCAATACGATGCGATGGGGAATCTGACCCAGGCGAAAGACCGCAATGGTCGCATCCGCAAATTTGTCTACGATAATTTGAACCGTTTGACGGCAGAGCAGTGGATGAGCAGCACGAATGCGGTCATTCGCACGATGAGCATCAGCTATGACGCAGTGGGACAAGTGACGCAGGTCAGCGATCCTGATTCCACCTATCGCTTTGCCTATGATGCGGCGGGACGGTTAGTCTCTGAGGATAATGTGGGGACACCAGTGTCGCCGAATGTAGTTTTGACTGCTACTTATAATAGTGTGGGTAGTCGCCTTAGTCTGAGCGATACGGTGAACGCGCAAGCGCTGGGCACGGCGAACTTTGGTTACGATGCTTTGCAGCGTTTGACGCAGGTGACGCAGACAGGTGTGGGAGTGAGTAATAAGCGGGTTGACTTTACCTACAATGCGGTGAACCAGATGACGGGAATTAGTCGTTATGCATCGCTGGATACATCTGCACCCGTGGCAACCAGCACGCATACCTACGATTCTGCCAGTCGGTTGACAGCGATAACCCATCAGCAGGGTGCGAATGTCATCTCGAATCAGAGTTGGGTGTACGACATGGTATCGAGGATTACGCAGTTTGCTTCGCCGGATGGGACGAGTGCGTATAGCTATGACAATACCGATCAGGTGACAGCGGTGGATCATAGCTATCAGACGGATGAGGCGTATACCTACGATGCGAATGGCAATCGTCAGAATACGGGGTATTCGACTACGACATATAACCGCCTGACAGGAGCTGCTGGTTATACGTTTACCTATGATAATGAGGGCAATCGCCTCAAACGGACGAGAAGTAGCCCCAATGAAGTCACTGACTACACTTGGGACTATCGCAATCGTTTGACGAAGGTGGAGGTGAAGAGCGGGACTACAGTCGTGAGGTCAGCATCATATATATATGATGTATTTGACCGCCGCATTGGGATGAGTATTTCCCCAGAAGGCTTGCCGACTATACCGCCACCAGAACGCAGATTTATTTATGACCGCGACCATATTCTGCTGAGCTTTGACAACTCCAGCAACTTAGCCCGTCGCTATATGCATGGGGCGATGCTGGATCAGATCCTGGCGGATGACAGTAATGGCAATATTCTCTGGCCGTTGGCGGATAACCTGGGTACGGTAAGGGATGTGGTGAATAGTAGTGGTGTGGTGCTGAGTCATCGCAAATACGACAGTTTCGGCAACATCACCAACCAGACAGGGACTGCCTCAGCAACTAGGTTTGCCTTTACTGGTCGCGAGTGGGATGCATGGATAGGCTTGTATTTCCACCGAGGCAGGTATTACGATCCTCTTGTGGGACGCTTTATCTCGGAAGATCCCATTAGTTTTGCGAGTGGTGATGTAAATCTTTATAGATATGTATTTAACTCTTCAGTAAATGGGACTGACCCTATGGGATTAGAAGAAGCAAACCCTTTTGCTGAGCTTTGGGGTGCAATGGGTAGAGGGTTGGGAGAGTTATTGGGAGGGTTAGGAGCCGCAGCAGTGGGAGCTGTGGGATGGCTATGGTCAAGATCTGCGCCAAGCCCCACGCCAACTGCTACACCACCAAGCCCTAGACCTACACCCACACCTAAACCTAATCCAAGACCTACAGCTACCCCACCACCATCATGTCCAAATCCTGGTTGTGAAGATAAAAAAAGAAGTTGTAGTAAACACTACCCTCAATACGATCGCTGTAGCGATCTAGTAAGACCAGATCTGCCTTTTGGAGGATATAAAGATAAAGTACTTGAAGGAAATTATGGTGCTGTGAATGCTTTACAGAATTTTAGAGGAAGACATTCTAAAATTAGAGACTATAGAGAGCTAATATCTGAGCCAAGAAATAAAAGAGGCTATATGTACAAGCCGATTTGTAAAAATCCTGATGGACAAGCAAGACACTTCAATATTTTTATATTATCCCTCTATAGGCAGGGAATTGAGCAAAGTGCTGGTTCCATAGGTAGCTGTAAGTGTTGTGTAGATGGAGATCCACCTAGAATAGAACTTAGGTATGGAATTTTGAATATAAAAGATAATAATAACCCCGGCAAGAAATACTATAACCCAGGATGATGAATAGATTTGAGTATTGGTTTCTTGATATTGCCGTTGAAGAGGTAATTGGTTTTGGTTGGATTGTTCCCGATGACCAATATGGTTGTATAGCTATTGATCGCGCCCCACTTGAACTAACCATTGATGAAATAGCAGATATATTGCACTCTCTATTTCAAAAAGGAGATCTAATGGCAGTATCAGCAGAAGACTTTGATGACCTGCGTCAAATTAAAGGAGGATTTATTCCTTCACTTGTAGAAATTAAAGCAGCTTTGAGAGAGGAGATAAATCTAGGTTACTACCTGACCCTAAAAGGGGGAGAACAGTGGGAATCAGTTTCAAAACCGAAATGGAATCAATATTTTCATTGGGGATACAATGTTCTTATGTGTGCTGATCGTGCAATAGGAGAGAGATTACTTGCAGAGCATGATTTACTATTTGCTGATGAATTGGATAGTTACATCATTTTAGAGACTAGCATGTGGGAGGAGGTAGTTCCTTGGCAAGCAACTTATTGGAAAAACCTCCCTATAGGTTATCGAGTTCACTTTCAGTCTCAATCATCTAATGAGCAGCTTGAGAAATTCTCAACTTTTGACGAAGGAGAAGGATGGGTTGATTTCATTCGTCATAAAGATGGACGTGTTGAGCGACAACCTCAAACACTTATTGCAAGAAGGAAGCAATCTCAGGAGTGGTACGACAACATTAGGCAATGGTACATTAACTACTTTGAAATGTAATTGCTCAACTACCCCCCCCTTGCCGAAACCTGCTCCTAGTAAAGGTTGCAGATCGCGGATTTTGAATAAAAATTCTGTTCTCATAGAATACCGACGAAAAAATGCGGCTTTCAGGGTTTAAGAGGAAAAAATTAGAAATTATATTAAATCACACGATGCCTTTCAGCAGAGGGTTTCAAAGATCTAATAGGGGGGTTGAGCAATTACTTTGAAATTACCAAAAGAAAAACCTCCAATGAAGGTAACTAGCAGGACTTAGACAAAAAAAGGAGAAAACAGCCTCAAACTAAAGCAGGATAAGGCATTTACTTCAATAGATGAAAAATGGCTGAACCCCAGTTGTAGTGTGCTTCATACGCACTATTCTTATTCTCAGCTTCGTCGCACCATAAGAGTATGTATCCCCATAGGTCGACAACTATACCGCCGACAAGGGAAACCTGTAGCACAAAATGTCCAGAATACAATCGCTGTGAAGATCTAGTAAGACCAGATCTACCTTTTGGAGGATATAAAGATAGCAGCCCAGGTACTGCTACAAGTGCTTTGCAGAATTTTAGAGGTAAACACCCCAGAATTAGAGATTACAGTAAAGTTTATCCTCAAGAGGAAGGGGATGCAATGTATCGTCCTCATTGCAAAGATCCTAAAAAGGAATCGAGACACTACAATGTTTATGTCTCCGGAATTAGACCTAAAAAGAGTGCGGGTTCCATAGCTAGATGCATTTGCTGTATCGATGGAAAGCCACCTAAACTAATTATGAGATATGGAATCTTGAATATAAAGGACAACAATATACCACCTACAAGATACTACAGCCTAGGATGATGAATAAATTTGAGTATTGGTTTCTTGATACTGCCATTGAAGAAGTAATTGGTTTTAGTTGGATTGTTCCGGATGAGCAATATGGTTGCATAGCGATCAATCGAGATCCGCTTGAACTAACAGTTGATGAAATCGCAAACATATTTTATAAACTCTTTCAAAAAGGGTATCTGCTAGCAGCATCATCTGAAGACTTTGATAATTCAGGTCAAATCAAAGGAGGTTTCATGCCTTCCCTGTTAGAGATTACAGCAGCATTGAGAGAAGAAGTTAACTTAGGCTATTATCTAACAGCTCAAGGAGGGAATCAATGGGAAACTGTTTCTAATCCTCAATGGGAACAATATTTCTCTTGGCCACTAGGAATAGAGCCTGTAAATGAAGGTGAAATCGTCTGTGGTAGTCGCGAGGTAGGAGAAAATCTAATTAGCATGATTCATTTGCTTTCTCCAGGTAATTCTCGGCTGGAAGTAATTCCAGGCACTGTAATGTGGGAAACATTAACTCCCTGGGAAGCCACTTATTGGAAAACGCTTCCAATCGGTTATCGAATTCGCTATCAGTTTACCTATTCAGATGTTGAAGAATACTCAACCTTTGAGGAGGATGAAGGCTGGGTTGAATGGATAAAGAATGAAGATGGTCGAGACGAGCGTCAACCAATAGAGTTCGTGAGACAAAGGCAACAAGCCCAAGAGTGGTATCGAAATACTAAGAGATGGTACACAAACTATTACTTTCAGTAGTCTAGTATCAGTAGTAGTGTGGTGTTCATTCTACTCAGCATTCCTATTCTCAGCTTTGTCGCATTCATAAATGCATGTACCTCTATACGACCGAAAACTATATCGCCGACGGTAGAACAGAGATTTGTTTGCGATAGTGATCGCCTAATAGATATTTCCCCATGCGATCGCCCATTAGGTTTTCTCAGTGCGATCGCCGTCATTAAGGGTTTCTGTCGAAGCGATCGCCTCGGCTTTTTATTGAGAAAGCGATCGCCCATTAAGTTTTCTCAGTGCGATCGCCATCATTAAAGGGTTTTGTCGGAGCGATCGCCTCAGTTTTTTATTGAAGAAGCGATCGCTCATTAGGTTTTTCCAGTGCGATCGCCTGTTTGCTCAGGGATATCATCGAAGCGATCGCCTCAGTTTTTATTGAGAACGCGATCGCTATTTATTCTGGTATATCACCGAAGCGATCGCGATACTTGCTTAATAGTTCCTCTAGTTCAACTTGGCGCTGTTCCGCTTGTACTTTGGCTTTACGTTCTTGAATAGCGATCGCCATAGCTTCTTGTTTAGCAATATGTTCTTGAAGTGCGATCGAATTTCATTAACAAGTAGGATAGCAAAACATATCGTCGTGAGAATTTAAATTGCCTTGCGATCGCTTATCTCACTGCTAAGCAAACTCATTATTGTTTTTGCAACCAAGCTTCCAGATCGGTAACGAGATCGAAATCTAAAATTGCTTCCGCTAGGCTCTCCAGTTGAGTAGTAGAGAGTGTTTCAACTTGCGATCGTAGCTCCTGACTTAAAGAGCTAAATTTGCGATCGAGTAATCGTAGGAGCAGTGCAGCCTGTCCTTGCTGCATACCTTGCTGCATACCTTGCTGCATACCCTCTAGCTTGGCATCCTGATAAACCCGCGTATGCTTTAAATCGTCAATTGTAAACATTGCCTCAATCTCCTTACGATTTAACAGCGGAAACTTATAGACCAGAACCGTCTCAATAAATTCTACTACTTCTGCACGCAGGAGTGATGTGGTACTTTGTTCCACCTGCACAGCTAACTGTTTGGCAAGATCGGGTGCGCTTGCCTCTGATGCCAAGATCAATTGCACAATCGCTATACCCAAAGAACTGGTTTGGCGATCGAGCCAATCTTCTAGATAAACCCGTACAATGCGATCGCTCTGCAACAACTCACGAAAATGAGGCAATTCCCCAGGATCGTAACTGCGTCGTGCAAAAATTGCCACTGCTTGCCAATCTTGTTCAGGTTGATATTGGTTGAGATACAGAAAAATCTCCGAAGTAAATGCCCAGTAGAAATCTGGTTTAGGCTGAAACTGTACTTCTATGAAAATGATCGGCTTATCTACCACATCTGGCAAGAAGATGCCATCGAAGCGAAAAGCTTTCTCTTTTACCTCGGCTGAGACGAACTCGTAGCCGTCAGCAGTGGATACTGGCTGCTCGATTAACTCGAAAAGCAAACTGTGAAAAGTCTGAAATAATTGAAAGAAAAGCGTATCCGTCCTCATGGCAAAGTAGCATAACAGAGTTGCTTAACTAACGGCAATGAGAACGTAAATTTGAAATAAAGGTCGAATATGGCAAAATAGGGGAAATACTACAAGCGATCGCTACGGCAATCAAACCCGCTACATCTTCAAGTCGCGCAGATTACCAACGGACGCGGGCAAGCCACCAACTACAGTTACGATGCCAAGGGCAATATCACGCGCATCGGCGATGCGGTTTCTGGTACTGGCAAGCAATACACCTACGACGCGACGTTCGCTCAGGTCAGCAGTACTACGGATGAGTTGGGGCGGGTGGTTACCTATGCGAGACTTTACTGATGGCTACACAAGGAGTTAACAGATCGGGATTTGGTATAAGAACTTCTGGGCTAGTAGGTGCGCTAGTAACAATAATTTGAGATTTTGCGTCAGATCTAATGCTTAAGAGTTATACTCAACCCGATAAGCTACTGTTGCAGTAGCCCGATCGATCTCGATTTAGGCATATAGGCAAGCTGGACATACGTGCAACCACTTTCTTCTATCAAAGTTCTAGCAGTCATCAACGGCAAGGGTGGAGTCGGTAAGACCACTACGGCGATTAATTTGGCGGCGGCATTTGCCGAGCATAAAAAGGTACTTCTAGTTGATGCCGACCCCCAAGGTTCGGCATCCTGGTGGGGCGATCGCAACGCCAACGGTATTGGCTTTGACATTGCGCGAGATCATAATCCAGATAATCTCGCGCAATTACCGCAGTTTAAAAGTTACGACCTGGTCGTAGTCGATACGCCCCCCGCTCTGCGTTCTGAAGCTTTGACAGCGGTGGTAGCGATCGCTGACTATTTAGTACTACCAACTCCCCCCGCCCCCCTGGATTTAGCCGCACTGATCGAGACGGTAAAAGAGACGGTAGTGCCTGCGGATGTGGCGCATCGAGTGCTATTGACGCGGGTCGATCCGCGCAGCCTCAACGAGGCATTAGAAGCACAAAATACGCTGATGGAGGTGGGCATTCCTGCCTGTCATGCTTTTGTCCGTGCCTACAAAGCCCACGAGCGCGCCGCACTGGAAGGTAAAACCATTTTGCAATGGCGGGGCAAAAACGCGCGGGAGGCAGAAGCAGACTATCGGCGCGTTGCCGACGAACTACAACGAGATTGGACTGTAAAACGATGACGAAAAGAAGCTTGACGGACATGTTGCGGGCGGAGACGCAAAAAGCCGCTACCGAACCTGAGGTAAAAGCCACTACCCCTACCCCTAAGGCATCCACAACGAAAAAGACAGCGGCAGCACAGACCAAGCCTGCGGCGACGGCATCTCCTCCCACTGCCGCAGACTCATCATTGGATTTAACAGAGTTAGTAGATCGACTGAAGTCAGACCTAGAGGCATCTCGCGATCGCGAGAGCAAACTACAACAACAAGTACAAGACTTGCAGACCGAATTGGAAGCCAGTCAAGCCCAGATTTCGCAGTTAAAGGAATATCTAGAACAGTTAGATCGGCTAAAAACCGAACTCGATCTGGCGAAAAAAGATAACCTGAAACTAGCCGAAGCCAATATTAAGCTAACCGAGGAAGTGAAAGCGCTCGCGACACAACGCCTACAGCTAGAGATTACACCAGCCGAGCCAAGCGCGAGCGAAGCCCAAATCTCAGTACCAGCACCACGGCCCGAGTCCAAACCCAACCCAGCTCAAGAAAAAGCCGCATATCTCAGTCGCATTCTGAGTCGTCCTGTTGGCTCTAACGCTGCGTTGAGCAAAGTAAATGACAAGAATATTGGTTGGTTCGACTAGAGATTGATGGGATTGTCAAAATACAGCTTTGAGATTGACGTAGTTGTTTATGACCTGGGATGCAGCCCATGCAATACAGTTATAGCCGTAGACAGATCTGTTAGGACGGGGTGAAGGGGTTCCACCCCTTCTTGGGGGCAAACGCCCCCAACCCCCCTTCTCGTTTTCATCTGAAAACCGCTATAGCTAAATGCTACACTAAAGTCCCAGAGTCGATCTGGTCGGCGTGCTGTCGATACCAGGCGATCGTATGACCCAGCCCTTCCCGGAAATCCATTTGGGCCGTAAACCCAAATTTGGCCTTAGCGCGTTCGATATCCAAACAGCGACGGGGCTGACCGTTGGGCTTATCAGTCTGCCAGACGATTTCGCCCTTATATTCCATCAGTTCGCAGATGAGTTCGATCAGATCGCGGATAGAGATTTCGTAGCCAGTACCCAGATTAACCGGATCGCCCTCGTCGTAGGATTGAGTGCCCATGACAATACCGCGTGCCGCATCATCCGCATAGATAAATTCGCGCGTTGGCGTGCCATCACCCCAAACGAAAATTTGAGCCTCATTACGTTGCTCTGCTTCATACACCTTGCGGATCAATGCCGGAATAACATGTGAGCTAAGTGGATTAAAATTATCCGCTGGCCCGTAGAGATTTACCGGCAAGAGATAGATACCATTAAACCCATACTGTTGGCGATAGGATTGCAACTGCACCAACAGAGCCTTCTTAGCAATCCCATAGGGTGCGTTAGTTTCCTCAGGATAGCCGTTCCACAGATCGTCCTCATGGAATGGTACGGGAGTGAACTTGGGGTAGGCGCAAATTGTACCGACACAGACAAATTTCTTTACCCCTGCTTCGTAGGCGGCGTGAATTAGCTGCGTCCCCATGATCGAGTTGTCGTAGAACAACTCCGCTGGTTTTTCACGATTCAAACCAATGCCACCGACATGGGCGGCGAGGTGAATTACGATGTCTTGACCGCGTACTGCCTGCTCGCAGTTAGTAAGCGATCGCAGGTCGCAATCGCGAGATCGCGGAATTGCAATCAGATCTTTGTTAGCTCCAGCGGCAAGCAGTCGCTCTACCACGAGGGAGCCTAAAAAGCCCGCACCACCTGTTACCAGTATTCGCTTATTTTCTAGGGAAATCATGATTTTGTTATAGCTGTAGACAGAATCGGTTAATAGAGGAGGGTGATGGCGTAGTCCCCCATGCAGGGGTAGAAACCCGTCCTAAGTCTTATGGCGGCTACATTGCCACTTACTGCCAATTTTCATTCGTGCTAGATTGTCGATTCATGGTGCGATCCTGTCCAGCCCCACCGTGTGGTGTTGGTAACCCGTTCGCCTCTAGATCGGCATCTACCATAATTTCTACCAGTTCTCTAAACGTCACCTTGGGACCCCAACCCAGCTTTTGCTTTGCCTTTGTGGCATCTCCCAAGAGCAAATCCACTTCAGCGGGACGGAAATAACGCGGATCGATTTCCACATAGTCCTGCCAATTCAGCCCAACGTAGCTAAAGGCAACTTCGAGAAACTCCCTCACAGTGTGGGTCTCACCCGTGGCAATCACATAATCATCCGGTTTTTCCTGCTGCAACATCAACCACATCGCTTCGACGTACTCTTTGGCATAGCCCCAGTCGCGCTTGGAATCGAGGTTGCCTAAATATAGCTTGTCTTGCTGCTTGCCAACGATGCGAGCGATCGCCCTGGTAATTTTGCGCGTCACAAACGTTTCGCCGCGACGCGGTGAATTGTGAATCCAGGCTTGACCTACACCAGCATGAAATGTCCCAGAGGTTGTGGCTAAGTCGAATAACCAGCCGGAATATTCAACGGGCTGAGCTTTTACCACTTCAGCCAGCGGGCGCTTCAGATGCTCACCTTTACCTCCAGGTACATTAGGTGAGTTGAGATTGATTTGATAGTAGAGTCTCCCATCGCGCTCTTCCGTACAAATAATCGCCCTTTGGTTTAGTGTCGTCAGCGCCATCCAATACAGCCCAGCAGCTAAGACAGGCGAGGATGTCTTGAAACCTTGGAACTCGTAGGTGCAGGGAGTACTTTTCAGTCCATCTCCAGCATTATAGCCCTGCAAAAATGCCAAACGTGCTTCATCGCAGGCATTCAAAACTCTTTGCGGAATGCGTTTGTGTCCCGAGCGGCTGTAAAGCGACTCATACAGGTAGCGGCCATAGGCACATGCTCCTGTCAATCTTAGTTGGGTTACGTTTTGCCCATTGGCAAATCCGCTGGGAGAAATATATTCAGAGGAACTCCCGCCTGTCACCTTACGCCAGTGTGCTGCTACCCGCTGCAATAGAGATGCATCCTGGTTAGTTACCTGTATCTTACCCTGCTCGCTTACATATCCCTCAGCTACGATTATCCCCAGCAGCCACGCTTCAGTTTCAGTTATATCAATCTGGTCAGTTGGGTCGGGCAAATCGATCAGCGCGAGGGAATCCCCCACTCGTACTTGTTCGGTGGGCTTTTCGACGATCGCATCATCCTGACTCAGAAACACCACATGATCGCTGGTCGTGTGATAGACTGCACCTCTGGCTGCTATTTGGTGAACGACTTTATTGGGTTTGCGCTTGTACCCATTCCAGGTAGCGGTCATGCAGGTAACCTTAGCCCAACCCTTAGCATCCCAAACTTCAAATTGTTCTTCAGGAGCTAAATCTGTTGTATGGATGGGGGCAGTTTTAGGGTCGCTGCGATGAGGCACGATGTCCTCAATAGGTAGAACATCAATTAAGCCATCCTTGCGAATAATGACAGGCGTACTATCGACCACGCACTCATGGTTGAACAATATTCCGTTGCAAGCAAACAGGTCGTATGATTCACGATAGTTGACGGTTTGCCAGTGACCGTAAACCTTAGCACAGGCATAGGGACTGCGGGGATAAAAGGGCGTAGTCTCGCTCTGAGGTACGGCTTGAACCAGTCCAAACATCTCAGAAGAACCAGCTTGGTAGAAGCGTACCTGTTGGCCTGTACGTTGTTGAAAGTCGCGCAAAGCCTCTAACAAACGTAGAGTGCCCATCGCCACAGAGTCAACTGTAAACTCTGGTGCATCAAAGCTAACTCGGACGTGGGATTGCGCGCCCAGGTTATAGACCTCATGCGGTCGCACGGATTCTAAGATCTTTCTGAGTGTGGTGCCATCGGTGAGATCGCCGTAATGCAGAAAAAGCTGTGTATCTGGTAAGTGGGGATCTTGATAAAGATGGTTAATGCGATCGGTGTTGATGGTCGAGCTGCGACGCACGATGCCATGTACCTGATATCCCTTAGACAGAAGCAGTTCGGAAATATAGGATCCGTCCTGACCGGTGATTCCCGTGAGTAAGGCTCTTTTTTGTTCGCTCATTAGTCCTTAGTTGCGATCTAGTGGGTCTATGCCAAGGATGCTCGTTCGCGGTTGAGTTTTTATGGAGATCGGCTGGTTAAAGGCTTGTAATGCAAGCACTTTAGCGTCTCTATAGATGCAACGGTTCACTTGCAACCTTGTCATACATAAGTCTAAGTTTTCCAGTTTAATCGAAATAAATAGGGGACCCGCTAAGATTTTGCCTAAGCTTAACGATCGCTCGCGATCGCCACACCCGCAATAACGGCGATCGCCAGCAATAATTATTGTCGGTACAGGCTTGAAACTTTATTCCACGCCCAGGGCATTCTTAACCTTAGTTGGATCTAAATAACCGATCGTAAAACTAAAACCTATGGCATAATCACGGCGCTTGAGCGATCGCCAAATTACTGATGTAGTTTGCGTGCCGCATACCTACACCATTTTTACGCCATAAAGTATCCATATGCATCTCGGCATCAACCCTACAGGTAACTCAAACATGAGATTTCCACCTACTCCTAATTCGGTTTGGCAGCAACTGAGGAACAATGACATCCAATCTTGTCAGGAGGCGCTCGCTCTTTTAATAGACGAGCAGAATATGGTGAAGCTCGACTTACTAGACTCCGAACTAAATTATCGTTTCTTTGCCGAGTTTGAGAATCGCAATCTGTTACCGCCAGTCGTGCCATTACTGCTATGGCGCAGTTGTTACTATCTGGGCAGCCCCAGGGAGATCGATCGCGCAGAAATTTGCCGCATGAGCGATCGCACGCTGACAGAAATTAAAATTATCCCCATTTCAGCCGAAAGCTATCGACTGTGGTTCCGCAAGCAGAATATCCCCAGCCAGAATAGCATCAACTCCGCGCCATTAATTAACCCGCTCACAGGTGAAGCAGAACAGGCTGACATTGGCGAAGTTACCGATCTATATCTATCTCAGGCTGTCGATCAAACGCGCCGGATCAACGCTCTGATCGCTGTCGCTTTGCAGAATCGCGCCAGCGATATTCACATGGAGCCTACCCAAGATGGTTTGAGAATTCGCTACCGCATCGATGGCATTTTGCGAGATATTAAAACCCTACCCCTCGAACTCAGCCGCAAGATAATTGTGGCACTCAAGGTGATGTGCGATATGGATATCGCCGAAAGCCGTCGTCCCCAAGACGGTCGCATCGGCAAGAACTACACATCCAGTGAAAATTTGGAACTGGGGCTGGATATGCGGGTTAGCACTCTACCCTGTGTCGGTGGAGAGAAAGCGGTCATCCGATTATTACCACGGGAAAACCCCTTCTCCGGACACATTGATAGTTTGGGATTTACACCAAGGGCGCTGAGCATTTATGAAACCTGGCTGCGGCAACCGCAAGGACTGGTAATTATGACTGGCCCCACTGGTTCTGGTAAGACCAGTACGCTCTACACTAGCTTGCAAATGGTGGCAACCGAGCAGGTCAATGTCTGTACTGTCGAAGATCCGGTGGAATATATTCTGCCCAATATCACCCAAACTCAGGTACACGAGGCGGCGGGTATGACCTTCGCAGCCGGCCTACGGGCAATCTTGCGTCAAGATCCGGATGTAATTATGGTGGGGGAAGTGCGCGATCCCGAAACGGCGGAAACCGTAATTCGCGCTGCGCTTACGGGGCACCTCGTACTCAGTACGATGCACACCAACGATGCCGCTAGTGCCATCCCGCGTTTGAAGGATTTAGGCCCCGATCCGGGCTTGATTAGCGATGCCTTACTTGGTATTGTGGCGCAACGCCTCGTGCGTAAGGTATGCAGATATTGCGCTCAACCGCATACACCCTCTAATGCAGAATTGCAGATTCTCGGTCTAGACCCTGCCGCGGCATCTCATAATTGGCAGCGGGGCAAGGGATGCGATCGCTGCTTTAATACAGGTTACTTAGGCAGAGAGGCAGTCGTCGAGCTAATCGATGTCAACGACTCCATTCGCCAGATTATCTACGAAGGGTCGATTACCCAAATGAACTATTACCTCAGCGAAGTGGAGTTTGATTCATTCCGGCTGGCGGCGATCGATAAGGTAAATAGCGGCATTACTACGGTAGAAGAAGTGCAGCGCGTACTGCCGCGCAGTGCTTTGCAATATAAGACCTCCCCGACACTGTTTCCGATCCAGCCACCAAATGTCAAATTGGTTAAGTAGGGGCAACTAGCTCTCCAGTTTTATAGCTATAGCTTTTGACACCGATCGCGCACCGTGCGCGCCCAACCGTTGTAATCGTTGGGCGACTCCACATACATGCGTTTGAGAAATGTTCGAGAAGGGGAATCAGCCGATTCAAGAGTTCTTTTTTCTGCGAAATCCTCAAAGACTCAACACTTTTTCATGACTACCAACTTTTGTAAATTACAAGAAAGGTGCGGGATCGGTTGGTTCGCCATTGCTCCGTACTTCAAAGTGCAAGTGTGGCCCCGTGGAGAAACCCGTAGAACCAACTGCGGCGATCGGTTGTCCCTTTTGCACTGATTGTCCCTCCCGCACGTAAAGTTCGCTGGCGTGACCGTAAAGCGTGGTAATCCTGTTACCGTGATCGATGATTACCGCGTTACCATAGCCGCCATACCAACCAGCAAAAATAACCGTCCCGCTATCGGCAGCGTAGATGATGCTGCCATATTCAGCGCCAAAGTCCATACCCGCATGAAATTTCTCGTAGCCCAGAATGGGATGCATCCGCCAGCCAAACGGGCTGGTAATCGGGCCAACTGTGGGGTACATCATCTGTCCCGTGCCGGGAATAATTACGATACCCGGTGCGGGCTGAGTCTTGGCAAGAATTAGCGACGTAATTTGTTGGGAGTCCCGAGTTAATCTCTCTTCCGCCGCTTCCAGTGCGCGTCGATCGCTCTTGAGTCGATCGACAATATAGTTCTGAGCTGTGGCTTCAGCTTCTAGATTGGCTTTTTGATAAGCTAGCTTTTGGTTAAGCAGGGCAATGTCATTTTTTTGAGCGGCAATGCGATTGTATTGCTCCTCGATTTTGTCCGTATTTCCTTTCAGAGATGCCAGTAAAGCGCGATCGCTCTGGTAAATGCGACTTAACTGGCGGCGGCGATCGCTAAACTGCTGCAGATCGCGACTGCCAAGCAGCAACACCCACCATCGTCCATCCTGTTGGCGTTGGAGGTAGCGCAGGCGTGTAGCTGTAGCAACGCGCTTTTGCTTCAAGGCAAATTCAAACTTCTGTAAGTTTGCCTGAGATTGTTTGAATGCCGCTTCCGCCTTTTCTAGCCTCAGAGTATTTTGCTGAATTTGCGCCTCTGTGATGACAACATTTTGGCGTAATGCATCCAGCCGATCTTGAGCGGGCTTGGCCAGGTTTTTAATTTGCTCCTGCTGCTTTTGGAGAATTTGTTTTTGTTGCTCGACCTGCTGCTGGTAGTTCTGTAGATCCTTAACGGACTGTGCCTGCACCAACTGGATCGGCATCAGTAGAGCGATCGCCACTAAAAGACAGCCCCACAAACATAGTTTGAGTGAGGTATAAACCCTCCCAGGTAACTTTAATGTCCTCGATCGCAACTTATTCATGGACTACCGCCACCCCATACAAACCGCAGTGCAAAACAGGCAAATTTTAACAGGATTCGATCGACTAGCAGGCAGAATAGCATACTTCAGCCACCCTACCAATTCTCAAGCGATCGCGATCGCACTTTAAACCCAGAAAAATCACAAATTCACTGAGCGCGCGATCGTCTTCTCAACTTCGGCGAACACGTACATTAATTGCATAAGGTCAACAGATCGCGCAGTGAGTTCTCAAACCAACAGTGACAGGTTGATATGCCATTCACTCGTTTGGATCTGTGGAACTTACTTGAGGTCTATCCAAATTCTCCTCCTGGAGTTCGCAGTGAAAGATTTGGATATGAAGGCAAGGTCGTTATGAATCTAGAACTTGAACTTGTAAACGAAAGGACAAAGGGTAATTATTATGGCTAATTTTACTGGAACCGTAGCAAATGACAGCTACACTGCGACCCCCGCTGGCGACAATGCTCTAGGTTTGGGCGGCAACGATACGCTCATAGGCAATAGCGGTCAAGATACTTTGAATGGTAACGCCGACAACGACATGTTGTTCGCCGATAGCAACTCCTCTACCGCAGGTGGAAACGATAGTCTGTTTGGCGGTCAAGGTAACGATACTTTAGTAGGCGCTCGCTTTGGCTTCAGTGGCGACCAGCTTTTAGGTAACCGAGGTGAAGACCTCATGATCGCTTCTACCAATGGTGGCAACACTCTCTTCGGCGGTCAAGGAAATGACACCATCTATGGCAGCGTCTCCAATAATAATGTGATGAATGGAGATTTAGCCGATGACGTTCTGATCGCTGGTTTAGGTGGCGATCGCATGTTAGGCGGCGAAGGTAACGACACCTTGATTGGTGGTAAAGGCAGTGACAATATGTTCGGCGAGTTAGGTGCCGATCAATTCCAATTCTTTAGCGCAGTTCCCAACGATCTATCCGTCTTCACGGGGCCAGAGCAGGTCGTTAGAAGCAGGGGTGGCTTTGGTGGCGGTGACACTATCTTTGACTTCAGCACGGGTGACACCATCTCTATCAGTCAGCTAGATCGAAATGCCACGGTTAGTATCACTACAAATTCTGCTGGTGCTGCTGTAATTACGATCGCTGGTACGGCTAGCAGTGGAGAACCTGCCAACCAAACAATTACAGTAGTTGGTGTCACTAGAGATCAGCTTCTAAGTCCTGGCTCTCAACTCGTGGCGATTAATGGCAGTTTCATTACTTCCCTGGATACAGTCAACTCGGGCGATACATCTGTATTCACCGTTGGTGGTAGCACCTCTGGTGGTGGTGTCAATGGGAAGAGTTTAGTAGGTGCTCCTACAGCTGATTCTTTCTCTCCCGATCCTGGCGTAGCAACTACGGCTGCTGGGATTCTGTTGCAAACCACAGTCAACGACGACATTCTCACTGGTAATGCTGGTGCTGATTTCATGGATGCTGGAGCTGGCAATGACAGCATCAATGGTGGCAGTGAAAATGACACCCTAATCGGCAATACTGGCTTTGATACGCTTACGGGTGGTACCGGAGCTGATATCTTCAGATTTGTGAACTTCTCTCTCTCACCTGAGGAAATTGATACGCTCACCGACTACAGGCGGACTGGGGATGGAGATATCATCGAAATCAGCGCCAGCGCTTTTGGTGGTTCGCTCGTTGCCGGCCAAGCCGGAGCATTTGCCCCTGCTCTTCCCGGACAATTTGGGTTCCGAGCCGTTGCCGGTGGTCTGACGGGTATTAACGCCGCAACTCCAATTGGGATTTCGACGATTGGCTACGATACCAATGGTGGTGGCCTCTACTTTGACCAGGATGGCGGTGGATTGGGCACGACTTACGTGCAGTTCGCGCAGCTATCTCCCGTTCCTGGTGCTGCTAATGCCCCCAATGCTGCATCGGTTCACATTATTGCGTAGCTATGTCGATCTGCTTACCAGATAAAGGTTCTGCTGCATAGATAAGACTATTCTCCTCAGGGCGGGCAATGCCCGCCCTTTTTTGTGACTTATTTATGGTTCCAGGAGGTTTCTCGTAATTGTCATAGGTTATGGGACAGGCACGGAGGCACTGCCCCTACAGTCCCCCTACGGCTATCGATACGTTTCTTACGGAAATTATCATCCAGGTGCGATCGCGATCGCACCCTAACGTCCAAAAAGTCACAGGTTTATAGAGAGTGCGATCGCCTTCTCAACTCTGAGAAACCTATACATTAGTTACATAAATTACAGACAACAAAGACCACGCAGTCAGTTCTCAAACCAAATCGGAGCCAGTATTAACAACCCTTCTTTGGTTTTGATGAATTTATATTTAGGGCAATCCAATTCTCATCTGGAAATTCACAGTAAAGGATTTGGATATAAAGGCAAGGTCGTGGTGACTCTAAAACTTGAAACGAAAAACATGAGGAAATATGGCTAATTTTACTGGAACTGTAGCAAACGATAGTTATACCGCGACCCCCGCTGGCGACAATGCTCTAGGTTTGGGCGGCAACGATACGCTCATAGGCAATAGCGGTCAAGATACTTTGAATGGTAACGCCGACAACGACATGTTGTTTGCCGATAGCAACTCCTCTACCGCAGGTGGAAACGATAGCCTGTTTGGCGGTCAAGGTAGCGATACTTTAGTAGGCGCTCGCTTTGGTTTCAGTGGCGACCAGTTGTTGGGTAACCGAGGTGAAGACCTGATGATCGCCTCTACCAATGGTGGCAACACTCTCTTCGGCGGTCAAGGTAACGACACCATCTATGGCAGCGTCTCCAATAATAATGTGATGAATGGAGATTTAGCCGATGACGTTCTGATCGCTGGTTTAGGTGGCGATCGCATGTTGGGTGGTGAAGGCAACGACACTCTCATCGGTGGCGCTGGCAGCGAAAATATGTTTGGCGAACTAGGTGCCGATCAATTCCAATTCTTCAGTGCAGTACCCAACGATCTGTCTGTCTTCACAGGTGCAGAACAGGTAGTCAGAAGCAGAGGCGGTTTCGGTGGCGGCGACACGATTTTTGACTTCAGCACGGGTGACACCATCTCCATCAGCCAGTTAGATCGAGATGCTACGGTGAGCGTCACCACAAACTCCGCTGGTGCTGCCGTAATTACCATTGCTGGTACGGCAAGTGACGGCCAGCCTGCCAACCAAACAATTACAGTGGTTGGTGTCACTAGAGATCAGCTTTTGAGTCCCGGCTCTCAACTAGTAGCGATTAATGGCAGTTTTATTACTTCCTTAGATACAGTCAACTCGGGCGATACATCCGTATTCACGGTTGGTGGTGGCACCTCAGGTGGTGGCGTTAATGGGAAGAGTCTAGTAGGTACCCCTGTAGCTGATTCCTTCTCGCCTGAAGCTGGTGTTGCCACTCTAGCGAATGGGATTTTGTTGCAAACCACAGTCAACGATGACATTCTTACTGGTAATGGTGGCGATGATTTCATGGATGCTGGAGCGGGCAACGACAGAATTAATGGCGGCGATGGTTCTGACACTCTGATTGGTAATGTTGGCTTCGACACGCTCACGGGTGGTGATGCCTCAGTGGATATCTTCCGATTTGTCAACTTCACACCTGGTGAAGTGGATGTAGTCACTGACTACAGGGGTGCAGCAGATGACGATGTGGTTGAAATCAGTGCGGCTGGCTTTGGTGGCACGCTGATCGCCGGTCAAGTCTTTGCTAACCCTGGAGCTGGAGTGCTAGGTGTCAACTTCGAGCACGATGACGGTGCGGGTGCACCTGCTAGTGCCGCTGCCCTCGGTTATTCGCTGGGAATTTCATCCTTCTACTACGACAACTTAGGTGGCGGACTCTACTTCGATCGCGATGGTGCTGGTCTGGGTACAGATTGGGTGCTATTCGCTCAACTTTCTCCAGTACCTGCTGTTGTTGAGGGGGTTAATAGTTCTTCTGACATTAGAATTGGTGTATAGGATTGTGGGGGCTGGGGGTTGGGTGTCAATTTCCGATCGTTCAGTTTCCCAGTTATTAATCCCCGGATCTTGAAGTAGAGATAGTTGGCAGGGCGGGCGTTGCTCGCCCTGTTTTTTGTAGGCTTGGCGATTGTAAAGTTGACCTTTCCTCATAGATCCTCTCTACTTCCAATGCAGCCAAGAAAGAGTTAAAATAGAAGTAGGCCGAGACTTACCTAAACAAGGGGGATATACAGCTAAACACTGAGGTTTATGCTGAAGGTAGCGGTGCAGAAGTTAGTAGATCGGGGAAAGCATAAGGAGGCAATGGAAAATGTCCTTGAATCCGGTAAGTTGCACGAGTTCTTCCTTGTCTTGGTGTATGTGATGCTAGGGCTTGCCGTACTGGTCTGTGAAGTGAATGTGAAGCCAGGTAGGAATTACCCTGGTAGGTAGTTGTGGGGTTTCTATAAGAGACGGGCACAGAACCCCAGGGGGTAGTGTTTGAAATTCCTTCGGCTATACCTGTGTGGTTGGCGGCGATGGGGTATCGATCGCTTGGGTTTGTGGAGTTTAAATTTAGATAGAGCAATCCAAACTCCTATCTGAAATTCACATTGCAGGATTTGGATACAAGAGCAAGTCATGGTAAACCCGAAAATTGAGACTGATGGATAAGGGGAGGTTGTTATGGCAGTTTTTGTAGGAACCGCTGCGAATGACAGTTACACTGCCACACCCGAAGGTGACGATGCTCGGGGTTTGGGCGGTAATGACACTCTCATCGGTAATAGCGGTCGAGATACTTTGAATGGTAACTTCGACGACGATTTGTTGTTGGCTGATAGTAATGCTTCCACTGCTGGTGGAAATGATAGCCTCTTTGGCGGTCAGGGGAACGATACCATCGTGGGCGCTCGGTTTGGCTTCAGCGGCGATATGCTGCTCGGTAATAGACATGACGATTTGTTAATTGCTTCTACTAATGGTGGCAACACGTTATTTGGCGGTCAAGCAGAAGACACTCTGTATGGCAGTGTCAGCGGCAGCAACGTCATGAACGGTGACATCGGTCACGATTTGATCGTCGCTGGTTTGGGTGGCGATCGCATGTTGGGTGGCGAAGGTAACGATTCCCTCATCGGCGGAGTTGGTAGCGACAGTATGTTCGGCGACTCCGGTGCCGATCAGTTCCAATTCTTTAGCGCTATCCCCAACGATCTATCCGTCTTTATAGGTGCAGAGCAGGCTGTCAGAAGCAGAGGCGGCTTTGGGGGCGGCGACACAATTTTTGACTTCAGCACGGGTGACACCATCTCTATCAGTCAATTAGATCGAGATGCTACGGTGAGCATCACCACAAACCCTGCTGGTGCTGCTGTAATTACAATTGCTGGTACGGCTAGCAGCGGTCAGCCAGCTAACCAAACAATTACAGTTGTGGGCGTAACCAGAGATCAGCTTTTGAACCCTGGCGCGCAACTACTAGCTGTTAATGGGAGCTTTATCACTTCCACCGATACGGTGAATACAGGTGACACATCCGTCTTCACAGTTGGTGGTGGCGGTGGTGATGGTGTCCATGGTGTTAGCCTGGTAGGTTCTCCTGTAGCTGACTCCTTCTCGCCTAATCCTGGCATAGCAACCACGGCGAATGGGATCTTGCTGCAAACTACAGTGAACGATGACACGCTTGCTGGTAATGGTGGCGACGATTTCATGGATGGTGGCGCTGGTAATGACAGCATCCATGGCGGCGATGGTGCTGATATTCTCATTGGTAATACAGGCGCGGATACACTTACAGGTGGTGCCGGTGGAGATTTCTTTAGATTCGTCAATTTCACGCCTGGCGAAATCGATGTACTTACTGACTACAACGATGTACCGCAAGGCGATCAGATTCAAATTAGCGCTGCGGCTTTTGGTGGCTCGCTAGTAGCCGGACAAACGGGTGTTCTATTCCCTGCTATTCCTGCTCTGCCAGTTAACTTTGGCTTAGTTGTGACAGCGGGTGCTTTAGAAGGAATCAACGCACCAACTCCTATCGGTATTTCCACTGTTGGTTATGATTCGGCTAATGGCGGTCTCTACTTCGATCGCGATGGCGGCGGTTTGGGTACGACTTTTGAAAGATTCGCTCAACTTTCACCAGTACCTGGATTCGCAGGTGCGCCTAATGTTCCTGGTGCCTATGACATAATCGCTTAACGCATCGTTCTGTTCGGGAGAGATAAAGAGCTTAGCGGAGATCGGTAGGGTGGGCAATGCCCACCCTATTTTATTATGGGTTTGGCGATCTGGGGTTGACCTTCCCTGATTCTCAAGAGCGATCGTTTTCTCATCCCAAATCCTTTTTAGTTTCGCCTTTTATAGCGGTTTTCAGATTGGACAGGGTAGGCAGTTTGGGGGCGTTGCCCCCAAGAAGGGGTTTCACCCCGTCAATAAAACCAGTTCTCAATTGAAAAACGCTATTCTTGAAGTCCGCGAAGGCGGACTTTGTTCGTGTAGCCGCGACTTCAGTCGCCAAATGCTCTTCTTGAATAGGGCTAATTAGAATTTTGATTGGATTGTCGTCTGAACTCCTTTGGAGAAAGCCGCATCGGGTTGCGCGTATCCCATATTCCCACTTCCAAGAGCCTGGCTTTGCGTTGATCGAGTTCAAACTTTCTCTCGTACTTGACGTTGGGAGGTAGGGACTCAGCCAAAACATAGCCTTCTTCAATCATTTGAGCGTTAATCAAGCGATTGTCCAGCCACACATAAGCCAATAAACGATCTGAATTGTCTTTACGCTCGGTGTCAAACTCAAGCATAACTTTGCGATCGTTTGTGAGCTTTTCCAGCCTTTGTTGGGCGCGTTCTCCCCAAGGAGACTGTTCGCGTAAAGGGGCGCTAATACCGATCAGGCGAACTCGTTGTACTATTTCGGTTGAGTCGCTGGCAAGCTGAGCTTCAATAGTCTGGCCGCTGACTACCCGTTTAACCACCCAGGCTTCGCCACTATGTTCGGCATTACCGCGAAACCAACCCAAGCCCAAATTGAGCAATACCAGTAACAACAGCAAAATCAACCAGAGCCGATAGCGTTTGGTCTTACGGTTGCTAACGATAGAGCGATCTTGCTTGCTCATTAGTCGTGGTCTATAGGCAAACCAAATACTACACGATGGCGGTGTTTTTTGGCAAAATAGCGCCCAAACTGGAGTTGATACACCTCATCTTCGTCCTGAGTTTCGATTTCCACGTCGGAGCAGGCATAACCAACGCAAACTAGGGCATAGTTTTGCTGCTTCAGATCTGCCGATAGACCGATCGCTTCGGGTTGATAAATTCTGCCGGATTTCACCCGCATGGCACAGGTAGTGCAGGCACCATTGCGACAGGCGAACGGTAGTTCGATGCCCTGCTCCTCTGCGGCTTCGAGAATGTAGCGATCGCTGCTCACCTGGATTTGATGGATGGCTCCAGTCTGGCGATTGCGGATGGTTACGGTGTATCGGGCAGGACCGCCGCGATTGACGTACTTACCTGCGCCATAATTGGGATTGTTAGCAATTGTCATTTATACGATTTAGAAGGTCAACACTACACTAGCAATCATGTTAGGAACGCGCAATCCTCGGTCGTATTACTGCTGGGGGAACAAATTGCTGACAGGGCAGTTAAACCCAGGCAGTAGAGGGGTTGTAAGTTCGTCGCCAGGGAACAGAGTGCTAACCAGTCCGAGTGCAGTTTGACTGCGGCGATAAACCTCTATTTGCCGCAATCTCCAGTCAATTACCCAGTACTCCTGCACGCCTCGGGTTGAGTAAAGTTTTAGCTTGAGATCGCGGCGGGACGCATCCTGAAAGGAATCGCGCCGTTCGTTATCAATAATTTCATAGCGGCTGCCATCGTCTGGCAAAAGTTCCAGATCGGCAGTTGTCCAGCTTGGGCGCTCTGTTGTCGTTTGGGCTAGAGGTTGAGTCATAGGAGCGATCGCGATCGTGATACTGAATATTCTAATATGGGTATCTGTTTAGCAGAACTTACGCAAAAGCTTTACCATCGATCTCATAACCTATGCACAAACAGAAAATTGCACTTAGAGAATATACGGCAGCATACCTGGAGCAAGGTGAAGGACAACCCATAGTTTTCTTGCATGGATTTTTGGGTGAGGCGAGTGCGTGGGAGCCAGTCGTACAGCAATTATCCGGGCAATTTCACTGTATTGCGCTGGATTTACTTGGTTTCGGCGAGTCTTCTAAACCCAAGCTCAAATATACAATTTGGCATCAAGTGGAATTCTTGCGGGAGTTCATCGCAGCGATGCAACTGAAGGAATTCTATTTGGCTGGGCATTCCTATGGTGGCTGGACTGCCTCTGCCTACGCGATCGCCGGATCGGATACCGACGATGATGCCAGTAATATGGCTGCTAATTCCTATCTAAAAAGCATGTTTCTGATCGCACCAGCGGGAATTCGCGATGATAGCTTTGTGGGGCGTTACAATCACCTCAAGCCTCTACTATGGGAAACTAAATTAGTAGATGTCGCACTAGCGCTGATTGCTCCCATTGCTACCCTAATTGGCAAGCGCAAGCAGTTTCAAACCGTCAAATATGCTCGCCGAGAACTGGTCGATCAGCCTGTGGCTAAGACTTTTCTCTTCGATCGCCTGCGTCCTGAAGATGCCATCGATACGGTCGAAAAAGATATCCATCGCATCAATATCCCAACCTTAGTAATTGCTGGGGAACTCGATGACACCATTCCCCTCTGGCATTGTCAAACCTATGCCGACAAGATTCCCCGTGCCCGTCTAGAAATTCTGGCGGGAGCCGATCATGCTTTGATTTCTACTCATGCTGAAGCGATCGCTCAAGCGATCGCAACAACTAATCGATCGACGCTGTAGTCATCCCGAAGAAGCAAGGGGTTCCACCCCTTCACCCCGTCAATAAAACCTGTTCTCAATTGAAAAACGCTATAGCATGTTGCCGTTGCTCTATCATATAGCCATGGACAGATCTGTTAGGACAGGGGGGTGTGGGGGCTGCGCCCCCACGCAGGGGTGGAACCCCTGCGCCCCGTCCTAAGCCTGTTGGCTATAGCTATAAAACAGCTACTTAGTTAGTTCTGCAGCAGTCTATCGCACTTGTAAGTTGTCAGATTGAATTTAACGAAAGTAACGCAGCAAATATGCCAGCATCTCTGGATGCGATCGCCAGATCCAGAGTTAAATCTCTATTGGTACTGGTTGCAAACCCTGGTACTGATTTTGCCTTTAAATAATGCCGTCTCGCCAGTATTTGCCATGTTTCTGCTAGGTTTATTCCTAGTGCGACGGGGATGGCGGGATCTTGACAGTCCTGTAAATCGCGGTTGGTTGGTACTGGCTGGATGGTTGGCGATCGCCACGTTGCTGGCTTTCGATGTTTCCGTTGCCTGGACTGGGTTATGGAATTTTTTGCCATTTTTCTTGCTATTTGCGATCGCCGCTTTCCTCATCCAAACTACTGCCCAATTTCAGCACCTCGCCTATCTTTGGGTAGTCAGTTCGATTCCAGTTGGAGCTTTAGGTGTAATTCAAGCGCTAATTAATCGACCAAATTGGTTCTTACCGCGTTTATTTGGCAGTTATGAAATCAGCTTGGGCTTCAGTCAAGATGGGCGCGTAACTTCCCTATTCGGTCACTATAACGAGGCGGCTTTGTATTTGGCTCTGGTATTGCCGATCGCCTGTCACTTTGCGCTTGGTAAAGTCAAAGATAAAGTTGGTAATGGCAAGAGGCAACAGGTGATAGCAGCGATCGCTCTGGGTCTGGGGATAGCGACGCTGATGCTAGCGGGTTCGCGTAATGCCTGGGCGATCGTGGCACTGGGATTTGTGGTGCTGGCAATTTACTATCGCTTTTGGTATCTGGTAGTCGGTCTGAGTCTCAGCGCTGGTTCGATCGCCTGGGCAGCATGGGGTTCCTTTTTGGGAATCGGCGGTGAATGGCTGCGACCCTTATTCCCAGGCGGGTTTATCAATCGTTTGACCAGTACCTTCGATCCCAGTCAGAAGGATTTTGTCTCGACGCTCTATCGTTTGGATGCGTGGCAGTATGCGCTGCGGTTAATTCAACAGCATCCGATCCAGGGTTGGGGGTTGCGCAGTTTCGACTTGATTGCCGCTACACAGGGCTACGATCTGAAGGGATTGCCCCACGAGCATAATTTTTACCTGGCGTTGGCAGTGGGGGCGGGCTTGCCCGCCTTATTTGGATTTTTAGGAATAGTGGGGTGGATAATTTATTGGGGGTTAAAAGCTAAACTATCACCTCAAATTAAGGGTTTAGTAGCAGTGACCGTAGTAGCGATCGCCCTTTACCTAATTTTTGGCATGTTAGATGTCGTGTTTTACGAGCCGAGGATAAATATTCTGAGCTGGCTGTTGCTGGCCGGAGTTTATGGTGTTAGCACATGCGCGATCGGCGATCGCGATCTTACGATCTCTAATGAGAATGCTCCTGACACTTCTCTGGCACGGGATCGTAACCACCGGGATGCCACGGGTGACAGCGCCCAATCCGTTTAATTGCCAACCAGGAACCCTGCCACGCTCCAAACCTTTCGATTGCCGTCATAGCGTACTGGGAACAGGTTGGTTGAAAGCGACAAGAGGGGCCGATAAGCGGGGATAACACTAATCGATAGAGCTTAATTAAGCCTAGAAGTAAGGGTTTCATTGGACTAAGCCCAAGAAAATAATTTTTTACAAATCGCGAGATTTCTATATTTTAATGTCTAAAGGTTAGACATTAAAAATTCTTCTAATACATCACCCACATGGAAGATCGCAAGGAAAAAGCCATCAATTTAATCCTGGTTGGACTAGGTTTGAAATATTTTCCATCAATAATTCTTGGAATGCTTATTCAAGCAAAGACCGTAATACCTTCTACGCTCCCTGCGATCGTATCTCTGGCGATATTGGGTTTGTTTGTAGCTGGATATGTTCTCTTTGTTAAAGGAAGTTTACTATTTACTCGAAGCAAAGGTTATTCTCAGTATTGGGGGTGGATAGGATTATTTAGCATATTCGGTCTATCAATTCTACTGTTTATACCTTCTAGACAGAAAGTATATCTAGAAAACAGAAATTCAGTTCGCGATCTATTTGCTGGGATTAATATACCAGAGTTATTATTATTTTTATCCATTGCCTTACCCACTATATTTTACTCGACAATATGGGCTGTTAGCTTCTTAATCGAAAGAAGTTTCTCGGATTTAACTAGAGATAAGGTAATTATAGGAATAGCAGGTATAGTCTTAATTCCTGTTTTTGTATTTATATTATTAAAGCAAATTAGTACAGCAAACTTAAGTCTTGATAAGATAGTCGGCTCTAAAAATAGTATTAATTTCAAATTGATATTATCTATCGTTGCTTTAGAAATTCCTTTTAATTATGGTTTCAGCTCTCTAACCTTATACAATTTGTCTTTTGTGTTTCCAGATTATGTAGAGAGACATCTTAATTCAAGACATTTATCTAATATTTTGGAGATTATTCTATATGGTATTTCATCAGTATTATTAGCTCCAGTTGTTGAAGAATTATTTTGCCGTGGTGTAGTTTTACAAAAGTGGGTAAGCAAATGGGGAGTAAGAGCAGGAATTATTACCTCATCTCTACTATTTGCGATTATTCACTTTCGATATGATGTTATTTCTCTCTTTATTGGAGGTGCTATTTTTTCAATTTTATATTTTAAAACTTGCAACCTGATTACGCCAATTCTTTGTCATTGTTTCTATAATTCTATTATTTTAATCTTTAATATTATCGATTTCCTTGGCAAATCACCAGTACAAAGAAACGCACTAGTTACTGTAAATGATTACCAAAATTTTATGGAACCAATATTAGGTCAACGAGTTCTTCTATTAGCTGTCTCTGCTCCTCTTTTAGGTTATTTTATATTCAAGAATTTCCCTAGAAATGATGCGACTCTTCCTTATTTGGCTAACGATGGGCTATGAGATGCGATCGCGCGGATCTAGATTTTGTTGCCTTCACGACTGTGTAAAAAGTGGAGTTTGTAGCTCAAAATAGTGATTAGAGCTAGAAATTAAAATTTATATGGATTCTGCCCCAACTCTGACTCATCTGGATGAAACAGGTGCCGTGCATATGGTTGATATCTCTGCCAAAGAGCCAACCATCCGACGTGCGATCGCTGTCTGCGAAATAGCTATGAAAACTACGACGCTAGATGCTATTCAAGCGGGTAATGTGCCTAAAGGCGATGTCTTGGGTACGGCGCGACTAGCAGGCATCATGGCTGCCAAACATACCGCCAACCTGATTCCCCTGTGCCATCCCTTGCCGCTATCGGCGGTTGATGTGCGGATTATGCTAGATGAAAATATTCCTGGCTACCAAATTGAGGCAGAGGTCAAAACTAAGGCTGAAACTGGCGTGGAAATGGAAGCACTCACTGCCGCCACCGTTGCTGCCCTTACGATTTACGATATGGCAAAGGCACTAGAGAAAACAATGGTCATTTCTAGCGTGCGCTTGCTGCATAAGAGTGGTGGCAAATCCGGTGAGTTCAATGCCAGGGAGCTTGAAGGGAATTAGTTGCATCTAAAAGTTGCCTTATTAACTAACACGGAAAGCCAGGCTTGGGAAGCATTGGTGCAAGCTGCCCCTCATAGTTGCTTTATGCAGTCGTGGGCTTGGGCGGATTTCAAACAACTGGAAGGCTATCAAACATTCCGTTATGGTCTGTTTAGCCATAATGCCAACTCCACCATCCTGGTTGGGGGCTGTATTTTTTATTTATTCCCCCACCACAGCAAAGCTAATCTTTTGCTCGCGCCAGGTGGTCCCATCCTGAGCGATCGCTGGGCAGTCGAAGGTATAGAGCTATTACTCAAACAGGCAGAGGAAATTGCTAAAGAGTGGGGCGCGATCGCCCTGCGCATCGAACCGCTCCTAGAGCAAACGCCGCAATGGCTGGGGACAGAATTTGCGCGCGCGATCGCCGATACCTTCCCATGCGAAACTCTGGTTGTCGATCTGTGCCAATCTCAAGAACAAATGCTCTCCGACATGCATCCCAAGGGCAGGTACAACCTGCGTTTGAGTTGGCGGTACGGTGTAGAAACGCAATTTAGCCAGGCGGATGCGGCCATTCCCCAATTCTACGATTTATTTTGGGAGACGGTGGAGCGGCAAAAATTCTTTGGCGAACCCTACGGCTTTTTTATTAACCTCTGTCAAACGCTCTTCCGCGCCGATCTAGCTGAAATTGGCTTGGCAACATGGCAGGGGCAGACCCTCGTCGCTATTTTAGTCCTGTACTGGGGCGATCGCGCCTATTATCTCTATGGCGGGCGTAGCGATCGAGCGCCCCACGTGATGGCAAGCTACGCCATCCATTGGGCAGCCATCCAAAGGGCTAAAGCCAGAGGATGTAAAACTTATGACTTTTACGGCTTTAGTAATGACCCGCAGCACGCCTATTACAAGTTCTCGCGGTTTAAGCAAAAGTTTGGTGGCAAAGTGGTTAAAACCATTGGTGCCCACGATTATTTTTTCTACGATCGCCTGGCAGATACTTTGATCGGCTTAATTCAAAATTTTGTCGGGGACACCACTTGTTAGGATTCTAAGCATCTATACTTTAGTGTCACAATCAAAAAATCCTTGAAATCAATTTCAAGGCTAAGAGCTAAAACCTGTTTCAACAGGTTAATACCAAACCCTGGTTTGTTATAGCCATAGACAGATCTGTTAGGACAGGGGGGTGTGGGGGCTGCGCCCCCACGCAGGGGAGGCAGGGCGGTCTTGGGGGTTCCCCGCTAGAGCCACTGCCGTGTGGAACCCCTGCACCCCGTCCTAAGCCTGTTGGCTATAGCTATACCCCCCTTTTCTCGGAGTCCGAGCAGGCAAACTTTGTTTGTGTAGCCGCGATTTCTAGTCGCCAGGTAATATTAGGGGCTAGGTATTTCAGTCAGTTTTAACTGACTTGAGCTTTCAGCCAAGAACTTGAGTTCTTCGTTTCGTTTTGCAATTTTACTGAAATTTCATGGATGCCAGCATCATTATTCCCACCTACAACGGTGGTGACCTATTACGGCGCACTTTACAGGCAATATATACCCAAGAGACTAGCAAATCCTACGAAGTAGTAATTATCGATTCCGGCTCCCGTCCAGATACTAAACAGGTATTGCAGGAATTTCCGATTAAACTCATCGAGATCGATAACCGCGAATTCAATCATGGACTTACCCGCGATCTAGGTGCAGAGGTATCTACAGGTGAATTTTTACTTTTTATCAACCAGGATGCCGAACCCGGAGATCGTCAATGGCTGGATCTGATGGTGCAGCCTATGGTTGACAATGCAGCGATCGCGGCGGTGCAGGGTGGCATTAGGGAACGCCATGACATGCAGCGTTTTTTCTGGGACTCCTGCGGCGAGACGTTTTACTTCACCTCAGAAGCGAAAAACTGGATTAGTACCTATCACAACATGGGATTCTCCACGGTTAATTGTGCTATCCGGCGATCTGTGTGGCAAGCATATCCCTTTGGCAAAATGGATATTTTTGAGGATAAGGGCTTTCAGGGGCGCATACACAAAAAAGGCAACGAGATCGTCTACTCCGAAGGTTTTGTCTACCATACCCACGACTATAACTTTGCCCAACTGCGGCGCAGGTGTATAGACGAGGGCTACGGCTGGCGGCTGGTGGGCGAAAATTATGCCCTCGGAGCCTGTATCAAGGACATATTTATCCTGGCAAATTACAAGAAGTTATTAAAAGGCATTCGCGATCGCAAAGTGCGTCAGATTTCCGAGATCGTCTTCCCATTTTTGCGTCCCGTTTGGGTTTACATAGGTAACCATTACAGTCAAGGGTTAACGCGCAGTTAATTCATGTCGAAATTCACCCGAGTAACTAGAAAATTCTTTAAAGCGATCGCTGTTGTTGCGTTACAAGTTGCGTTAAAATGACAAAGCCCTTTGGGGGTGTGGCGGAATGGTAGACGCTGCGGACTTAAAATCCGTTGACCTTAACAGTCGTGAGAGTTCAAGTCTCTCCACCCCCATGTTTTATGGAACGTCAAACTAGAGTTTTAGTCCTGATTTTAGTCCAAGTTCTATGATTGATATAAAAGGCAAAATCGCGATCTAAAAACGCGAATCGAACAAATCGAACGATCTGACACGATTAAAGCTTGGGTTGAGAGATTTGAAACAGATTACTTTAGCCGTCGATCGCGATCGCCAAAAACAGAAACCACATGGGAGAAAGACTATGCAGCAGTCTTTACCAAGTTACCGAAAGGCAAGTTGCTAACCGCTGAAATTTTAACCGCTGCCATGCTAGACACCAAACCGGACACGCGCACAAGAAAGCGCTATTGCATAGCTTTGGGGGCGCTAGCCAGATTTGCCCAGCTCGGCATCGACCTAAAACCTTACTCTGGCAGCTATTCACCCAGCAAAGTAACACCCAGGGAGCTACCAGACGATCGCACGATCGTGCAGTGGTACTACAAAATCAGCGATCGCCCCTGGCAATGGATCTACGGAATGCTGGCTACATATGGTTTGCGTCCCCATGAGGCATTTAACCTCAGCATCGATGACATGCCGATCGCTACGGTGCTGGATGGTAAGACAGGCGCTCGCCAGGTGTGGGCATGTTTTCCAGAGTGGGTAGAGCAATTCGATTTGCTTAACGGTATGCGCCCAACGGCGGCAGCGAAGAATAACACCTACTTGGGGGCAAAGGTAAATAAGTTTTTTAAGAGAGTGGGAATACCATTTCAACCCTACGATCTGCGCCATGCATGGGCGATCAGAACGCTTGAATTTGGCTTAGATATCTCCCTAGCAGCGCAACAGATGGGACATAGCGTACAGGTACATTCGACAACTTATCATCAATGGATAACGCATCGTCATCATCAGAGAGCCTACGAAGCATTGATGATGCGATCGGATCGCCCTAAACCTCCTAGTATTGATGACCTATGAAACGTAGAGACTTAGAGGAACTGAGGAAACAGCAGCGCGATCGGCAGCAACGGAACAGAAAGCTTTGGCTCAGATACGGGCTATTGGTCTTAGGCATAGGTGGAATCTTGTTTTGGATGTTCCTTGGCAAACGGCTTTTTAACGCAGCTTTAGTCTCTGGCGATTGTAAGAGAATTTCAGACGCTTTGAATAGCTCTAGTGTTTGGAGATTAAGTGATGAATTTGTTCAAAAAGGGCCGTTAACTAGAATACGCGATCAGCCGATTGATTCACAAAGAATTACTGAAATTGCAAATGAGATAGATGCTGAAGCTGAGAGGATGAAAGGTTCATTGCTCATCCAAGATGATTTGTTAAGGCAATATTACCCGAAACTTATTGATGGGTTAAAGTTTCATGCTTCTCACATTAGGAACTATTTATCCCAACCACCAACAAAAAATTATTCAGGAGATAACTGGCTATATAGCAGTAACAGTCCAGCGTCAGAAAGCTTTTATCGCATAGGAGCTAGATGCCAAGGAATAAGTTACAAAGAGTTTTTAGAAATAGGTAGGCAACAAGCTAATGAGTTTTTGAAGAAGTTGTAATCTCAATTTTTTTTTGGTACACTGTAACCACCAACCACTCGCCAAAGTATTGGTAGCTCAGCTTTTTGAAAATGAAGTTAAGCCAAAATAATTAAACAATCAAAAAGCCCCCAAGCACTTGGGGGCTTTTTGTCAGCCACCCTCATCATCTTCGCCCTGGCGCTGGTTGATCAAGATATCTAACATGCGATTAGTCTCAGTGCGCAGACCCGCTATCTCGCTCTGCTGTTGGGAGATTATGCCAATCATATGCATAAATTGGCGACTAGCCTCAGATTGTTCCTGTTGTAGCATTGCTTGACTTGACCGCATCTCTGAAAACAGTTCCCGCAATTCCCTAATCTGTTCGCCATTTCGAGCGATCTGCTCGCTGTTTTCCGCAACGGTTGTAGCCAGCCGATCCAATCTCTCATCTGTCCATCTCTCTACTGTCATGTTACTCAACCTCTAAATCGATCTCTGACTGCTGATATTTGATAGCCTCAAATAAAGACCTTTCCTTAACCATACTGAGATGGCAGTCAATCAGCTTGTACCAGCTTCTAGCTCGTTGCAACTCGTATTGCAGTTGCCCTACGCTCATAGCTTCCAAGTCTTCACTGCTAGGCCGCTTGCCTGTGGTAATCCATTCTCTAACCCACTTGGAAACCTGCAAAGCAAAGCTGGGACTGCACCACTGAGCAAATTGAATAGCAATATCGGGATGCGCCCAGGTGCCGCCCCCAAATCTACCCTCTTGAGTGACGATCGCAGGTTTTAACTCCCCCGAATTCGGGGGAGTTAAACTTTCAAATTCAGCGATCGAGTCCTGAGTTGATTGGTTGGTTAACCATTTGTCGATGCGCTTACCAGTGGCATTAGCCATCTCGTTTAGGTTTATATAGCCGTCAATGTCCCGCTGGTCGATCGTGACGGCCTTGTATACGTGCTGGATGAAGTTCATGACTATTTGACCTCCTCATAATCAAAGAGTTCTTCAGGCTGACATTCCAAGGCTTCGCACAGTTTGGCAATACGAACAAACCAATCAACACCGTTTCTATTGTTCTCCCAATTACGGATAGTAGTTTCTGTGACACCTACAGAGTCAGCAAGCTGACGCTGAGTTATCCCTAATTTCTTGCGTAGTAACGCTACTCGTGACATTGGTATTTCTCCCATGTAAAAGCTTATATCAATATTTTACCGTAAATGTCCTTACAAACAAATATTTACGAAAAAGTATTGACGCCATAAAAACTCTTACGGTAGTATTCTAAAAGTAAAGGCGATCGCTTCATTAAGTCGCGATCGCCCTAGCAAAGAACCAAGAAAACGCAATAGGAGAACCCATATGTGTCCACCAATTCGCCCTGTAAGGGTAAATGACCCATTAGAAGCACTGGCGGTTAATTTAATCAATGCCGTGCCTTGGGATGAAGTGATAAAGGCATGTTTTGCACCAGTGATATGAAATCCGGTTAAATAGTAGACTTAATCGTAAATAGTCAAAGACTTGTGTATAGCATTTTTCAATTGAGAACAGGTTTTATTGACGGGGTGAAGGGGTGAAACCACTTCTTGGGGGCAACGCCCCCAAACCCCCTTCTCGTTTTCATCTGAAAACCGCTACAGCAAGGCTTTCAGGAATGACCTAAAATTAAGCGAAATGCTTGCTGCATAAGCTTTTGATGGCATTTTGCTTTTTTATTGCCGATAAAGTCTAATAAGTATATACCCGGATTTTATATAATACCAATTCTAAGAATTATGGCTATAGATGGAAGTCACACTAAATGTATCTATTACCAGTGTACGTGAAGATCCCCCCTAACCTACTTAAAAAAGGGGGGAACTAATTAAAGTCCCCCTTTTTAAGGGGGATTTAGGGGGATCTAAATCCGTAGTATAGCTTTAGAGAATTGGTATATTGCTCCGGCAATGATAGAGCGTGCATTTTTTAGGTAGTGACCCTTGAAACAACCGTATCTCCTGTAATATCTCAGGTTGCCGGAGCAATAACACCAAATTGAGATTGCGACGATTAGGAGAGAGAAAAAGATTAGTAGTGCCATGTCTTAATTTCTGCCTGCTTAAGTTGCTTGCATGCCAATATTGAAGCTCATGCTAATGCGATCACGATCGCTGAAATTGGGTTCCACACCATGCAAGAGCCAACTGGGAAAAATTATGATTCTGCCTTCAACTGGCTTAAAGGTGACTTTTTGTAGCGTCCAAGGCGATACCTCGGCAACAGGTGGTAAGAATACATGGGCGGCTTCTCTAGGATCGCGGAAAAATACCCCGCCGCAGTTTTCTGGAGCCTGGACGTAATAGACGGCACTTAAGAGAGAGTTGGGATGGGTATGAATGTAGTTAGAAGCAAACCTACCGTTAACAATTGCCCAACAACTATGCACGGTAAGTTTAACCCTTGAGAGATCCCAGTTGATTTCCTGCACTACCTGGAGAGCCTTGTCAGCAACTAAACTCACAATATCCTTAAACTCTGTGCGGGTCTGAAAATTATCGGCACTATGCCATCCACCAGCATTTGATAGTAAAACTCCTTGCGGATCTTTTTTCCTCTCTGCCAGGATTGCTTCTAATAATCGCTTGTTAAGTGGCAGAAAGTTGTCTACATCAAAATGCCAGATGGAAGTGGGAAACCAGTCGCTTCTATTAGACATAATTTTCAGTATAGTTTCAAATATGGTTCTAAAATGGGATGTAGGGGTAATCCTTTATGGTTGCTCCCTTTGATTTAGGGTAGGCATGGGGCGATACCTCTGCAATTATCGGTATATTTTTTATGGAAATCTCCTAAGTCACTTTCTGAATCGGGTCGAGTTTAGGATTAATTATTTTGCGCCCCATCTTAGGAAACTTGACGGCAATAAATTTCTTATCTCCTTCGCCAAATATGTGGGTGATTTCGCCCTCACCAAAAGCCTCATGTTCGAGCCGATCGCCAATTTGCCAATTTTCGGAGGGCGATCGCTGCGATTGGCTAGACGATTTGGCATTCTTTTGCAGGCGATCCAGGCTGTTAACCGAACCAATGCGCTTGTAGGTCGGCAGTTTATTCTTGCCGCTACCACTCAGCAGTTCCTTGGGTAATTCCGCCAGAAACTGCGAAGGGCTGGTCGGCTCGCGGTTGCCGTACAGGCGGCGTTCCTGGGCATGGGTGAGAAATAACTTCTCTTGGGCGCGGGTAATTCCCACGTACAGTAGGCGGCGTTCTTCCTCTAGCTGCATGGGGTCGGCTAGCGATCGGAAACCTGGGAATAGCCCCTGCTCCAATCCCACCAGAAAGACAACGGGAAACTCCAATCCCTTAGCGGAATGTAGGGTCATTAGCGTTACTCTTTTGCTATCTTCAGGCGAGTCGTCCAAACTGGATGCAAGTGCCGCATTAGCTAAAAAGGCTTCCAATGAGTTATCCTCATTTTCCTCGGCAAACTGAATTGCCGCGTTCACCAATTCTTGTAGGTTCGATAGGCGATCGGCGGCTTCGTCCGTACCTTGAGCTTGCAAATCCGCTGCGTAACCAGACTCGGTGATGATACCTTGAATTACTTCAGTCGCTGAGATGGAACCCGCCAAATCCATCCATTTCTGAATCAGGTCGGCGAATGCCAGGACGGGTTTGGCCGATCGCCCCGCTACAGTTTTCACGGTTGCCTCATCAGTTAAAACCTGGAATAACGGTATACCTAGGGCTTGCGCTGATTCCACCAGTCGATCGATCGTCGCAGTTCCAATACCGCGTCGTGGCGTGTTGATTACCCGTAATAGACTGACAGTATCCGCAGGATTGGCAAGCACGCGCAGGTAGGCCAATAAGTCCTTAACTTCACGGCGATCGTAGAAACGCAGACCGCCGACGATGTGATAAGGGATGTTCCAGCGTACCAGCATGTCTTCAAATGGCCGCGATTGGGCGTTCGTGCGATAGAGAATCGCGAAATGTCCTAAATGACAGTCGGGAATTTCCGCTTGGATAGCTCGAATGCGATCGCTGACGTATTGTGCTTCGTCAATTTCGTCGTTGACGCGATGCAGGACGATCTTTTCACCTTCAGGGCGAGTAGGACGGAGCGTTTTCTCAATTCGTTGTGTATTATTCTCAATTAACTGGTTTGCTACTTCCAGGATATTCGCCACCGAGCGATAATTTTCTTCTAGCTTGATCATGGTTTTTGTTTCGTCATCGGGGAGGCGATCGCCAAATGCCTCTTGAAATTCCATCAGAATTGTAAAATCGGCTAGACGGAAAGAGTAGATCGATTGATCGGCATCGCCCACCACAAAGATAGAGCGCCCCTTCCAATCATAATCTTTCCTGTTGACTCCATTAGTGGCGAGCAGGCGAATCAGTTCGTATTGAGTGCGATTGGTGTCCTGGTATTCATCGACGAGGATGTGATGGAAGCGACGATGCCAGTAGTTCAACACTTCTGGGTTCTGGCGAAATAGTTGTACGGGGATAAAGATGAGATCGTCGAAGTCCAGGGCATTATTGGTTGCCAGGCGCTCTTGATAGATTTCGTAAACTTGAGCGATCGTGCGACCGCGCAGCCCCGGCTCGTTAGCTTCTAGCTGTTGTGGTGTCCAGCCTCGGTTTTTGGCATTACCGATCGCAAAGCGGACGGAACGAGGTTCGTACTTCTTATCGTCTAGATTCAGTTGTTTAGTGACAATCTCTTTAACGAGAGATTGGGCATCAGAATCATCAAAAATAGAGAAGTTCTTTTGCCATACGTGCCCTTTGCTATCGGCGTACTTATTGATATCAAACCTCAAAATGCGGGCGCACAAACTATGAAATGTGCCGATCCACAGGTCTTTGGTGTAGTTGTGATAAACCTCCGATTTAAGCCGCTTTTGTTCAAACTCCCCTAGTTCTGCGTAGGTGCAACCGTGTTTTGCTAAAGCTTGCTCCTGGGCAAATAATGCCTCAATGCGTTCCTTCATCTCGCGGGCAGCTTTATTAGTAAAAGTTACCGCCAGAATATTACTGGGATCGATCCCGCCATGCAAAATCAGGTTGGCAATGCGGTAGGTGAGCGTGCGAGTCTTACCCGATCCTGCCCCAGCCACCACCAGCAGTGGGCCTTGGGTATGGCTGGCTGCCTTTTGTTGCGAGGGGTTTAAATGGCTTAAGAATTTAGAACTCATGGTGCAGAAGGTTCTTTGAACTGAGCGGGTTATGGCAAACTATAGATCATAATGGCATAAGTTAGCGATCGCTACGGCTCGGGCGCTGCCGCAGTTTATTTAGCAGCGATCGCAGATACCTCCAACTAGACGCGCGATCGCCGTAGCGCCAATCCTGATATGCCTTGGTAATCTCTAGAATTGCACTAGCTTGATGCGGTTGCACGCGATTTATCACCTGTAAAGCATATTCCTGTGGAGTTTGATGCGGAGATTTACGCATACCTCGCTCGGACAGGAAGCGCAGCATCAACTGGTAGGTGCGCTGGACTGGCTCCAGGCGACGCAGGCGCAGGAGATCGAGTCCCCAGACGATCGCCTGCCAACTTCCCCACAGACCTAGCACTACAGAGAATAGAATCAAAGCACCGACAATAAACCCCGTCCAACCCAGGTTAATCAGCCAGTTCATCAACCCGATAAATACGCTACCGATCCAGCGTCCGATGGTATTAAATACGACGGTAAAAAAGCCCACTACAGGTGATGGTAAAAAGCCCGCTATCCAATTCCAAAAAGTTTGTAAGGTACTAAATGTTTTATCTTCCTCAATGGAAGCAGGAAATAGATTCCTCCCCGGCACGGGATCGAAAGCAATCCAACCGTGACGTGGGAAGAACACCTCCACCATCGAATGGGCATCGGTATTCATCACTTCATACAATCCAGTGAATGGATTGTATTTGCCCGGGTCGAAGCCCACCATATATCTGGCTGGAATGCCGAGCGATCGCAGCATTAATACCATAGTGCTGACAAAGTGGCTGGGCTGACCGCCGCCCTGCTTGAGAAACTGCAAAACCAGGTCGCTATTCGGATCGTTCGAGGGTGTGGCACTGAGCTGCAAATCTTGAATGCGATAGCGTTGTTTTAAGGTTTGGGCTAGATATAGAGCCTTATCGTAGGGATTATCAAACTCTAGCTTTTTATCGCCCACAACATTGGTGGCTGTGTCCAGGATCTCCTGAGCCTTGGCCGCGATTGCACCTGCGATTGCAGGAGGCACCTTGAGATAGAAGGAGCGAATCGGTGTGGGATATCTCTGCGAAGCTTTACCTAGAGCTGTGCGATCGCGAAATGGTACAGATGAGATTACCGTATAGGTTAGATCGACGGGTAGAGGCCCCGGCGCGCGCAGACCGCCCTCGCTATCAAAATCCACTTCTTCGCTGGGGAAGTAAAGTCGGGTGGGCATAAACGCGGCTGGGATGAGATTGGGAAGATTCTCTGCCACAATCGTATATGTTTGCACGACATCCCTAATCTCTCCAGTCCTTGGGAAAAGGCCGGGCGCGTCCGGCAGGTAAAACTCGTAGTTAAAGACCTGACGGCGCAGAGTGCGAATCTGAGATCGATCGTTACGCGAGATCCGCCAGCCCCTACCCGTATATTCATCGTAGGACAGCACGCGCCAAAATAATTCTGCCTGCGATCGCACCCGCATCACCAGTTCTGGTTTTAACGGCACGTTCCTGGTTTCATCAATCTCGGTACCGAATAAGGGAGGCAAGACTGCTGGTTCGGTGGCGCTATCTCCACCCGTCTCGTTATTATTACCAGCCCCACCACCTTGTCCCTGCCGTCGGGTTCTGCCAGGGGTGACAATCCCACCAGCCGGTATCTGGCGTTGAATGGTGACATTGCCACTAACAGGGAAATTCCGCAATTGAAAGCCCGGCAATCGCGGCAGTAGAGCAAAAATACCCAACCCCAGGACTGTAACTGCCACCAATAGCCCCAACATCGGTAGGGGAGCCATGCCCATACTTTTAAACTGTATTTTGGGTGTGGGAATTCCCAAGCGCGAGCGATGATCGAGAATGAGAACTGGCACGGCGATCGCTAAAAATAGCAGTAACCATAAACCGAAGATCGTAGTCTGGCTGAGCGTGCCTGCAACGCCCAAGAGGATCAGCCCAATAACCGTCGAATATCCCAAATCCTTGCGGCGCGGTAGATCGAAACTATGCAATACTTGCAACTGGATCAGCAGTTTGGCCAGCAATAACCTGGTTTCTTCGGCTTGAGTAATCAGGCTGCCGAGAAATGACACTAACATCGCGATCATGGCGATCGCAATTAAAAACTTGACTAAGATATTCCGCCTGTGCCGTGCGTACCAACCCCAACTTGCTCCTACCGCGCTGAATGGAATTGCCCAGACACTATTATTAGTATTCCCTGCCACATCACTGGCGGCAATTCCGACAAATACCAGTAATTGCACCATGACTCTGAGCGGGATCGATTCCTCCGCCTCGGGTAACGGTTGCGATTCTATGTAGTGCTGGAAATTGCGAAAAGGCGGAAAGCGTTTGAGTGTATTGGTAACGGCAGACATTTTCTAGTCCTGTTTAAATATCCGTGGAACTTACACACTTGAGATCTGAAATCTTCTCGATCTCTTTACCCTCTTAATTGTTGTAAGAGGGTAAAATCCCAGAACCCTTTTTAAAGGGGCTGGAGGATCTAGCTGCATAAATCCAGATCTGAATTATAGCTATAGCCAATAGGCTTAGGACGGGGTGCAGGGGTTCCACACGGCAGTGGCTCTAGCGGGGAACCCCCAAGACTGCCCTGCCTCCCCTGCGTGGGGGCTGCGCCCCCACACCCCCTGTCCTAACAGATCTGTCTACGGCTATAAATATAGCACTGCATCAACTACCTGATTTTCCCGAAAAGCTAAATGCTCTCGAACCAATCTCATTGTTATAGCGGTTTTCAGATCGTAAGAGGTAGGGGGTTTGGGGGCTTTGCCCCCAAGAAGGGGTGGAACCCCTTCACCCCATAAACTAACGCCTTTCTCAATTGCAAAACGCTATATAACAGTGACAGCGATCAGAGGATATAAAAAAGGGGTAGTCCTAAAGAAGTAAGGATGCATTGTAATGACGAACAAAATGCCAAATAGCACCAATGTGATTCTCTATAGCAGTTTTCATCTGAAAACCGCTATATTTCCTCCATCGCACCAAGTGAAATCAGCGTCATTTTCTGAGCTTCAGTTAATCCGGTAACGCCCATAATATTCATACCTTCGTAGGGGCGATCGGCTCTCAGTGTCTTCAGACATCCACCAGTTGCGATATCCCAAATTTTAATCGTTTCATCTTCGCTCCCACTCGCAAGCGTTCGGGCATCGAGACTGTAAATAACTGACTGCACGGAGCCATGATGCCCTTGCAAAATTGCCTGAACTTGACCCGCACGCGCATCCCAAAGCCTAACTTTGCAATCGTCACCGCCTGTAGCAAGCATCTTACCATCGGGACTGAAAGCCACTGACCAGATATCGCCTGCGTGTCCATCTAGGGTTTGCCAGCACCGACCCGTACGCACGTCCCACAGTTTAATCGTGCGATCGCGGCTGCCACTGGCAAGGGTCTGACCGTCAGGGCTGAAAGCCACCGACCAAATCTGCGCTGTATGTCCGGCAAAGGTCATTAGCAGTTCGCCAGTTTGTACGTGCCAAAGTCCCAATGTGTTATCATCCCAACAACCAACTACGAAAGTTTCATGGGGATTGTCGGATTTGCCTACCGGGGCAAAGGCGAGCGCCCTCGTCCAGATAGTCTTCACCGACAGGATGCGATCGCTCTGATAGGTGTTGAGATCCCATAGTCGAATAGTTCGATCGTGAGAAGCGCTGGCTAGAATTTGAGCGTCGGGACTAAAAGCAACTGCACGAATCCAACTGCTATGTCCTGACAGGGTGCGGTAACATTGCCCGGTATTCGTATCCCAAAGCTTGACGGTTTGATCGCCACTCCCACTGGCCAGAATCTTTCCATCAGGGCTAAATGCCACGGAGCGCACCCAACTGCTATGCCCCGCTAAGGTGTTGAGACATTCTCCCGTACTGACATCCCATACCCGCACCATGCGATCGTAGGAGCCACTGGCAAGTTGCACGCCAGAAGGATGGGAAGCAATCGACCAGATGCGACTGCTGTAACCCTGTAAGGTCTTAAGACATTGTCCCGTGCTAACATCCCAAAACCGGATGGTTTGATCGCCACTCCCACTTACCAATTCTGTCCCTGAGGAATTGAGCGCAATCGTGCGGACTTGACTGGTATGTCCTTGTAAAGTTCTCAAACACTCGCCAGTATTGACATCCCACAGTTTGATCGCGCGATCGTGGGAACCGCTGGCAAGTATTTGCCCGTCCGGGCTAAAGGCGATCGACCAGACTTGACTGCCGTGCCCGCGCAGTGTTTTCAGGCACTGACCCGTCTGGATATCCCATAGCTTAATTGTCCGATCGCCGCTACAACTAGCGAGCATCCTGTCAACAGGACTAAAGGCAATAGAACTAACCTGGGCTTCATGTCCAGATAACATCTGGATGCACTCGCCCGCGATCGTATCCCATAGTTTGATTGCCCGATCGCCGCCACTACTAGCGAGAATTTGCCCGGTAGGGTCGAACGCAACGCATTCGACCCAACTGGCGTGACCGTGTAGAGTATTGAGACATTCACCAGTCTGAACATCCCATAGTTTAATCGTGCGATCGATGCTGCCACTGGCAAGCACCTGCACGTCTGGATTAAAAGTAACGGTATGGACGTAGTCGGTATGTCCTAATAATGTAAGGAGACAGTTCCCATCTCGAACATCCCAAAGCTTGATCGAGTTGTCCTCGCCCGCACTAGCAAGGAGTTGACTATCAGGACTGAATGCGATTGACAGAACCCAATTTTTGTGTCCTTTGAGCGTAAATAACTCTTGTCCGTCGATCGATTGCCACAAGTGGATATCTTCACTGGTACCTGCGGCAGCTAGCAGTCGATCGTCAGGGCTAAATGCTACAGATAGAATACTGCCAAAGGTTTGAGCAAATGTAGATTTACTCAGATCGCAATAGGCAAAGTTGGTATGATGTAGATTGACATCCTGGAGATGAGCTTGTCTGACACTCAAGTGAGAGAAATCATAACCAGTTAGGTCGATTTGGAGTTGATTCAATAAATTGATTAGATTGCCGCCTGCATATCCAACCGTGCTGGGGAATTGAGATCGCAGTTTAAATAAAATTTGCTTGAGTTGGTGCTCTACTTCTGTTTTGGAGCGAAACTGACAGATCAGGCGTGCGGCCAGGGGTGCTAAAATCAGGTGGGTTTGGCTCGCACGCACGTAATCCTTAGCTTGAGCTTCGATCAGGGCATGGCTGATAAACAAATCCAGTTCCTGCGTTGCCAATTCAGTACAGATGCGATCGAGCAGTTGTTCCGTTACGTATTCCATCACTACGGGTTGCAATGTGAATCTGCCAGCACTTTTCTCAATTAGCGATCGCCGTGACAAAGACAGTAGTGCCTCTAGTAAAATATGCTGCGGTGGGATTGGCACAAAATCCTCGCGCAGTTCTGTCAACGACACCGATTCGCGATGGATTGCCAGCCAGTACATTACTTGCTTTTCAAAGTCTGACAGGCAATGAAATTGTTCGTCCAGGAGTAAGTTGATATCGCCAAATGCGATCGTCCCCTGTGCTAGGAACTCTGGAATGCTGCCATCAAATAGATCGCGTACTGTGGTGGAGACGATCTTGAGCGCGAGGGGATTGCCAGCATATATCTCGGTCAGATCGTCCCAGTCGGTCTCTGTTTGCGAGAAACAACCATCGGCTTGGCAAATCTCCTGGATCTCTGAAGTATTTAAGCCGGTTAAAAGTAAGCTGCGCACTGGAAGGTTAGCTCCCTCTAGGGGAGTTAATACTTTGGGATTCTCTCGACTGGTTAGAATTAAACAACTAGAATGGAGTTCGCTCCCTACCCTTCTGAGTAATTCTGCATATCCCTCGCATCCTGGTCGATATTGCAGGGCATCAGAACCCAATCCAGAGTCTGGTAACGCATTTACCGCGTTAGCGCCCAGAACCGTATCGAAGTTATCAAATATTAACAAACAGCGAGACGAGCGTAAAAGTTCTATCAGTTGAGAAATAAGAGTTCCAATTGATAGCGACGGTATGGTTATCTGCTGGTGGGAGAGATATTGAATAGAGTTAACCAGTACCTCGGCGATCGGCGGAACGTTGCGCAAAGATTGCCAAATTAGAAAGTCGAACCGATCCTGGCATTGCTCGGTTAGTTTTGCCACTAATGTAGTTTTGCCAATACCACCCATCCCCACTACCGATACTAAGCGGCAGCGATCTTCAACCACCCACTGTTGCAGGCAGCTCAGTTCCGTCGCGCGTCCGTAGAATAATGGAATATCAATAGTTGTACCCCAATATTTGCGATTATCGTAGTTGGCAGGTTCTTCTGATAAGTTGGGTATGGGATCGGGTTCTGAATGGATAGCATTAGCGTTGGGTGCTTGTGCATGTACCAGTTCAGTCTGAAGCATTTGCCGTCGCAATACGGCCTGCACGTTTTTCTTAGTAACCTGCTCGCCAAATTCTTGACTGAGTTGTCGCCATAGCTCGTAACCAACATCGCGGATATAGCTGACATCGTAATTCAAATGCTGAGCGATTTGCGGGTAAGTCCATCCTTGCCAGGAATAGCTAAACACAGTTTCCTGTATATCTTTGAGCTTTGCTCCTTGTAAAAGGGTGTCGAGTTGCGCTAAAGCCTCTTTGGGAGTCATGAGTACGAGCCATGTTGCGTCTGCGTTACATTTTAACCCGATCTTTTGTTCCCCAGCACCCGATCTTTTCCGATCTTAATAACCCGATCTTTCCTTAACTTTTCTGGCTGACAGTAATAAATAAGTTTCCTAACCTGGAATGGTGTTCTAGGAAAATCAACCAATAACGAAGGAAATCGATAATGAAATTCACGCATCCAACCCAAAAAATACTGGAAATTACCGAGATTAACCTGGGAATCCTGGAAAGTTTTCCGCCTAAGCTGCTCGTTACTGTCTTTGGTACCGTCCCTACGCCAGGCTGGTCTAATCCACAACTGGTACCTTACACCTACGTTCAGGCACCACCCGACGGGATTTATGACTTTGATTTTGTCGCATCTCCGCCTAAGGATATTGTGGCTCAAGTGATCGGTCCGATTCGAGTAAAAACTGAGTTCTTTGCCGAAGGCGTAAAGGGCATTCGAGTTCATGCCACGCTAAATAGCAAAGAGGTAATCCTGAATCTTCAGGAGATGGCCTGCTCGGAAACTTAAACCATCTAAATAAATCTCATTTCAAAGGAAATTCATCAATCTATATATCGATCTGAGACGAAAGAGATAATTATGAAACGTGTGTTGAACAAAATCTTAGAGAAGAAGCAAACCTACACTAATTTACCTTTATTCCAATTTATGCGCGACTCCAGCCTGACTGAAGAGGAGCGAATGGCTTTCTATCCTTGTATGGCGCACTTCATCCTGAGCTTCAGCGATATCAATAAGTATATGCTACGCGAGGAACCCGCAACTGATGCATATCAGCAACGGGTCAATATTCACACTTATGAGGACGACCATCACTGGCCTTGGTATTTGGAGGATTTCACTAAACTCGGTTTCGACCGTCTGTGTAGCCCAACGTCGTGGATGCGATTTCTTTGGAGCGATGAGACGCGCCAAAACCGCATCCTGACCTATCGACTTGCAACTCTCATCTCCAATGCAAATGCAATAGAGCGCATTGCCGTTATCGAAGCAATTGAGGAGACCGGAAACGTACTCTTTAGTACTATGCTTAGTTTGGCAAAGGCAATTGAAGCCCGACGTGGGATTCAACTGCGCTACTGTGGAGAATTTCACTTTAGCCTGGAGTCCGGCCATTCAGTCGGCAGCGATCGCGATGAGATTGCAGAAATTCCGATGGACGAGTCAAACCAGGTACGTTGCCTGGCGATCGTCGATGAAGTCTTTGCGCTATTTGAGGCATGGACAAACGAACTGCTTCACTATGCAAAACACTAAACAGAGGACAGTCTCATGGCTCAGAAGATTCTCGTATTAGGCGGACATGGTTTCATCGGCAAAAGCCTCATGAAAGTACTTAGCAACTCTAACTATGAGGCGATCGCCCTATCGAGAAGGAATAGATTAGACCTAACCCGCTACGAAGATATAAAATACTTCCTCAGGTTATATCGACCGAAAGTAATCGTTAATCTTGCCGCGCATGTCGGCGGGCTGCCCTATGTAGCTAAGCGACATGCGGTTATTTTTTCTGATAACACGCAAATGGCGCTCAATTTATATCGAGCGATTCAGGATGTTTGTCCCGAAAGCGTAGTTATTAATCCACTTTCCAACTGCTGCTATCCTGGGCAGGCAGAAATTTATACCGAGTCCGACTGGCTAAAGGGAGACGTTCACCCAAGCGTTTATTCCTACGGTAATGCCAAGCGATTTATCTATAATCTGGCCGCGTGCTATAAAATGCAATTTGGGATTGATACCCGCCATTTCTTCATTCCCAATGCGTTTGGCCCAGGTGACTCTACAGATGCGACCAGGGTGCACGCACTCAACGGCATGATTATCAGGATGTTGAAGGCAGAAATGGCTCGACAACCAACTTTTGAAATTTGGGGAAGTGGCGCGCCAATTCGCGAATGGATTTATGTTGAAGATGTGGCAAAACTGCTCGCTCTAGCGATCGATCGCGATCTAGCATTGCCCGAACCTATAAATCTTGCTCAGGGAAAGGGATATACAATTCGAGAATCTGCCGAAGCGATCGCTCTAGCGATTGGCTTTCGAGGTGAGTTAGTCTTTCGCACCGACTATCCCGATGGTGCTCCCAGAAAGATAATGGATACCAAACGCTTTCAACAAGTTTTTGGAGATTATCAATTCACCGATACCTATGATGGCATTTGTAAAACAGTTGATTATTACCAAAATGTCGATCTATCCTTCTATAAAGTCGATAGACATAACTTGCATTCACCCATTGCTCGCGATCGAGCCTGATATGGCTGCAGATGGATCTGCGATTGTAGGGGTAGGGCTGTACCTCAAGATCGTCCCCTTCGATCTGTAACTGCTATATCTTCTCGATTGAAGAGGGGTGGGCACGGAGCACTACCCCTCTGAGAATACCCCTGGATCTCAAGCGATCGGGTTCGGTAAAGTTAATTCCAAACCAAAACCGATCAAAGTTCCCACATCACGGGCAGCGCGATCGTAAATCTCAAGCGACCACGTTCCTTGAATGCTCTTCCCCTTAAAATTTGATAGGGATGGAATTAGAGTCTCATCATAAACCTGTTTCAGGTTCTGAGTTGCGCCACCTTTGCGGTTGTGCAAGACAATTTTCTCTGCGCCCAAGCTGCTAGGGGGTATCAGGTTTATTTCCAGATCGCCTATGAAGGTATGCAGAATATCGATTGTAACGGAGAGCCTGCCGATTGGTTGAGTTTCAGCCACATCAATTGAGACTTGCACTGATTGTAAGTCCGGGAGAGGCTGGTTAAAATTGCGACTGATGAGGATAGAGTTTGTGGGTTTGGGTTTGGCAAGCTTCACGGCTGTTTCAGCGTTTAAGCGACCGTAACCGTAGAAATCGCTTCGACCTTGCGCATCATACTGTCCGCCCTGCGGATCGATTTTATCGCAGGCTTGGCGCAAAATATCGCGCACTTCTGTTCCCTTCAGATTTGGGTTAACAGAAAGCACTAAAGCTGCTATTCCTGCCGCGCCCGGACAAGCACTGGAGGTTCCACCAAAGTCATTAGCATAATTTCCACCCGCATCTCCCAACTGAGAATTGCCTGGATTGTATCCCCGCGCCCCAACTCGATCTATCGTCCAGATCCCGGTTGTGAGGGCATCGGGATGGTTGAAGGGGGGGTGTCCAAAATCGCTGCTAGGGAAACAGCACCACACTGCTTTTCCGTAGTCGCTATAGACGCTGCGCTTACCGCGATCGTTGCAGGCTGCAACTGCAATTACGCCTCCGTAGCTGGCATATCCATCATTATCGACGCTCTCATTACCATTACCAGCAGCAAATAGGATGACGCATCCTTTCCCTCCTCTACCCTTGGTAGTTGCATAGTCCAGGGCTAAGCGCGTGCTTGCAGGCAGTGGTTCGAAGTGTTTGTGCTGGGGATCTCCAAGATTCCACCATTCCCCATCTGCTGGCCCCCAACTGCAAGAAATGACATCAGCACCATTATCAGCAGCCCATCTGAAGGCGTTTGCCTCTTGTTGAGATCCCAAACCAGATGCCAAGCGAATTGGGATTAACTTAGCTTCTGGAGCGACACCTGAAGCCCCAAACGCCCCATCCGCGCAGGCTACACCCGCGCACGCCGTGCCGTGGTTGTCTGGATAGCGGCGATCGAAATCTTTAGGACGCGGATCGCTCGTGCCGAGCGTTGCATCGCGGGTTGCGATAGCCTTCCCCGTTCGACTTAATTCTGGATGATCGATATCAATACCATCATCGATTACGGCAATGGTGGTGCCAGTCCCTTTAGTGATGAGATGCGCAGCCTCAACATTGGCGCTAGCTGCAATGAGAATGCCGTTAACCGTGGTTGTCTTGAGGTGCCATTGGGGTGGGAATATACCTTTTTTGGCACGACGGCGCAAAAGCTCTGGATGGCAGAATTCAACATCGCTGCGATTTAATAAGGATACAGCTAAATCGAATATCTGCGCTCCCGTTCCTTCAGGTGCGGCAACGAAAAAGGCATTTGTAGCATAGGTCAGTTCTTCCTTGACAGTCAGTCCAGCCTCCCTAATAACTGCTTGACAATCCTCGGGATCGGCCTCATCAATAAACTTAATAAAAAGGTTCTCAGTATAGATGTATGGCTCGTTGGATGCCTCGTCCACAAAAACTCCACCTGCAAAACGGATGTCAGGCATCATGCGAAGCGATTGTTTGCGTTCGTCCAGAGTGCGTCGCCCGGAACTTGCATCAACGCGATAGACTTCTACCCCTGCTTCGGGAAAGTCCAAAACTAGCTGACCGTCAGCGACTTCTGCGGCTGCGCTCGATTGAACTGGCCCCCTCCGCAGGGAACGGGTGGATCGAGTCCGCACGGCAATTAAATCGTCGCTGCGCCGTAGAGAGATAGAAGGTTCGTCCTTTCTACCAAATTTTACCTCTGGCATAGTTCAATTCTCCAATTTTTATACTAAAGCAATAAAATAACTAGTTATTGATAGGCAAATCAAGCTCATTTCATCAAGCACTGATAATCGGCAAGAAAACTAATTTCCCCTTTATGGGATTTATGGGCACTGCTTTTAGAATGCTACTAGGATGTAGCGATTATGCTGTTTAAGAGGATGGATCTGCAACCAACTCAATGTGCTTTTCCGCATCACAAAAGTTTCGATGCCTTATATAGTCATACTTTTGAAATCAACTTAAGTATTACTTGGGAAAACTATGTTTATAGACACTTAAGTTAAGTTTATCGCAGTTATCCTCTCATGCGATCGCGAAAATTATTTAATTTTGTAACGCTCAAACTTCATGTCGATTTACACCCCAAACTGTGACATGTTGCCATCATCGCAGCTTCTATCTCCAAGATGAATGTCAGCTTAACTCTATGGCTCCCAACACCTTCAATGCTATTTTTTGCGATCCAGTCAATCCAGTGGGACCTGTGATGTTCTTACCTTCATAGGGCCTGGGGGTTCTGAGCGTAGTTAAACACTCGCCTGTCTTGACATCCCACAACTTAATTGTGCCGTCGCCACTACCACTGGCTAGACGCTTTCCATCGGCGCTAAGTGCGCCCAATAGGTATGCCCTTGTAGGGTTTGCAATAGTTCTCTCGTATTGATATCCCACAACTTTACCGTCCGATCGGCACTGCTGCTGGCAATCAACGTGCCCTCTCGATTGGGAGCGATCGCTGCGTTTACAATCTGCATGACCGCTCTGTCAATTTATACAGCCTTCGGGTCGCCCAACAAAAAACTAAGCAATCCATGTGAGGATTGCAAAGATTAGTCGGTAGTACTATAGATCTGATGTTGCAGCCTAAATCGGTAGTTTAAGCTCAAATCGATTAATGAACAATCCAATTACTACATCTTGTATCACAACCGACGTGGAATATGAAATCTCAAGAAACACCATCAGAGCAACTAAGTTTTAGTACGAAATTAACCTATGGAGCTGGATACTTAGCGATCGCGGCTCCCTCTACAATCCAAGCACTATTTTTTCTGTATTTCCTGACAAATATAGCGGGTTTAAACGCGTCTTTAGCTGGAATGGTGTTGCTGATTGGTAGAGTTTGGGATGCTATTAACGATCCGTTGGTTGGATGGTTGAGCGATCGCACTCAGTCTCGTTGGGGGACTCGATCTCACTGGATTTTGTGGGGTGTGATTCCTTTTGGCATTTTCTTTGCAATGCTCTGGGTCGTTCCTAATTTTGGTCTCGGCTTCGACTCCCGCCAGAATAGCCTATTTTGGTACTACGCGATTGTTTCTATCCTATTCGATACTGCTTTTACAGCGATTACAGTGCCATACCAAGCTCTTGCACCTGGGCTTACCCAGAGCTACACGGAGCGTACCAGTTTGAGTAGCATCCAGTCTATGTTCACGATCGGTGGATCGATCGTATCTTTAGTGTTAGCCCGAACAATTTTCTCAATTGTCGCTAACTCTACTCTTCAGTATCAGTTAGTGGGTGGGGTATTTGCAGGGTTTGCTGTACTGGTGATGTATTTCAGCGCGCTGAGAATCCGCAGACAGGTTAAAACAGAGCAGTCAAGCGAGCAACCCGTTCCTTCTATAGGACACACTTTTCGTTCGCAGTTGCATCTAATTCTCCAAAACCGCTCGTTTTTGTGTGTGGTTGGCATCTATTTTTTTTCCAACTTAGCGATCAACGTGATGCTGACCACCACACCCTACTTCATCGTGAATTGGATGAGGCTATCAGATCGAATCGTTACTCAAGTGGTGCTGGCGGCTCAGGTGGCGATCGTCCTCACGCTGGTTGTTTGGAATGCAGCGAGATATAGAGTAGATAAACGAGTTATTTACTCGATAGGCATACCCATTGCGATTTTGGCGCAAATAGGTATGTTTTTTCTGCAACCGGGGCAGGTGGTTTGGCTGTACGCACTAAGCGTACTGAGAGGGATTGGAGCTTCAGTTGTTCTCCTAGTTCCATTTTCTATGTTGCCTGATGTGGTCGATCTGGATGAACTTTTGCATGGACAGCGTCGGGAAGGTATTTTTTATGGCTTTATGACTCAATTTCAGAAATTTGGAGCAGCGATCGCTCTATTTGGGGTTGGCAAATCACTAGACTGGGCAGGATTTGTGTCCAACGTTGCTGGACAGCAAGTTTTGGCTCAACCCGATGCCGCACTTTGGGTGATTCGCCTGATATTTGGGCCAGCCACAGCTCTCCTTTTAGGATTGAGTCTAGTTTTGGCTTACTTTTACCCGATTACCCGCCAAGACCATGCAATCATTTGTCTGAAGCTTAGCCAACGAAATTAGCAACTGATTCCAGTTCAATTGCTCCCAATGCCTTCAGCGTCATTTTTTGAGCTTCAGTCAATCCGATAGCACCTGCAATGTTCGTGCCTTCATAGGGTCTGGGTGTTCTGAGTGTAGTTAAGCACCCACCTGTCTCGACATCCCACAGCCTAATCGTGCCATCGCCACTACCGCTGGCAAGGCGATCGCCATTCGGGCTAAAAGCAACTGAATGCACCCAATAGTTATGCCCTTGTAGGGTTTGCAATAGTTCTCCCGTATTGATATCCCACAATTTCACTGTCCGATCGGCACTGCTGCTGGCAATCAACGTGCCCTCGCGATTGAGAGCGATCGCTAAGATCCGATCTGTGTGGTCGGAGAGTGTTCTTGCTATTTGGCCCGTACTCAAATCCCAGATTCTAATAAGGCAATCTGCTCCTCCTGTAATAAGCGCTGTCTGGTCAACACTAAATTTGACTGATAGAACGGAATTGGGATGTACAAAAGTTTGGATAACCTGCCCGCTCTGGACATCCCACAGCTTGGCGGTATAGTCGTCACCACCACTGGCAAGAACCTGTCCATTTGAGCTAAAGTTCACAGACCACACCAAATTGGTATGCCCTTGCCATCTCTGGAAAGCCTGTTCGTTATTGACTTCCCAAAGCCACACACCCTGATCCATACTGCCAGCAACCAGTTTAGTCCCATCGGGGCTAAAGTCGATCGACAATGCCCAGTGTGTATGTCCTTCAAACGTGCGAATCAGAGAACCCGCATTTGCTTCCCACAGTTTGATGGTACTGTCATCGCTTCCACTGGCAAGGAACCTGCCATCGGGACTAAAGGCAATCGACCATACTCCGTGGGTGTGCCTCGATAACCTTTTCACATGTTCGCCAATATTGGCATCCCAAAGACTGACAGTGAAATCCGCGCTACCACTGGCAAGCACCTGACCATCTATACTCCAGGCTACGCTAAGAACTGAATTGCTATGCCCTTGCAAAGTGTTGAGCAGTTTTCCAGTGCTCACTTCCCAGAACTTCACAGTTTGGTCTTCACTACCACTGGCAGCGATTGTGCTATCAGCGTTAAGTGCCACTGCCATCACCCAGTAGCGGTGACCCGGCAAGTTTCTTAAGAGTTTTCCAGTGGGAACATCCCAGAGCTTGATGGTGCGATCGTCGCTGCCACTAATGAGAATTCGACCGTCAGTACTGAATTGCAGGCAGCATATCCAGTGGGTGTGCCCCTCCAGGATCTTCACCAGTTTTCCCGTGAAGGCGTTCCACAGTTTGATGACACGATCTCCACCACAGCTTGCAATGGTTGCACCATCGGGATGCCAATCCACGGACAGAATGATGCCATCGTGTCCTGGTAAGGTCTTTAGAAGTTGACCTGTGCTAACATCCCAGATTTTGATCGTACGATCGAAGCTACCACTAGCAAGCTTGGTGCCATCAGGACTAAAAGCTAGGGACTTGACCGTGTTTGTATGTCCTTGCCAGGCTTGCAGTAATTGCCCAGTCTTGGCATCCCATATTCGGATAGCGCGATCGAGACCGCCACTGGCAATCGTAGTGCCATCGGGACTAAAGGTAACAACGCGGAGGGGGCTGTGTCCTGGTAACGTTTGCAGCAGTTGCCCCGTACGGGTATCCCATAGTTTGATACTGCCATCTAAACTACTGCTAACTACGGATGCTCCATCAGGACTAAAGTCAACCGATCGCACCCATTGAGTATGTCCGATTGCCTGCCAAAGAGGTTGGCCGTTGGGAACGCGCCACAGTAAGACCTGACCAAGTGAGTCTCCTGCAACGAGCGACCTCCCATCCGAGCTGAAAGCAACGGTAAAAACTCCACTAAACGTTTGCTTGAAAACCGATTTTGAGAAGTTGGCATGGGCAAAGTTAACTCGATGCAGATCTGTATCCACCAGATAGGCTTGCCAAATACTTAAATGAGAGAAGTCGGAACCGCTCAGATCGAGCTGAAGTTGGTTCAATAGGTTGAGAATATTCCCGCCAGCATATCCAACTAAGCTGTGAGATTCCCTTAGCTCGTGCGACGCAGTCAATCGCAGCTTGTCTAAAATACTTTTCAGTCGATATTCCACTTCTTGCTTCAATCGCCATTTGTCCACAAGTCTTTGCGCCAATGGTGCTAGGATGACGCGAATTTGACTCTCTCGGATGTAGTCCTTTGCCTGAGCTAAAATCAAGGCATGACTGATAAACAAATCTAACTCCTGCGTCTCCAACTCTTCGCAGATATGTCCTAGCAACTGTTCCGTCACATACTCCATCACCACAGGTTGTAAAGTGAAACTGCCAACGCTTTTCTCAATCAGCGATCGCTGCGCCAAAGATAGCAGTGCCTCCAGTAAAGTATGCTGAGGCGGACTGGGAAAGAAATCCTCCCGCAACTCTGCAAGTGCTACCCACTCGCGATCGATTGCCAGCCAGTACATCACCTGCTTCTCTAAGTTCGATAGGCGATGGAATTGTTGGCCGAGGAGTAAATTAATATCGCCAAAGGCGATCGCTCCTTGGGTTAAAAATTCTGAAATACTACCGTCGAAAATATCCCGCACTGTCGTCGAAACAATTTTAAGTGCGAGAGGATTGCCTGCGTAAGTTTCGGTCAAATGCTCCCAATCAGCTTCTGTTTGCGAGAAGCAGCCATCAACTTTAAAGATCTCTAGAATCTCAGTCTTGCCCAATCCGGCTAAAAGCAGCGATCTAGCGGGTAGTTTGTCTCCCTCAAATGGAAACAATATTCTAGGTTTTACGCGACTAGTCAGAACCAAACAGCTAGAATGAAATTTGCTACTGACTTCTCTGAGCAGTTCGTTATATCCCTCACACCCCTCCCTATATGGCCTCGACCCATCGCTTGTACTGCTTAAAACTGCGTCGAAGTTGTCAAAAATCAATAAACAGCGGTGAGAACGAAGATAGTCCATTAGTTGAGAGATTTGTGCTTCAACCGCCTGAGATATTACAGTTGTCTGTTGCCGAGAGAGATGTTGAATTGAGGTAGTCAATACTTCTGCGATCGGAGGAGCATTGCGCAGCGATTGCCAGATCAGAAAGTCAAACTCATCCTGGATTTGCTCGGTTAGTTTTGCGACTAGTGTGGTTTTGCCAATCCCTCCCATACCCAGGACGGACACCAAGCGGCAGCGATTCTTTTCAGGATGCGTACCGCTGCCAACAATCCACTGCTGCAACTGCGCAATTTCTGTACTGCGCCCGTAGAACGATGTAACATCGATTCTTTCTCCCCAATACTGGCTACTGGTGGTGTCGAGCGATCGCCTCAATGCCGGATCTATTCGATCGCTGACCGTAGAGTTGGCCGCGTCAATTTCTTTGTGTGTTAGGGCTTCTTCAGAAGCGATTGCTATAGTCTCGATAGGTGTGCTCTCAGAGGAGAGAGGCGATCGGGCATTACCTTTTTGACTAAGGTAAAACTGCCGCATGATTACTTCCTGCAAGTTCTTCTTGGTGACTTGCTCGCCAAATTCCTGAGTAAGTTGTTGCCACAATTGGTAACCGACATCGCGAACGTAGCTGGCATCATAACCGAGGTACTGTGCAATCTCTGGGTACGTCAATCCCTGCCAAGCATAACGAAAGACCGATTCCTGGATGTCTTTAAGTTTTTGCTTTTGCAGAAGGGTGTCAAGTAGGGCTAAGGCTTCTTCAGCAGTCATAAGCACGATTCATGGCACGCATCCATACTACATTTTACACCTCGTTCTAGCGATCGCCATCCGATCTTTTCCGACATTCTTTCCTGATTTTTCCTGAACTTTTCCGGCAGACAGCAACAAAAAATTTTCCTATTCTGAAAGCGTGGCGATGAAACATTAGCAAACATCTCACATTATCCAACTTCAACAAGGAGAATAAATCCATGATTGAGAACATCAAAGATTTGCTGCAAAATGCTCAACTGCTGCAGCAAGTTAAGGAAACTGGCAGCCTGTTAGATGCCATTAAACTTATTACAGCTGCTGGAGCGCAAAAGGGTTACTCTTTCACTCAAGGGAGCGTAGCTCAGGCGATCGGCGAGCTAATGTTAGAGAAGCTCGAACTCCCAGAAGGGGAGTTACTTGCAGTTGCTGGGGGGTATATTCCCTGGAACACACAGACAGTAACACATGGAACACCTGGAGTTTGTTGTCTATAGAACTAGTTGGCGATTTCAATTAATAGTAAAAGGAGAATAATCTCATGATTGAGAATATCAAAGAACTGCTGCAAAATACTCAACTGCAACAGCAGGTAAAAGAAGCTGACAGTCTGGCTAAAGCAATTAAGCTGATTGCAACTGCTGGCGCGCAAAAGGGCTACTCTTTCACCCAAGAGAAAGTAGCTCAGGCGGTCAGCAAGTTAATGTTAGAAGAGCGCGAACTCTCCGAAACCGACTTGCTCGCCGTTGCTGGTGCGGCTAGATGCGGAGAGACTATGTGTGGTGGTACAAGCGTTGTGATCTTGTAGTGTTGCTGCCAATTGCTCGTTAATGCAATGTGCTGATGAAATACTCGCAAACATCTCTCATTGTCTAATTTCATCAAGGAGAATAATCTCATGATTGAGAATATCAAAGAACTGCTGCAAAATGCTCAACTGCAACAGCAAGTAAAAGAAGCTGGCAGCCTGGCAGATGCGATTAAATCGATCGCAACCGCTAGCGCGCAAAAGGGCTACTCTTTCACTCAAGAGAAAGTAGCTCAGACAATCGCCGGACTCATGTTAGAGAATCGCGAACTTAGCGAAGCTGACTTACTGGCAGTGAGTGGCAGCAGGTGGTGCTGTTCGGATACGACGTTCGATACGACCAAAGTGAGATCTTGTCTCTACGCCGCCGATGGCGTTTGTTGATATAGACCACCATTCCGAGCCACTCGACTAATTTCTGGTTGAGTGGCTTCCAAACTACCCGAGATTGACGTCTCTGTTTGCAGGAAGGTGGCTTCTTCCCTGCTTAAAGGATTGTCAGCGATCGCTTTTCCCTTACTTCTACTTTGTTTAGTATTTATAGCTATATTCAACAGGATTAGGACGGGGTGCAGGGGTAGAACCCCTGCGTGGGGGCTACGCCCCCACACCCCTCATACTAACAGATCTGAATATAGCTATATCCACCTCTTATTCTCAGGAATTGCCCTATGCCTCAGATATCAATTACACCTCCAGTCAACTGCTCTCATACAGATTTAGTATCGATTGTTGCTAACGCCAGCACGCTGTGGGAACGCCTCGATTCAAATCGCTTTAGTAGGGATAACCTGCGGACAAACGAGTCGGAAATCGATCGCCGTCTCGATCGTTGGTGCCAAGTCACTGCCCGAGGCGATTGGGAAACTTTTCAGAGACGTTTGCAGTGGCAAGGCTTGAATCTTAATACGGTTCGCTCTCGGTTAGGAGCTATACAATTTAATACAACTCAGTCATTGCCGGAATGGGCAGAAACCCTACAACAAATTATTGAGACAGCCACGGGATTTTCACCTGCATCTCAACCATCTCTGCCAATCGATCCAGACAATCCGATTCCCTTTGAAGATATTCTTCTACCCGCGATCGCAGTTGGCAGGCAGAAACTCTTGACTGGCTTCGGTTCTCTCCAACATACGGAGGATACCCTTCCCCTATCTATTCTCTCAGAAGCAGCATATCAGGCTTTAGAGCGCAGTTTGCTGGAACGGCTGGAAGGAATTTGCACCAGGACGCTAAATTTTGAATTTTCTCAGGTTCGTCCCTTTGGTCAGAATTTGCTTACTTTGCTGGGTTTAGACATGGAAAGCGATCGCAGCAAAATCCACTATACTCAGTTTGTCGAGCGCCTGCTGCAAGATGGTTTATTAGCTTTTTTTCAAAAGTATCCAGTCCTCGGTCGGTTAGTGGCATCAGCAGTAGATTTTTGGGTTGAATTCGCAACCGAGTTCCTCGAACGTCTTGTCCGGGATCGAGCGGACATCCAGCGTATCTTTAGCTCGACAACAGTTCCATTTTTCCAAAACAAAGTCACAGCTATCCAAACCTCTCTTTCCGATCCCCATAAGCGAGGTCGATCTGTCATTGTACTAACCTTTGAGTCTGGGTTTAAGCTCGTCTATAAACCTAAAGATTTAGGACTAGAAGTTGCCTTTAATGAATTTTTGAACTGGTGTAACCAGCGCAGCCAGTTCCTGGATTTTAAAGCGATTCAGGTGCTTAACCGGAGCGATTACGGTTGGGTAGAATATGTCGAGCACCAACCTTGCGCGGATGAGGCTGCTGCGTCGCGCTTTCACCAGCGAGCTGGGATGTTACTGTGCGTACTTTACGTCCTCAGAGGAACTGACTGCCACCACGAAAACCTAATCGCTCATGGTGAGGACTTAGTATTAATCGATATGGAAACTCTGCTGCACCATGAAGCAAATTTGATTGAAAATTCACCATTTATCCAGGAGTTTGAGACAACCGCAGCACAGCACCTTTGGGACTCCGTACTGCGCACGGGACTACTGCCCCGCTGGGACTTTAGTAGCGATCGCCGCATTGCCTATGACATCAGTGGGTTGGGCAGTAGCGCTCCCCAGCAAACTTCCCGAAAAGTTCTTCGCTGGAAAGCAATCAACACCGACCATATGCACCAGCAGTACGAGCCTGTAGCATTTCCTCTTGAGAAAAACGTGCCGCGCTTAGGTGCAATAGCTTTGTCAGCCAACGATTATCAAACGCAAATCGCTATGGGATTTGAACAGATGTATCGTTTCTTGATGGTAAATAGGGATGAGTTACTGGCTCCAGAAAGCCCACTTGCCGATATGCAAGATCGACAGATTCGCTTTATCTTCCGCGCCACCCGCATTTACGGTACTATCTTGCAAAATGCATGGGCACCCGATTATCTAAAGCACGGAGTGGACTATAGTATTGAACTGGATCGCCTCAGTTGTGCTTTTCTAATTGCTCAAAACAAACCTGATGCTTGGCCGATCCTGGATGCAGAACTGCAAGCTATGGAGCAGTTAGACTTTCCCTTTTTTACTGCTAGCGCTGCTTGCGATGAGTTGAGTGTAGGCAAAAGCCAGGCTATTCCACACTACTTTCGCAAATCCAGCTACGAGCAAGTGCTGAACCAATTACAGACGCTCGATCTCGCTGACCTAGCGAGACAAATTGCCATAATTCAAAGCTCCTTTTACGCTAAGGTAGCTCAAACCTCAAGCGATAAAAGCGAGCAATGGAATGCTGAGACATTACCGTTGCTGAATTCGGAACAAGCGATCGCGGAAGCAAAGAAGATTGCTGCTGAAATCGAGGCTAGAGCCATTGCAGAACCAGATGGCAGCCTTAACTGGATTGGCTTAGGTTATGAAATTAAGTCTGAACGATTCCAGCTACAGGTGTTAAACGATAATCTGTATGAAGGCCGCTGTGGGGTGTCTCTATTCTTCGCCGCGCTCAGCCAGGTATCCAGCGATTCTCACTTTCGCAATCTAGCCTTACAGACACTACAGTCTATGCGGCGGCAGATCCAGACTATAGATCGAGAATCTCAGCAGCGCATTGCCCGTCTGAACGGAATTGGAGGAGCGTCAGGTGTAGGCTCGACGATCTATACATTTGTGAAGATAAGTCAATTCCTGGATGATGCAACGCTCCTGCAAGATGCTTGTTCTCTGTCCAATTGGATAGCGCCAGAGCTAATTGCGGCAGATCGGCAATTGGATATTTTTAGTGGAGCAGCCGGAGCGATGTTAGGGTTATTGTCTCTGTATGAGGCTACAAAAGAGGCATCGGTATTGCAGAGAGCGATCGCCTGCGGACAGCATCTAATCGCCCATCAGGCCAGCTATGAAGGTTCGCCTCCAGCCTGGTCAACCCTTGGGGCAAAACCCCTAACAGGGTTTTCCCATGGAGCTGCTGGCATTTCCTATGCACTACTACGGCTTTACGCTGTCACCAATAACCGTGACTACTTAGAAGCTGCCCTAGAAGGGATTGAGTACGAGCGCAGCGTTTTTTCCGAGTCTCATGCTAACTGGCCAGATTTTCGTGGAGCAGGACAGGCAGGACAGCACAGTTTTCTAACTCAGTGGTGTCATGGTGCAACTGGAATTGGATTGGGACGTTTGGGCAGCTTCGAGATTGTGAAAACACCTGAAGTCGAACGCGAGATTGAAGTTGCTCTACAAACCACTCAAAAATATGCCTTGCAAATAATCGATCATCTCTGCTGCGGCAATCTGGGTCGGGTAGAAGCGCTCTTAGTCGGCGCGCAACGCTGCTCCCGTTCTGATTGGCATCAGACTGCCTTCCAAAACGCAACAAATGTTGTGTCTAGAGCCAGGCGCACGGGAGCGTATCAACTGTTTCCCAACTTACCCAATTCTGTATTTAATCCTGGTTTCTTCCAGGGCACAGCCGGAATTGGTTATCAACTGCTTCGCTTGGCACAGCCAGATCGACTGCCTTCAGTGCTGTTATGGGAGTAGGAGCGATGAGAGATCGAAAAGGTCAATCCAGCGAAATTTCCGGAGGAGATCGGAAGGGAACGCGATCTATTTTTCGAGATGATGCGGTTCGCCGCTATATCGAAAGTCGCGAACGGTCAGTATTGCCCCGCATGGTCTCTCCGCAGATCTTTCTCTATCTTTGGGCGCTCTTGGGACTAATTGCCACCAGTGGCTTGTGTGCTTGGGTTGCCAAGATTCCCATCTATGCTTCTGGCCAAGCTATTGTCACGCGCTGGCAGAGTCGTGCCAGTCAAACCAACCAAACCAATGGCATAGATAAAGAAGCAGTTGTGGTAATCTTTTTACCTCCTCAGTACTTGTCGAAGTTGCGACCTCAGCAAAAGCTATTCTTGAAATTTGCTGGTATAGACGATCGCTTCAGTCGCACAATTCTAACCGTTGAATCAGAGATTCGCAGCCCCGATTCTATCCAAAAACAGTTTGCCCTTAGCCCCGGAGCTGCGCAGGCGATCGCCCAGCCCGTTGCAGTCGCGATCGCGCCGTGGGAGACTGCTCCTACCCAGTTACCTGCCAACGTGTATTTGGGAAGTTTGGGTCATGTCGAGGTTGAAATTGGTTCGCAGCGTGCTATATCCCTGTTGCCGATCGTGGGGCAATTATTTACTGAAGATGCTTTACCGCAAAGCTTGCCACAAAACTTTAAGTAAACCCAATTCCGTCACTGAGAAAATGAATGCATTCCCACACACAAAAAAAATTTACTCCCAGGTTGAGTCGCTCGGCAGGCGATTTAGGCATCTGCTTTCCTATGCTTTTGGTGCAAAAAAATTGATATCGCGATCGCGATATCGAGTTCCCATGAGGTTGCAACTTAGCGCTGTTGAATGCGGTGCAGCCTGTCTGGCTATGATTCTCAGCTACTTCGGTCGCGAAACAACTGTGGCTGAGTGTCGCGATCGCATGAACATTGGTCGAGATGGAGCGCTCGCCGAGACGATCGCTAAGTGCGCTCGCTCCTATGGATTGAGAGTGAAAGCATATTCTCTCGCAGATCTGGCAGATTTTAAATACGTGCAACTACCCGCGATCGCTCACTGGGAATTCAATCACTTCATCGCGATCGAGCGTTGGTCGCCGCAGCGAGTTGAAATCGTCGATCCAGCCTTGGGGCGAAGGCAGTTGACATCTGCCGAATTCGCAACGGGCTTTACGGGTGTAGTTTTGACCTTCGAGCCAGGGTCTCAATTTGAACGTCGCGACCGTAAAGATACGCGATCGTGGCGCAACTATTTGATTCAGTACGTGTTAGATAGACCTGGCTTACTCGCGCAAATCTTGGGGAGTTCTCTACTGCTTCAAGTATTTGGCTTAGCAGTGCCAATCTTCACCAAGATATTGGTCGATCGCGTTCTCCCACTCCAGATTGCCAGCTCTATGCCAATTCTAGCTGTAGGTATGGCGATGCCGCTTTTGGCGCAGGCAGTGACTAGCTATCTGCGCGCATCGCTACTGATCTATTTGCAAGCCCGCATGGATGCTCGCATGATGCTTGATTTCTGCGATCGCTTATTCGCCCTTCCCTTCAGCTTTTTCGAGCGCCGCACTACTGGCGATCTGTTGATGCGGCTGGCAAGTAACGCCACTATCCGAGAAACTCTTACAAGTCAAACTCTATCGATAGTCCTGGATGGTGCCTTTGTATTGGGCTATCTTGCACTTCTATTGGCTGAGGCTCCTATATTTGGTCTAGTTGTCTCGATCGCAGGCATGCTGCAGTTGGGACTTTTGTTCGCTACCACAGGGCGAATACACGATTTAATGCAGCGAGATCTACTCGCTCAGTCAGAATCCCATAGCTATCTTGTGGAAGCCCTGACCGGAATTTTAACACTGAAAGCATCTGGTAGCGAAGATCGAGCCTTTGACCGTTGGTCGAATCTATTTTTCAATCAACTCCATGTTTCATTGCAGCGCAACCATTTAGCGGCTGGGATTGATACAGCAATGCTAGCACTGCGGATGGGTTCGCCGCTCGTATTGTTGTGGGTGGGAGCGCTGTTGGTGCTGAATGGAACGATGAGTCTGGGAACGATGTTAGCATTTAACGCAATTGCTATGGCTTTTCTCGTACCTTTAGCATCTTTAGTATCCAACGGTCAGAAATTGCAATTAGTTGGCGCGCACCTGGAGCGACTGGTCGATGTTTTGACAGCCGAGCCGGAACAAAAGCTGCATGGGGTAAAAACCGCACCACCCCTGACGGGTCGGATTCAACTAAACCAGGTGAGCTTTCGCTACGACGAAAATGCCCCATTTGTCTTGCGCGACATTTCGCTTGAGATCGAACCCGGCCAAAAGATTGCTTTAGTAGGTCGGTCTGGTTCCGGGAAGAGCACTCTAGCGAAGCTATTACTTGGTCTGTATCTCCCAACTATGGGAGAGATTCTGTATGATGGCATCCCTCTCCAGGCTTTCAACTGGCGCACCTTGCGCAGTCAGTTCGGAGTAGTGTTGCAAGAGCCATTTCTCTTTAGCGGTTCCATTCGGCAAAATATCACGGTTAACAACCCCAGCCTCGATTTAGAACAGGTAGTGCAGGCAGCAAAGCTCGCCGCAATCCACGAAGATATCGTGCAACTACCGATGGGGTACGAAACTAGAATTGCTGAAGGAGGTTCTGGATTATCCGGCGGTCAGCGCCAGCGCTTAGCGATCGCTCGCGCTTTAGTCCATCAGCCTGCCATCATCCTACTGGATGAGGCTACCAGCCACCTGGATGTAATGACAGAGAGTTTGGTCGAGCAGAATTTAGATCGGCTGGGATGCACGCGGATTGCGATCGCGCATCGCTTAAGCACCATTCGCAATGCCGACACGATCTTCGTCGTCGATCGCGGAACAATAGTCGAACGAGGTTCCCATGAGGAACTTCTTAGTCAAAGAGGATACTATGCTTCTTTAGTACTTAGTTCAGATCTAGGAGAAATACCAAGTTTGACATCCTCTGTCGAGCGAAAAACGCGATAACAAACAATTTTGACAGATCCAAGTGGTTCTGGATATCCCATACTATTAGCCGAGGGATCGACAAGTACGTCCAGCAACTTCATTAGCAGCTATTAAAAGCAGCATACCTTTGCAAACAGGAAAATCTGTAAAGGGATGCTTTTCTTATGTATTGCTATAGCCAATAGGCTTAGGACGGGGTGCAGGGGTTACACCCCTGCTCCTGTCCTAACAGATCTGTCTACGGCTATAGTTATGACTTCTAGTTCGCAAAAGCTGGTAATCTCATCTATCTAAATCTCCAAATGGCAATACTTTTATCGCTTTGACGAAACAAATTTTACTGCCCACAATCCCATGATTCATCTTGCTATAGCGGTTTTCAGATGAAAACGAGAAGGGGGTTTGGGGGCGTTGCCCCCAAGAAGGGGAGGCAGGGCGGTCTTGGGGGTTCCCCGCTAGAGCCACTGCCGTGTGGAACCCCTTCACCCCGTCAATAAAACCTGTTCTCAATTGAAAAACGCTATAAAATTAAACTAGAATTTCCCTCTCTCAGCTTTATGAAAACGTAAGCTTTATAGCGCTTTTCGCTTCCGGAAGACTGGGGGTTTGGGGCGTTGCCCCCAAGAAGGGTTTTACCCTTTCACCCCATAAGTAAATTCTTTTTCGATCTGAAAAACGCTATATGAATGATGGAGTGGCATAATGCAAGCTAAGGAGAATGATTTATGGTTGCCCAACTAAAACATAGCGATCGCGCCCCCATGTCCCCCCAAGAGTATCTGGCATGGGAAGCGCAGCAAGACACCAAGCACGAATACGAACATGGAGAAATTATCGCCATGACAGGCGGTAGTATTCCCCATAGTCAAATACCAGTCAACCTTTCTACCTTGCTCAACCTTCACTTGCGCGGGAAAGGTTGCAAAGTATTGGTCAATGATGCCAAAGTCGCCATCCCCAACAAAGGCGTATATTATTATCCTGATATCAGTATTACGTGTGACGATCGCGATCGCCAAGCCCGTGATTTCATCCAATATCCCTGCCTGATCGCTGAAGTGCTTTCTCCAAGCACGGAAAGTCGCGATCGCGGTCAGAAATTCCGTAACTATCGTCGCATTGAAACTTTACAGGAATATCTACTAATTGACTGCGATCGACCTAGCCTTGAAATCTATCGCCGCAATCAAAGCAATAACTGGGAATTAATTCACATTTTCAACGAGCAGCTAAATTTTGATGCAGCCAATCCTGAAGTCTATCTCGCCAGTGTCGATCTGAAATTTCCCCTATCCGAGCTATACGCAAACGTTGAATTTCTCCCTGAAACCACTGAAACAGCCCCCTAACCTCTAAACTTTCTAGCTCCCCACACACAGAACAATGGCACTCAAAACCACCGAGTTCTACCTACTGCTCCATTGCTCCCAGCACCTTCAGCGTCGTTTTTTGAGCTTCAGTTATTCCTGTAACACCCGTAATGTTCGTGCCCTCATAGAGTCGGGGCGATCGCAATGTTGCGAGGCACTCGCCTGTCTCCACATCCCAAAGCTTAATCGTTTCATCCTTACTGCCACTAGCCAGGATTTGATGTGAATTTATTGATTCTGCTAGAGTTTGAGAATTATCTGGCCTAAAAGCAACAGACTCTACCGAATCTGAGTGTCCCTGCAACGTTCTAAGGCACTCCCCAGTCCGCATATCCCAAAGTCGAATCGTGCGATCGCTACTCCCGCTGGCTAGGATTTGTCCATCTGGACTGAAGGCAACTGACCAGATCTGACTGTTGTGCCCTTCCAACTCCTTGAGGCATTTCCCAGAGTCTACCTCCCACAGTTTCACCGTATTACGACTACTCCCATTAGCCAGGATTAGCCCATCTGGACTGAAGGCAATCGACCAGACTTGGGTGCCATCATGCAACGTTTTGAGGCATTCACCAGTAGTTACATCCCACAGCTTGATTCTTGCGTCGATGCCGCCCGTGGCGAGGATGCGATCGTCCGGGCTGAACGACACTGAATATACAATTGTAGTATCTCCCTGCCACTCCCTCAAACATTCACCAGTACTTGTATTCCAAAGTCTGACGATTTTATCGTGACTGGTGCTAGCCAGGAGTTGACCGTTGCCATTGAATACGACTGAAGAGATTAAACCTGCACTGCGACGGTGCAATGTCTTGAGACACTGACAGGTACTCGTACTCCAGAGTTTGACAGCGCGATCGCTGTTCGTAGCAAGGGTTTGACCATCTGGGCTGAACGTAACTGCCCAGACTATATCGACATTCTCGTGTAATGTATTCAGACGTGCTCCAGAGTCTACATCCCACATCTGAACCGTGCGATCGGAGCTGGCGCTGACTAAAGTTTGACCGTTGGGACTGAATACCACAGCACTAATTATGTGACCGTGCCCTTGTAATGTTTTACTACATTTCCCAGATTTGACATCCCATATTTTGATAGCAAGATCGGAGCCTCCACTAACAAGCGTTAGATCGTTTGTACTGAGGGCAATCGATGTTATTCTGCTTGTATGTCCCTGGAGGATTTTAAGGCATTGACCAGTCTCTAAATCCCACAATCGTATCGTACGATCTTCACTAGCGCTTATCAAGGTTTTTCCATCTGAACTAATTACGAGCGATCTAACCCAACTGCCGTGCCCTTCAAGAATCTTAAAACACTCTCCCTTAGCTATATCCCACAAACGAATAGTACTATCTTTACTACCACTAGCAAGTGTGCGACCGTCGGGAGTAAATTCCACTGTCCAAATCCAGCTACTATGCCCGTGTAAGGTTTTGAGGCATTCCCCAGTTTTTACATCCCAAAGACAAATCGTGGCATCGCTACTGCAACTGGCGAGGATTTGTCCATTCGGACTATATGTAGCATTTGCTATTCCACCAGTATGACCGTGCAATGTTCTAAAGCATTCCCCAGTGTTTACGTTCCAAAGCTGAATTTTACTGTCATGACCGGAAACAACGACGATCTGACCGCATGGGCTGAATCGGATACCTCCAACTTCGCTATGTCGAAAAGTTCTGAGACACTCCCCTGTGTGAGGATCCCATAGCTTAATGGTTTCATCGAAACTCGAACTGGCAAGTGTTTTTCCATCCGGACTAAATGTCAGCGACCAAATCGACCCCTTATGCCCCACTAAAGTCAGTAAATGCCGACCGGTTGGCATTTGCCACAAACGAACTTCGGGATGGGTATCGCCCGTTGCTAAAAAGTTGCCATCGGAACTAAGCGCAACTGTATAAATACTACCTAAAGTTTCAGCGAACACCGATTTGGCGAAGTCGGCATACGCAAAGTTGACCTGATGGAGCGCCGTATTCTGAAGGTAAGCTTGCCAAATATTCAAATGAGAGAAATCATAGCCGCTCAGATCGATCTGGAGTTGGCGCAATAGGTTGATAATGTTCCCGCCCGCATATCCAACTGAGTGGGGAAACTCCGTTAGCTTGCGTGGCGCAGCCGATCGCAACTTGAATAAAATGCTTTTAAGACGATATTCTACTTCTTTCTTCGATCGCCATTTACCAACTAATCTTTGAGCCAGTGGTTCTAGAATGACGCGGACTTGACTCTCCCGAATGTAATCCTTCGCCTGAGCCTTAATCAAAGCATGATCGACAAATAGATTTAACTCCTGCGTTTCCAGTTCCTCGCTAATATGTCCAAGCAACTGTTCCGTTACGTACTCCATCACCACTGGTTGCAGCGTGAAATTGCCAGCACTTTTCTCGATCAGCGATCGCTGCACCAGAGATAGCAGTGCCTCCATCAAGGTATGCGACAGCGGACTGGGAAAGAAATTCTCCCGCAATTGCGCAAGTGTCACCCATTCGAGATCGATCGCCAGCCAATACATCACCTGCTTTTCCAAATCAGTGAGGCGATCGAATTGTTCGTCTAGCAGTAAATTAATATCCCCAAATGCGATCGCCCCCTGAGCTAGAAACTCTGGAATGCTGCCATCGAAAAGATCTCGTACTGTAGTCGAAACGATTTTGAGCGCCAGGGGATTGCCAGCATAAATCTCAGTCAAACGCTCCCAATCGGTTTCTACTTGCGAGAAACAGCCATCAACTTTGAAAATCTCTGGTATTTCTGCCTTGCTCAACCCAGTTAAAAGCAGCGATCGCACGGATAGTCTATCCCCTTCTAACGGACTCAATATTTTTGGCTTTACGCGACTTGTCAGAACTAAACAGCTAGAATGAAATTCGCTGCTGGCTCTTCTAAGCAGTTCCTCATATCCCTCACATCCCTCCCTATATTGCCTTGCCCCACTACCCGACGATGAGTTGGTACCCCCGGCGCTTTCTAAAACCGCATCGAAGTTATCTAATATCAACAAACAGCGATAGGAACGGAAATAGTCTATCAACTGGGAGATTAGGGTTTCAATCGATCGATCCACAGGCGATTCGCGTTGCTGAGAGAGATGTTGAATTGAGGTAACCAATACTTCAGCGATCGGAGGAGCGTTGCGCAAGGATTGCCAGATCAGAAAGTCGAATTCGTCCTGCAGTTTCCCGATCGACTTTACTACCAGAGTAGTCTTGCCAATTCCCCCCATGCCAACCACGGATACCAAGCGACAGCGATCCTCAATCAGCCACTGCAGCAATCGCTCCATTTCTATACCGCGACCGTAGAACGTCGAAACATCGATCGTTTCTCCCCAGTACTGGTTATTACTGGTGCTCGATCCTATTGATGCAGGAACTATCCTATCGCCATCGGTAATGTTAGCTGTGTCAGGCGTTCTGGGTATTGGGGTTGCTTCGGGGGCGATCGCTACAGGTGCATCAATTGCGGCGGGGTTGGAGGCAGCAAGGTGTTTGGTAATACTCTGTCTCAGTCGAGTTTGTCGCTTCAATACATCTTGCACGTTCTTTTTCGTGACTTGCTCGCCTAATTTCTGAGTTAGTTGTCGCCACAATTCGTAACCGACATCGCGAATATAGCTGCTGTCATAGCCGAGATACTCGGCAATTTCGGGGTACGTCCATCCTTGCCAAGCGTACCGAAAGACCTGCTCCTGGATGTCTTTAAGCTTTGGCTCTAATAGCGTATCGAGTAGGGCTAAGGCTTCTTCAGCAGTCACGATCGCAATCCATAACGCGTAACAGTACTATATTTTACACCCGTTAATAGCGATCGCCATCCGATCTTTTCCGACATTCTTTCCTGACTTTTCCTGAACTTTTCCGGCAGACAGCACTAAATAATTCTTCTATTCTGAACAAGAAATCAGCGATCGCCGCGATGCAATTTGAAGATAGCGATCGCAACAAATAAAACGCATAAGCACAAAATCAATCAAAGGAGAAAATTATGGCTATTATTGGAAATCCTACCCCAGGTAATGACAGCATCACTGGTGATGCATTGCCTAACCTTATCGATGCTTTAGCAGGTAATGATACTGTTAATGGTCTGGGAGGTAATGATACACTCATAGGTGGAGCAGATAATGACTTCCTCTTTGGTGCGGATGGTAATGACATCCTGAGTGGAGGTCTTGGTAACGACCAACTCGTTGGGGATAATTTTGGAGGTGCAGGTAATGACAGCCTGAACGGTGGTGCTGGTAGCGATATCCTGAATGGTGGTTTAGGTATAGACACCCTCGTGGGTGGAGCGGATAATGATACCTATGCAGTTGGAGTATTCAATACTTCCATCACCGAGCTAGCTAATGAAGGAAATGATATCGTCAACTCTTCTGTCTCATTCACTTTGCCTGCAAACGTAGAAAGACTTACTCTAGTTGGGACTGGTAATACTTCTGGTGGTGGCAACGATCTAGGCAATCTCATGCTTGGTAACGCTGGCAATAATAACTTGAGTGGTTTAGCAGGAAATGACACGATTAACGGTCTAGATGGCAATGATACCCTTAGGGGCGGACTTGGCAATGACGCTCTCTTCGGCGGGAATGGCATTGATAGAGTTTTCGTCAATGCTGCTGTTGGATCTAATATTGTTCTTACTGATACCAGCGTGACAGGTGACGGTACTGATTCCTTGAATGGAATTGAGAATGCGGAACTGTTTGTTTTCTCAAACAATAGTGCTCCCGTCAATATTGATGCTTCTGCTTTCACCAAGGGATCGGTTACACTCGATGGCAATAGTGGCAGTAACAACCTGCTCGGAAGCCAAGGTAGCGACTTCCTAGATGGAGAAGGTTCAGTTGACACTCTGATTGGCGGTAATGGCAATGACACTCTTAACGGAGGTGAAGGGTCAGGTACCGATATCTTGACTGGCAGTTCCGGTTCCGATCGCTTCCTTTTCGACATGAATCGCCCCTTAAATAGCGGTGACGATTTCGATCGGATTACTGACTTCGCAGTCGGTACTGACAAGATTGTACTCGATAAAACCACTTTCACAGCGCTTGCGAGTGGCCCAGGTAGTTTGCTTGCCTCAGACTTTGAAGTAGTCGATAGTGTCTTCGATATTCAATTCAGCAATGCCAAGATCGTCTATCACAGAGGCACCCTGGTCTACAACCAAAATGGTTCTTTACCAGGTTTGTTGACAGTTGGCGGTACTGGTGGCGTTATTGCTGACATAAGTGGCGCTCCTAATCTCAGTCTTTCGGATTTCGTAGTCGTGGCTTAAGGAATCTGAAATAGGTGCGATCGCCCTTCCACAAATTTATTCAAAGGGAGCGGCGATCGCCTAAAGAGAGCAGATCCGATCTTTTCCGATCCTAAATTCTGACTTTTACTTAACTTATCCGATTTCCGATCTCGAAGAAATTATCTATTCTAATTACAAATCTCAGCACAAATTACGAGGTAAAATCCATGACTTCTGTACAAGCACAACCAGTTTTGGTACAACCGAATCAATTTATACTCAGCGGTTACGGTATCGGGGTTACATACGAAACTACAAGTTTTACAGGTACTCCACGCTTCTCCTTTACCAGGGGCAGTCAAACTCTGAACTTCGTTGGCGAAGAGATTCATGTAGAACAGACTCAGTTAGGTCAGATGGTGACCGTTAACCTGAGCGGAAATCAAAAGGCTGTTGGCACGGTTGAAACCTTAACCTTGCTCGTTCCTGCGATAACCGTACCTGCTACGACCAAATCGGCTCCAATGAATACGATCGCTATTTTTAGCACGCGATCGACCCTTGTAAAAACTGTGGGTCAGTCGCAGACATACATGTCAGTTAGTCTATCTGGTACAGCAAATCAGATTGACTTCTAAATAGATCGAGCGATCGCTTTGATACGATTTTTTAAGAAGCGATCGCCCGAGCCATTACTCATCAACTCTGTAAATCAAAAGCGATTCAGGAACCAACAATGGAAGTACCTTCAAATCTTACCCTCAAAATCGGAGAGACATATACACTCCGTCTGCCAGGCCTTGGTACAGCAGGATATCGCTGGAGTTATGAGATCGAGGGAAATGCAACATCGATTGATGTGTCAAAGGTTGAGGCAGAGTACCAACAACCTTTACCGGTGGGTTCTAGCCGAGATGAAGTGTTTGTCATCCGAGCACATGCGATCGGACGGATATCTATTCGGTTTGTGCAAAGCAGACCCTGGGAGAAAGACCAACCTCCCCAAATGCAACACATCATTCAGATTGCGATCGACGTTTAACGGCTTCAACCCAAATTCGTTTCGCCAAAGTCATGCTAACCATGACTTGCAGGAACATGCTGTCTAAATTCAATCTAAATCAAATCCAAAGGAAATAATTACTATGGTTTCGTTCAATGAAGTAAATGCTCGTCTCGGAGAAACTCAGGCTCGATGGACGGCTCGCCAAACCCCACAATCTCTTTTAAGCGATCGAGAAAGGATGGCTCTACTGGGAGTTGTCATAGATCGAGCTGCTCTTGCATCTGCAATGGCTCCGGCTCGGTTAGCTGCTGCTCCTATTGCTAATTTTGCTCCTGCTGTGGATTGGCGTAACCGAAACGGCAATCATGTAACTGGAGTCAAAGATCAGGGATATTGTGGTTCTTGTGTCTCGTTCTGCACGACTGCAGTGGTAGAATCGATGGCATCTATTGAGCGTGGGAAGTCATTGAATTTGTCGGAAGCCGATCTGCATTTCTGCTCTTCCCATGGCGCTTCGTGTGAGGGTTGGTGGCCAGATCAAGCCTACGATCAAATCAAAGTTCGCGGCGTTATCAATGAGACTAACTTCTCCTACATGACTGCATTTGATAGCCCACCAAAGAACGACCCCAACCCAGATCGTCATTATTGGATTGCCCATTGCGTGAATATATCCGATCGCTCAAAGGCAGTGAAGATCACTAATTCCTCAACCCTGGCAAACGTTGTTGACCGCAAAAACTATCTTACTAACCATGGCCCCTGTTCGGCTGTTATTCACGTGTTTGAGGATTTCTATACCTATGGTAGTGGAGTTTACACCCACGTTACGGGTGAAGAGGTAGGTCTGCACTGTGTTGAGGTTATTGGATATTCTGAAGCAGAGCAATGTTGGATTGTCAAGAACTCCTGGGGTACTGGATGGGGAGAAAATGGGTTTGGCAAGATCGGATATGGGGAGATAGGTATTGATACAGAATACCCCTTCTGGACGGCAAGCGGAATAAAGTTGCCAGATCCAGGTCCAGAGCGCTTTAATGCGATCTGGGCTAAGAACAATGAGAATCGAACTGCGGTATGGGGATGGGCAAGGGCAGACTTTGACCGTCGCGCCGCAGAATTGCAGGGGCAAGGTTATCGCTTAATGGATCTGAATGCTTTCGTTTTACCGAATGGACAGGGAGAGCGTTTCAATGCCATCTGGGCAAAGAACAATGAGGATCGAACTGCAGTATGGGGATGGGCGCGAAAGGACTTTGACGCGCAAGCTGCAAAGCTGCAGTCTCAAGGGTATCGCCTGATGCATCTGAATGCTTTTGTATTGCCGAATGGACAAGGAGAGCGTTTCAATGCCATCTGGGCTAAAAACAATGAGGATCGAACTGCAGTATGGGGATGGGCGCGAAAGGACTTTGACGCGCAAGCTGCAAAGCTGCAGTCCCAAGGCTATCGCCTCATGGATCTCAATGCCTTTGTGCTGCCAAACGGTCAAGGGGAGCGCTTCAATGCCATCTGGGCTAAAAATAGCGAGGATCGAACGGCAATATGGGGATGGGCGCGAAAGGACTTTGACTGGAAAGCTTCAACCTTACAGTCTCAAGGGTATCGCCTCATGGATATCAATGCCTTCGTGTTGCCAAATGGACAAGGGGAGCGCTTCAATGCCATCTGGGCTAAAAACAGCGAGGACAGAACGGCAGTATGGGGATGGGCGCGAGAAGACTTCGACTGGCGCGCCTCAGAGTCGCAGGCTCAAGGCTACCGTTTGGTGGCTGTCAATGCCTTCGTGTTTTCCTAGTTCTTATAGCACTTTTCAATTGAGAACGGGTTTTATTGATGGGGTGAAGGGGGCCCACCCCTTCTTGGGGGCATTGCCCCCAAATCCCCTACTTGTTCCGATCTGAAAATTGCTATAGCAATCCCAGTGGGAGACACTGCCCACAACGCCGAATAGAGCGATCGCCCTTCCACAAATTTATTCCAAGGGAGTGGCGATCGCGCCCAGGTAATACAGATCCGATCTTTTCCGATCTTCCGATTGGATCTTTCCTGACTTTTTCTGGCTGACTGCAACAAAAAGTTTCCCTATTCTAAAAGTGTGCTTAAGAGCGCAACTTTCAACTTTTTGGAGTTATTCTCATGATTCACCATATTTCGATTGATGCTCATAACCCATTGCGGGTTGCTAGCGTCCTAGCTGAAATCATGAATGGCAAAGTATATAAATTCCTAGTTGCTGGCAGCTACCTGGTTATACCCTTTGACTACTATGGCACGCACATTGTGGTGTTTAAAGAAGGCGATGTATGGTCTCCAGGCAATGATACTGAGTCAGCTAAAGTACTGCAAACTGAACCTGCCGATCTGGTATCCATGCACGCAGCAATTTCAGTCCCGATCGCGCCTCAGCAAATCGAGCAGATCGGCCAACGCGAAGGTTGGCGCGTCCTGACCCGCATGAAGGGCGATGTCGTCCCCTTCAGCGCGATCGAGTTTTGGGTGGAAAATCGCATCCTGTTTGAGTTTTTTCCATCAGAATTCACGCCCGAATACTTGCAGACCATGCAACCAGAGGCGATCGCGAAAATTCTCGGTCAGCCGCTCGAACCCGTACCAGCTTAGGCAAGATCCGATCTTTTCCGATCGCCACATTGCGATTTTTACTTAACTTTTCCGGCTGACAATCTTGGTGATACTAACTATTCTGACTTATAGATAAAGAAATTCGATTGGGAGAACTATTATGTCTAACAAATACTTAGAACATTGCCAAGACAAAAATCCAGCAGAGCGCGCATATACCTCTAACTCGGAAGTGGTGCTAGCAAGACTGGCGATCGCGCAACTTGTAGAAACAATTCACGAGTTTAGCGAACGAGAGACGAAGGCGATCGCGGGATGGCGATCCGGACTTGACCTTAATGACGATTAATTGGAATTAGTAGTGTTGGACTTGATTTGGAAAACTATACACCCATAAGGAGTTTATCAACTATGAAATACAATCTACATCAATTAGCTTTAGTAGCAGGAATATCCTTAACAACTACTCTTGCCGCACCTACAGCAGAGCAGCAGCTTACGAGTAATAGATATAGCGACAGAGTTATGCTAATGCCAGTGTGTGCTCCAGGTTCTCCAAAATGCGATCCTGAGCAAAATGGAACTAACCTGTACGGATATGTTACAAATGGGGCTAGCCTGAATGGGACTAGCTTCAATGGGGTTAACCAGAATGGGGCTAACCTGAATGGAACTGGATGGAATCAACTGACAGTTACCACAGCTAATCTTAAGGAAATGGCAGTGCGGGAGATTGGACTGGAAGGCGGACAGTTAGTATTCCATGTGCACCCTAATGGGACAAACCTGAACGGATATGCTGTAAATAGCCTTATGCCAAACGGAGGTTTCCAAAATGGGACTAGCTTCAATGGAGGAGGTCTTAGCATGAATGGGGTTAGTCTCAATGGGACTGGGTGGACTCAACTGACAGTTACCACAGCTAATCTTAAGGAAATGTCAGTTCGAGAGATTGGTTTGGAAGGCGGACAGTTAGTGCTCCACCTGCGTGGGGCTAACCCGGTGAGGAGGTGACATCATGCGCAAACAAATTCTGTTGCTCGTACTTGGGAGTGTTTGCTGGGTTGCGACTGTCCAAATGGTGCAATGGCTTTGTCAAACACTTAATTTGAACTTTGGCAGACATTTCCCAGCATCTATTCAACCTACTTCGAGCATTAAAGGGAGCGATTTAGAGGGGACTATCCTCAATATTGTCAGCGATCGCGGAAAACCACTAAGACTAAAAATTAGTAATGTCGAACTCGATCCAGCCGATCCAGAGCGAGAAACCTACCTCTACACGCTCCTCTACCAAAACCCATCTGACTCGACATGGCACAACCTGTGCCAGCCAGACCGAAACAACATGGCTAAAGTAATTCCCTTAGCAGGCCATTGGGATCGGACGGGCAAGCACATTAATAGTAAAGAAATTACATTCGCATGTACGAGTGGCGTTTTAGCTAAATGTGTGAGGTGGGGATATAAACCCTGGAAGACGGTACGAGGTAGATCTTTACAAGACTTCCATCAAGCTTGTACGCGCATGGCTCGTGCCGATTATTGCGGCAATGGCAAACCGCATACAAAGGAGGGAACCCCAATTGATGTCTATGACATACTGGGGATTCAAACACAAACCATTAAGAGTGGGATGATATTTGAAGCAGCCTGGCGACCTGATGGTGCCGCTTTTATTCATCGCACTCGCTGGCCCGAGTCACTCGCACAAATTCAAAAAGAATGTCCCGACAAGCTAAAGAGAGAGCTTCGAGAGATTGGTAACCCCATTACATCAACTAAGGGAAACCTGCACGTACCGGAAGTACTGATGTCAAACAGCTCGTTGGTTAGATAGTTCTAAAAAAGTATCCCCAGAGTTTTATAGCGGTTTTCACTTGAGAGCAGGTTTTATTGACAGGGTGAAGGGGTTCCACACGGCAGTGGCTCTAGCGGGGAACCCCCAAGACCGCCCTGCCTCCCCTTCTTGGGGCAACGCCCCCAAACCCCCTTCTCGTTTTCATCTGAAAACCGCTATATCTCGAAAATTACAGTCGGCTTGCCCAAGCCCGCAAAGCATAGATAGGAAGTTTATCTATATGGTTGTTCCAATTACTGTTACACGAACTGGCGTAGAGCTAGCATTTACCAGTCTCAACTCCGAGGTCGAAATTGATAATTTGCCTGTGGAAGGAGAAATTCCTCACTGGCTGCATGGCTGTCTGTACCGCAATGGCTCCGCTAAGTTCGATATTGGTCGGGTTAGTTACAATCACTGGTTCGACGGTCTAGCTATGGTACATCGCTATGCTTTCCATAAAGGTCGGGTTGCCTACCGCAATCGTTTTTTGCGTACTTCCCCTTACATCCAAATGATGTCTACCGGGCAGCTCAGTTCTGGCTTTGAAACAGTTCAACCCACCTCCCTCGCCAATCGCATTCTCAGAATGACTTTGGACGCGATCGGCTATCGAACGGGTCAGACCTATAACACCAATGTCAGTTTCATGCATCTAGATGGGAAGTTTTTGGCTCTAACCGAGCAACCCGTACCGACGATTTTCGATCCGATCTCGCTGGAAACTCAAGGGGCTTTTTATTTTAGCGATCGCCTGTTTGGGCATCTCTCCTGCGGACATCCCCAATATGATTATCAGAATCAGGAATACATCAACTACCTAACTTGCTTTGGCCCCATCAATACCTACAATCTCTATCGCATTAAAGCAACGAGCGATCGACGCGAACTAATTGCTAGAATTCCGGTGCGCGACCCGTGCTACATGCATAGCTTTGCCTTGACAGAGAACTTCATCATCCTGGTGGAGTTCCCCCTCATAATTAAATCCATGAAAGCTATCTTAAGCGGTAAGGCACCCATGCACTGCTTGAGTTGGGAACCGCAACGCGGCACTAATTTTCTAGTTATCGACAAGCGAACAGGCAAACAGGTTGTCCGTTTCACAAGCAAAGCATTTTTCGCATTCCATCACATTAACGCTTACGAGCAGGGTGATGAGATTCTAATCGACATCGCTGCTTCCGATCGCCCGGATCTAATGTACAAATCCTACCTTAACCTGTTGCGCAACGCGACTAGATCGGAGGATCATCCCTTAGCAGAATATCGACGTTATCATTTACCTCTTCATAAGCCCGTCCACTCTAGCGACGTAGACTATGAGTTGTTGTCAGATCGTAAGATTGAAATGGTTTGCATCAACCATGCTCGTTGCAGTTCGAGGCATTATCGCTACGCTTATGCCGTGAGCCACAACCGCGACTGGCCGACTCTAGTCGGTCAACTCCTCAAGATTGACGTACATAATCGCAATACAAAGGGATGGTTTGATCCAAATACCTATCCAGGCGAACCCATCTTCGTCGCTGCTCCCAATGCTAAAGATGAGGATGATGGAGCGATTCTTAGTGTAGTTCTGGATGCAGTGAGACAGCGATCGTTTCTGTTAGTTCTCGATGCCAGCTCTTTTAAAGAGCTAGGTCGTGCTTATTTACCCCATCACATCCCACTGGAATTTCACGGCCTATTTGCGAACGCAGACCCAGAAATCTAAATTCTTACAGCTAATTGCTAAACACCATAAAACCTTCATCGTAATTTATAGCTGCACCCCGTCCTAAGCCTATAGTCTGGTTTGCGATCGCGATCGCGGCTTATGCTTTGTAAGATCGCACGATCTTAGCGATCGCGATCGCAAGCTTTCACTGGTATCTCGGCGATGATGATTGCAGTCAAGCAAAGGATCGAAACAAGATCCGCATTACAAGGAGAACTGAATTATGTCTGCGATCGTTAAAAACATTTCTCAACATATTTCCCTTCAGAAACTAAGCTGGTTAGCTGCCGTACCCATCTCTCTAGCTGCCTATGGTGCAGTTACCGTTCCCGCTCAGGCAAATGAGTATAACAGTTACGAGCATAGCTCTATTCGCTACGACAAGCATAGCCCAGATTATACCTACTGCAATCGTTGGGAATATCGTCATGACTACCGTTGTGCCGATTACTATCAGTCCCGCTACGAAGAAAGATATAACCGTTATGACAAGTGGGATTATCGCTACCATGATAATCATCACTACAAAAAGCATCATTCCCGTTGGGACTAATAACTGGAGTTTAGACTAAAAGGCAACAAGAAGCATCTCGCTAGATAGAAACTAGCGAGAGAGAGGATAAAAGGGAAGAAGTTGAGCTAAGCAGTTGCAGCGGAAGCTTTTTTGAGGGGCTTGGCATAGCGTTTTTTGACAGTAGGATAACGAATCCGTTGGGTTCGTTTTTTCCCAAGAGGCCAACCTGGAGACTTACCGCGAGGTTTAGGGTCAGGGGAAGGAGAGCCAATCCTGACCAAAACTAAAGCAAAAGCATTTGCAACTCGACCAGGAGACAATTTAGTCATCGGTTTCTGCCAAGGCAGAGGAGAGTCTTGGACAAGTTCACGAGCGAGCCACAATTGCCAAGTAAGTAAAGGCATCAAGTCCGACCAAGTCTCCATCTGAGCAGGGGTAGAAAGCTGAGGGATTGTCCAATGGAGACGTTGACGCACCAAGCGATACCAATGCTCAATGGCAAATCTGCGCAGATATTTTTGCCATACCTCACTCAAGATTGGCTCGTCTTTAGCGACCCAAATCAACCACAGGGGTTTCGATTCAGGCATATCAAGACGTTCGACCAGAATGAGTGTAAAGGGATGGTCTGCGGCTTGCTTTAAGTGCAGGTTTGGCCATCGACGAATTTGCAATCGTCCCAGTTTAGGCTCTGCAATTGTGATGTCTGCTTGGGGAATAGACCAAGTGTCAGAGTCTTTGAGGCTAAATTTCTCTCCATGCTTATGGGGTCGCCCATGCCCCTCGTAATCCTTTGGGGCATGATACAGAACCCGGTTGGGGCGTAGCCTGAGCAGCTTGATACACGGGATGTCTGCTGTTTGCTGCAAAAATGGTGCGCACCCATACTCGCCATCCCCCAGGAAAAGCACAGTCCCAGGAATTTCCGCACAAACCAAGCGTAACTGACTAGCGGCTTTCTGAATCGGGTTCTCGAAACTGGTGATCCGCTCATGCCGCAACGGTAAGGCAAAACTCCCTTCTGACTCTGGAATCCAGGCAATTGTGCTGTATCCTTGCCCCACCGTAACAGGTTTGCTTCCTACTCCCGGTTGAGGTTGATGTTCGTAGGTGCGTTCTTGTAATGTCACCGCATAGGGACGCGACCAGGCTGTATGGTCGCCCGCCAATATCGTCACCTCTGCTGCCGGCATTTGCTGTATGTATTGCTTCATCAAGTCTTCACGTGGAGGATGACTATCTTGCAGTGCTTCATAGATACTCGACCACTCCCTCCGAAATAATGGGCTTAACGAAAGTTCCACAAACGATGAAACACTCCGACTCGTCAGTACCGCATCCATCAAGTCGAACAGCGCATCTCTCCCGTTCCCTATAATTTCGTACGTGTACTTGCGAAATTGCTCAAGTTTATCCAAACTAATCATGATGAAGCTGTTGATTTTATAGTCTTTTCAGCTTCCATCATCAAGCGGTCAGTCTGCAATGGCTGGCTGCTTTTTACCACTTTTTAGTCTAAACTCCAGTAATAAGATGAAAACTGCTCCCTTAGAAGATGTCTCTCATTTGCAGAATGACAATCTCCCCAAACCTCCCCCTTGGGAGGGGAGGTTTGAGGGTGGATTATCGGACTAGGCAGGCATGAAAATCCCGCTTTAGCTTTTCAGCATCTAGATTGCGTCCAATGAAAACTAATTGATTGCGACGCGATTCGTCGCTCTTCCAAGGTCGATCGCGGATACCGTCGAAGATCATATGTACGCCTTGGAATACAAAGCGATCGCTCTCTCCATCTATGTTAAGTATTCCCTTCATCCGAAAGATATCCGGGCCTTGAGTTTGCAGCAGTCCTCCCATCCAATCGTGGAGCCGTTGCGGATCGACAGTTCCATCTACAGCAATACCAACTGAAGTAATCGATTGGTCGTGTTCGTGCTCGCCATGCCCGTGGTCGTGGTCGTGCTCATGGTCGTGGTCGTGGTTGTGCTCATGGTTGTGCTCGCGATCGTGTCGATCTCCAAGGAAATGCGGCTCGATGGCTAGAATGCGTTCCAAGTCAAAGCCGCCGACATCGAGTACGGCCTTAATCTGAGCTTCATCCGGTTGCCGCAGTTGGGTGCGGTAAATCTTAGCGATCGCGTTCATCGACCTAATTTTGGACTCCAGGGCTTTTAGCTCTGCCTCGCTCACCAGATCGGTTTTGTTAAGCAAGATCGCATCGGCAAAGGCAATTTGTTCCAGGGCTTCGCGATCGCCCCAATGCTGGCTAATATGCTTGGCATCAACCACAGTCACCACCGCATCCAGATTCATTTGTGCCTGAATATCCTCATCCACAAAGAAGGTTTGAATTACGGGGCCGGGGTCGGCAAGCCCGGTAGTTTCAATCAGGAGATGGTCGAACTTTTGGCGACGGCGCATGAGGTTACCAATGATGCGGATGAGGTCGCCGCGCACGGTGCAGCAAATACAGCCGTTATTCATTTCAAAGATTTCTTCGTCAGCATTTATAACTAATTGCTGGTCGATCCCGATCTCGCCGAACTCATTTACAATCACCGCCACTTTCTTGCCATGCTCGGCAGTGAGAATATGATTGAGTAACGTGGTTTTACCTGCACCGAGAAACCCGGTTAAAACAGTCACAGGCACCTGGGATCGTGTAGTCATAATGGCTGAAATAGGTGTCTAAGTTCAAATGTATAGTTGATTATATGTTACTAATTTTAGCGATCGCGATCGCCTGATACCTGCGATCGCGATCGTGGCCTTGAGACACAGTAAATAAGTATAAGTATTAAGTATCTTTAACGTGAGTTCGACGAACCCTGTAAATGCCCCTACTTCCCTCGCCTTTTAGTCAAGGGAGAATAACAGTAGGATAGGGGTTTTGCTCCCATCTCCTTCGAGGAGAGGTGTTGGGGGTGAGGTCTGTCAAACTGGCGTATCTTTGAATCAAAACTAGTTAACCGACTCATTCGTATATTTCTGTGTGAGATATAGTTATCAATTCCGGGACAGTAAACTATGAAATTTCAAAATTTGGCATCGACGGCACTCATACTTCTACTAGCTAGCTGTACGCCTACACCTTCAAATAATAGCGCTAATAACCCCAACAACCCCAACACCAGTAATCCTAATGAAGTTAGTAAAACAACTCCAACAGCTACCAATGCTTCCGATCGCTCTGGCAGTTTTGTTAAAGCCGAGGTTCCTACGGAAGGGAAGGTAAGAATTGTAACTGAGAATGGCAAAAACTTTATTGAGTTCGATCGGTCATTTAAAACTGATAAAGGTCCAGATTTAGTGGTGGTTTTGCATCGGTCTAGGGATTTACTCAAAGAAACTAAGCCCCCTACCTATAGCATTAAAGAAGGGGACTACATCAATATCAGCCCCCTCCAGAGTACGAATGGCTCCCAAAAATACGAAATTCCCAGTAATGTCCAGGTGTCTGATTTTCATTCTGTAGCGATTTGGTGCAAGCAATTTAATGCCACTTTTGGTACGGCATCTTTGGGTAGTTAGTCTCACATCAAATCCACGTTAATTATCCCTAATATTGACTGGCGATTGAAAGTCGCGGCTATACGAGCAAAGTCCGCCTGCGAGGACTGCTAGTATGGCTATAGCAGTTTTCAGATGAAAACGAGAAGGGGGTTTGGGGGCGTTGCCCCCAAGAAGGGGTTCTACCCCTTCACCCCGTCAATAAAACCTGTTCTCAATTGAAAAACGCTATATATATAGCCGTAGACAGATCTGTTAGGACAGGGGGTGTGGGGGCTGCGCCCCACGCAGGGGAGGCAGGGCGGTCTTGGGGGTTCCCCGCTAGAGCCACTGCCGTGTGGAACCCCTGCACCCCGTCCTAAGCCTATTGGCTGTAGCTATAAATGAAAAACTTACAGCAAGAATTTTTTGTCATGCTGTTGAAACCTGGCTGTCAGCGATCGCTACTTTCCTATGGGGGTAACCTGCAAAACCGTGCCTCGCCAATTACCTAAACCTGTATCGTTATTGTTGAGGCCATAACTGCCGAAAAAGTCTTTGCAATTGTTGCGAAATAGTAAACTCCCCTTCCCCTGTTGCTTAGCTTGATTTTTACCAGTAGTTTCTTGCCAATCAAAGTTAAGGACATCCGCGTTCAGTGTTCCTGTAATTTCCCCCTTGACCTTGCCTCGGTCGAGATTTTGATATTCGTATTTACCCTTAACTTTGGCCGAGCCACCTTCTTCTTGGAAAGACATGTTGCCCCAGTTAGTCTGCCACTTGCCATTTAGCTTAGTTTGACAGTTGCGATCGCCGATCTCAGAGGAGCTAAAGATAAATCCCTGGTTGGTGAGGGCAGAGCCAAAAACAATCGTTACTAATAGAGTAATACCACCAGCTATGAATAATGGTAGTTGGGGCAGTGTTAGCCAAGATCTTGGCGATCCCTCAGTGGATTTTGCTGGCTGCAGGTGAGAAGCAGTGAGGCGGATTTTTTCAACCACAATATTCCAGGTTTTGCCCGCCTGGTGCATTAAGCCTTGGGAGCTTTTAGAAAAATTACTCCTATTACTGGGCTGTTTTCCTCTCCGTTGGGATCTTCGGCCTCTAGGTGGTGTCATCTTTCACAGTGGTTCTAGCATATTTACTTATTATCTAGCTTAATTGTAATTCCCCTACGATGTCCTGCATTAATCGGTAAACTTGTTCAGAGTCAGCAAAGGTTAAACGATCCAAAAATAATGACAACTCAATCTGCAGCGAACGTGCGCCGGATATTTGAACGTATTGCTCCTGTTTACGATGACTTAAATGGTTTGTTAAGCCTGGGGCAACACCGGATCTGGAAAAAAATGGCAGTGCGGTGGATCGATCCTCAGCCAGGGCAAACCGTTTTGGATTTGTGTTGTGGTAGCGGCGACTTGGCGATCGTGTTAGCTCGCCGTGTCGCACCAGCGGGTCGAGTGTTTGGCGTAGATTTTGCCTGCGCTCAGTTAGAGATTGCCGCGCAAAAAATAGCTGCTTATCCACAATTGCAAAGTTGCGTTGTGTGGCAAGAGGGTGATGCCCTCGATCTGCAATTTGCCGATCGCACATTTGATGGGGCAACGATGGCCTATGGTCTACGAAATGTAGTTGATATTCCCCAATGTTTAGCAGAACTACAACGGGTCTTAAAGTCGGGAGCGATCGCCGCGATCCTTGATTTTCACCGTCCTGATGATGCCCTCATGGCACAATTCCAGCAATTTTATCTGGAGCGGATTGTGGTGCCGCTGGCGAGGCAAAAGGGCATGGCTGAAGAATACGAGTACATTGCACCCAGCTTGGCAAAATTTCCGGTGGGAAAAGAGCAGGAGCAACTGGCACTAGCGGCGGGATTTAGCAAGGCTACTCACTATGCGATCGCGGGAGGAATGATGGGGATTTTGGTATTGAGGAATTAGATGGGGGGTGGGGATGCCGCTGGGGTTTAGCATTTGTAACGAATACCTGCGTTTAAGGCAGAGATTACCAGACAAATGCTAAACCCTTACTGCTCGTCAGGTTGAGCTGGTAGCGAGTAAGTCCGCTGGGAGCTTTTTGAAGGATGGACGCTCGTTTTCGATATCGACGAAGATGGTATCGCCATCGCTGAATTCGCTGCGGAGGATTGCTTTAGCAATTTGGGTCTCGATCTGGCGCTGGATAATGCGCTTGAGCGGTCGAGCACCGTAGACGGGGTCGTAGCCCACTTCGGCAATAAAGTCTAAGGCGGCATCCGAGAGCTTGAGCGTCATCTTGCGTTCGGCTAGCCTTTGCTCCAGGCGTTTTACCTGGAGTTTGACAATGCGACGCAACTCTTCGCGACGGAGAGCGTGGAAGATGATGATTTCGTCGATGCGGTTGAGGAACTCGGGACGGAAACTGCTTTGCATGGCTTCCATCACGCGAGAGCGCATTTCCTCGTATTTGGAGTCATCGCCTGCGATATCGAGGATATATTGGGAGCCAATATTACTGGTCATAATAATGACAGCATTCTTGAAGTCCACCGTCCGTCCTTGGGAATCAGTTACCCGACCGTCGTCGAGGATTTGCAGCAGGATGTTAAAAACATCGGGATGGGCTTTTTCGATTTCGTCAAACAGAATTACGGCATAGGGACGGCGGCGAATTGCTTCGGTGAGTTGGCCGCCTTCTTCGTAGCCCACATAGCCGGGAGGTGCACCAACCAGGCGCGAAACGCTGTGTTTTTCCATGTATTCAGACATGTCAATGCGTACCATTGCCTCTTCGGTGTCGAACATGTAGGCGGCAAGGGCTTTGGCTAGCTCAGTTTTACCAACCCCCGTAGGGCCGAGGAAGATAAAGCTGGCGATCGGGCGATTGGGATCGGCCAGTCCGGCGCGCGATCGCTGGATAGCATCGGCAACGGCAGTGACGGCTTCGGATTGACCGACAACGCGCTTGTGGAGTTCTGCTTCCAGGTACAGGAGTTTTTCTTTTTCAGATTCCACCAACTTGCTGACGGGGATGCCCGTCCACTTGGCAATAATTTCCGCAATATCTTCTTCGCTGACTTCTTCGCGCAGGAGCGATCGCCCCGTGGTTTGAGCCTCGCTCAGTCGGGTTTCAGACTCTTGCAGTTGGCGTTGCAGGTCGGTGAGCTTACCATACTTTAGCTCGGCAGCGCGGTTGAGATCGTAGTCCCGTTCTGCCTGCTGGATTTCTAGGTTAACGCGGTCGATATCCTCCTTGAGTTTGCGGATACTGTCGATTACCTCTTTCTCGGACTGCCATTGCGCTGTGAGCGTAGACTGGTCGTTTTTTAGATCTGCTAGCTCTTTGCTTAAACGTTCGCGACGTTCTTTAGATTCGGGATCGGTTTCCTTTTTCAGAGACAGTCGCTCCATCTCCAGTTGCAGGATTTTGCGATCGATTTCGTCCAGTTCCTCCGGCTTGGAGGTAATTTCCATTTTCAACTTGGCAGCGGCTTCGTCCACCAGGTCGATCGCTTTATCTGGTAAAAAGCGATCGCTGATATAGCGATTGGATAGCGTGGCAGCAGCAACCAGGGCACTATCGGAGATCTTGACACCGTGGTGAACTTCGTAGCGCTCTTTGAGACCGCGCAAAATCGAGATCGTATCTTCAATACCAGGTTGATCGATGTAGACCTGCTGGAAGCGGCGTTCCAGGGCGGCATCTTTTTCAATGTATTTGCGGTATTCGTCAAGGGTAGTGGCACCGATGCAGCGCAGTTCTCCCCTCGCCAGCATGGGCTTGAGCAGGTTACCCGCATCCATCGCACCTTGTGTTGCCCCCGCCCCCACGACCGTGTGTATTTCATCGATGAATAAAATTATTCGCCCCTGGGATTCCGTCACTTCCTTTAAAACGGCTTTGAGGCGTTCCTCAAATTCCCCTCTATATTTGGCACCGGCGATCAGGGCACCCATATCGAGGGCAATCAGCCTGCGCTCGCGCAGCGACTCAGGCACGTCGCCGTTGAGAATACGTTGGGCTAGACCTTCGGCGATCGCGGTTTTACCAACGCCGGGTTCGCCAATCAGAACGGGATTGTTTTTGGTGCGGCGCGATAGGATCTGGATAGTGCGACGAATTTCCTCATCGCGACCGATGACGGGATCGAGGCGACCTGCCTTAGCAAGCTCAGTTAAATCTCGCCCGTACTTCTCCAGGGCTTCATATTTTTGTTCGGGTGTTTGATCTGTCACTTTTTGGCTGCCTCGAATTTGTTCGATAATTTTACGGAGATTGTTGCCATCTAATCCCATCTCTTGGAATAATGCCTTCCCAAAGCGATCGTCCTTGATATAGCCCAGGATTAAGTGCTCGATCGAGATAAAGTCATCGCCAAACGCTTTACGTTCCTGTTCGGCTCGATCTAAAAGGCTATCTAAGCTGTGTCCTAGGTATACAGATGTGTTGCTACCCGAAACTTTGGCCTGGCGGTTGACAAACTCATCTGTGCGCTCTCTAATGCGCTGTACGCTGACACCAGCCTTGTTAAAAATGCTAGTAGCAAGTCCTTCTTCTTCAAGTAGGGCTTTTAGTAAATGCTCGCTTTCAATTTGTTGCTGCTGGGCTGCCTTGACTACTTCTGGCGTGCGCACGATCGCCGCCCAGGCTTTCTCGGTGAATTGATTGGGGTTGGTTGGCTGCATACCCTCATCCTCATGTCTCTATGCTGGATTGATGACTATTTTATGGTCGTTTCTGATTTGCCAGAGGGCGGTTCTACTTAACACTGAAGTGCGTGTTTCCGTACAAAAGCTCCTGGATAGTGATTCCAAGCCTAAAGCGATCGCTCCAGAATTTTAATAATATCTAAACAATTAATGTGTTAAAACTAACAGCCAATTGTGCAAGCTTGCTTGACCAGGTAGAGATTGACCTTGTATGCCTTGAGACAAGGTAAGATTTGCATTTATCCAGGGAAATTGAGTATATTTACTTAAATTGCGTGACTACTCTAGCAATTATGAAGAAATAATTAAGCGATCCCCACATTTTGCAAATTTCAGTAAGAATAGAATCATTGAATCGAGGCCAGCTTATATAAAGGTCTTGACTATAAAATTAAATTTAAAAAACTTTTAAAATGAATAAAACCGGAAGCTATAGTTTCCGGTTTTATTCATTTGTACGAGGCGTTATCTTAAGATTTTCTTAATTATTTGATGGCAATATTGTTAAACTTTTGCAACGATCTCGACTGTAAATGCTAGACGTTGACACTGCGATCTCCGGCTATGCCCAAGGACACTTTCTGATGGCGGAGTCGGAAAATGAACCTTTAGCATGGTTTTATGCCTACGAACGCACGCTAATTCCCCTGGACGAGCGGTTTCGCTACCCGCGATCGCTGCAACGGGTTCTTAACCAGGCGCGGTTTAGCGTCAAAATTAACGCTGCGTTTAATAAGGTGGTTGACCTCTGCGCTAACCGGGAGACCACCTGGATTTCACCCGAACTAAAGCAGGTTTATCGCGACCTAAATCAAGCTGGATGGGCACATAGCTTTGAAACATGGCAAGGTGAGGAGCTAGCTGGCGGGATATTAGGCATTGCGATTAATGGCATATTTATTGGCGAATCCATGTTCTATCGCATTCCTGAAGCCTCTAAGGTCGCAATGGTGAAGCTAGTACAACATTTAAGGGCAAGAGGCTATGTCCTATTTGATGCCCAACTAATGAACCCCCACCTGGCAAGGTTTGGAGCCTACGAAGTAGGAGATCGCGAATACCAACAACTTTTACAAATAGCCCTCAGCCAACCTTGTCGGTTTACTCCCTAACCCCATCCTCCTCCTCAGCCTGGATCAAATTTCTACATAGGTCACTTAACCTTATACGATAGATGTAAGGCCACCCACCATTTGCTTCTATATCTTGAAGTAAGTCAAATAAACCATGACGAGTATTAGGCAGAGCAGGTTGGAAAAGGTTTTCACAGATCTCATTGTGTAACTGCTCCAGGGTTCGCAAAATACCTAGCAGTTTCTGGGGGTCGCCTTCATACTTTTTTGCAAGCGATCGTAGTTGCTCCGACAAAGCGTTCAGCTCTAGGGAGTTGCGTTGCTCAAATTGCTCCAAAACAAGTGTCCTCGTGCGCGTTAAGATGATGATTGGAATTTTTATTCTCAGTCAGTCTATCGAGAAAATTTTAAAAATGGTTTATTTCAGCTTTCCTGGAAATTAATCAAGAGGTTAATCATGAATCATCGCTATTTTATTAGAGTTATTTTAGTCTTGTGTATCAGCCTATTCACACTTGCATTCGGAGGTAATGCGATCGCGGTTGAGCGCCACGACGGTCTTACCTACGACCAGGTTAGAGGTACGGGGTTGGCAAACCTTTGTCCTGAAATTGCAGGTAGCACTCGGGGGCGCGGTTTGATTCCGATGGAACCAGGCAAAACCGTGAAAATTACCGATTTATGCCTGCAACCAACGGAATTTTACGTCAAAGAAGAGTCAGCTAGTAAGCGTAAAGCTCCGGAATTTGTGCCTGCTAAGTTGGTAACTCGCAAGACTACTAGCCTTGACTATGTTCAAGCCGATGTTACCCTGCAATCAGATGGTAGCCTGACACTTGAGGAAAAAGAAGGTCTAGATTATCAACCCATCACCGTGCAAATGCCAGGTGGAGAACGCATTGCCATCTTATTTACCATCAAGGGATACAAAGCTAAGACTCAACCTGGCCTGAATGGCATCGGCACCTCTGCTAACTTTGAGGGCACAACCGATGTTCCTACTTATCGCGGCCCTAGCTTCATCGATCCTAAAGGACGCGGCTTATCAATCGGCTATGATGCCGCTGAAGCCCTACCAGCCAGACGCGATGAATTTGGGAAGAAGAGCGTAAAGGACGATACCACCTACAAGGGCGATATGTCTTTGCAAATTGCTAAATTAAGCAGCGAGACAGGAGAAATTGCTGGTACGTTTGAGTGCGAACAGTTCTCTGGCACCGATCTAGGCGCGGTCGAGCCCCATGAAGTCAAGATTCGTGGCGTTTTCTACGGCAAAGTAAGCTAGATACTCGGGAGATTTCTCATAGATCGATTTCCTGTAGGGGCAATCCCCCCTGTGGTTGCCCCGCCCCCGCGATTAATGCCCCTAAACCGTACAATCAATCGTTCTTGAATTTGCCGCACCCTATGCCTATGGGTGCGGCAAATTCAGTTTCATGGTTGGTCTTGCCAAGCTGAAACCGATCGCAGCACCTCAGGTATCTCATCGATGTGGTGTGGAAATTCTAGTGTGGTCTCGCTGAGAAAAAGATAGCCAGATTCCCGAAATGACATGAGCATTCTGGCGAGAGCCAGCCATACTTCAGATTCGAACTCCCAGTCGCGATCGCGCGACGCTCGTCCCGCAATTGACTTTAATGCCCAAAAATAGCTATTCCGCACAACTGCCCCCCCTTTTTTGTAGTTAGGCAGATCCTCGCGATCGATAAATAGTATTTCGTTTTCTAGTTTGACCCGCACGTTATCTACCAACTACGTCCGTTTACCTGGCGGCTGAGATGTTTGCCAACCGGAGCAGGATTAGCTGCTCCAGTAGCAAGAGGGATCGAGCGAGCCGAAGTTTTACTTGCTGATTTACTGGCGGCTTCCCTTTCATCGCGCAATACCATTTCTCGAATTATTCTAGCTAAAGCCCGTTGTGCCAATTGCGAGAGAACATTGCGTCCCATTTCCTGTGTTTCCGGCTTCATTAAAATGCGTCCCGCGATCGGTACGATATCGAGGGGTTGCAACTGCCGATCTTGCTGCAAAATCGACCAGATTGCAGCCAGGCGATCGAAGCTGGTATCAGTTGCTGGCTGGGATGCATTGCCTGGCTCTTTAGTATTAGCCATCTTCCTAAAGGATTTTGGCAGTCTTTGGGCAGTAGCGACTTCAATTCCCTTGACTAACTCGTCCACTAAGCGATCGCGCATATATTCACCGCGATCGGACAGCAAGAAGTCGGTAACCTGGTCGATGGTTTCGCGAAGATTATAGTCCTGGTTGGACTTGGCATTGCGGAGTAAATTTTCCAGACGAGTCCAGCGGAACGCGCCATCGCTAAAGAGCAAATCCTTAAGAGCATTACGCAATTCCGGCGAGCGATCGGTCAAAATGCGGTTGGCAACATAGGGATAGGCAAGACTCAAAACTTTGAAACTCGGATCGACTGCTAAGGCAATGCCTTCCAAAGTAACTAGCGATCTAATAATCAGCGCGTAGTAGGCTGGCACTTCAAAGGGATAGTCGTACATAATTTGGGAGAGTTGGTCGGTAATGTTTTTAAAGCTCATCTGCGCCACACCCACATCCAGCGATTCGTTAAATACCTTTGCCAGGGCAGGAGAGATCCCATCGAGATCGACACCAGGATCTAAAAATCCCAAACGCACGTAGTCCCTTGCCAAAGCCTCATAGTCCCGATTTACCAAATGTACGATGGACTCGATCAACCCATAGCGCTGGTCGGCTTCCACATGACTCATCATGCCAAAGTCAAGGTAAGCCAATTTGCCATCGTTCATGACCAGGAGGTTGCCAGGATGGGGGTCGGCGTGGAAAAAACCGCGATCCAGTAACTGGCGTAGCGAGCATTCCACGCCAACTCCAATTATTTCTCGACTATCAAAGCCCAGAGACCCGATCCTATCTAGATCCGTTAGCTTTACCCCATCCACCCATTCCATAGTCAGGACGCGCTTGGCGGTGAACTGCCAGTAGATTAACGGCACGTAAATTCCTGGTTGCTGGCTGTAAAATCGAGCAAACTTTTCCGCATTTTGCCCTTCATGGATATAGTCCATCTCCTCGAAAATGCGACTGGCAAACTGATCTAAGATCCCTACCAGGTTGCTACGAATAAATTTAAAATTTTGTTTTGCCCAGGCAGCTAGACCCCGCAAAACGTACATGTCCAGGGCAATACCTTCGGCAATATCCGGGCGCTGCACCTTAATCGCCACTTTTTCACCCGTATGCAATTTGCCCTTGTACACCTGTCCTAAAGATGCCGCTGCGATCGCGTTAGGAGAAATTTCGGCATAGATCTCAAGGGGATCGGCACCTAGCTCTTCGCGAATAAATTGAAAAGCGATTTCATTGGGGAAGGCTGGTAATTGATCTTGCAACTGGGCCAGTTCGTTCATATATACTGGCGGCAGAATGTCGGGACGAGTGGATAATGCCTGTCCGATCTTAATGAAAGCAGGCCCTAGTTTTGTGAGTAATTGCCTGATCTCTTGGGCGCGCTTTTGTGCCATTTGGGCCGATCGCCCCATCTTGGCATCCCACCACATCCTCAGGTACAGCATAAACATAGGGATAAAGATACCGAGACCCCGCCACCACACCCGCAAGGGCATGCGTCGATAGCGATCGGCAATGGCTTCGGCATCATAACGGTCGAGCTGCAATCCTGAACTTGGGGCAATGGGCATAGAATTCGCAAGTAAATTTACAGAATATTTTAACTATCACTGGATAGCTACAACTTGTATCGCGGGATATACGTGGTTAGGATGAAGGTTATATCTGCCTGCATAGGTAAAAATTCCGTTAAATAGCCTAATGCTATATGAAATAAAACCGCTAGCAAGTGGGTAAGTTGTTTGCATCAGAATATTCGTCAATTATGTTCTAATAGCGAAGTTCTGATTTCTACAATTCTGGTTGCATGTCGGGGGCATGAGATCGGGCATTCGATGCAGGGGTAATTATATGAACGCAAAATTTGGGCAGTCAAAATTTAGGCAGATGTTTCTGGTGTATATGCTCGACCATCTCCGCCAAAAGCGGGCAAAGTCTGGTTTAGGTGGGTTTACGCTGATCGAACTGCTGGTCGTAATTATTATTATTGGTATTCTGGCGGCGATCGCTCTGCCTAGTTTTTTGAATCAAACTACTAAAGCCAGACAAGCAGAAGCTAAAGCCTATGTGGGAGCGCTCAACAAAGGTCAGCACGCCTACTACTCAGAAAAACTGATTTTCACCGATGATATTAATAAACTGGGCGTAGGGCTATCATCCCAAACGCAAAACTACCAGTATGCTTCAGAAGGCGATCCGGCACTACTCACGACCAGAATCACGAATAAAGCCACCGCCCAAAAAGTAGCCGTCAGATCCTATGCAGGGGTTGTGGTGATGGTAACCGCTGCTAATGAATCCCTAATAAAATATAAAATATGTACGGCAAATAGTACTGGCAATGCCCCTATAGGTAACGGTGATATCGATATCCCCACAAACGAGCCACAATGTCCGGCTAGCTTCTCTGATGATGCCCAATAAGAGCAATCTACCTAGAATCGCTACATTTCGATAAGATGCTCTAGGTATCTTTAGTTTATCTATAGTCATGGCGCGATCGCCCCGAGGATTTGGCAAAACATCAACGGTCGTTAGTTTGTGCGCGATCGTCAAAAATGAATCGCACCGCATTGCCGATTGCCTGGATAGCGTGCGAGGTTTTGTGGACGAAGCGATCGTTGTCGATACTGGCTCTACTGACGATACGGTAATGATTGCCAAGCAACGTGGGGCAAGGGTATTTCAATTTGACTGGTGCGATGACTTTGCTACTGCACGTAACTACTCCCTTCAACAAGCTTCTGGCGATTGGATTTTAGTTCTGGATGCGGATGAGAAACTAGAACCATCTGCAAAAATTAAACTCAAGCAGCTAGTTAAACAGAGGGACTGTCTATCTGCAAATCTGCTCAGACAAGAGATCGAGGCGAAGCAATCCCCCTATTCTCTCGTATCGCGCTTCTTTAGAAGACGAGCGGATATTTACTTTAGCGGTTACTACCACGAATCCATTGACGATAGTATTAGCAAAATTAGGCAGCAGTCTCCCCACTGGCAGGTTTATGAAGTCTCGGGTGTAAGCATCCAACACTATGGCTATCAAAGTAGCGAAATCGACATGAAGGGGAAGCAAAATCTGGCAAAGCGCTTAATGCAAAAACACTTAGCCGAATTTCCCAGCGATGCCTATATGCACAGCAAGCTAGGTGCTTTATATGTGGAAAGTGGGGAACCCAGCCGAGGGTTGGATTTAATCCAACAGGGCATAGCTATCCTGAACCAATCCAGTGATGCCAATCCCCATGTGCAATTTGAGTTGTTTTATCATGCCGCGATCGCGCGCAGCCACCAGGGCGAGTGGCAAATAGCAGAAAATTGTTACCAGCAGGCTTTAGTTCTGGATGTCCCCGATCTTGTTAAGTTGCCTGCCCTTAATAACTTAGGGAATCTTTGGCAAGCCCAGGGGAAATACGAGCAAGCGATCGCTGCCTATCAGCGAGTAACCCAAATAGCCCCTGATTTTGCTAAGGGATTTTACAACCTCGGTATTGCTCTAAAGTCTTCAGGCCAACTGCGATCGGCAACTTCAGCCTATCGGCAAGCGATCGCGCTCGATCCCGAGTATGCTGATGCCCATCAAAATCTTGGTGTAACTCTACTCAAGCTGGGACAAATGCAAGAAGCGATCGCTGCGTTCGTGCAAGCAATTGCGTTGCACGAACGCCAAAATAATTCCAACCGCGCCCAGATAATACGAGATGGCATGAGGGATTTAGGTTTAAAATATTAACAAACACTTTGGGAAGTAATGTATGGCGGTTAAGAAGCAATTTGCAAGTTTTGAAGAGTTGATTCAAGGATCGGAGCTACCGCTTTTAGTTGATTTCTATGCCCCATGGTGCGGGCCTTGCCAAATTATGGCAGGAATCCTGGAGCAAGTCAGCCCTAAAGTGCAGGATAAAGCTCAGATTGTCAAAATTAACACGGATAACTATCCTGCCCTCGCCACTGAATATAGAATTAGCGCCTTACCCACGATGGTAATCTTCAAAAATGGTCAGCCCGTCGATCGCATTGAAGGGGTTTTAACCGCCGACCAGTTATACGATCGCTTGAATGCTTGGGTGTAGAGTTTGTTCAGGGATCGAATTGCACTTTTAACAGCGAGACATCATCTCTAAATCGCGAGCTACCATTAGCCTGCTGCACGTAATTTACTACCCGTTCGACTCCACTAACGTTGGGATCGCTGGCATCCTCTGACATTAATTCGATCAGACGGTTAATTCCCCATAGTTTCCCATCACTCTGCTTGATTTCATAGATACCGTCGCTAAAGATGTATAGCTTGCTGCCGGGCGGGATGTGGCATTCTGCGCTCAAAAATTCCGTCCTCAAGAAAAACCCGACAGGCATACTTAGTGAATCTAATTTCTGAACCCGATCGCTACCATTCATGTCTTTTGAAATTAATATGGCAGGAGAATGACCGGCATTGGCATACACGAGACGGCGATCGGCTTGATGATAAACTCCGTACCACATCGAGAAATATCTATTACCCTGCTGAGTCATTTGAAATGCCTGATTGAGTTCTTTCATCACCGCGCTAGGATTGCCAAAGTCCAAGGTTTGCGATTTGGAACGCAATAAATTCAAAACCGAGATCGATAGCAATGCGGCACCAACGCCGTGACCTGATGTGTCCAACAGATAAATGACCATTCGATTTTCATCTAGCCAGTAGTAGTCAAAACAGTCACCTCCTAACCGACTGGATGGAATAAATGCCGAGTCAATTTTAACGGTCGAGCTTAAGGGCTTGGGTAGAAGCGATCGCACGTATTCTGCAGCTTCGTTGAGTTCGGATTCCAACAGTCGTTTCTGTTTCTCCACTAATTGTTTCTGCTCGCGCAGATCTTGATTTAACTGATACAAACGCAGTCCTGCCCGGACTCTAGCTGTAAGTTCTGTAAATTCAATCGGCTTAGACAGAAAATCATCAGCACCATTGTCCAGTCCTCTGACACGATCTTTGACATCGCTACGCGCAGTCAAAAGAATAAAGAAAGTAGTCGATAAGCTCTCGTTCTGTTTGATTTGACGACAGACTTCCAGTCCATCAGTTCCTGGCATCATCCAGTCGCAGATAATTAGGGCGGGGTGGTGCGCGATCGCCTGCTCTATACCCTCCTCTCCATTTTTGGCGACAACCACCTCATAGCCTTGTTCCACCAAAGCTTTCTTTAAAACCATCTGAACTATGACATCGTCATCCACAATTAGAATTTTAGACATACTATCGTATAGTGCTTTTCAATTGAGAACGTGTTTTATTGATGGGGTGAAGGGGTTCCACACGGCAGTGGCTCTAGCGGGAACCCCCCAAGACCTCCCTGCCTCGCCTTCTTGGGGGCGTTGTCCCCAAACCCCCTACCTCTTCCGATCTGAAAACCGCTATACTTAAAACGGTAATTTTTGGAATAGCTCCGATACAGGTAGGCTAAAGCCAGGGATGACGTTTTTGCCATCAAGACAGTCGCCAGATTTCAGCAGACAATCTGGTTCTTGGGCAGAAAGATAGACCAGAACGTAATGTTCGCTCGGATGGATGACCCAAACTAGACGAGTCCCATTTTCGAAGTATTCCACTAGCTTGTCATGAATTTCCTCAACTGTATTGTTAGGAGAGAGAACTTCTATTGCCAGATCGGGGGAACCTTCCAAAAATCCAGTTGGTAATTCCTCAAGTCCTTCTAAACGTTCTTTGGCAAAAAAAGAAATATCAGGAGAGCGCTTGTTACCGTTTTTCATCTTGAATGCCGTGCTGGAGTCTAAGACTACACCTAATTGTTGGGGTAACGTGTAATTCATCAAAGCCATAATCAAAAGGCTACAAAGGTAGCCGTGCTTTGCGCCGGAATTTCCCATTTCAATTATTTCTCCGTTCACGAGTTCGTAGCGACGATCGCTTTGGCTGAGCGCCATAAACTCTTCATCTGTCCATATCTTCTTGCTCGACCGATCTGAAGTTGTTGCGGTTGCAGTTTTGGCGATCGCAGACATGGCGTTTCTCCTAATGCGACAGTTTATGAAATTGCTAAATCTTTGAGCTTAGGGCGAAGTATTTCCAATGCTTTACCGCGGTGACTGATTTCTGCCTTGAGCTGAGGCGACATTTGGGCAAAAGTCAAATTGTACTGAGCTACATAGAATATAGGATCGTAACCAAATCCTCGATCGCCAGCGGGAGCATAGAGGATCTCACCTTTACAGATACCAACGGCATCGATTGCGATTTTGCCATCAGGTGATGCGATCGCGATCGCGCAGACAAACTGTGCCTCTCGTTGCGTCCGATCTCCCAACTCCGCCAGAATACGAGCGATGCGCTCTCGATCGTTTTTGCCATACCGAGCAGAAAATACACCTGGAGCGCCATTGAGTGCGGCGACTTCCAGGCCGGAATCATCCGCAAGCGCCCACTCCTGCGTGGCGATCGCCACTTGAGAAGCCTTTAAATAGGCATTTTCAATAAACGTCGCGCCAGTCTCCTCCACCTCAATTTCATCGGGTTTAGGTAATAAACTAAAGCCCAAACCATTGAGGTAATCCTTAAATTCCTCTACTTTGCCGCGATTACCGCTAGCAATCACCAAATTTTTTATTTTTACTTCTTTTAATGTCATACAAGGTTAGCTATCAGCTTTTAGCTATCAGCTTTTAGCTTTTAATGCATGAATAGCTTCGGACTGTTATATATTCGTACTGCTATATATTGTAGGCAGATAAGTACTTAGCCACAAACTTTTGCCCTGCTTCCACCAGGATCGCGGCCTCATCTATGGATGCATTTAGTGCAATTATCGGCCAATCGCAGGCAATCGCTCTGTTGAGAGCGGCGATCGCCCGCGATCACATAGCACCTGGCTACCTATTTGTGGGGCCGTCCGGCACGGGTCGGTCTCTGGCCGCTCAAGCATTTACGCAAATGCTAGTTGCAGATCGCAGGTCAAGCGATTTCGTCTCGAATGCTTTCAGCCGCGTCAAAGCTCGCAACCATCCCGATGTTTTATGGGTAGAACCGACCTATCTCGATAAAGGCAAACTGCTAACGACCGCTGAAGCCGAAGCGGCTGGGCTAAAGCGCCGCGCCGCCCCCCAAATTCGCCTGGAACAAGTGCGGGAAGTGGCTGATTTTCTCAGTCGTCCGCCGCTCGAAAGCAAGCGATCGGTAGTAATTATCACCGAAGCTCAAACAATGGCAGAGCCAGCCGCAAATGCGCTGCTCAAAACGCTAGAAGAACCAGGTCAGGCCACAATTATCGCGATCGCTCCCGATCCAGGGTCGGTTTTACCCACCTTAGTTTCTCGCTGTCAGCGCATTCCCTTCTATCGCCTATCGCAGTCCGCTCTACAGCAAGTACTGCATCAAATTGGTCGAGATAATTTACCGGACTCAGTTATAACACTTGCCCAGGGTTCCCCAGGAGCAGCCATCTCCGCGATGGCACAATTTCAGAGTATATCGCCCGACTTGCTGGCAGCCGTGCAGCAGCCCCCCCAACGATCGCTTCAAGCCCTGGAATTAGCCAGGCAAATCGATCGAGAACTAGATGTCGAATCTCAAATTTGGTTGATCGACTACCTGCAAAACTATTACTGGCAGTCGAGTTTGCTATCTAAAACGGACAATTCCGCATTGTTACTGAATATGATGCAGAGCCTGGAAGCAGCAAGGCAACAACTAAACAGCTACGTGCAACCTCGTCTGGTATGGGAAATAACATTTTTGCAATATGCGTCGAATCTACGCGAATTTGCCGAGTAATAAAAGTTTAGGCTGGGTAATATAAAATTGTTCAAATATTTTCAGTCGCATACACCCATAGCAAAGTCTGCTATGGGTTTTTTCTATAGCAGTTAACTTTAGGTATAGCTGTCAACAGTCTTAGGACGGGGTGCAGGGGTTTCACCCCTGCGTGGGGGCGCAGCCCCCACACCCCCTGTCCTAACAGATCTGTCTATGGCTATAAATTACGCCCCCTGTATTAACCGAATCTGTCTACGGCTATGATTTAACATATGAAAAATTGAGGAGTAATGGCAATGACAACCAGGCGTAATGATAGTGCATTTCCGGTGGGCTACCACAAAGATCAAGACACGTATGTTGCGGGCATCACTAAGCGCGAATACTTTGCCATCATGATTATGCAAGGGCTGGCAACAGCCAACTTGCAATTTGAAGATGTCTACCAAAAAGCCAGGGCAGCCGTGTTTGAAGCTGATGCTTTAATTGAAATCCTTGACCAGGAGTAAACCGCACGATACTACTGTCCGGTGAGGAGCAGTCCTGATAGTTTAGAATCCCATTAGCCCTATTCCACTAGCAAGCATAGATTCTAATGACTACTAACCATACAACATTACCTATTTGTCAGTTAGGCAACCCTATACTGCGATCGCGCGCTAATCCCGTCACAAACGTCCTGGACGAATCCGTCCAGAGTTCGATCGAGCGATTAATGTCAGTTCTAAGTGCAAGCAATGGCGTTGGTATCGCTGCACCTCAGTTAGGGCGATCGCTACAAATTATCGTAGTTGCTTCCCGCCCCAATCCCAGGTACCCGCATGCTCCTTACATGGAGCCAGTGGTGATGATTAACCCCTGGCTGGAATCTTGCTCTAATGAACTAGTCAAAGATTGGGAGGGCTGCCTGTCAATTCCAGGCATTAGGGGCTTAGTGCCGAGATATCAAGCGATCGAGGTTGGGTATACTAATTGCCAAGGTCAAGTTGAGCATCGCCGATTTACCGATTTTATTGCCAGGGTATTCCAGCACGAATACGATCACTTGAGCGGTAAGGTCTTTTTAGATCGAGTCGAAAGTAGCCTGGAGATTGTTACTGAGGAGGAATATCTAAAGCTTGTTCAGACAAGTTAAATAATCTATACTCTCTCGGAAATTACAACAATATCTGGCTATTAGCTAATATCATGTTCCGAACACCAACATTATTTCATGGGCTTTTAAGATGACAGCACAAAAAATATTGGTGATTGATGACAGCATCATGATCCGCAAGACGGTCAAAAATATATTGGCAGGCATGTATGAAGTCCTAGAAGCTAATGATGGCAAAACGGGACTGGATATAGCTCGGCGCTCCAACCCAGATCTGATTTTGCTGGACTTTGTTATGCCAAAATACAACGGCTATCAGACACTGCAAGCGATACGTCGGTTTGACAATTTAAAAGATACGCCTGTCATCATGATTTCTGGCTTAAAGGAGCAGGTAGCCGAACACGTGCCCGAACCTTTTGTTGGGTTTGAATTCCTCGAGAAACCTTTTGAGGCAGATACTCTGATCGGCATGATCCAGCGGCTACTGCCGACCAAAGCTAGCCCAGCACCTGGCCCCAGCCTGGAGGAGGGGCAATTGGAAGGACAAAGTTCTTCACAAATGCTAATGGCTAAGCTCACAGCCACAGAGTCTATGTTGACCCAGGGTATCGAGCAACTCATTCAGAAAGAAGTAGTAGCGAGGGTAGTCGATCTGCACTCCATCATCCAAAAGCAAGAGAATACAATATCTCAATTGGATCAAAAAGTAGACAAACTAACGCGGCAGCTTGACTACCAAAGCAAGGGCATGATGGTTTTGTTAAAAGAAATTAGATCTTTGCAGGCAACCCTCGCCAGCAAGCAGTAATTAATATCCAAACTATTATGGCTGTACGAAAATATTACTAACCCACAGCAATTAGAAAACGTTTGTTAACTTCTTGCCAGTTAACTACATTCCACCATGCTTTTAAATAGTCAGCACGGCGGTTCTGGTAATTGAGGTAATAGGCATGTTCCCAAACATCATTACCCACGATCGGGAATTCTCCCACCATCAAAGGGCTATCCTGGTTGGGCGTACTGGTAACCTTGAGTCTACCTTCTCTGTCCATTACTAACCAAACCCAACCACTACCAAATACTTTGGCTCCCGCTTCGTTAAACTTTTCCTGAAAGGCGCTCAAACTACCAAAAGATTTGTTGATCGCTTTAGCCACATCGCCCGTTGGTTTACCTCCACTAGGACTCATAATCTCCCAAAACATGGAATGATTGATATGTCCGCCGCCGTTATTGCGAATAACCGTACGAATGGCTTCAGGGACGCTATTCAGGTTGCGAATCATGTCTTCGGCGCTCCTACCCTTGAGTTCGGGATATTTAGCCACCGCATCGTTTAAGTTTTTGACATAGGCAGCATGGTGCTTGTCATGGTGAAATTGCATGGTGCTCGTATCGATGTGAGGCTCCAGCGCAGCATAGTCATAGGGAAGGGGTGGCAGCTTAAAATCTGCGGCTGTCTCAGCTTTTTCCCCCAAGTCAGAGGCAGTATTGTCCGCCCCCGCCCAAGCCTGCTCGAACAAACCTAGCGGTAGGGTGCTGGAAAGTGCTAGTGTAGTGCCAACCCCTAAAAACATTAAGAAATCTCGGCGTTTCAGAGTCATAGATATTTAACAGTTATTACTAATTTCTAAGCTAGAATTATGACCTTTATGGAACGAATTGGAGGTTAAGAAAGATTTGCAACCTTATACTTCCACAACGCTACCATTTCTTAGATTGGAGATATAGCGGTTTTCAGATCGGTAAAGAGTAGGGGGTTTGGGGGCGTTGCCCCCAAGAAGGGGTGGAACCCCTTCACCCCAAAAATAAAACCCGTTCTCAAGTGAAAACTGCTATATAACCTTGGCTATCCCGATCCGACAGAGTCAGATTTTGCTGCCAAACGGCGAGTTTTTGTTAGGAGATGTCCTCCTGCGACAAGGCAAAATTGCGGCGATCTCCGATCGCATCGATGCCGCCTAGATCGCCTGGCTGCCGAAGGTGCGATCGCCTTCGACCGAGGAATGGTTAACGATGACGTACGGGGAACAGCCCTACAATTTGACTGAACACTTTAGGAATTTGCGATTAGGAGGAGACAAATGCGTAGTTTGCAAGCGTTTATATCTCTAGGGATAGCAACTCTATTGCTAAATGCATGTAGCAATGCAGAACCACCTCAGATCGTTACCTCTACTGCAACTCCAACCTCTGCTGTGCATAAAACGAGTACTGCCACCACCAGTCCTGCTAGCGCTCCTAAATTGGCCGCTCGGACTCCCACAACACCTATAAAAACCAAAATATTTCTTGATAAGCCCGTAACTACTCAAAATCCTGTCAGTAATGTGTCTGCTGTTTTACGACAAGCTGCCCCACCACCATACGGATTGATAGCAACTACTAGTAAAGCCAAACGACAGCAAGAACTGCTAGCACGAGTCAACGTGCAAACCAATCCCGATCGCGATCCCTTCTCCACTCTACCTGGCACAGTGGCGATTCCACCGCCACCGCCACCGCCACTAAAATTGCCCCCACTGGTGCCTCCGCAACCATTGGCCGTTAAGCCGCCTCGCCCCTACGTCCTACCTCAACCAGTACTCAAAGAAGCAGAGACAGTAAAAGTGACTGGCACAGTGGAAATTGCTGGTCGCCGCTATGCAATTGTATCGGTACCGGGCGATGTCACATCGCAATACGTGCGGGAGGGACAGCGCATTGCGGGCAATAAGGTATTAGTAAAGTATATTGAGACTGGCGGTACTCCCATGGTGATTCTGCAACAAAATGGAGTTGAGTTCGCTCGCTATATTAAGTAAGCAATCCTTAGACTAAAACAATCCCAATCTGAATTGTAAAATCTCTTTCCTAAAAACCGACCTCTAAACGCCGATCTCTATAGCGGTTTTCAGATGAAAACGAGAAGGGGGTTTGGAGGCGTTGCCCCCAAGAAGGGGTTCCACCCCTTCACCCCATCAATAAAACCCGTTCTCAATTGAAAAGTGCTATAACTCATAGCGAATAATTTCGTATCGCTGTATAAATTAATTGCAATCTCCATATTTAAGTACTAAAATTTAACAGTTTAGACTGTTCGTAAAGTAGCCAATATCTAACTGAAGTATTGGTTCGTAATTGGTAATAGAGGAGTGGTACGATGCGAGTTTTTTACTGGTCTGGCGTTCTAGTTACGACAACTGTTTTATTAAGTGCCTGTACTGTTGGTGAGAGTACTCCAACAGCAACCAGTTCACCTTCACCAGTTGCAGCATCTCCACCCGCTACAACTCCATCTCCTGCTACGTCAACTACTACCGCACCTAGTACTAGCAAGTCCGCTGTCAAAGTAACCCCTGACGCGGCGAAGAAGCCCCTGTTTAATAAAGCCTTTGTAGCTTCTCAAAATACTATTGCAGGCTTGATAAACACGACAGATAAACTGCAAAGACTGGATTTACTGAGTAAGAAAGTTAACGTTACAACTAATCGCCAGCGCGATCCTTTTGCCGTGCTGCCTGGCTCTCTTCCTCCCCTGCCGGTATTACCGAGCCAAACTAAACCGCAACTACCCAGTCCGGCACCTCGCGTACGTGTTGGCAAGCCACCTGTATTGCCACCACCCGATCCTACAGAAGCTAAGTCGATCAACGTAAGTGGCGTAATGGAGATGGATGGCACTCAGTATGCGATCGTCAACGTACCGGGCGAGCCTACACCCAGATACGTCAAGGTTGGACAACGTTTAGTCAACAACCAGGTCTTGGTTAAAAGGATTGAGACGGCAGGTACGCCAACAGTAATATTTCAGCAATTTAACGTCGAGGTACCTCGTCCAGTTGGTTTATTAGCTGTGGCTCCAAATGCGCCTGCTAATTCAGGGTTGGCCAATCCTAATGCCCCTACTCCCAATACTGGCACCACTGTTACCCCACCTACTGGAGTAATCTTACCGCCTGCGCCTAATGCAACTTCACCTGTCCTGCCCCAAGATACGGTCAATAGACCAATTGTGACACCCGCAGGTGTGCCACCCCTACCTGGCCTTGTTTTACCTCAACAACAATAGGGTTGGCTAGTTAGCAGCAAGCAAAAACTCAGGATGTCCTCTCAAGTAAGGTAAAGTATAGAGGGCATCCTTGTTTTTTTTGATTTCAAGCAATTCTTAAAAATACTTGAATATTTACTAGACAATCGTTGCCGATTTAGGTTATATTCGTTTACTGTGACTAAAAAGGAAACTGAGAGGTTTTTACTTCTTGTGTCCATGTCATAAATATAGCTGCTACTGCAAATGTGGCTTAGCTATTAAGCAAGTTTGAGTTTCTGAAGTTCTGGATCGCTCGGATCGTTAGTCTAACTTTACTAGCTTCATTCACCATCCATCAGAACCCTCTCAAAGCCTTCATCTAGAAGAAAGGGAAGTCTTTAACATGTCTGTCGGTATTCTCGGCACAAAGCTCGGTATGACTCAACTATTTGACAATGATGGCAATGCCGTCCCTGTCACAGTTGTTCAAGCTGGGCCATGCAAAATTACGCAAATCAAAACTGCAGCTAAGGAAGGCTATCAAGCCATTCAGCTTGGCTATGGCACGACTAGGGAAAAGCTGATCTCTAAACCAGAGATGGGTCACTTAAAGAAATCTGAAAGCGATCCTGTCAAGCACCTGAAAGAATATCGCGTGCCAGATGTTAGTAACTATCAACTCGGTCAGGTCTTAGATGTCAGTCAATTTAATGACGGACAGATTGTAGATGTAATTGGTACGGGTATTGGCAAAGGTTTTGCAGGTTATCAGAAGAGACATGGATTTAAACGCGGACCTATGGCTCACGGCTCTAAAAACCACCGTCTGCCTGGCTCCACTGGTGCGGGTACTACACCGGGTCGCGTTTACCCGGGTAAGCGGATGGCAGGCCGCCTGGGTGGAAAGCAAATCACCTGTCGCAAGCTGATGCTATTCCAGGTAGATGCAGAGAATAACCTGCTGCTAATCAAAGGTACAGTTCCTGGCAAACCGGGTGCTTTGTTAAGCATCGTTCCCGCCAAGGTTGTAGGTAAGGCGAATTAAGAGAGGATCGAGAAGGATATGCCTGTATTACAAGATTGGACAGGAAAACAGATTGGTGAAGTCAGTCTAGATTTGCGCGTTGCTAAAGAATCTAGTGCTGCTGATATCGTGCATCGCGCGCTGATACGCCAGCTTAACAATGCTCGTCAGGGTAATGCTTGTGCTAAAACCCGTGCCGAGGTGCGCGGTGGCGGTCGCAAGCCGTGGCGGCAGAAGGGTACTGGTCGAGCCAGGGCAGGATCGACGCGATCGCCGCTCTGGCGCGGTGGCGGTGTCATCTTTGGCCCCAAGCCCAGAGACTTTAATCTCAAGATGAATCGTAAAGAACGTCGTCTAGCTCTGTGTACGGCTTTGCACGGTCGTTTGGACGATGCGGTCGTAGTTGCAGATTTTGCTGCCGAACTACCTCAACCCAAAACCAAGGAACTGTTTGCAGCTCTAGGTCGCTGGGGCGTAACCCCAGATCGGAAAGTTTTGTTGATTGTGGCTGAGAAAGCGGAAAATATCTACCTTTCAGCTCGTAATATAGCTAATTTGGTATTAATTACAGCCGATCAGCTTAACGTTTTTGACCTGGTGACGGCGGACAAGCTAGTGATTACAGCGCCCGCTTTAGAGAAGATTCAAGCAGTCTACGGAACGCAGCAGTAGGGAGAACGAGCAGCATGGCTAAGATACCAACAGAATTTAACCAACGTCGTCTTGCCGATGTCCTAAGACGACCCTTGGTGAATGAAAAAGCAACAGCTTTATTAGAGCAGAACAAATATACATTTGAAGTGCTTGAGAATGCTACCAAGCCTGAAGTGAAAGCAGCGGTTGAAGCTTTGTTTGACGTTAAGGTGCAAAAAGTAAATACCCATATTCTGCCTGCCAAATCCAGGCGGATTGGCAAATTTGCTGGCAAGCGCCCTCAATACAAGCGTGCCATCGTTACTCTCGCTCCGGGTAGCGAAATTAACCTCTTCCCTGAAGTTTAAAGTTCCTAGCCTGCTGTGAGCTTTTATCTGAGTTCTTAGACTTAGATCTTCTGCAGCAGTCAATAGCCAGTCACCAATCACCAAAACCAAAATCATGGGCATTCGCGTATACAAACCATATACAGCCAGTACCAGGCAGCTAGCGGTATCTGACTTCGCCGAAGTTACTAAGTCAACGCCAGAGAAATCCCTGGTAGTAAGCGTTCACCGTAAAAAAGGTCGCAATAATCGCGGTGTAATCACTAGCCGCAGGCGTGGTGGCGGACACAAACAGTTGTATCGCATCATCGATTTCAAGCGTAACAAGCACAATATTCCAGCTAAAGTAGCAGCAGTGGAGTACGACCCCAATCGCAATGCTCGGATCGCTCTGCTGTTTTATCAAGACGGTGAAAAGCGCTACATCCTGCACCCCAAAGGTTTGGAAGTTGGAGCCATAGTTCAGTCTGGAGAATCCGCACCATTAGAGCTGGGTAATGCTTTACCTCTTTCTAATATTCCACTGGGTACTGTGGTGCATAACGTAGAGATGACACCTGGTAAGGGCGGTCAGATGGTACGGGCAGCAGGGGCTGGCGCTCAGATTGCTGCTAAAGAAGGCGACTTTGTCACCTTAAAGCTGCCATCTGGTGAAGTGCGGATGGTGCGACGCGAATGTTATGCCACGATCGGTCAGGTTGGTAATACCGAGCATAACAACCAAAGTCTGGGCAAAGCTGGTCGCAATCGCTGGCGCGGTCGTCGTCCCATGGTACGCGGTTCCGTGATGAACCCTGTGGATCACCCGCACGGCGGTGGTGAAGGTTGTGCCCCTATTGGGCGCAGCGGACCAGTCACTCCCTGGGGCAAGCCTACTTTGGGTTACAAAACTCGTAAGAAGAAAAAGCTGAGCAATGCCCTGATCGTCCGCCGTCGTCGTAAAGGCTCGAAGCGTGGTAAGGGCGGACGTAATGCCTAGTCATTAACCTGAGCGCTCAATCCCAATGATTTGCTGCTATTCAGTTTCCATATAAAAAGTTTCAGATTCAAAGTATAAGTCTATGCCGCGATCGCTAAAGAAAGGTCCATTTGTGGCCGATCACCTTCTCAGTAAAGTAGAAGCCCTCAATGCCAAGGGCGACAAGCAGGTTATTAAAACCTGGTCCCGTGCCTCGACAATTTTGCCGCAGATGATCGGGCATACGATAGCCGTACACAACGGCAAGACCCACGTGCCCGTCTACGTTACCGACCAGATGGTAGGTCACAAGCTAGGGGAATTTGCGCCCACTCGCACGTTTCGCGGTCATGCCAAAAGCGATAAAAAGGCAAGGAGGTAAGAAATGCTATTAGCAATGGATGAGGTGCAGGCCGTAGCCAAGTACATCCGCATGTCACCTCACAAAGTCAGACGGGTACTGGATCAAATCAGAGGTCGCTCCTATCGCGAGGCGCTGATGATTTTAGAATTCATGCCTTACCGTGCCTGCGATCCGATTACCAAGGTTTTGCGTTCTGCCGTGGCAAACGCCGAGCATAACAATGGCATGGATCGCGGCGATCTCATGATCAGTCAAGCCTACGCTGACATGGGATCGAGTCTGAAGCGCTTTCGTCCCCGCGCCCAAGGTAGAGCCTACCAAATCCGCAAGCCAACTTGCCACATCACGATTGTAGTTAGACCAATGCAGCAGGAGTCATAATCGATGGGTCAGAAGATTCACCCCACTGGTCTACGCCTAGGCATTACGCAACCTCACCTATCCCGTTGGTTTGCTGGTGGCGATCGCTACCCCGCCCTAGCCGAAGAAGACCATAAAATTCGTCAATACATTGAGAAAACCCTCAGTAGCGCGGGGATTGCCGAAATTCTGATCGAGCGCAAAGCCGACCAGGTCGATCTTGAAATCCGTACCGCCCGTCCGGGTGTTGTGGTCGGACGTGGTGGCTCGGGGATCGAGCAACTACGCCAGGGTCTGGTCAAGCACCTGTCCCAAGGCGATGGCATGCGTAAATCCGGCACCAGCCAGATTCGCATTAATGTCGTCGAAGTGGCGCGAGTAGATGCCGAGTCCCCCCTGATCGCTGAATACATTGCCCAACAGATCGAACGCCGCGTTTCCTTTCGTCGTGTAGTCCGCCAGGCAATTCAAAGGGCGCAGCGAGCTGGAGTCGAGGGCATCAAAGTACAGATCGGCGGACGCTTAAACGGTGCAGAAATCGCCCGTACTGAGTGGGTGAGAGAAGGTCGAGTGCCTTTGCATACGCTCAGAGCTGATATTGATTACAGCTATAAGACGGCACAAACTATCTACGGTGTAATCGGGATTAAGGTCTGGATTTTTAAAGGCGAGATTATCGCGGGTGAAGAAACTGCGCCGCCACAAAATCAGCCGCGCCGTCGCCAGCAACGCCGCCGTCCGCAGTTTGAAGATCGTTCCGGAGCAGAGGGTTAAAAAGGGTAAATCTTATGTTAAGTCCCAGACGAACAAAATTCCGCAAGCAACAGCGCGGTCGCATGGCAGGCCCCGCTACCAGAGGTAACGAACTTGACTTTGGCGATTATGGCATGCAGGCTCTGGAGCCAGCCTGGATTACTTCTCGTCAGATCGAAGCCAGCCGCCGCGCCATGAACCGTTACATCCGACGTGGTGGCAAGATCTGGATTCGCATGTTTCCAGATAAACCCGTCACCCAGCGCGCTGCTGAAACCCGCATGGGTTCTGGTAAAGGCGCTCCCGAGTTTTGGGTAGCGGTAATCAAACCCGGTCGAGTCATGTTTGAAGTGGCTGGCGTACCCGAGGACATTGCCAAAGAGGCAATCCGACTGGCGGCTGCCAAAATGCCAATCAAAACCAGATTCATCAAGCGCGAGAAGGATTAAGTTCATGGCACTCCCCAAGATTCAAGTAGCAAACGAGCTTTCCGACGAGGATCTGCAAACGGAGATCGTTGCAGTTAAGAAAGAGCTATTCAACTACCGCCTCAAGTTGGCAACCCGGCAACCAGTGCAGCCGCACATGTTTAAACATGCCAAGCATAAACTAGCTCAACTCATGACAGTTGAGCGGTCAAGACAAATCCAAGCGCAAGCGTCAGGAGAATCGTAAAAGATGGCGGTAAAAGAAAGAGTTGGTCTAGTCGTAAGCGACAAGATGGAAAAAACGGTGGTGGTGGCAATTGAAAACCGCGCCCCGCATCCCAAGTACGGCAAAATCGTGGTTAAAACCAAACGATTTAAAGCCCACGATGAGGGTAACAAGTGCAAAGAAGGCGATCGCGTCCGCATCCGCGAAACTCGTCCCCTCAGCCGCACCAAGCGCTGGACTGTCACCGAAATTATCGGATCGAATGCAGAGTAGTTAAATCGTAGTTATTAGTTATTGCTCTCTGGCATTGCTGGGGCTAGCAAAATTAGCAGCAAGGCAAAAGCCAGGAGACACAGGAAGAAACAGATGATTCAACAAGAAACATACTTAAATGTGGCTGATAACAGCGGTGCAAAAAAGCTACTTTGCATTCGCGTTCTAGCTGGTGGCAATCGCAAGTTTGGCGCAGTCGGCGACGTGATTATTGCAGCGGTCAAAGATGCCACTCCCAATATGCCAGTGAAAAAGTCTGATGTCGTGAGAGCCGTGATCGTACGGACTCGTAACAGCATTCGCCGCGAAAGTGGCATGAGCATCCGGTTTGATGACAACGCGGCGGTGATTATTAACCAGGAAGGCAATCCCAGAGGTACGCGCGTATTTGGTCCCGTGGCAAGAGAATTGCGCGATAAAAACTTCACCAAAATCATATCTTTAGCGCCGGAGGTACTCTAAAAATGTCCCATAAGCCAGCCAAGTTAAGGGGTAATCGCACCTCATTCAAAATGCATGTCAAGAAGGACGACATGGTGCAGGTGATATCCGGTGTTAGTAAGGGTAAAGTTGGTAAAGTTCTCAAAGTTTTACCTCAAACCAGCGAAGTGATTGTTGAAGGGGTTAACACTAAGACGAAGCACTTAAAGCCCCAACGTGAGGGCGATGTCGGTCAGATCCTTACCCAAGAGTTTCCCATTCATAGCTCGAAGGTGATGCTCTATTCCGAGAAAGAGAAAGTTGCCAGTCGAGTTTGCTACACCTTTACCGAATCTGGGAAAAAGGTACGCATGTTAAAGAAAACAGGGGAAACTTTGAATTCTTAACCTGCTAAACCTGCCAAGTCGTAGCAACCAGTTTTACACTCCTGACCAAGACCAGGAATTCACAATTTTAGAGTTACTGAAATGTCTAATCGATTCAAAGATGCCTATAAAAATCAAGCTGTCCCCAAGCTGATCGAGCAATTTAAGTATCAAAACGTGCATGAAGTGCCCAGGTTTGACAAAGTTGTGGTCAATCGCGGTCTAGGTGAGGCTTCTCAAAATGCCAAGGCTTTGGAAGCATCCCTGAGCGAGCTCGCGATCGTTACAGGCCAAAAGCCCGTAGTGACTAGAGCTAAAAAAGCGATCGCTGGGTTCAAGATTCGCGAAGGTATGCCCATTGGCATGATGGTGACACTGCGGCGCGATCGCATGTATGCCTTTCTAGATCGCCTGATTAACTTCGCATTGCCTCGGATTCGCGACTTTCGTGGCGTTAGCCCCAAGAGTTTCGACGGTCGCGGCAACTACACGCTAGGCGTGCGCGAACAGTTGATATTTCCAGAGATCAGTTATGACAGCATCGATCAGATTAGAGGTATGGACATTTCGATCGTCACCACAGCAAACACGGATGAAGAAGGACGTGCTTTGCTCAAAGCGATGAATATGCCTTTTCGGGAACAATAAGCGGGATCAATTAGGAGATACAGATGGCAACCACTGATACCATCGCCGATATGCTGACGCGCATTCGCAATGCTTGTTTAGCGAGACATCAAGTTACGGCGATTCCTGCCACCAAGATGACGCAGAACATTGCTCGCGTGCTCAAGCAGGAAGGTTATATTGCTGATTTTGAAGAAGTAGGTGAAGGGATTGACCGCCGCCTCATGCTTTCGCTCAAATATCAGGGTAAAAATCGACAGCCAATTATTAACACGCTAAAGCGCGTCAGCCGTCCTGGGTTGCGAGTCTATTCAAATCACAAGGACTTACCACGGGTGTTGGGTGGCATTGGTATAGCGATTATTTCAACATCCCAAGGGATCATGACAGATCGCGAGGCTCGTCGCCAGGGTGTAGGCGGCGAAGTACTCTGCTTCATTTGGTAATTACTACTCATAAACTAACGGCTAAAGTCTATGTCTCGTATTGGTAAACGCCCCATTCCCGTCCCTAATAAGGTGACCGTTACAATTGCCGGGCAGCATGTCACGGTTAAGGGACCTAAAGGCGAACTACAACGTACTTTGCCCAACCAGGTGGAAGTTGTCCAGAGCGATAGCGTTCTACAGGTAAATCGTCGCGATGATTCTCGACCGGCCAGGCAGATGCACGGACTCTGTCGCACCCTGGTTGCGAATATGGTCGAGGGTGTATCGGAAGGTTTTCAACGCCGCCTGGAGATTCAGGGCGTAGGCTATCGTGCCCAAGTCCAAGGTACTACTCTCATCCTCAATGTGGGCTATAGCAACCCCGTTCCCGTAGAAGCACCAGCAGGAATTCAACTGGCCGTGGAGAATAACACTAATGTGATAGTTACTGGCATTGACAAAGAATCTGTCGGTAATATCGCGGCGCAAATTCGTGCGGTGAGACCACCTGAAGTATATAAGGGCAAAGGAATTCGCTACGCAGGTGAAGTGGTCAGGCGCAAAGCTGGTAAGACAGGTAAGAAGTAGAAACTAGAACTCGTTACTAACACAAATAAACACTATGAAAGTTAGTCATAAACAAGCAACCCACAGCCGTCACCAACGCATTCGCCGTCACCTATCGGGAACTGCCGATCGCCCGCGTCTATCTGTATTTCGTTCCAACCAGCATATTGTGGCCCAGGTGATTGACGATGTCGCACAGCATACTCTGGCTGCTGCCTCTACCCTCGAAGTAGAACTAAAGTCAAGCTTAGCATCGACCTCTAACTGCGATGCTTCTGCCAAAGTGGGCGAACTATTAGCAAAGCGAGCCTTGGCAGCAGGCATTTCTCAAGTAGTATTCGATCGCGGCGGCAACCTCTATCATGGCAGAGTCAAAGCACTGGCTGAAGCAGCACGCGAAGCTGGGTTAGATTTTTAATGGTTATGCAACTAAAGAGAACTAGCACGATAACTAACAAAAGATAACAAAAAAATGGCAGAACGTAGAAGAGATAGAAATAGTCGCGGCGGTGGCTCAGATGCTGAAGGATCTGAGGAAAAGCGCGGTAAAGGTAAGCGCGGCGATGCTAAAAAAGGTGGCGATCGCGCCGCCCGCACCGAAAAAGATTCGGAATGGCAAGAGCGCGTCGTGCAAATTCGTCGCGTCACTAAAGTTGTCAAAGGCGGGAAAAAGCTTAGTTTTAGAGCGATCGTGATCGTTGGCAACGAAAAAGGGCAGGTCGGTGTTGGTGTTGGCAAAGCCAGCGACGTAATTGGTGCCGTCAAAAAAGGCGTGGTTGATGGCAAAAAACATCTGGTACAAGTACCTTTGACCAAGTCTGACTCCATTCCCCATCCCAGTAGTGGTGTAGGTGGTGGTGCTAAAGTGATGATCCGTCCCGCGTCTCCAGGTACAGGTGTAATTGCTGGTGGTGCCGTGCGCACGGTTCTGGAACTAGCTGGAGTGAAAAATATTTTGGCCAAGCAACTAGGCTCGGGCAACCCGCTCAACAATGCTCGTGCGGCTGTTAGTGCCTTGTCTGCATTGCGTACGTTCCGCGATGTCGCCAATGCTAGGGAAATCCCTGTAGATGCGCTTTACCACTAGGATTTCCAGAAAACAAAGTTTCTGTAGGGGCAGTTTTTGCATTCAATACAGCTAAAACCATTGGATTTTGCCTAAATCTCTCCCTACGCCAGCCCACAACTAAGTAACCGATAACTTTTAGATTATGAAGATCGAAGATTTAAGACCTCAAGCTGGCGCTAAGCACCGCAAGCGGCGCGTTGGGCGCGGCATCTCCGCCGGGCAGGGTGCTAGCGGTGGTTTTGGAATGCGCGGTCAAAAATCGCGTTCCGGCAGACCAACCAGACCGGGTTTTGAAGGCGGTCAGATTCCCCTTTACCGTCGCTTGCCCAAATTAAAGCATTTTCCCATAGTCAATCCCAAGCACTTTACTATAGTTAACGTCGAAAACTTGGCACAGTTACCCAAGGGTAGCAGCGTTACGATGGAATCGCTGATGGATGCTGGAATTGTCACCCAAAATGATGGGCCGCTGAGGATTTTGGGCAGAGGCGAACTAAACGTAGCGCTTACCGTCCACGCAAATTCTTTCTCAACTGGAGCTAAGAGCAAAATAGAAGCTGCTGGGGGCACTTGTCACAGCACGAGTGCCTAGTTATCGCATTTGCAAGGTGGGCATTGCCCACCCTACATGGGTCTATACCAATACCTAATATCGTAGAATTAGAGCTAGGTATTTTATTTTCTCTTTAGGTCTTAATTACGTCTCAGGGCAAAAGCGTCATGGTAATCAGTAAAGGCAAAACGCCATCAGCACAGGAAACATTCATGCAGATGGCACAGGCAGCCGGACTCCGAAGCAGGCTGCTAATTACAATGGGCATACTGATCCTCGTGCGACTGGGAATTTTCCTTCCCCTACCTGATGTAAATAGACAAGTTTTCTCTCAAGCAGTCAAAGGCAACCAGATTATCAACTTTATTGATATTTTCTCTGGCGGCGGTTTATCAGCTTTAGGGATATTTGCACTAGGTATTATTCCCTATATCAATGCCTCAATTATCATGCAACTGATGACGGCGGCACTGCCCACCCTGGAGAATCTTCAGAAAAATGAGGGTGAAGCTGGCAGGCGTAAAATATCGCAATATACGAGGTATGTTGCGCTTGGTTGGGCGCTACTACAGGGGTTTGGTATTGGCATCTGGCTGCAAGGTGTCGGTTACAACGGAGTGCCTGCTGTGGAAAACCCCGGACCAGTATTTCTGATTGAAACCATGTTGGCGTTGTCGGCTGGCTCGATGTTTGTGATGTGGGCAAGCGAGCTGGTTACTGAAAAGGGCGTGGGCAATGGTGCTTCATTATTGATATTTATCAGTATTGTAGCTGGTTTACCTAGATCGTTGGGCAGCACGATTAAACTAGCTCAGGAAGATAGTTCTAGAGTAGGTGGCGTGATTCTCTTGCTGGCAGTCTTTTTACTGATGACCGTTGCTATTGTATTTGTGCAAGAAGGAACGCGGCGCATTCCGATTATTTCTGCTCGCCGCCAGGTAGGACGCAAGCTTTATCGAGAGCAGGCTAATTATTTGCCCTTAAAGCTGAATCAGGGAGGCGTGATGCCAATTATTTTTGCCTCCTCGGTATTAATTTTGCCTGCTTCACTAGGGCAGTTTTCTAACAACCCAGTGTTGGTGCAAGTTTCAACTTTTCTTGCACCAAATACTTGGGGATACGTAGCACTTTATTTAGTCTTGATTCTAGGGTTCAGCTATTTTTACTCTTCGTTAATTATCAACCCCGTAGATTTGTCGCAAAACCTCAAGAAGATGGGATCGAGTATCCCCGGCATTCGTCCTGGCACTGCTACTTCCACGTATATCAGCGGCGTGCTGAATCGGCTTACGTTATTAGGGGCAATTTTCTTGGGTGCAGTGGCAGTGGTTCCGACTGCTGTAGAACGGGCTACAGGCGTACAGACTTTTAGCGGGATTGGCGCAACTTCTTTGCTGATTCTGGTTGGTGTGGCGATTGAAACTGCTAAGCAAATTCAAACATATGTTATTTCGCAACGCTACGAAGGGATGGTTAAGCAGTAATGCCTAGAATTATTCTGATGGGGCCGCCAGGATCTGGCAAAGGAACGCAGGGAGAGATTTTAGCTCAGGATTTAGGCATACCGCGCATTTCCCCTGGTGATATTTTTAGAGCGGAGATTAAGCAGGGTACGGAATTGGGCAAACAAGTGCAGGCTTATAATGATTCTGGGGCTTTAGTTCCAGATGAGGTAGTTATTGAGGTAATGCGCAGTCGGTTTTCTAAAGGCGATACCAATGTTGGCTGGATCTTAGACGGCTTTCCTCGCACTACCAAGCAAGCACGGGCTTTGAACGATCTGCTGGCAGAGATCGACCAAAAATACGATTTTGTGTTAAATCTCGACGTGCCCGATCGCACCTTAATCGAACGGCTCGCTCTGCGCTCTGGCGAGCAGGGGCGGTCAGACGATAATGAAGCTGTAATCGAGAACCGCCTAAAGGAATACTACGAAAAAACAAGACCTTTGCTAGAATTCTATGGAAAGGACGTTACCCCAATTGATGGTACGCCATCAATGGCTGAGGTAAGCCAGGCCATCAAAACGAAACTGTCCCAACATTAAAACTGGAGAAATTGCTTGTCTAAACAAGATGTGATCGAGATGGAAGGTACGGTGACTGACTCGCTGCCTAATGCTATGTTTCGAGTCGATCTGGATAATGGCTTCAATGTTTTGGCTCATATTTCCGGTAAGATTCGTCGCAACTATATCAAGATTTTGCCAGGCGATCGCGTCAAGGTGGAGCTAACCCCGTACGATCTGACTAAAGGACGCATCACTTACCGCCTGCGTACTCAGGGTGGCAAAAAATAGATTGGGTTCGATCGCTTAAAATTCATCCTCTGAATCGATCCGGTTGGCAGTGGATGCAGAAGTCTGACCGTCAATTATTACGATCTTTTGTTGTGCTGTTTCCAGATAAAGGCGACAGGTTTGGGTAAGTGCCATCCCCTCTTCATACAGCTTCAATAATTCATCTAAGGGCGCATCACCCCGATCTAAAACTTCAACAATTTGCTCCAGGCGTTCGAGTTGCTGTTCAAATGATGGCGTTGATGTTGATTTTGCTCTAGGCATAGAATCTTAACTATATTCCACTATCTTCCACGTTGGTATTGATATCCCAATCCTCAGCTAATGGGTTTAACCCTTGTCCAGGTTGAACCTGCTCAATTTTGACATATGCCACTTCGTGTTGGCGGATAATCGCAATGCGATCGCAATTTTCCAATGACTCATCGACTTTAACCGCGCGCCCATCGGCTTCTAGTAAGGCAAACCCCCGCTTTAGGGGTGCGAGGGGATGTAGAGACTTGGCATGGGAGGCGATCGCCTCTAGTTTGGAGTTCGAGCGATCGATGCATCGTCGAATATCCGATCTTAAACTGGTTTCAGCATCATCCACCTGTTGCGCGTAGTTTTGCAGGCGATCTTTAAACCGTTGAAAGGCATAACTGCGAGATAAAGAGTCAATCTGCTGATGGCGTTGCACGATTGCATTTTGTATCCCAGCGTAAAGACGCTCGGCGTTTTGATGGAGTAGCTGCATTAACGCTAGCTGATGAAATTGGGTAACTAGCTCAGCCGCTGCTGTAGGGGTGGCAGCCCTAACATCCGCCACGAAATCGGCGATCGTAAAGTCAGTTTCATGTCCCACCGCCGCAACAATGGGAACGACCGAGTCATAAATTGCCTGGGCGACGGTTGCGGTATTAAATGCCCACAGATCTTCGAGAGAGCCTCCTCCACGCCCCACGATCGCCACATCCACATTCACCCGATCGAGCGCAGCGATCGCATTAGCAATTTCATAGGGAGCCGCTTCGCCCTGGACAGCAGCCGGACAGAGATAGACGCGGCAATGGGGCGATCGCCGCGCTAATGTACTGAGAATGTCCTGCACGGCTGCACCAGTAGCGGAAGTGACAACTCCAATGCGTAAGGGCAGAACGGGCAAAGGACGTTTGCGATCGGGATCGAAAAATCCCTTCTCTGCCAGATCTCGTTTTAGCGCTTCAAAAGCAAGGTAAAGATCGCCCTGTCCCATCGGAGCGATCGCGTGGCAGTCAATTTGATACTTCCCTCTGGTAGCGTAGACAGCGATCTGCCCGGTAACGATCGCCATCATGCCGTCAGCGATCACAAAATCTACGAGGCGGCTATGCCAGAGGACGCAATCAATTTGGGCCGATTCATCTTTAAGCGTGAAGTAGCGATGCCCCGAATAGGCAACCTTAAACCCAGAAATTTCCCCCGACACGCGCACGTAACCGATCTCGGTTTTAAGTAACTGCGTAATTTTGTGAGTTAAGTCGGAAACGCTGAGGGTTAAACTATCCTGGCGATCGGTCATGCTATGCTGGGGTATTTGTTTAGAGAAATGCAAGTAATATGGATCTTGACACTTTTCTGCAAAATTTAACTACAGCAATTAAACATGGTAGTTCGGCAGAATTGCTCAAGCTAATTTTCGTCCCGGAACGTATTGTGGCCGAGTGCCAGCGCATGGGGCTGGGAGACGACTATCAGCAAATGCTATTAATGCCATTTGAGGTCTTTTATGAAAAAGATTTCGTGGTGTCAGCTCGTCAAGTTGATACTTTATCTGAAGTAGATCGGGCAAAGTTTGCTTTCAAAAAGGAGCAGGATGGTATCGAGGTTGAGTGCGTAGCATACCTAAAGTACGAAGGTAAAGGCGAGAAATTTAGTGCATCGGCCCCAGTTGGTAAAGTTGATGGTGCATATAAATTAATAGCCTAGTTTTTTGCCATCTACTAAATATCGGCTGCTATGCTAGAGTAAACGAAATACAATGCGGGTGTAGTTTAGTGGTAAAACGAAAGCTTCCCAAGCTTTAGTTGCGGGTTCGATTCCCGCCATCCGCTTGAGGCAATGCTATAGCGGGTTTCACTTGAGAACGGGTTTTATTTTTGGGGTGAAGGGGTTCCATCCCTTCTCGGGGGCAACGCCCCCAAGCCCCCTTCTCGTTTTCAGATGAAAACCGCTATACTTCATCTGGAAAATTGCTGTTGGGAAAGTGTAGGCAATGTCGCTGCGATTGCCCCAACCAACTTTGCCATCCCAGGTACTCGTGACAGGTTATTTTTCTTTCCGTTCTTGTTCGGCGATCGCTTCAGCCTTTTGCTTAGCTCGTTCAGACCGTTCCTTGGTAAATTTTTCCTGAGCAGCGATCGCTTCAGCTTGTTCTTTGGCTAATTTTTCTTGCATGGCGATCGCTTATGGAATTTCATCAGGATTAATGCCCAGCGATCTAAGGTATGCTGCCAGCCTTTCCTTTTCCTGACGCTCCAGTAATTTTTCTTGACGTTCACGATCGGCGATCGCCTCAGCTTCTAACTGGAGTTTAGACTAAAAAGTGGTAAAAAGCAGCCAGCCATTGCAGACTGACCGCTTGATGATGGAAGCTGAAAAGACTATAAAATCAACAGCTTCATCATGATTAGTTTGGATAAACTTGAGCAATTTCGCAAGTACACGTACGAAATTATAGGGAACGGGAGAGATGCGCTGTTCGACTTGATGGATGCGGTACTGACGAGTCGGAGTGTTTCATCGTTTGTGGAACTTTCGTTAAGCCCATTATTTCGGAGGGAGTGGTCGAGTATCTATGAAGCACTGCAAGATAGTCATCCTCCACGTGAAGACTTGATGAAGCAATACATACAGCAAATGCCGGCAGCAGAGGTGACGATATTGGCGGGCGACCATACAGCCTGGTCGCGTCCCTATGCGGTGACATTACAAGAACGCACCTACGAACATCAACCTCAACCGGGAGTAGGAAGCAAACCTGTTACGGTGGGGCAAGGATACAGCACAATTGCCTGGATTCCAGAGTCAGAAGGGAGTTTTGCCTTACCGTTGCGGCATGAGCGGATCACCAGTTTCGAGAACCCGATTCAGAAAGCCGCTAGTCAGTTACGCTTGGTTTGTGCGGAAATTCCTGGGACTGTGCTTTTCCTGGGGGATGGCGAGTATGGGTGCGCACCATTTTTGCAGCAAACAGCAGACATCCCGTGTATCAAGCTGCTCAGGCTACGCCCCAACCGGGTTCTGTATCATGCCCCAAAGGATTACGAGGGGCATGGGCGACCCCATAAGCATGGAGAGAAATTTAGCCTCAAAGACTCTGACACTTGGTCTATTCCCCAAGCAGACATCACAATTGCAGAGCCTAAACTGGGACGATTGCAAATTCGTCGATGGCCAAACCTGCACTTAAAGCAAGCCGCAGACCATCCCTTTACACTCATTCTGGTCGAACGTCTTGATATGCCTGAATCGAAACCCCTGTGGTTGATTTGGGTCGCTAAAGACGAGCCAATCTTGAGTGAGGTATGGCAAAAATATCTGCGCAGATTTGCCATTGAGCATTGGTATCGCTTGGTGCGTCAACGTCTCCATTGGACAATCCCTCAGCTTTCTACCCCTGCTCAGATGGAGACTTGGTCGGACTTGATGCCTTTACTTACTTGGCAATTGTGGCTCGCTCGTGAACTTGTCCAAGACTCTCCTCTGCCTTGGCAGAAACCGATGACTAAATTGTCTCCTGGTCGAGTTGCAAATGCTTTTGCTTTAGTTTTGGTCAGGATTGGCTCTCCTTCCCCTGACCCTAAACCTCGCGGTAAGTCTCCAGGTTGGCCTCTTGGGAAAAAACGAACCCAACGGATTCGTTATCCTACTGTCAAAAAACGCTATGCCAAGCCCCTCAAAAAAGCTTCCGCTGCAACTGCTTAGCTCAACTTCTTCCCTTTTATCCTCTCTCTCGCTAGTTTCTATCTAGCGAGATGCTTCTTGTTGCCTTTTAGTCTAAACTCCAGTTCTAATCTCGCTTGTTTTTCCAGCGATCGCTCCTGTTCAGCCTCTGCATAAGAACGCAAGACCTGATTTGATTTGGAGTCAAAGAAGCGAAACCGTCGATCTGGATACAAGCGCAGGTCTAAACCCAGTACCTCACTATGCAATGACAACACTCCATCGGGTAAAATAGACGGAGCGATCGCCTCATATTTCCCTTTCTCCAGACGCAACCCCTGTAAAGGCAGCGGTTTTAAATAGTCCCCAGATGGATCGAACTGAAAATATTCCTTCACTCCCAGAGTGCGATAAATTAACGGATTCTCATCGCGATCTTTGCGTACCGTACCCTTAGAGGTAATCTCTAAGACAAAGTCGGGAACTTTACCGCCTTCTTCCCAGATCTTATAGCTGAGGCGATCTCCACTACTCATACCAAACACGACAAACGTGTCTGATGCGATCTTCTTATCGGGATTATTCTCTTCGTAGAAAATGAATAGATTCCCAGACACATAGACATCCTGCCGTGGCTCGAACCAAAGCCTGAGAGCCTCTGTCGTATAGCTGAGATTACGCCTCTGTTTATCGCCTTCAGCCATCGGCTCAAAGTCCTCTTCCAAATATTCAATTGTGGGGGTTAGCTTGAGTTCGCCAGAAACAGTCATGATGCGGCACTCCAAGACATGTGATATCCAAGCCTAGGTTAACATATTGCTGAGCTAGATAAGTGCGATTTCGTGCCGAATGCGTTCCGCCGCCCGATCGGTGAACCCAACGCCTACACTGCAAACGGTGCTACCATTCCCTTTTACTTCTGACACAATAGATAACAGAAGATTTTCCAGCGATCGACCCATGCTAATTGAACAGAATAGGTAATGTCCCAGATCTGTGAACTGACATTATGAAATTAATGAGGGCAGAGCTTGCAAAGAAACAGTAACCACAGATTCAGCGCATTACCTCTCTAGACATAAAGCAATCGTATCAGCTTCTGTCTTACTTATTGCCGATAAAGTCTAATATAAAGAGATAAAGCTGATTCAGGTTCATGTGTTGACAGACTTCCGGGTTCAAGTCCCAGGTTCCGCATTAAGAGCTTTTTATCTTCAAATAACCCTTAAGTATTAGCTTCTACGGGTTTCAACATTACTATTGGGAACCATGTAGAGCCTATTTGGTATTTTAAGGTAAGGAATAAAAGGTACATAAAGATGGCACGTGCAAGTAGTTTAACCGATCGAGAGTGGGCGATCGTAGAACCTCTGTTCCCGCAAAAGAAAAAGACCAGACCGCCGAAACGGACAAAGCACCAAATACTTGACGGCATATTCTATAGCTATAGCCAACAGGCTTAGGATGGGGTGCAGGGGTTCCACCCCTGCGTGGGGGCGCAGCCCCCACACCCCCTGTCCTAACAGATCTGTCTATGGCTATATATTGCCCAACGCTTGATTGTGGAAAGATCCAATGCTTAGATGGAGTGATGTAAAAGTCCGGTCAAGAACTTTGACAGAACTCTGGCTCATGCTGAATCTAGGATTAAGCTTTGCTTTATCAGGCTTATGTTGAAGTATCTCGCTGCTGCTTCCTAAAATCTCAAATAGGCTTTATAGTATTATGAATAGATGTCTTTATCCTTCTCTTTATCAAATCAACACTCGTGTTTGGCTCAATCGCCTGTCTCGCCACATCGATCGCCCAGCAACGCTCGATGATATTACCGACACGGAATTAGACGAAATAGCAAACCTGGGATTTGACTGGGTTTATTTTCTCAGCGTCTGGCAGATTGGAGAAGCAGGGCGTAAAGTCTCGCGTTCTAATCCCCAATGGCTAGCTGAATATCGGGACCTCCTGCCAGATTTACAAGAGGAGGATATCTGCGGGTCGGGATTTGCCATTACCAGTTACACCCTCAATCGTAGTTTGGGAAAACCAGAGGCATTAGCTCGACTGCGCGATCGCCTGCATCGACGAGGATTGAAATTGATGTTGGACTTCGTTCCCAATCATACAGCACCAGACCACCCGTGGGTTTGGGAACACCCGGAATATTACGTCTCTGGCACCGAAGAACAACTGAGCCAACAGCCGCAAAACTACATCAAAGTAGATTTACCTCAAGGTTCGACAATTCTGGCTTACGGTCGCGATCCCTATTTTGACGGCTGGCCCGATACCCTGCAACTCAATTACGGCAATCCCGCTTTACAGACAGCGCTAATCGATGAGTTATCAAACATCTCTCAGTGGTGCGATGGTCTGCGTTGCGACATGGCGATGCTCGTATTACCAGAAATCTTTCAACGCACGTGGGGAATTGCGATTGAACCGTTTTGGGAGAAAGCAACGCAAAAGGTGCGGGAACAGCATCCAGATTTTATATTCATGGCAGAGGTCTACTGGGATTTGGAATGGACGCTGCAACAGCATGGATTTGACTATACCTACGACAAGCGATTGTACGATCGCCTGCGAGAACATCACTCCCATCCTGTACGCGAGCATTTCTGGGCTGACCTGGATTATCAGAAAAAATCTGCTCGCTTTTTAGAGAATCACGATGAACCACGTGCCGCTGCGACTTTCCCGCCAGGGATCCATCAAGCGGCTGCGATATTAACGTACTTCTGTCCTGGCTTGCGCTTCTTCCATCAGGGACAATTACAAGGCTGGCCAAAGAAAATCTCCGTTCACCTCTGTCGCAGCCCCGAACAACCAACCAATGCAGGCTTACAGGAGTTTTACGGTAAGCTGCTTGAGGTTCTGCGTCTGAGCGTATTTCGCGATGCAGATTGGCAACTACTGGAATGCAAACCTGCTTGGGCTGGCAATTGGACGTGGGATTGCTTTATTGCTCTTGCTTGGCAAGGACAGGATGGGAAACGGGCGATCGTTACAGTCAACTATGCACCGAACCAGAGCCAGTGTTACGTTAAGCTGCCCTGGTCTAACCTTAGCGATCGCGTCTATCAACTTAAGGATTTAATGGGATCTGCAATTTACGATCGCGGAGGGACGGATCTACTTTCAACCGGACTCTATCTAGATCTACCAGCATGGGGCTACCATGTGTTTGAATTGAGTTAAACAGACATAGGGTTTATGAACTGCGATCGCCTGCTCGTCTGGCAATGAATTGTTCTAGTCGGTTGAGGTCTTCTTCATTCAGACCTCCAACCTGACGGATTACGCCTGGTTCGTTGTGCAGTCGCTCCATGTAAGCTCGTAAAGCCTCCTCGTCCTCGCGATGTGCAAGTACGTAAGTTCTGAGTTCTTTACGACTCATCTGTTGAAAATCAAGTTTCTGTGTCATCATCAAACTCCCAACGTCCGTTGCTAAAAATGGTGATGCCTAGAGTTTCGCCAGCCAGGATGTAAATTTCTTCTCGCTTTCCATCATAGCGAAACAAGTGGATCTCAGTATAAAAATTAGACAAAGTTTGACAGACTCGTATGCAGGCAAACATTTGCTCGACGGTTGGCATTATTCTTAAACCGCTTTCCTATATGGCATTGCTCTAGTACACCAAAACAAAAGTTTTGGAGGGGGTGGAGGGGGTGAAATCCCCTTCTGGGGGCTCTGCCCCCATTCCCCCATGTTGCAAAATTTATGATTTGCAACACTAGGTATTAGTAGATCGACCAAGTGCTCTAGTATATGCGATCGCTCGCTCGACTGGCAATGAATTACTATTGTTGTCTCAAAATCAGCTCTGTAGCCTCTGGCTCTGTTAGAGGTTTGGCAAAGAAAAATCCTTGTCCGAGATCGCAGCCTAACCGACATAAGCAATCATGCTGCTCGGCGGTTTCAATGCCTTCGGCTACTACCTTCATATTCAGGGCATGTCCCAAGGTCAAAATCGCTTGCACGATTTCCGTACTCTTTCGATCGGCACCGATCGTGCGAATAAACGAGCGATCGATTTTGAGACTATTGACTGGGAAGTGATTTAAATAGCTCAGCGAAGAGTAGCCCGTACCAAAATCATCAATGCTGAGATGGATTTGCCGAAATCGCAGTTGTTCCGCGATCGCGATCGCGGCTTGAGCGTTATCCATAATGGCGCTTTCCGTAATCTCCAACTGCAAGTGTATTGGCAATACTCCCGTTTCTTGCAAGAGTAGATCGAGTTCGTCGAGTAATAACGGGTGAGCAAACTGTCGCACGGAGAGATTAACGCCGATTTTGGGATCTCTTACTCCCAACTGTTGCCATGTTTGGATTTGCTTGCAGGCTCGCTTCAGTATCTGCAGTCCAATAGGGACGATCAAGCCAGTTTCTTCAACGCAAGGGATGAACTCTACTGGAGAAATCACGCCCATGCGCGGGTGCAACCAGCGAATTAATGCTTCAAAACTGCTAATACGACCAGTTTTCAGGTCTACTATCGGTTGATAGTAAAGTTGGAACTCTTCTGCCTCTACGGCGCGACGCAAATCGTTTTCCAGCAGCAAGCGCTTCACAGCAGCACTGTGCATGGCTCGATCGAAGACCTGTACTCCTCCCTGTCCCTGAGTCTTAGCCTTACAGGCTGCCGTACTCGCATCCTGCAAAGGATCGGAAGGATTGCGATAATACGAACTTCCCATCACAATTCCCATGCTGGCAGAGATAAACAAATCGCAGCCTTCAACTGTAAAAGGCGCGCTAAATGTTTGGAGAATTTCCTTAGAGATCTGTCGTGCTCGATCGAGATCTTTAACTTCATCCAAAAAGTAGCAAAATTTGTCTTCTCCCAAACGCGATAGAAGACTGCCCTGATAGGAGTAGGTTGAGAGGCGATCGCCAATTGCAATTAAGAGTTTGTCACCCACATCATATCCTAGCGATCCGTTAATTAGATTGAAGCGATCGCAGTCTATATAAACCAGAGCAAACTGATAATCAGGTTCGTTGAGACTGCGTTGGATAGCCTGTTCGAGTTGGCGGAGGAGAAAATTTCGACTGGGTAATTGGGTAAGATTGTCATAGAGAACCATCCGTTCTAGCTGAGCCGTTCTCTGCAATACCCGTTCTTCTAAAATGCCGTTAAGCTCTGCTAGTTCGTGATTTGCTTGCTGAAGTTGTTGGTTTAAGCTTTGGATATCTTTATATTGCCTCCCCAGTCTCAGCATAGAACGAACTCTGGAACGTAGTTCTATCCCATTGACTGGCTTGCTAATAAAATCATCCGCCCCTGCCTCCATACAATCAGCCAGATCCTCTTTGGCACTGAGTGCCGTCACCATAATGACCGGTATGTGCTGCCAATGGGGATTTGCTTTGATTCTATGGCACACTTCAATACCATCCAAACCAGGCATCATCACATCCAGGAGGATGGCATCCGGTTGATTCTCCGCCAGGTAATTTAATGCCTCATGGCCGTTGGCGGCATAGCTTAATTGATAGCCAGACTTGCTCAGCAAAATCTCGATCGCGTCGAGATTCGTGGGCTCGTCATCAACCACAAGTATAGATACCCGATCGTTCACCAATGAAGCCCCCATTTATCTATCTCGATCGCTCTCTAAATGCAATAAGGTTAAAAAAGATGTTCTTATATTACCCAAGTGGCAAGAAAAATACTCTGCATTAACCCTAAAGAAATAGACTTAATCGGAAATAAAGGAACAACTCCTACACTTCGAGCAGGCTTGCTAGTTGACTAAAGCTCTGTTTTACCAAGGGTAAGGCGCTACCTACGATCGAAACCGCAATTAGCAGTCCGATCGCGCCATCTGCCCAAAGCCAGTGCACTTTCCACACCACTAAAGCTGCCACTAATACCCCCAACGAACTGAGTGCGTCGGCAATGATGTGCAAGAAGACCCCCTTTAAATTTAAGTCATCGTGGCTGCGATCGTGCAACAGAAAGATATTGATGCTATTGACTGCCAGCCCAATTACTGCGGTAATCGTCATTGGTAGGCTCAAGATGTCTGGAGCTGGGGCTTGTAGCTGTAAAATCGCTTTCATCGCAATCCCTCCACCAATTATCAGCAGGCTAAGACTATTAAAAAGGGCGATCGCAATTTCTACCCGTTGCCCCACAAACTTAGTTTTTTGAGCGAGCCATGCTCCAAATAGGGCAAGTGACAGGGCAAAGCAATCAGTAAAAAGATGGCCGGCATCAGCCAGCAGAGCCGTACTGTGGCTGTACCTGCTGATTGCCAGCTCGATCGCGGAAAAGCTTGCCACCAGGAGCAAAACATAGGTTAAGCGCCTTACTTTATGCTCAGTTCGATCCCTTGGTTGCATAGAAGGATCGGAGGGCCGATCTAGCTCGCCTGCGATCGAAAACACGCTGAGGTCGTGGGAATGGTTGCAAAAATCGTGGTGAATATGCTGATGGTTATGCACTAAAACCGTACTCCAAATGCGCCAATTACTTGCCAAACTTTGACGAGTCTTGTCATTAAATTCTCCCGACTTCACTATATAGCAATCCTGTCTAAGATACCCGCGAGGTGCTAGGCGCTAGCCGTAACAGATCCTACAGGTGGAGTTTGCCAAACCCTAAATCTACCCTCAGCGATCGCCCCGAATACCGATCGCGGTTGCGGGTATCCAAGCATGCTTGGGAATGTAGTACATATTCAGGGAATTGGAGATTGGCCTCCGAACCTGTATTTGACTGCATAGAAACATTTTGAGCTCCAGGTTATTTAGACTTATCTTGCGCAATTAAAGGCATCTGTTTGACAAATATTAATAAATTTTGCCAATATTTGTTATTGTATAAGTAAAACAGGGAAAACCAGATATGACTACATTAAACATTTCTTTGCCGGATGCAATGAAAGAGTTTATTCAAGAACAAACTAAAGCGGAAGGCTATAGTACAGCTAGTGAATATCTGCGGCATTTAGTGCGTCAAGAACAGAAGCGAGTAGCCCAAGCCAAGCTTGATGCTATGCTTCTGGAAGGCTTAAACAGTGGTGAATCTATCGAAATAAATGACGAATGGTGGGAGCAAATGAAAGCATCACTTGTTGATAAGCTCAATAAATGAAGTGTGGCATGGGCAAAAAAATTCTTGTTAAACCCCAAGCCAGTCTCGATCTTAAAAATGCCTTTGATTATATTGCTGCTAACAATTCTGATATCGCATTAAAATTTTTCGATTCTGCCAGGCAAACATTTGCTCAATTAGCCTTAATGCCAGGGATTGGGAGATCCTACAAGTTTGGATTGAGAAAATGGGCAATTAAAAACTTTAAGAATTACTTCATTTTCTATAGGGTGGATGATGAGGTTATAGAAATTTTCAGGATAATCCATTCATCTCAAGATATTGAGGCAATTCTAGAAGAGGACGAGTAGTTCCAGAAGCGCGATCGCTGTTTGCTATGCTTAAGCTTGTATTTCCCCCTTTTACATTGAATTCCCCCGATAATACATCGCTTGAATACCTTAAATACTTAGGAGCAAAGGAACATGGCTTTATTAGACGATATTTTGGGCATGGTTGGTAACAAAGAAGGTGCTAACAACATCTTGGGTGTGATTACACATCTGATGGACGAAAGCGGCGGTCTCAATGGCCTGCTCAAGAAATTTCAAGACAGCGGTCTATCTGAGGTTGTAGGTTCTTGGGTTGGTCTGGGCGAAAATCAGAAGATTTCTGCCGATAGCATCATGCAGGTGATTGGTAGTGGTAAAATTCAGCAACTAGCACAACAATTTGGCTTAGACCACAATCAATTTGCCTCGCAAATCGCTGGTATGCTGCCCCAAGTGATCGATAGTCTCACGCCAGAGGGCAAAGTACCTGATGACAATAATGTCCTCGGACAAGCATTGGAAGTGCTGAAGTCGAATTTCTTGAAATAAAGCTCAAGTTAAGGTGGGCGATGCCCACCCTAACAGACCGTTCGATGCGTTGCCCATCCTACAGGCTATGTAGAACCTTTGCCGATCCTGCGAATTGCAACAACGGCTGGTTTGGGAATGTCGTTTGGCTTTAATCCCGGCCAATTAGAACCGATTGGGACTTTGCGAGTTTGCATGAATTCTTCTCCATCGGGAGTTTTCATAGCAAACTTACGCATCTCAAATGCCATGTCCTTGCGAGTGCCATTCACCTCACCAGGATGCTGCACCGAGAGGAATAAAGTTTGCTGGTCGGGTGAGAAGAATGGCCCCGTATTTTCGCATTCCATGGGGCCAAAACCGAATAGATAGGCTTCCCCAGCTTTAGGACCAGAAGTGGGAAAAAACCAGATCGAACTATTACCGAACAGTCCCCGCAGGTTCGATTGGCTTACTGGTTTCCCTTCTTTATCCTGACGGCTGGGAATGGCTTTGTTGTACTTATCGCTTGATATATCCGTCACCATCCAGAGGTTGCCACTACCATCAAATACCATATTATCAGGATTGGCAAAACCGAGACCGCCTTCCGATGGCTCGCCGCCTGTGGCAAAGATTTTCCATTTAAAGGTCATCGCTGCGGGTTCGTTGCCATCTTCGACCAGACGCATAATCCAACCGTATTCGTATGCCTTCCCATCTCTTCCCTTAAAAATCCGTACATCTGGGCTACCATCACTGCTACTGATGGAGCCGGATGTGAAGTTGATAAATAGCGAGCCATCGATATTGATATCCGTATCTTCCGGACGCGCCGTACAGGTAGCCCCAACGGCATTAGCAGCATAATGCGCGTCGATGAGAATCGCACCTTGTTTTTCCGTAGGATCTCCTTCGTAGAGATCGCCTAAAGTTTTGAACTTTTCTTTGAAGGCAATTATTTCTTCTTCCTTGGTAGCCTTAAAAGCTCCTCCTTCAGGACGCTTTGGCAAAGTCAGCATTTTACCTGCCAGAACTTCTAGCGAATCGGGGTTGACGGGAGTGTTGGCTTCTAGGGCAATCCAGGTTCCCGTGCCATCGGGTTTGAACTTGGCGGCATAAAGCATGCCTTTTTCGAGCAAGCGCGAGTTGGCCTTATCTTTAGGATTGCCTACTTTTCCCTGACTGACGAATTTGTATAGGTGACCGCCACGGCGATCGCAACCAGAATAAAAAGCTAAAGGCTTACCAGCCTCAGCACGGATGCCAACAGCTTCATGCCGAAATCTTCCCAACCAGGTGTGCTTGGTGCCATAGTCATTAGGGTTGGCGGGATCGACTTCAACCATCCAGCCATATTTATTGCCAGCTAGACCGAATACATTACCTAACCCAGTAAACTCATCTTCATCATTTTTGCCAAACTTTTTCTTGGCAGGCGAAAGAGATGTCCCATCTGCCATGACTTGTTCTGGTACGAAGTTCTGAATATTTTCCTCACCACTGAAGACAGTACCCCAAGGTGAAGTGCCGCCAGCGCAGTTGTTGAAGGTCCCGATGATGCGATCGCCTAGCTTATCGATGTAACCCAAACCCGATTTCTTGCGAAAGACTGCGATCGCAGGTCCCGTTGCTTTGAGATAGCGACCGTCTTCCAGTCCCGAAATCCCAGTTATGCGACGATCTGCACTTGAATTTGCCCGCACCCATTTACCTTCAGGAGTTTGTCGGATCAAAATTACGCCGATGCCGAGATCGATGAGAGCTTCTTTAGCGATTTTCTGTAGATTAGCTTTCATCGGATCGCTATCTGACAGCTCAAATACATTCATGCCATCTTCTCCAACAGCTTTGAATGTGGTTCTCATTTCTTGGAGCGGCAATGTTTTACCAATTATTTTCTCATATCCTTGCTCCCAAGGTAGGGCGCTGATATATTCAAAATTCACGGTCAGGAAACCTTCATTCTTACTCGTCTCAATGAAGGAATTGTAGTCATTGTTGTAGCCAAAGCGGGAATCGCCAACCTTGTCGCCCCAAGCAGCGATTACGTCGTAGGTATAGCCCTCTGGGAGTACTAGATCGTCTTTTACTTCAAACGTGCTGTAGGCAGATTGTTGCTTTTCCTTTGTCATGCCGTCAGTTGCCAAAGGCATGGTGCCGCGTATAGGCTTGAAACTGAATGGATTAGACTGGGTTGCAGCTTCGGCGAACTTGTCAGCATCGGAGAATTTCAGTGCATCACTTCTATCCATAAAAGGCATGGAGAACTTGCGATTCACATTAGACATGGCATCAAATGCGATCGCGCCAGTACCCGCACCAAGGAATAGAAGGAAATCTCTGCGTTTAAGAGTCATGGTATCAATTTTCAGGAGATAGCTTTTGTTATTAAGCAGACTTTTCCAACTTTAGAGTCAGCAGGTTAAGCTTGGGTAATCAAAAGGTTAAGATTCGGAAGTAGGAGATGTTGCCGATCCCGCTGAATCCTGTTCTGAAAGCTTTTCTAGCCTGTGCAGTCGAATACATTCGATGCGAGGCCCGTCAGTGGCAGTAATTGTCATTTCTAGCTCCTCGTAGACAAGTTTTTCACCTGGTATCGGAATTTTTTGCAGATGATAAATCACGAATCCACCAAGGGTTTGATATTCATCGGTTAAAGGGAGAGCTAGCCCTAAGGATTCGTTTACGGTTTCGAGATTCACCTGCGCCTGGATCAGGAAATTTCTCTCATCAATAGTGTGAATATCAGGGGTGGCGCTAGAAGATGGCTCGTTGAAATTACCGACAATCTCCGATACGATATCCTCAAGCGTAACCAGACCTGCCGTACCGCCAAACTCATCAACGATCATGACTATAGATTGCAGCGATCGCTGCATTTGAGGCAGAAGATCGCCCAAATATGTATCCTCGGATACAAAGCGCACGGGACGTATAAAGGCATTAATACTCCGATCCAGATCGAAACTGCGATCGCTGAGCTTGCCAATGATGTCTTTAATATGCACGATGCCGCGAATGTCGTCGAGCGATTCCCCCGCCGCAGGATAGCGAGAGTGATTTGAGTCAGACACCGCTTCTAGCAGCTCTCGTACCGTCGCGTCAAATTCCACATACTGAATGCTGGTGCGGGGTACCATCACCTCTGCTACGGTTACCTCGCCAAACTCAAATACATTTTTGAGTAACTCCCTTTCTTCGGCTTCTAGACCGCTCGACTCCGTGGAGGTAGTGATGATCATCTGGAGTTCTTCGGCACTAACAGCGCTATACCAGGATTTAGAGGTGTATTCAACCCCTACAATTCTAAGCAGCAGTCGCGTGGATTGATTCAAAACCCATAAAAACGGACTGAGCGCATCGGCAAGCGCTTCACTGGGTCTACCAAGCCAAAGCGCCACCCCTTCCGCACTCAATAGAGCCACTGATTTAGGCACTAGCTCGCCCAGCACGATCTGCAGATAGACGATGAGCAAAAAAGCGATCGGCACTGCCAAACCTTGAGCCATAGGCGTGCTAATGTCAGATGGCAAGGGTAAAGCTTGCAACCACGACATTGTAGCGATCGCCATCGCATCTTTCCCCAGCCACCCTAAAGCCACGCTGGCCAGCGTAATGCCTAACTGGGTTGTAGACAAAAAGCGATCGATTTGTCGTTGCAGCCGCTGCACTGACAGCGCTCTCGAAGAACCCGCTTCTACCAGTTGATTAATTCGCGATCGTCTAACTGCAACTATGGCAAACTCCGCCGCCACAAAGAAAGCATTTATAGCTACCAGTGTTAGTAGAACGCCAATATAGGTTGCAGTATCCAGACTAGGACTGCTAACTGGCTGAGCCAGATCGGCTATGAGGGGAAAAATGACTGCCATTTAGTCAATAGGTACTACCACATCACCGAGATGCTCTTCGTCTGCAATGCTCGCCACAGCACCAGCGACATCCTCCCGCGATCGGGCAATGCTTTGCCGATCGTCGTCCACCAAAGAACTTTTATCTGTATTTGCTGGCTTTGATGTGGGCTTTGATGTGGGCTTTGCAGTAGGCTTGTCCGGTGAGGCTATCTGTCTGGGCAACTTACCACCCAAAGGAATTGGGTTGACTCCCTGTAAAGCCTGCTGCCCAAATACAAACGCCACTACCCCGCTAATACAGGCAATAGCTAGCATGAGGATAAGCAAGACAAAAGTGTAGCTGATCTGGCCTTTGGCCTTTGGCTTTTTCTTTCCGCGCCTGGCAGAATATTCTTGTGGTTCAGTTTTAGCCATCACAACATAGTAGCCAATTTATCGATCGGAATACTACTTATAGCGGTAACCGATCTAGTTTTAGACAGGGCTGTGGGTGCAAGTCCCCAAACAGGAGTTCTACACTATGCCCCATCCAAACTAATCCTTTAGGTGCTATAACATTTAGGCATAGTTTACCTAAGCTATAGCATATAATCTTATAGCAGAATTAAACAAATGTGGGTTTAGCCTGGGTTGGCTGATTGGTAAAGCAAACGACTCATAATCGTTGATATGTGGGTTCAATTCCCACACCCAGGATATTTATATTGCTGACCTTACGTGGAAGAGCCTGTTCTCCTCACCCTTCACCCGGAGGGAGAAGAGAACAGGCCCAGAACGGGGGCTATCGGCTACGCCTACGTTCCGTACGCGCCCCTGCGCCCCTTTAATGTAGTTACATGCAGTTTAGGAAAGATTATAGTTCCGCGTCACACCAGGTAGTACAGCTATGGCCAATAAGCTTAGGACGGGGTGCCACCCCGTCCTAACAGATCTGTCTACGGCTATACATTTAATTTTGTGGAGTCACCAAGCACTGACAACAACCTTTCGGGGTTTCCCGAATATATTTTGGCAAAGCGATCGCCATTAGTAAAATAGGGATAATTCAGGAGCGACAGCCATGATAACAACGATTAGCTCGCCTAAGCAATCTCTTACTTTTTTGCAATTCATCGAAGGGTTACCCGATGAAGAAGGGCGCTACGAGCTTGTAAACGGAGAAATAATGAGAATATTAGCAACCAGAGAGCATGAAGATAGAGCAGATCTTATTGCAAAGCTCTTTGACCGAGAGGTTGAACGCCTCAGTTTAAACTATAGGGTTTCAGGTAGAATTGTCGTGAGGACGTTAACTCAGGATGGAAAGGAGCAAGCTCGTCATCCCGATGTTAGCGTGGTGGATAAGGCACAGTGGGAGGCACAACCGCAGGCATACTCTGCCATGCTCGATCCGCTGCAACTCGTAGTGGAAGTTGTCTCGACAAATTGGGAAGATGACTATATTGACAAACTAGATGAATATCAGCGCCTTGGCATCCTTGAATATTGGATTGTAGATTATTTGGCTCTGGGTAGCAGAAATTATCTGGGGAATCCCAAAGTGCCGACTGTTTTTGTTTACTTACTCGATGAGAATGGCGTTTATCAGGTTAAACCGTATCGAGGAGAAGAACGGATCGTGTCGCGCACTTTCCCAGAGCTTGCGATCGCAGCCGAGCAGATCTTGAAAATATTGCCTGGCGACTGAAAGTCGCGGCTACACAAGCAAAGTCCGCCTGCGCGAACTTCAAGTAAAAGGGGGTAACTAAATAGGATTTGGTATAAACTGGTATAGTGCGATCGCCTTGAATCGATAGGGTTGGATTGCAAGGGCAATCTCCAGCATTATAATAATCCCTTGGGGAAAGCAGGATCGAGAATTTGTTCGTTAGAGTAGGGGCATTCTGAAGGAAGGTCTTGATAATCCAGGGGTGTTTCTCGAACAACAAGAGCCAGGCTTGATTCATAAGCATCGATGACTCCTTCTTGCAGATAAGACTTTAAACTAGGACTTTCTTTTAATAATCTCAGTACTTCTTTGCGCTGTTCTCGAATTGTTGCTTTCCAGCTTTTGCCGCGCAGATCGCTCTGGTAGTCCCACTTCAGAAGATGTCCGATTAAAACACCAAGTCGATTTCTTAATTCTTGCCTTTGTTGCTTACCCAATGCCTCGATCTCCTCTACCAAATTTGTAATATCCAGTGCTTGCCACTTGCCCTCTTGCAAAAACTGCGATTGCTCGATAGCCCAAGCATAGAAATCTGTATCGTAAAGTTTTGAGGTCATTGTTTTTCCTAACTCCTAGAAGCGCATGACAGCATAAGGCTATTAAAAAGCAAACTGTTGAAACCTGGTTGTTAACTGCGACATAATCGCTAAATTACGAAATTTACGAGTTTGCCAGGTACAGCAATTACCTTCTTGATTTCCTGACCTTCGAGATATCGCTGCGCTACCTCAGATGCGCGAGCATAGGCTTCGAGGGCGGCTTTGTCCGCACCCGATGGCACTTGAATATTACCCCGCACCTTGCCATTCACTTGAATCACTAGCGTAATTTCATCCACCACTAGAGCTTCGGGATCGAGTTCTAGCCAGGGTTGGGTATGGATGGATTCCGATCGCTCGAGTAGAGACCATAGCTCGTCGGTGATGTGAGGCGCAAAGGGAGCCATGAGACGCATCAGGGTATCTATGCCTTCAGCGTAAGTAGCAGAAGTCTTGTCCTTGTTATCCTGCAAGGCGTTGCTCAGTTTCATCAATTCCGAAATCGCTGTATTAAATTGATAATCTCCGCTTAGATCGTCGCTGATTTCCTTAATTGCGGTATGGATGGCGCGGCGTAAATCCTTATCCACAGTTTTTGAGATCGCTCCTTTTTGTGCGGCAAATTCCGTCACCAAGCGCCACACGCGGTTCAAGAACCGGAATTGGCCTTCTACGTCGGCATCATCCCATTCCAAGTCTTTCTCAGGGGGAGCTTTGAATAATGTCAGCATTCGCACCGTATCCGCACCATATTTAGCGATTACGTCGTCGGGACTGACACCGTTATATTTGGATTTGGACATTTTTTCGTATACCCGTACCAGAGCATCTCCGGTTTCGGGGTCGACTGGCCGGTCGATCTCGACCTGCTCGGCAGGGATAAACTTCCCAGTCTTGGGATTTTTGTACGTCAAGCCCTGAACCATGCCCTGTGTCAATAGCCGTTGGAATGGTTCGTCGAATTTGAGCAAACCGCGATCGCGCAGCACCTTAGTAAAAAAGCGCGAATAGAGCAAATGCAAAATAGCGTGCTCCACGCCGCCCACATACTGATCTACGGGCATCCAATCGTTGACTTTGTCGATATCAAATGCGGCGCGATCGTTACCGGCATCGCTATAGCGAAGATAGTACCAGGAGGAATCGATAAAAGTATCCATCGTATCGGTTTCGCGCTTGGCAGGCGTGCCGCAGGAGGGACAAGGCACGTTCAACCAGGTCTCTAACTGTGCCAATGGATTGCCACCCCTACCCGTGAATTTCACGTCCTCGGGAAGTTGCACGGGCAAGTCGGCATCGGGTACGGGGACGACACCGCATTCAGGACAGTGCACGACGGGAATCGGGCAACCCCAATAGCGCTGGCGCGAAATTAGCCAATCTCGGAGGCGATACTGCACCCGTGCTTTACCCCAAACTTTGCTTTCCGCTAATTCCACAATTTTGGTTTTAGCTGTAGGCGAATCTAAACCATCAAATTCACCGGAATTGACCATGATGCCTGGTTCCACGTAGGCTGCGGTTAACTCTTGCGGTGCATCCGCTGTCGGCAAAATTACAGTTTGAATTGCTAGATCGTACTGCTTGGCAAAGGCGAAATCGCGGACATCGTGGGCTGGTACGCCCATCACCGCACCCGTGCCGTATTCGTAGAGGACGTAATCGGCAATCCAGATCGGTATTTCTTTGCCAGTAAAGGGATTAATCGCGATCGCACCTGTAGGTACGCCGCGTTTGGGTTTGTCTTCAGCGGTGCGATCGATTTCGCTGATATTGGCTACTTCCGCGACAAATGCTTCTACCGCTTTTTTCCGATCTGGCGTAGCGATCTGTTTGACCAGGGGATGTTCCGGCGCTAGCACGACATAGGTAACGCCGTACACCGTATCGGGGCGGGTGGTAAAGACGGTTATTTTAGGTAAACTCTTGGATTTTTGCTTGGATTTGCCGCTATTCTTGCCAACTATCTCGAAATTAAGTTCCGCACCCACCGACTTGCCAATCCAGTTGGCTTGCATGGTTTTAACCCGCTCTGGCCAATGGGGTAATTTGTCTAAATCTTGCAATAATTGCTCGGCGTAGTCGGTAATTTTGAGAAACCATTGCTTTAGCTGGCGCTTTTCTACCTTTGCGCCCGATCGCCAGGATTTACCCTCATTATCCACCTGTTCGTTCGCTAGCACGGTCTGGTCGATGGGATCCCAGTTAACCGTGGCTTCTTTTTGGTACGCCAACCCCGCCTGGAGAAATTGCAAGAATAACCACTGCGTCCAGCGGTAATAATCTGGTAGGCAGGTGGTCACTTCCCGCGACCAGTCGTAGGACAACCCCATGCGCTTCAGTTGCGATCGCATTTGGGTAATATTTTGCAACGTCCATCCGGCTGGGTGGATACCGCGATCGATCGCGGCATTTTCCGCAGGCAAACCAAAGGCATCCCAACCCATCGGTTGCAATACGCGGTAGCCCTGCATGCGTTTGAGGCGAGCCACGACATCGGTAATCACGTAGTTGCGGGTGTGGCCGACATGCAGGTTGCCGGAGGGATAGGGAAACATTGACAGGGCATAAAACTTGGGACGGCTATCCTGCTCTGGGGTCAGATCTAGACCTGCTTGCTCCCAGATTTTCTGCCACTTTGGTTCAAGTTCTTGCGGATTGTATTTCTTGGGTTCCTGTGTTTCCATATCGTCAGTTGCGAAATGTAATTACGAGATCGGCTTATAGAGACTGTCAATCCCGATCGCTCGCCCCTACTTCCAGGCGATCGCAAGATATTCTATCTTCTAAGAGTAGATGCGCGGAAACGCTAGAGTAAACCTCTAATGTGGCATCGCGATCGGCCCAGAATACAAAATACTGTTGTGGATATACGGTGCGCTCAATATAGCTGTTTTTGCTGTTAGAAGCACGTACCACTCTCACATTTCTCTCAACATTACGATAGCGGCAAAGACAGCGTTGCGATGCTTTCGTAACTTCAGTAACAGACATAAATTGGAAATATAAATGAGCTTAAATTAATGACAGCTAACATGCCTGTTCGTCAGGCTGTTTCCATGTAGGTAACAGCCTGACGCAATTAGCGATATAAACTTGCCTTTATTAATCAGTATATTTAACATATGTCATAAAACTTAATATTTTAATATTTTCTTTAAATTTGTACGAACTGCCCTCTGCTTAGCCCGAAACATACCCCGCCTGCTTGCAGCGGGGTATAGCAGTGGAACTGCTCCCAAATCTGAAGAATCGGATTGCATTTTGTCTTCTTCGCTACAGAGCTGCGGGAAATCTACCCCCTAGAGAATAAAATACCTGTAGGCGAAACACCCCTTTTGGGGAAGGAACCAGGAATATCCTATCGTGAGGTAGGAAGCCCGCGCTCTATCGCTTGCGATGAGCGTCGGGAGGATGTCACAGCAAAGCATAAGATACTGTAATGCCGTTTTTGAGCGATTTGCGTGTTGCGGTTGTCCATGAGTGGTTGGTGGACTATTCTGGCTCGGAGCGCGTGCTGGAGCAAATTTTGTTGCTGTTTCCCCAAGCAGACCTGTTTGCTTTAGTCGATTTCCTGCCACCCAAACTCAGAGGGTTTATTCAAAATAAGTCGGTTCGTACTTCATTCATTCAGAAGTTGCCGTTGGCACGGACTAAATATCGGCAATATTTACCGTTAATGCCGATCGCTGTGGAGCAGTTCGATCTATCCAGCTACGACCTGATTATTTCCAGCAGCCATGCCGTTGCCAAGGGGGTATTAACGGGGCCGGATCAGTTGCATATTTCCTACGTGCATTCACCAATTCGGTATGCTTGGGATTTGCAGCACCAGTATTTAAAGGAGTCGGGTTTAGATCGAGGTTTACAAAGTGCGATCGCCAGGTGGTTTCTGCATCAAATTCGGATCTGGGATGCGCGCACGGCTAACGGGGTCGATGGGTTTGTGGCAAACTCACAGTTTATTGCCCGCCGCATTCGCAAAGTCTATCGCCGCGAGTCGCAGGTAATTTATCCCCCCGTCGATGTGGCAAAATTCACGCCCCCTGATGACGCGCTAGATACAAAACAAATACCTAAAGAGGATTTTTATCTAACCGCTTCTCGCTTTGTCCCCTACAAAAAGGTCGATTCAATCGTCGAAGCATTTAGCCAGATCGGCGATCGCCGACTAGTTGTAATTGGTGATGGCCCTGGTCTAGATAAAGTGCGCGCTAAGCTCAGTAACAATATTACGCTGCTGGGCTATCAGGAGCCAGATGTCCTCAAGCACTACATGCAAAAAGCGCGAGCGTTTGTATTTGCTGCAGAAGAGGATTTTGGCATCACGATTGTGGAAGCACAGGCTTGTGGCACGCCCGTAATTGCCTTTGGGAAAGGTGGGGCATTAGAGACCGTACGGGCGGTTAATGCGGTTAATGTAGAACGAGCTATAGAGAAACCTACGGGCGTTTTCTTCTACGAGCAAACTGCTGCCAGTATTAAAGCTGCGATCGCTACATTCGAGCAGCATCAAACGCAGATCGATCCGGAATTTTGCCGCACCAACGCCCTACGTTTTGCGCCAGAGCGATTTCGGCAAGAATTTAGAGACTACATAAAGCAGGCATGGATAACGCGATTCGATGATAGGCTAGGATCTCATCGGACTTAGATCGAAGATAGATACTGATTTATTGATGCCATCCACACCTACTATTCCGATTATTCCACTGGTAGTTTTTGCCATCTCGCTATCACTGCTGGGTTGGGGTTTTTATCGCGCCCGCAAGCTGGGCAAGCCAGGCATTCTCGCCTGGTTGCAACTTGTAGCGCTCCTACTCCCCTGGATTGCCTACTTTGGTCTATTCCTCTCCGGTGCTTTCATTAGCTTTACGCTGCTTCTGGTGCTGCTGGTAATTTCGTCTGTGGCCTATATCGCGATCGGCAATCAAATGCGCAAGATCGCGCTGAATGACAAAAACAACCCACTAGCTAAAGGTAGGGATAATCCTCCATCGGCACCGACTACTGATATGCCAGAACCCACTGGCACCCCATCCCAAACTGCCAACGACGCTGCTAAACCTCAAATAACTGAGGATAGGGAGATTAAAGAGAATAAATTCAAAGTCGGTGAAGATCTGAAGTCGATCCAAGGGATTTTTGGCATCGAAACCTTTTACGCCACCGAGACGCTACCGTATATGGAAGGCATCATTTTTAAAGGTAATATGCGGGGCGAACCTGCGGAGGTGCATCAGCGGCTATCTTCTACACTGCGCGATCGCCTGGGCGATAAATACGATCTATTTTTAGTGGAAGGGCAGGAGGAAAAGCCGGTAGTGATAGTTTTGCCCCACAATCCCGGACAATTCATCATGACCGTGCCGCAAAAAATTCTGATTGGCATTTTGTTTTTTGCCAATGTATTTACCGCCATATCTCTAGGTGCAGAACTACAGAAGATCGATCTGTCCCAACACCCGGAGCAGTATCTAGCCACAGTGCCGTTTGCCTTAGGTATTATCTCGATCCTGGCTTGTCGAGAGGCGGCATTACGCTGGATGTCGCGCAAGTATAACGTGAACTTAAGTTTGCCCTCATGCTTGCCATCTTTGCAGCTAGGTTCATTTGGCGCGTTTAGTCGAGTCCTGTCCAATTTGCCCAATCGTCAAGTTTTATTCGACCTGGGCATCGCCCCCGCCGTAGCTGGCGGTTTGCTCTCCCTCGTACTTTTGGTAACGGGCTTATTTCTGTCTGCCAACCATAACGGCGGTGTCGAAATTCCCACGCAGATTTTACATGCCTCCGTGTTGGTGGGTGGTCTGGCGAAGTTGATTATGGGCGATCTATTGCGGATCGAGTTAGTCGATATTAACCCGCTCGTCATCCTGGGTTGGTTGGGGCTGGTCATCACCGCACTTAACCTGATGCCTGCCGGTCAGCTTGACGGAGGCCGAATCGTCCAGGCAGTCTACGGTCGCAAAACCGCAGGCTGGACGACGATCGCCACGCTGATCTTTCTAGCGATCGCCGCTTTGATTAACTCCCTGGCTCTATACTGGGGCGGCATTATTTTAGTCCTGCTGCGCGATTTAGAGCGTCCGCTACTGAATGAGGTATCCGAACTGGACGGCGATCGCGATGCCCTTGGCATATTTGCCCTATTCTGGATGCTGGTCACGCTTTTACCCATGACTTCAGCAGTAGCAGAACAATTAGGTATAGGTGGTTGATTATGAGATCGAACGCTATATTTGTAATTAAAGTAATGGTTATTTCCGCGATCGCCTCAGCCGTAATTAAATACGTCTGTCCCTACATCCCGGCGATCGTCAACATTTCCCTCAGTGTCTGGGATCTAAACGCGATCGCCCTTGGCGCGATCGGTCTCCCCATCGGCCTCTTCGCCCTCCTCCTCTGGTGGAACCGATAGTAAGGGTTTAGCATTTGTCCGATAACCTACGCATCAAATGTCAGCATTATTGACAAATGCTAAACCCCTGCGTCCGTCATGCGTCATGCGTCATGCGTCATGCGCTACCCCCCCAACCTCCATCAACGCAACCGCGTTCCCACATCCCGAATCCGATCGATCAGATGAAATGGGAGCAAAATCCGACTGGGACAGGCAGATACACCTGCCGCATTCAGGGCACTGGCCGTCCAGGCGTTGCAGGTTAACCAAAAACCGTATTGCGGTACCGCTGCATAGAAATTACTGACCCCATACTGACCGCTACCAGGTAAAGGTGGTAAGCGATCGCCCTTGGTATTCTTGCTAAACGTGTCCTCCACATAGCCAATCAAACCGAGAAAGCCCGGTTCGGACAGATCTAAACGCCAAACCGACTTGTCTTTTTGAAAGTATGCTTCTGGCGATTCGCCAAAACCAACTACGTGGAGAGCGCTGGGTGTAGGTAAGAAAAATGCTTTGAAGATCGTGACAATCGATCTGTCACCGGCATAGTAGAAATTGCGATCGCCCCAACCTACCTCCACATAGGGTGCATCTCGCCATCCTTCTGGCCCGATGGGGACTAGCCCCCGCTGCGACCAGGCTAAGCCCGTGTGCCAATCGTGCTGAATGATATAAACAGAACGGGTTGGTTTACCAGCCTGGGGTGGGAACAGTCCCGGCGACGGTGTAGGGCAAAATGGCAGGAAAATTGCTGTTAGTATGCTTACAATTCCCAAGCAAAGTGCGATCGCGCACTTCCTTTTACGCGCCCTCATTTTTTGTACCCTGGATGTATTTAAATAGCCTGAGCCTCAAGCATTTTCGCAATTATACCGATCTAACAGTGCAGTTTACCGCTCCTAAGACTATTGTGGTTGGTAATAATGCCCAGGGCAAGTCCAACTTATTAGAGGCAATTCAACTGCTGGCTACCTTGAGATCGCATCGCGTGAGCCGCGATCGCGATCTCGTCCAGGAAGGCGAGGCCATGGGAGAAATCAAGGCGGTATGTAAGCGATCGCAGGTGCCGATAGAGATATCGATGAGCTTGCGCAGGAGCGGACGGCGATCGCTGTCGATTAATGGTGTGAGTTTAACCCGTCACGTTGAGTTTTTGGGGCAAATTAATGCGGTGCTATTTTCGAGCCTGGATTTGGATTTGGTGCGAGGCAGTCCTGACTGCCGCCGCGATTGGCTCGATAGCGTCTTGATCCAGTTAGAACCAATTTACTCCAGCCTGCTCCAGCAATATCAACAGGTACTGCGGCAGCGCAATGCTTTACTCAAGTCAATTCGCCAGGGTAAAACTGTTTTCGATCCCGAACAGATGGCGCTGTGGGATGCCCAATTAGCAATGACTGGAACGCGCTTAACCAGACGGCGATCGCGTTTACTACTACGACTAACACCCATTGCCGATCGCTGGCATCAGGCAATCAGCGGGGGGAGCGAGCGCTTGCACCTTGCCTATGCCCCCAAATTTAACTTTGCCGATCGCCACTCCGTTGAGGAGGTTCGGGAAGCATTTTTACTGGAACTAAAAAATAAGGCGATCGCGGAGCAGCAACAAGGCAGCAGTCTAGTGGGGCCGCACCGCGATGAGGTAATCATGACCATAAACCAAACCCCAGCCCGCGAATATGGCTCCCAAGGACAGCAGCGTACCCTCGTCCTGGCGCTGAAGCTGGCGGAATTAGAACTAATTGAGTCCGTAATTGGAGAACCCCCCCTGTTGCTATTGGATGATGTACTGGCGGAGCTAGACCTGCAAAGACAAAATCAACTGCTCAATGCCATTCAAGATCGGGTGCAAACAATCGTGACAACTACGCATCTGGGTTCATTTGATGCTCAATGGTTAAATTCTGCGCAAATTTTCCAGGTTGAAAGTGGTAAAGTAGTAAGTAAAGTTTAGTTAAGCATAATTAAGCCAGATCGAACCCACTAGCTTCGCATCGAGCCAAGTTATAGTCTTAACCATCATCTCGGTCGCAATGGCATCAGATCCTACTGCAACTAGCAAACCAAAGCCTTTAGCATCAGAGGCAGACTCCAGCTATGTCAAGCTGGCGATGCGCAACATGGTGAAAAACGGCAGTACTTCTCTAGTACATTTCGGTTTAACCATCTTAGGTGTATTAGGATTGCTAATCGGTTTAGCAGTGGTGTTTCATTGAATATTGTGGTATTAGACTTGCCATTTCCACATCAGCGACAGCAAAAAACGCTGAGTGGGTATACTTCATTCCAGAAAGTCTAAGCTTTGGGAGACCCAAGTTTTGAGTATAGATCTTCATCTAGAGCGAAATCCTACTATTACCGATCTAGATCCCATTTCAGTCCAGGATTGGCAGGAGTGGTTTCAAGTCTGGCTCCAACATCTCCAACCCGAACGTGACTGCGAAATTGCCTTGCGTTTAACCGATGATGATGAGATCCGATCGCTAAATGCCCGATACCGTCAACAGAATCGCCCCACCGATGTCTTAGCGTTTGCTGCCCTGGAAGCAGACATACCAGAATTACCTCCAGATTTAGCGATCGCAGTAGAATTAGAACCGACATATTTGGGTGACATAGTCATTTCGGCACCTACTGCTTTGGCACAATCTCGGGAGCGGGGGCATTCACATCGGTACGAGCTAGCCTGGCTGGCAGCACACGGATTGCTGCACCTGTTAGGGTGGGATCATCCCGATGCCGCTAGCTTGGAAAAAATGTTGGCACAACAGGAAGCCTTATTGGGTCTAATTAATATCAAAGAACCAGATCGATGGAGCGTGCAACCTGTTAGGAAAGTTACAAGTTTGTCAGAAATAGCGCACAAGTAGTGCAGAAAATCTATCTCAACTATTCAGAGCATATGAAATCTAACTTTTCAATTTCAGCGAATCTATCGCCAGACCTGAGCCACAGTGCTAAGCTCGGTACCTTAGATTTAGATGAGGCTATTCTCGAACAAAAGTTTAAAGCTAAAATGCTCCACAGACGCATTGAGGCTCTCCAGATTGCCCCAAATCTACTAGCTAGTTTCAGGTTTGCGTGGGCGGGTGTGAGCTATGCGTTTGCGACTCAGCGCAATTTTCGCATCCACGTCTCGATCGGTTCGCTAGCTCTTGGGATGAGCCTGTATTTTCATCTATCGGCAATGGAGTTAGCAGTAGTTAGTCTTACCGTTGGTGCCGTGTTAATGATGGAACTACTAAATACGGCTCTCGAAGCAGTTGTAGATCTAACCATCGGCCAGACATACCATACCCTTGCTAAAATTGCCAAAGACTGTGCGGCGGCGGCTGTGCTAATTGCCGCGATCGCTGCTCTCATGGTTGCGGGTACGCTGCTATTGCCACATGTGCTAGTTTTGTTTTCCTAGCGATCCCGCTAAACTTAGCGAATAAACTTAGCGAAACAGTTGCCAGGGCATTTTAGGATTTGCTGCTAGTTTTGAAGCGATCGCGATCGCTCCTGTATAGTTGAGGTGACTGGGATCGGAAAAATACTGGGGCTGATGCTTCCAGATCGAGCTAAGGTCGATGTAGATTAAATTGCCCTGCTGGGAATATTCTTCCATGCGTTGCGTGAGTATTTTCTCGCGGCGCAGCCGGCTGGAATCGAGATAGGAACTATGCATGGGCATGTTCACAAATACCAGTGCGATCTTGTGGCGATTGCAGAACTCGATAATTGCATGCAAAGCATCCAATTGCTTGCCATTCATATCAAAATCGCGATAGTCTAGATCGTAGTCTCCATATACCTTAGGATAGGTTTTAAAATATGTTTGCGGATCGAAACGGACATCGACGCTGACAAATCCGTTTTTATCCATTCTCAAAGCATTAGCTAAAGTCGTCGTAGTGGTTAAGGCACCATTGGTAAATCTCGCAGTTAAACGATTGTAATTTGACACGATCGACGACCTGATTTGCTCGCGATTGGCATAGGCGGGCAACCAGGTAGCTAAAGTTCGATCGAGGAAATCAGCCAGTGGCGACATATTCGGTGCGAGGGCACGGCCAGGTTGCTCCCCCTTTTTTTCAGTTTCTTGCAGCAAGGTATAACCGTGAGAACTCGCAATCGCGTCAAAGGTCTCATCTACGCGATTGCTGTTGAAGGCTCGCACTCCATCCGCCCAGATAATTAATCTTGGTAGTTGCTGGCTGCTGAGAATCCTCATAATCTGGAGTTGTACCACTTGGGCAGTAGCACCATTAACTCCCATATTGAATACTCTGATGCCATGATATCCCCGCCGGGCAAGAGATTGCTCTAGAGTATGCGGCTCGATTCCCCTTAATGCCCGCGAACTGCCTACAATCATCACATCGGGAGCCCGCCCTATTGATGCCATGTACGAATCAATCAGAATCAACTTTTGGTTGAGGAAAGGGTTGTTATAGTCAATAATTTGATGGCGATCGTTGATACTCGAATTGACTGCACTTATAATTCTCTGTGGTTGCAACTCCGCATCTTTCTTATTCAACATAGCAATCGACCGATCGATCGCAGCGATCGCGATTGCACCGATCGCTACGCTAGCAATACCGGAAGCAATCTTTAAATTTGTGGCAGTGGTGGTAGAAGTATCGCTTGGATCGCTACGTTCTCCAAGCCACTTAAGCAGGAAAAAGTTTTGAGCGGCTTGATAGGCCGGTGTAAAAATGGAAGCAGGCTGCCTGGAGATTTGAGGCTTGACTTGAGGCTTAGGTTGAGGCTTGAGATGGGTTTTAGGTTGTAATCTCGGTTGAGCCTTCGGAACTCCAGCTACTTTGGCCTCTTTAGCACTAGCTTTAGTGCCTTTGGCAACTGTTGTGCCTACCTTATTACTTGCAGGTGATGGCGGCTTTGCCGTTGTCGATCCGTTAGCATGAGAACCCGATCGCACAGTGACAGGTCGCATCCCAATCGTGGCGGGATCGATATCAAACTTCCAAGAGTTTGATTTTGACTGCGTGAGTTTGCCATAAACGGTAATGCCGCGCAGATAATTCTCAGTCTGAGTTTGCTTTAAGGCATCGAGAATAGGTAGTACCATCAATGCCTTAGATATGTCTGTGGCTTTCTCGCAGAGAATATGGAGGTGCCCCTGCTTGAGCAATACCTTAACTGCAATACTCCCAATACGTTTGTCTAGTAGTAAATATTGGGTAATTTCTGCTGCTACCACCGCAGATGGATTAATCGGCAAATCGACACCCAGCAACCAGGTCTGACTGTAAAATTTGATGTGCTTAATTCCCTTTGCCTGCATGCCAACAAAATAGTTGTCGGCGATCGCAGTGAGAATTTTATGCGGTCGATCGCCCTGACAGCGCAAATAGAGAATTTCTTGCTTCTGAACTGCTTGCAAGATTTCTTCTACGCCAAGCTGCCAGCGGCGAACGGGATCGACGACGGTATTTTGGGGATTAGCTTCTACTACTTGAGACTTTTGCATTTGAGCCTAAACGTGCAGTTTATACGTGCATTACATATGCAAAAAATTGCTTATACATTACCTGGCACAATTTCCTAGCCAGTTTACAATAGTTAGTTTTATTTTTTATAGCTATAGCCAATAGACTTATTCTAAGTCCAAAAATTGTGGCTACAGATGTTGGTTAAGGGAGACACAGCCTCCACTTCTCCTGTACTCACACTGTCTATGGCTATATAGCGGTTTTCAGATGAAAACGAGAAGGGGGTTTGGGGGCGTTGCCCCCAAGAAGGGGAGGCAGGGCGGTCTTGGAGGTTCCCCGCTAGAGCCACTGCCGTGTGGAACCCCTTCACCCCGTCAATAAAACCTGTTCTCAATTGAAAAACGCTATACCCCAAATTAATTTGAGCCACAAAAAAGGAAGTGTCAAAATGCACTCCCTCGAATAAAACCTTAAATTAAAAATTTATGCGCTACAGACTAGGCGCAGCGATCGGTTAAAAAGGAAAGATCAATAGGTCTGGGGCGAAGCGATTAGCTTCGATTAGGATACCAGCCGTGATGAACATCCAAATTGTTGCCAGCACAGGGGCTGAGGCGAAAAATCTTTGCATATTTACAGATGTCTCCAAAGATAAAATTTAAACTAACGAGGAGATACCGAAACTTCCTTATCTGATGCCAGCAGTTCGCCAGTACCAAATTCTTTCAGTGCTGCCAATGGCCAAATGAAGCCAGTAAACATAAACTTCAGAGCGAGACTGGTATCAATAATGATTTCCTTCTCGCAAGCGGTATCGGGATCTTTAGCCGTGGCGCGTAGATAGTCGCGACCTACCCAGCCGATCCAGCCAGTGATATAGAGGAACAGCAAGCTGGGGAAGATAAATTCACCAGCATGGCTCCAACGACCATCTGAGATCAAATGTGGTAGACCATCATCACCACAGAGTAGTGAAGATTTGCCATAACTATCAAAGCGCGCCTTAGTCCTGGCGATCGTAGCCTGGATCGCATCGTACTGAGGCGTACCAGCTTTATACAAAGCCAAGCGTTCTTGGAGACTGTCAACTCGGGAGGCCAAGTTGTCTTTAAAAGCTGCGGAGGAACCACAGGGAGTAAGATGATTTAAATCTGCTAGGGCAGCAGGAGCTGTGGTAAGGCCAACGCCAAACCACAAGCAAATTACTAGAATAAGAGCAAACAATCTTCGCATAGATTTGCTTCTGTAAAGATAAGTAAAGCTAAACTGGTTATTCTTGTTAAGAACTTGGCTGTTAATGATAGCTCTGCGCGTGTATCTAGGTAAAGCAAACTTCACAAGCTGTAAATTTAATTCGTACTTCACCTAGCTTCTTTTTAAAAGCTGAAAGCTAAGCCCGATCGGACTTCGATCGCCTTGAGCGAGTAAATCCAGGTTGTTACTATATCTAAGGTAGGCTATTGATTTATGCTTACCAAAATTTAATATTAGTTTACAATTACATTTAAAATGGCAACTGTTTTTGCAATTGAGACAAGCTGTGATGAAACGGCAGCGGCGGTGGTTAGAGATCGCCACTGCCTCAGTAGCGTCGTGGCATCGCAAATTCAATTGCATTCACCCTATGGTGGTGTAGTGCCAGAAATCGCCGCTCGCAGCCATGTAGAGACTATTAATCAGGTAATTGCCCGAGCTTATTTAGAATCCGGCACAACCTGGGCAGAAATCGATGGTATTGCCGTCACCGCAGCGCCAGGACTAATTGGCGCACTGATGGTAGGTGTAACGGCGGCAAAGACGCTAGCTTTACTGCATCGCAAACCCCTAATCGGCGTACATCACCTGGAAGGGCACATATTCTCGGCTTTCCTTGCAGATCCAGCTCTGGAACCACCTTTACTGTGTTTGTTAGTGTCCGGCGGTCACAGCAGCTTGATTTTAATGCAAGACTACGGCAAGTACGAAATCGTGGGACAAACCCGCGACGATGCGGCGGGCGAAGCATTTGATAAAGTCTCTAGATTGCTAGGTTTAGGCTATCCAGGCGGCCCCGCGATCGATCGCCTGGCTGTTACGGGTAACCCCAAGGCATTTGCTTTACCCCAGGGTAAAATTGCCGATCGCCCGTTTGACTCTAGTTTTAGCGGCTTAAAAACGGCGGTACTGCGCCTTACAGAAAAGCTAGAGCGCGAAGGTCAGCAGCCATTGCCGACCGCCGATATTGCCGCTAGTTTCCAGGAGACCGTAGCGATCGCCTTAGCCAGCCGCACGATTAACTGTGCCTTAGCGCATAACCTGAATACTATTGTGGCGGTGGGTGGTGTGGCAGCAAATAGTGCTTTGCGATCGCATTTACAACGAGCAGCGATCGCGCAAAACCTACGAATCGTCTTTCCTCCACTCCATCTTTGTACCGATAATGCTGCCATGATTGGTTGTGCGGGAGCGATGCACCTGGCACGAGGAGACGTGTCGTCGCTTAACCTGGCAGCCCAGTCGCGCCTGAATATTTCCGACAGCTACAGGTTGTATATTTAGCAATAGCTGTTTTTTGTGAGAGGTGAACGTGACACCAGCTAGGACTATTTGTCTGGGCTTTCTGGCAGTAATTACAATCGGTGCCCTGCTGCTAACCTTACCAATTTCCACCAGCAATGGGCAATGGTCGAATCCAATTACAGCTTTATTTATTTCTACATCGGCGGTCTGCGTCACTGGGCTTGCTGTTGTTGATGTCGGTAAGTTTTACTCGCCTACCGGACAGGGATTCATTGCCATGCTAACGCAGATCGGCGGTCTGGGGTACATGACGGCCACTACCTTCCTGTTACTGCTAGTTGGCAGAAAATTCAGCCTGCGCGAAAAAATCGCCCTCCAGCAATCCCTCGATCTACCAGGACTGCGCGGTAGCGTGCAATTGGTGCGATCGATTATTGCCACCACACTTATCTTTGAGTTGACAGGTGTTTTTCTCCTCATCCCTGTTTTCCTGGAGAAATATGACTGGGGACACAGCATTTGGCTAGCCATCTTTCACAGTGTCAGCGCGTTTAATAATGCGGGCTTCAGTCTGTTTACTAATAACCTCATGGATTATGTCAGTTCGCCTGTCATGAACTTTACGATTACAGGACTGATTATTTTCGGCGGTATTGGCTATCAGGTGATTTTGGAAGCGTTTCTGTGGTTGCGTGCCAAGATCGGACGCAGGAGCGATCGCATTCACTTTAGCCTTACGTTCAGAGTGGCGGTGAGCACGACGATCGCGCTTTTGACGATCGGCACTCTGGCGATTTTGTTGACAGAGTATCGCACTGACACCTTTGCTGCACTATCCTGGCCGGATAAAATTATGGCGGCGTGGTTCCAGTCTGTCACTAGCCGCACGGCAGGCTTTAATACGATCGATAATGGCCTCATGACTCCAACGGGTTTGTTTGTCACAATCGCTCTGATGTTCATTGGGGCTTCGCCAGGGGGTACGGGCGGCGGGATTAAAACTACGACAGCACGGTTGCTCGGAGCTTGCACGAGGACAACTCTTCAGGGTAAAGAAGCCATCTATCTGTACAAACGGCAGGTACCTAGCAGTCTTATTTTTAAAGCAGTGGGGGTAGCGTTAGGTTCGATGCTTACAGTGATTGGCTCTACCGCTTTACTATCAGTAACGGAAAAGAATTTTACATTTATCCAAATTTTGTTTGAGGCAGTATCGGCATTCGGGACAGTGGGTTTATCAACTGGCATCACGCCTAAGGTGACAGAAGTGGGACAATTAATTCTAGTTGCTACAATGTACATCGGTCGTGTAGGGGTATTACTGCTGATTGCCGCTCTGGTCAGATCGCCTAAACCCAGTCTTGTTGAATATCCTGAAGAGACTTTGCTTGTAGGTTAGATATTAACTATTAATAAGGATTAATAAGGGTATATTTCTGTGGATCTATCGTCTTTGAACTTCTTTAAAAGCCTGCGTTCGGACAACAAGCAATATGGCGTGATTGGATTGGGGCGCTTTGGTCGGTCAGTTTGCAGTACGCTCACGGGATTGGGCTTTGAGGTATTTGGTGCCGATAACGATGACGAACGCGTAGCGCAGATTATCTCAGAGCGGTTAGCTGCCCATTGCGTCAAAATTGATTCCACCAATCCCCACGCTCTGCGCGAAGCTGGTTTGCTCGACCTCGATACTGTAGTTATAGCGATCGGGAATTATTTAGAAGAAAGCATCATCACTACGCTCAACGTCAAGGAAGCAGGGGTCAAGCACGTAGTAGCCAAAGCCTCCTCGGAAGTACACGGCACTTTACTCAAAAAGGTGGGAGCCGATCTGGTCGTGTATCCCGAAGCAGAGACGGGAGCTGCCCTAGCGCGATCGCTGACCCAGCCAGGTATTATCGATCGCTTCGAGCTAGATCCAGACAACAGCATCGTGGAAGTCATGGTGCCCAATGAGTTTCATGGCAAAACTATTATCGAATTAGAATTGCGTAGAAAATACGGTATCAACGTTCTGGCCGTCAGCCGAGACGAAAAGTTTGAAATCAATCCCGAACCGACGTACAGGTTATGTCGAGGTACGGCAATGGTGGTAATTGGGAATAACAAGGATATCTCGCGCCTTACTGCCGTCTGTAGCTCCAAGCAAAACGAGAAGGTTGTATAGGCATAGCTGTGGACAGATCTGTCTGCAGCTATACTAATACAAATTACCACTTCATTCGGAGGGCGAACACCTTGAAAACAGCCATTCCCATTTTTGTAGCTGCACTTACACTAACTGCATTGCCCGTCCGTGCGGGAGAGACCGATGCGGTTGCCAAGGCCCAAACCGCTGCTAAGACATGGCTGGCACTTACGGATGCTGGCAAGTACGATCTGAGTTGGGATAGTGCCGCTTCTCTGTTTAAGTCATCTATTACACAGTCCGATTGGGTGAAGGCGGTTCGATCTGTTCGTTCTCCTCTGGGAATCCTTAAATCCCGTACTGTTAAGTCTGCAACGTTTACCCGCACGCTCCCTGGCGCTCCTGATGGCGAATATGTAGTCATTCAGTTCAATACCCAATTTGCCAATAAGGCTTCTGCTGTTGAAACAGTTACACCGATGCACGAAAAGGATGGCTCCTGGAGAGTCGCAGGCTATTACATTAAGTGAGGAATGCCTCTCATCCCAAATCCGTACGAATTATCCCTATATTGCCTGGCGACTAGAAGTCGCGGCTAGACAAACAAAGTCTGCCTGCGCAAACTTGGAGAAAAGGGGACAAACTGACACCTCTTTAATCGCTAAGGGTCGAATTCCCCGCCCCTTGGGGCGTGATAAAATTGTTGTGGTTCGCAGCCCACCGATTGAGAGTGAAAGTCAGGCATTGCCGGGACCTCCAAAGTTCGGGAATTGTATTGTAACCAGGGACTCTGGGGAAGGGAAACAGTCTGTCAAGTCGGTCTGTCGGGGAGTACGTCATGAGGCGGCTCTAGATCAGTGGCGTTGGGCAGAAATGTCTAATCGTGAGGTTAGGATGTCCCGTCCGCTTGCGGCGGGGAGGATGTCACTTCAGCGATTGAATTTGTCGCACCAGAATTGGATTGACCATTTCTGGTGCTTCGTCCTGGGGACAATGTCCGGCATCTGCGATCGCGATGAATTCCTTTACGCAGTCGTACTTTGCCAGTTCCCGTCCCAGGGCAATTGGCTCCCACGGGTCTTGTTCGCCCCACAGCAAAGTCGCCTGGCATGGTAAGTTGGCCAGCAATTCCTCTGGCGTGGGGCCTTGGGAATATCGCACAAATGCCATAAATACATCCATCGCACCCGGATCGCGAGCAGGCTCGATCAGCATGTCAACTAGTTCGTCGGTAACGGCATCCGATCGCGCATAGGCCTGGCTGAGAATTTTACGCACAGCAGAGGGTTTGCGTACCTGGTCAAAAAATAACTGCGCGATCGCTCGATTGCCCAGAATTTGTTGTGCTGCTTTTGCGGCTAAGCGCTTGTACCAGGGCAGTCCTAATTGTTTTTGCTCTTGCAGTAAGCGTAAAGAGCAGTCGATCGCAATAACCTTACTCGCTAATTCCGGTGCCAGCACCGCCGCCTGCATCGCCACGATCGCGCCAATGGAATTTCCCACCAAAATCGCCGCACTACCGACAACCTCTCGACAGAAATCTACTATTTGCGTGCCCCATGTCTCAAACGTATAGTCGATCTCTTGACCGGGGGTAGGCTTATCCGCAGCACCAAAACCAATCAGGTCAATGGCAAATACTCGACTGACTTCTGCCAAAGCCTCCATATTTTTGCGCCAATGCCCCAATGAAGCACCGAAACCGTGAATCAGGATCGCAGCAGGAAGATCGCGATCGGTGCGATCGCCTCTAGTTTGGTAACTAATCCGATATCCCCGCCATAGCCAAAACTGCGTTTCGCAATCGGTTTTGTCCCTAGTGTCGCCCTGGAGATTGCCAACCATATCTGTTATGTCTTTGCTTTGTCTTTTCAACTAACCTGGTTGCATAACAGTTTAACTTCAGTTGTCGCCCGTGTCAGGTTAAGCGATCGCGACATTTGCCAATGCTCTGGGGATCGAGCGATCGATTGGCGGCAAACCCTTGTCCTGGCGCAGGATCTGCAATGCTTCCGCTAAAAATTCAGTTGCTTCCGCATCCGAGGTGGTAGCTGAAGGGAAAGCGACTGTTAAAGACAGGCGATCGCCTAACGTTGCGACTCCAACTACGCGCTCTTGTTCTACCTCCGACATTACTGTTGGCCCATAAAACTCCGCAATCCTCAGCGTGCCAAACTGTTGCTCCAAATGCAAGCGTCCTAGATTTGTCACCAAAAGATCGTAGCGGCGCTGTTGCCGCATTCCCTGTACCACCATTTCGGCCTTGGGAAGCTTTGCGATCGCTGCCTGACGATAGCGAGCCTCTGCAAATAATCGCTGTGGTGTAGCCGCCTCTGATAGCTGGGATTTCAGCGATCGCGCCGTCTCCCACAAACATGCATCTAAATTTAGATCGTGGTTTGTGACTGCAAATGCAACGTACAGACCTACGGATTCGCCTACCGACTGCGATAGATGTTCTCTCACGCTCACTGGTGACAAACATTTAAGAGAGGAGGGGGATTGCTTTCGACTAGAGAGCGCTAGCAAAAAAGCGGCGCTAATGGCACTATGCACGCTGGTTGCCTCTTCTCGACAGCGTCTGTGGAGCCATTGAGTTAGTTCGACCGATAGTAATACCGTTCTAATGTGCGGACGCGATCGCGTGGAGACCTCAAAATTATAATCGCATTGAGTTTCAGTTGGAGCCATCTGTTCGGTGTTATATACTGCGGTATCTAGTTTGTACGTGTCTGGAATTAGATGCTCGATCGCTAAGGATTCGGATAGATGTCTCTGCTTCTGGGAAGGCATTTCCAACCCTCGCACGATGTCTCGAATTAGATACGCCATCGACAGTCCGTCTGCGATCGCATGATGGCACGTCACAATTAGCTCGGATATGCGCTGGGAATGCAGCACTACTACCCTCACCAACGGAGCCGTCATCCAATGAAACGATCTCGATAGTTCCACCTCTAACTCCTGCTCCCATTGGCGATCGTCCAGTCGGTCAACTATTCTGAGGGGAATCTCTGCAGTTTGTTCTACAAACTTTGGTTGCCCCGTACGATCGGTCTCGATGCGTACTCTCAGCAGTGGATGTTGCTGTTGTGCTTGTTGGAGGGATTGACGGAGTCGATCGAGGTCGAACTGGCCTTCGAGTCTGGCAGTGAGGGCAAAATGGATGGGGTGAATTTGGTCGTATAACCAAAACGAATGCTCCAATGCACCAAGTGGGCGTTCCATGCATAACTCCCGAATTCTTTACTAAATGCGATCGTTGGTACTTGCATATCCTGCGTTGAGGCTGCGCGCAACGGTGCTGCTTAACGTTTTCAATAGGGATATACGTCAAATTGGTTTGCGATGGATCTGTCCCATACGATCGCCGCGCCCCGGAGACTTAGGAGATTTCTACGAAACAATATACCTAGGTGTAAGGGCAGGTTTAGTAGAGGCGTTATGGAGAGTCAAATCTTCATGCTTAAACCCAGTCATCTGGAATAATTTCCTCAAAGCTGGGACGATTGCTAAACTCGCTGGGTGGACGATCGCTACTCCACGCCCACCACACGCGATCGCACTCGCAAAGGTAAAACTCTTGCCACTTTCTGCGGCGATCGTCTGTATATACTGGCGATCGACGATTGATCCAGACGGCTTTAGCCTGTTTGGGCGGCAGATTGCAGCTCGGACAACAAAAACTACGAGCGTGGGTAGCCGATCTCGTCCAGTCGGGTGGAATTAGCTCAAAAGCATCCATAAAGTCTTGCCCTGCAATAAAGAGAATTGCTCTAAAAATACAATTTTCACCCTTGGAGGTGCCAAAAAGCTAGCATGGACAATAGGTATAACCTACCTCCCCTAACTGACCCCAAAAAATTGAAGGTTCTAATCGCCGACTGAAATGCTACAATAACATTCGCCTTATTTTAATTTTCCCAAGAGGTAACCTGTGGCAAACATCAAATCCGCAGCCAAACGCGCTCAAATTAGCGAGCGCAATAGATTGCGAAATAAAGCATACAAATCAGCGGTAAGAACCCTGATGAAAAATTATTTTGAGGCTGTAACAGCATATCAGTCCTCCCCCAGCACTGAAGCCATGCAGACGGTACAGGACAAAATGTCTCTGGCTTATAGCAAAATTGACAGAGCCGTTAAGCGGGGAGTATTGCATCGCAACACCGGCGCTCGTCGTAAAGCCAGACTAGCCCAAGCAATCAAGGCAATAGAAGCATAAGCTATTAGTCAGCATTTACGACAGGAACCTTCAAGATTTCTGGTTGGCAATTCATCAGGTTCGCCAACTCTTTGTTGCTCTAGCGTGGTTGCCAGCTTGATAGTCGAAGTGATAGCTTGCTAAAAAACGCCAGCAGGCTCATCCTAAAAAATATTAAAAGAAACGGGCTTTGTTGATCGGGCAAAGCCCGATTTGCAATGAGATTATACGTGTAAGTTTTTCATGGACTGGCCTGAAAATTCCCGGTAATTATAGCCGTAGACAGATCTGTTAGGACAGGGGGTGTGGGGGCTGCGCCCCCACGCAGGGGAGGCAGGGCGGTCTTGGGGGTTCCCCGCTAGAGCCACTGCCGTGTGGAACCCCTGCACCCCGTCCTAAGCCTATTGGCTATAGCTATATCAATACCATGTGAACGTGAAGCTAACAAAAATAAGCAAAAAGTGAACACTTATTGGTCTGGAAAGTGAGTAATGGTTTGAGACAAGCTAACGGTTAACGGGTTAAAACCCGAAATTAACCATAGCTAAACAGGAAAAAACGACATGGAAACTTTCGAGCTTAATAACTTAGGTGGCAGACTAATTCCTCCTCTACGCCCTCCTATAATTGTCATAGACGAACCACCTCCACCTGTAACACAAATTGTTGGTACTAATAACGACGACACCCTCATTGGCAACGACTTGCGAGACGACACTATTCTGGGTTTAGCTGGGAATGACTCCCTCGTCGGCTTATCCGGCAATGATGGTTTGCAGGGCGGCGATGGCAACGATACCCTTAGAGGAGGGGTTGGTAACGATACTCTCGACGGTCAAGCGGGCAGTGACATCCTTGATGGTGGTACAGGCAATGACTTTCTCTTCGACAGCGATCTCATTAGCGACGATACCCTTGACGGTGGACTGGGTCGCGACACGCTCGAAGGTAGAGGGGGTAATGATATGCTTTGGGGTGGGGGAGACAACGACAGGCTAGTTGGTGGAATTGGGAACGACACGCTGACTGGCGGTTTCGGTTCCGATAGCTTTTATTTCGATAGTCCAATTGTAGGAGTTGACAACATTACCGACTTCTCTGTTACCGAAGATAGTATCCTCGTGCTCGGTCAAGCTTTCGGTTTAGGACAAGGTGGCGTGCCCGGATCTATTAGGGGGTTGCTGGAAAATCAGTTTGTCCTCGGTACGACAGCACTTGATGCTGACGATCGCTTCATTTACGATACCCGTACAGGTGCCCTATTCTCAGATATAGATGGTACTGGTTTGGCTCCCCAAATGCAAATAGCAACGCTATCTACAGGGTTTAGCATTCCTTTGTTAAGCAGCGCTAACATTTTGATTATGTAAACCTCGCCAACCTTCGACGATGGGGGTCATAATATTCATAGGGATAAAAATGCACGGCGTACGTCTCAGCTAACATTCTGGTTGCATCTAATAAAGCAAACAACCCCTTCAAATTGACCCCTACCATCCGTTGAGGAACTACAATATATCTATTGAATAAATGAGCATTTCTACGCTCTTGCTGGGTAATGCTACTGGGTAAGTTTCTACGCTAAAGCTGCAACCCGATCGCTCTCTATTACCAACTACTATTGAGAGAAATTTAATGTCTGACAAGCCAAGCAAAGAAGAGTTTCTCAACCCTACAAGTCGCTATCAAGGGGAATTCACTCCAGAAAATTTGGTATTTGATGCGAATTTACAGGAGTTTGCCAACCGCATATCAATTATTTGCGCCCTCGAAAATGGTGGTAAGCTTCCTCCTGGTGAAGCCTACGAACAAATCAAGAAGCTATGGAAAGAACTCAAGGCTTCTAAGCAGAACTTGATAGATTAGCAATGGGAATGACTTTCCCGACGATAGACTTGCCGAGACAGGGTGTATTTTGAGCTAGTGAGGCGATCGCCTCAGATGTCACCGTCCAGCTTAAACTGGGGTCAAATAGCGTAGCTAGAGGTAAGCTTTCTTCTTTAGTATCTATCCCAAGACATCGTGCCGCTCCGGAGCTGAGCGATCGCCATAGCTCCAGCCCGCTCAGCAAACCAGTTTCCACCAATTCTTGCCAAAGCACGGGCAAGGCAAACTCCAGACCGATCGCTCCCGTCGGCGATACCTCAAAGGCGACGGTCTTTTCTTCGTAGGTGTAGGGGGCATGGTCAACGGCGATCGCATCGATGATGCCTGACTTGACGGCGGCGATCAGAGCATCGCGATCGGTGTCGCTGCCCAATGGTGGCTTCAGATGCAGGCTGGGATCGTAGGTATGTAAGTCTTTATCTGTAAGCCACAGGTGCATCCAGGCAACACTAGCGGTAATGGGTAACCCTTGCGACTTGGCCTGGGCAATTAATTCCACGCTGCGGGCTGTAGAAATTCGCATGAAGTGGGTGGGCGTGCCAATCAGTGCGACTAACTCAATCAACGCCGCCAGTGCCGCCGTTTCCGCCGTGGCGCTGCTACCCGTCAGACCATATTGCAGCGATCGCTTCCCCTCTCTCATTACGCCACTGCCCGCCAAATTGGGATCGTATGCCCATAGCATCAGCGGTTTGCCAAGGGGCTTAATGTATTCCATAGCGCGGCGGACAAGCATGAGATTTGGGAGCGGTTTGGCATCTGTAAATCCAATTACCGCCTCTGCCATCTCAGCCAGGTCTGTAAGTTGGTTCCCGGCACAATCCAGGGTAATTGCCCCCCAGGGCATTAGTTGGGGATGATGTGGCGATCGCGCGCGATCGTGCCTGCTCCAAAATTCTAAGGCAGTCAGATTATCGATCGCGGGTTTAGTATGCGGTAAAATTCCCACCCTACTAAAACCACCACACTGAGCGGCTTTAGTTAAAGAAGCGATCGTTTCGCGGCGTTCAAACCCCGGTTCGCCACTGGTGCTGTACAAATCCACCAGACCAGTCCCCAAAACTAGACCAGATCGATCTAGTATGCGTGCGTCGGCTGGGAGATCGGCATCCTGAACCCCAACATGCATGACATCATCGGTCGAAATTAAAACGTCGGCGAAGCGATCGGAGAGATCGGATTCTGTGGCATCGATAATGCGTACTTGTTTCAGTAGTACCGGATGATGCGTTAAATCTAGCTCTGCTAATTCCATACCACCCAAAGCCAAAAATAAGCCTTCATAAATTTAGCAGAGGGCGATCGCCCTTTGAGATTTTTTACTAATACCCGAATATACAGCATCCCGACATACATATCGTAGATTCAGGCTGCTTGCATCTTGATCTTTGGCGATCGCTTGTGCCATACTATGGCTTGCAACAAACCACTATATTCCGATCAATTTATCGTAGTTTTTGTTTTCAAAGTTTTCATTTGTTTAGCTTGTGTTCCCAATTTTTCTTAGGAATAAATGGAGGTTCTTAGGAATAAATGGAGGGCTAACTATTGTTAATTCAGTGGCGCAGCCCCAAAACCACCTATATCGTTCCGATCTGATAAGCGCTATATATCGCATTTAGAGACAGAGATAAGGATAGAAGCAATGGAATTGTTATGGTTCATTCCCACTCATGGAGACGGACGCTATTTAGGTACGGCGATCGGCGGGCGCGCAACAGAACACGGCTACTTAAGTCAGATTGCGCAAGCCGTCGATCGCCTGGGCTACACGGGGGCATTATTACCAACTGGGCGCTCTTGCGAAGATGCCTGGATCGTCGCTGCGACCCTGGCATCGATTACCCAACGGATGAAATTTCTAGTGGCAATTCGACCTGGTCTGATGTCACCAGGAACAGCGGCTCGTATGGCTGCCACCTTCGATCGCATGTCAAAAGGAAGACTGTTAATTAACGTCGTAACAGGTGGCGATCCTGTGGAACTGGAGGGTGATGGGTTACATTTATCCCACGACGATCGCTATGAGTTAACTGATGAATTCTTAACTGTTTGGCGGGAAATCTCTGCTGGCAAGGAATCTCACTTGGCGGGCAAATACTTCCAGATTAAGGGAGGAAAGTTGCTTTTCCATCCCGTGCAAACTCCCCATCCACCACTCTGGTTTGGCGGTTCTTCTCCTATTGCTCAGCGCATTGCTGCCAAACATGTCGATGTCTATTTGACCTGGGGCGAACCTCCCGCTCAAGTAGCAGAAAAGATCGAGGCAGTGCGGCAACTGGCAGAGCGAGAAGGACGTACCTTGCGCTTTGGCATTCGGCTGCACGTTATCGTGCGAGAAACTGAGAGCGAAGCCTGGGATGCCGCTAACCGCCTGATTCGCTATGTGGATGAAGAGGCGATCGCTACAGCGCAAAAAGCATACGCCCGCATGGATTCGGAAGGACAGCGTCGCATGACTCAATTGCACAATGGCAGTCGAGAAGCGCTGGAAATTAGTCCAAATCTGTGGGCAGGTATTGGACTGGTGCGCGGAGGAGCGGGAACTGCTCTAGTAGGCGATCCAGAGACAGTTGCAGCTCGAATGCTAGAGTATGTCGATTTAGGGATCGAAACCTTTATCCTCTCTGGTTATCCCCATTTAGAGGAGGCATATCGCGTAGCAGAATTACTGTTCCCTCGATTGCCATTAGAAAATCTGCCAGTAGCAGAAAAGCAACACGTGCTGAGTCCCTTCGGAGAGATTGTCGCCAACGATGCCTTTCCCAAACAGCAAGCCAGGGAGAAAGAGGCTACAACAGTAGATTGACAAAGCTAAAACGCGCGTACATTTTCCAATTCATCAAAGGAGACATTATATATGACAAGTATTCTCTTAATCAGTGGCAGTCCATCTCACCCTTCTAAAACGCACGGCTTATTGGAGTACGCGAACGCGCTTTTGTTACAACAAGGAGTAAAGACGAATCTCATCGCTGTGCGCAACCTACCTCCTGAGGATCTAGTATTTGGACGCTATAACAGCCCATCTTTGGAAGAACCAAAGGCTCTACTGGCAGAAGCTGATGGCGCGATCGTTGCCACTCCCATCTATAAAGCAGCGTATACTGGCGTGCTAAAAGCATTTTTAGATTTGCTTCCGCAGCAAGCTCTATCAGACAAAGTAATTCTTCCCATTGCCACTGGTGGTACCATTGCCCACTTACTCTCTATTGATTTCACCCTGAAACCCTTACTATCCGAACTGGGGGCGAGGCATATCCTGGGTGGTGTCTACGCCGTAGACAAGCAGATTGCATGGAACGATAACAATACTAGCGTTCAACTTGAGGAGGAAATCGAGCAAAGACTCAAACAGGCGATCGACGATCTGCTGCTAGCAGTTAGTCTCTCTCCGCAAAGATCCTCGACGCATTCATCAGGAGTTAGTTCTCGATTTACCCAGACCGCGCCAGCACAACGATCTTAGCTTCCAACATTGGAAAGAGAAATTACTGAATGTCCTGGATCTTTCTACTGGAGTTTAGACTAAAAAGTGGTAAAAAGCAGCCAGCCATTGCAGACTGACCGCTTGATGATGGAAGCTGAAAAGACTATAAAATCAACAGCTTCATCATGATTAGTTTGGATAAACTTGAGCAATTTCGCAAGTACACGTACGAAATTATAGGGAACGGGAGAGATGCGCTGTTCGACTTGATGGATGCGGTACTGACGAGTCGGAGTGTTTCATCGTTTGTGGAACTTTCGTTAAGCCCATTATTTCGGAGGGAGTGGTCGAGTATCTATGAAGCACTGCAAGATAGTCATCCTCCACGTGAAGACTTGATGAAGCAATACATACAGCAAATGCCGGCAGCAGAGGTGACGATATTGGCGGGGGGCCATACAGCCTGGTCGCGTCCCTATGCGGTGACATTACAAGAACGCACCTACGAACATCAACCTCAACCGGGAGTAGGAAGCAAACCTGTTACGGTGGGGCAAGGATACAGCACAATTGCCTGGATTCCAGAGTCAGAAGGGAGTTTTGCCTTACCGTTGCGGCATGAGCGGATCACCAGTTTCGAGAACCCGATTCAGAAAGCCGCTAGTCAGTTACGCTTGGTTTGTGCGGAAATTCCTGGGACTGTGCTTTTCCTGGGGGATGGCGAGTATGGGTGCGCACCATTTTTGCAGCAAACAGCAGACATCCCGTGTATCAAGCTGCTCAGGCTACGCCCCAACCGGGTTCTGTATCATGCCCCAAAGGATTACGAGGGGCATGGGCGACCCCATAAGCATGGAGAGAAATTTAGCCTCAAAGACTCTGACACTTGGTCTATTCCCCAAGCAGACATCACAATTGCAGAGCCTAAACTGGGACGATTGCAAATTCGTCGATGGCCAAACCTGCACTTAAAGCAAGCCGCAGACCATCCCTTTACACTCATTCTGGTCGAACGTCTTGATATGCCTGAATCGAAACCCCTGTGGTTGATTTGGGTCGCTAAAGACGAGCCAATCTTGAGTGAGGTATGGCAAAAATATCTGCGCAGATTTGCCATTGAGCATTGGTATCGCTTGGTGCGTCAACGTCTCCATTGGACAATCCCTCAGCTTTCTACCCCTGCTCAGATGGAGACTTGGTCGGACTTGATGCCTTTACTTACTTGGCAATTGTGGCTCGCTCGTGAACTTGTCCAAGACTCTCCTCTGCCTTGGCAGAAACCGATGACTAAATTGTCTCCTGGTCGAGTTGCAAATGCTTTTGCTTTAGTTTTGGTCAGGATTGGCTCTCCTTCCCCTGACCCTAAACCTCGCGGTAAGTCTCCAGGTTGGCCTCTTGGGAAAAAACGAACCCAACGGATTCGTTATCCTACTGTCAAAAAACGCTATGCCAAGCCCCTCAAAAAAGCTTCCGCTGCAACTGCTTAGCTCAACTTCTTCCCTTTTATCCTCTCTCTCGCTAGTTTCTATCTAGCGAGATGCTTCTTGTTGCCTTTTAGTCTAAACTCCAGTTTCTATTGACGAGCGATCGCTCGCGGAGATTGCGTGAGGTAGCTATGAGATGAGACAGATGCATCTGGCTGCTTTCCTCATTGATGCAGTCATAAAAACTCAAGTAACATAAACCACCTTACCTTTACGATGCAAATGGGATTGCCACCTCTTGTGCCAGATCGCTGTGCCCAGAATTAGTCGGAAATGTAGTGAATATAACTTGCCCTCCAGAAATAATCGTGATAGGTTACAATCTAGCATCAAATCTACAGTATCTCTATCAATATATCGTAGATTGTTAAATTGCAATCTACGATATCTCTAGCATTTTCATAGCACTACGAAGTCGTGTTAGGACGGGGTGCAGGGGTTCACCCCTCGATTCAGGAGATCGGCTTCAGCATTTTTTCTTAAGCTCTATAAGCTTTTCCGAACAACACACCTAAACAACTCGAAAACAAACTGCAAGTATGTAGGAGTAAAAATGGTTGATATCAAGTTCGCGTATTGGGTTCCTAACGTCAGCGGCGGTTTAGTCATTAGTAAAATCGCCCAAAATACGGACTGGACCTACGACTATAACACCTGGTTAGCGCAAATCGCAGAACAAGTAGGGTTTGAATACGCGCTGGCACAGGCTCGCTTTATTGCCAGTTATGGAGCAGAGTATCAGCTTGAGGCTCTAGCAACAGTTGCGGCGCTGGCTCCAGTCACCGAACGCATCAAATTGATTGCGGCGGTTCACCCCGGACTGTGGCATCCTGGTGTCGTCGCTAAGCTAGGGGCAACTATCGACAACATTTCCAAGGGACGTTTTGCTTTGAACATCGTCAGTGGTTGGTTCAAAGGAGAATTCACCATTTACGGCGAACCCTGGTTAGAGCACGACGAGCGCTATCGTCGCTCTGAAGAGTTCATTCGCATTCTCAGGGGTTTGTGGACGGAAAATGACTTCCATTTCAAAGGCGACTTCTACCGCATTAATGGAGGTTGGGTCAAACCCAGACCTATCAACCAGAACCCCCATCCAGAGATTTTCCAAGGCGGCAACTCAAAAGCCGCACGCCAGATGGCAGGTCGGGTATCTGACTGGTACTTTATGAACGGCAACACTATCGAAGGCGTACGGGAGCAGATTGAAGAAGTTTCGGCTCTAGCGCATGCGGCAGGACGCACGATTAAGTTTGGTTTGAACTCTTTTATCCTCGTGCGCGATACTGAAAAGGAAGCCCACGAGGTACTGCGCGAGATTATTGCTCGTGCCGATACCGAAGCTGTAGAAGGCTTTGGAGAAGCTGTAAAGCAAGCTGGCGCATCTACCTTCGAGAAAACTGGGATGTGGGCAAATTCCAATTTTGAAGATTTAGTTCAGTACAACGATGGATTCCGTTCTGGTTTGATTGGAACCAAGGAGCAGGTGGCTGAAAAGATTCAACAGTTTCATAGCGTTGGTGTCGATCTAATTCTCGGCGGCTTTTTACACTACACGGACGATCTGCCAGCCTTTGGACGGGAGGTAATTCCCCTCGTTCGCGAGCTTAAATCTCACCGTCAAGCGACCCCAGAATTGGTTGGAGTAGCTTAAGGATTGGCTTGGAAGTGAAATATAGCGTTTTTCAATTGAGAACAGGTTTTATTGACGGGGTGAAGGGGTTCCCCACGGCAGTGGCTCTAGCGGGGAACCCCCAAGACCGCCCTGCCTCGCCTTCTTGGGGGCAACGCCCCCAAACCCCCTTCTCGTTTTCAGATGAAAACCGCTATACCACTTGCAGAATGCACACAACATACATACATCACTAGGAAAAATATCTATGACAGCACTAGTCAACATTGAAACAGAACCGAAAGCCCACATCATTCGAGACGATCGCGAGGCGATCGCCATTGCCAAAGAGTTGGCAGCCGAATTTCGCAAAGGTGACTCCGATCGCGATCGCGATCGGAAATTGCCCGTAGAAGAAGTCAAGAGGTTTTCACAAAGCGGACTGTGGGGCATCATCGTTCCCAAGCAATATGGCGGGGCGGGAGTCTCGAATGCCACGCTAGCAGAGGTAATTAAGATCGTTGCGGAAGCGGATTCTAGTCTGGGACAAATTCCGCAAAATCATCTCTACATGGTGGAAGCTATCAAGCTAGATGGCACCGAAGAGCAGAAACGCTTCTTCTTCGATCTGGTGTTACAAGGCAAACGCTTTGGCAACGCCTTTTCCGAAATCGGGACTAAATCCGTAACCGACGTGCAAACCAGGTTGACGCGATCGGACGACAGCTTCGTACTCAACGGGCGCAAATACTATTCGGCTGGAGCGCTTTTGGCTCACTGGATTCCCACGATCGCCGCTGACGAAGATGGCAAAACAGTCGTGGCATTTGTCGAACGAGATGCCGAAGGGCTGACCCTGTTGGATGATTGGACGAGCTTCGGACAGAGGACTACAGCTAGCGGTACGACCATTTTAGAAAATGTCAAGGTGAAGCCAGAGCATGTCATCCCTCACTATCTGGCATTTGAACGCGCAACGCCAATGGGAGCCGTAGCACAGATTATCCAGGCAGCGGTGGATGTAGGTATTGCCAAAGCTGCTCTCCGCGATACGCTTCATTTTGTGAGAAACCACACTCGTCCCTGGGTAGATAGCAACTTAGAAAAGGGATATGAAGACCCTCTGACTCTCTACAATCTGGGCAATGTCATTATTCAAGTTCATGCGTCGGAAGAACTCCTGCGTCGTGCTGGCGAGTTCATCGATCTCGCCTATGAGTCAGGGCTTGAGGAATCGAAGGTGGTCGAGTCATCCATCGCCGTTGCTGAAGTCAAAGCTCTAGCAACAGAAGCATCTCTACTGGCAACCAACAAGCTGTTCGAACTAGCAGGTACCAAGTCTACCTTGCAAGAATTCAACTACGACCGTCACTGGCGGAATGCCAGAGCACATACACTACACGATCCCGTGCGCTGGAAATACTATGCCGTTGGCAATTACTTCCTCAACGGGGTCAATCCTCCCCGCCATCCGTGGCTGTAATATCCACATCTATATGCCTCTATCCAGTATGCCCAAGCAAACCATTTTGACCGAGTCACCCGCATCAGTCGCTTGCTCGCTCTCGTCAGATTTATCACAAACTGATGCAGTAGTGAGTTCTCACTCATTTGATTCCATCTCTAGTGCTATTGAAGACATAAAAGATGGACGACCTGTAGTGGTAGTGGATGATGAAGATCGCGAGAACGAGGGTGACCTGATCTGCGCGGCTGAGTTTGCTACTCCCAGCACGATCAACTTTATGTCAGTTCACGCGCGCGGGCTGATTTGTCTGGCCATGACGGGCGATCGCCTCGATCGGCTCCAGTTACCGCTCATGGTGCAAACCAATACAGAAAGCCATCAAACTGCTTTCACTGTCAGCATTGATGCTGCTGCCCATCTGGGAGTTAGCACTGGCATCTCGGCGATGGATCGCGCTCGCACAATTCAGGTCGCGATCGACCCCAACACTCGCCCCAGCGATCTGAGAAGGCCGGGACACATCTTTCCGCTACGCGCGCAGGCAGGAGGAGTCTTAAAACGAGCCGGACATACTGAGGCAGCAGTTGACCTGGCAAAGCTAGCGGGATTGTATCCCGCTGGTGTTATTTGCGAGATCCAAAATAGAGATGGGTCGATGTCGCGCTTGCCGGAATTATTTGCCTATGCCCGAACGCACGACTTCAAAATTATCAGCATTGCAGATTTAATTCGCTATCGTTTGAGATCCGATCGCTTTGTGCGCAGAGAAGCGATCGCTAATTTACCTACCGAATTCGGGAATTTCCAAATCTATGGCTATCGCAATGACCTGGATGGCTCGGAAGCAACAGCGATCGTTAAGGGCGATCCAGCTCGTTTTTCCCTACAGCCGACGCTAGTGCGGATTCATTCCGAATGCTTTACAGGAGATGCAATTGGTTCGCTGCGCTGTGACTGTCGCCAACAATTGCATACTGCTCTCAAGGCGATCGAAGCAGAGGGACAGGGAGTTGTCGTCTACCTGCGACAGGAAGGTCGCGGGATTGGATTGGTCAACAAAATCAAAGCCTATTCGCTACAGGACAATGGTTTGGATACGGTTGCGGCGAACGAGCAACTCGGCTTCAAGGCAGATTTGCGAACCTATGGCGTGGGAGCGCAAATTCTTAAGGACTTGGGAGTGCGAGATATCCGCTTGCTGACTAACAATCCTCTCAAAGTTGTAGGTCTGAGCGGTTGGGATTTGAACATCGTCGAACGCATCCCATTGTTGGTGCGAGCGAACAACTATAGCGCCCGCTACTTGGCAACCAAGCAAGAGAAACTGGGGCACCTTCTACCATCGCTTACCTAACGCGAGTTGCCTGGCAGTTGAAACAAAGGCTACACAAACGAAGTCCGCCTGCGCAGACTGAGAATCTAACGATTACCACAAAACAGTGTAATGCTATATATGAGAAAACTATAGCTATAGTCAATAGGCTTAGGACGGGGTGCAGGGGTTTCACACGGCAGTGGCTCTAGCGGGGAACCCCCAAGACCGCCCTGCCTCCCCTGCGTGGGGGCGCAGCCCCCACAACCCCTCCTAACAGATCTGTCTATGGCTATATATGAAAAAACTATCGAGAAGCAAGTGGAAGAACTCAGTACCTCCAAGGATTATCTGGCAGTAGCAATTTCTTTAGCGCAGGAGTTTGCGACGACAGCGGTAGAGCGGGATAAAGCAGGAGGAACGCCAAAATACGAACGCGATCGCATTCGAGACAGCGGGTTGCTACACTTAATAATTCCCAAACAGTATGGAGGGATTGGGGAGTCTTGGATTCTAGCAATGAAAATTGCACGCGAATTCGCAAAGGTTGATGCTTCTATTGCTCACGTATATTCCTACCATCATTTGGGGTTAACCATACCTCATATCTTTGGTTCCCCCGCACAAAAGGAGAGATTTTATGTAGAAACTGTCAAGCGAAATTGGTTCTGGTGTAATGCCCTCAACCCGCTCGATCGCAGAACAATTCTCGTGCCTGACGGAGAGAACTTTCGCTTGCACGGCAAGAAAAGCTTTTGTTCTGGCTCTAAAGATTCGGATATGATGCCAGTTACGGCGGTCTATCCCGAGACTTCCGAATTAATCGCCCTTGCCATTCCCAGCCAGCGAGAGGGGATTACCATCCACGATGATTGGGATAATATGGGACAGCGGCAAACGGACAGCGGTAGCGTCAGCTTCGATCGCGTGCGGATTTTCCCAGAAGAGATATTTGGCGGTAGAAGTAGCGCGAACGAACCCTTCAAAACCTTTCGTGCTTGTTTGACGCAGCTAAACTTTACCAACATCTACCTTGGTATTGCCGCAGGAGCGTACGATGCGGCGAGAGAATATACGCGCGCCTTCACCAGACCCTGGCTCAACTCTGGGGTAGAAAGTGCTGCAGACGATCCCTACATCCTCCAGCATTACGGCGATATGTGGGTTGACCTGCAAGCAGCCACTTGCCTGACGGACAAAGCGGGAGAACTGCTGCAAGCTACCTGGGAATTGGGATCGTCGATGCCAGCAGAACAGAGAGGGGAATGTGCGGTGGCGATCGCCACGGCTAAAGTTGCAGCGACGAAAGTAGGCTTAGAGATTACCAGTCGCATTTTTGAAGCAATGGGAGCGAGAGCGACTGCTGGCCAGTACGGCTTCGATCGCTACTGGCGGAACCTGCGCACCTTCACGCTACACGATCCGGTGGCCTATAAGGTTCGGGCGATCGGCGATTGGGCGCTGAATGGGAAGTACCCAGATCCTAGCTTTTATTCGTAAATTCGAGGCGTTCTATGGTGGTTTTCAGATCGAACAGAGTAGGGAGGTTGGGGGCTGCGCCCCAAGAAGGGGTGAAACCCCTTCACCCCAAACATAAAACCCATTCTCAAGTGAAACCGCTATGACATTGAGATATAGCGGTTTTCAGATGAAAACAAGAAGGGGGTTTGGGGGCGTTGCCCCCAAGAAGGGGTTCCACTCTTTCACCTCGTCAATAAAACCTGTTCTCAATTGAAAAACGCTATATTGCATGAATAAAATCCACAAAATATCAAATGCAACTTCCATCCCTACAATTGCTATAGTTGGGGGCGGCTTCAGTGGAGCGATCGTGGCAGTTCACCTGCTCGAACATGCTAATTCTCCTCTCGATATCAAACTAATCGAACGCAGGAATCCGATCGGTTTGGGGGTTGCGTATAGCACTCCCTTCCCCTGTCATCTATTGAACGTTCCTGTCGGCAAAATGAGCGCTTTCCCCGATCTTCCCAACCACTTCTTATACTGGTTGCAAGAGCGATCGCCAAGGTTAGAGAATCTGGACGCAACTGCCTATGTCCCCCGCTTTCTGTTTGGAGAATACGTGCAAGCAATTCTCGCTCGAGCAGAATCCCATGCTCGCACGGATGTAACGTTACAAAGAATCGCAGATGAGGCAATCTCCATCCAGCCCCACCTGGAGGGCGCGATCGTGAAATTGCAAAGTGGAAAAACGATACGAACAGATAAAGTCATTTTGGCATTGGGCAACTTTCCCCCTAGCGATCCTGCTATATCGGATCGGTCGTTCTACAGCAGTAAACGCTATATTAGCTACGCCTGGGCTAGCGATGCGTTTGATGACATCGATCGCGACGATCCCGTACTGCTAATTGGTTCGGGACTGACTATGCTGGATTGGGCGATCGCCCTCCACGATAAAGGCCACATGGGAAAGATTTATGTTGTATCTCGGCATGGGCTGCTCCCTAATCGCCATCAAGCAACATTCCCTTACCCTCCATTTCTAGATATCGATCTAGCTGCGCTAAATACCCGGACATTATTAAAACGAGTGCGCAGGGAAGTTGAGGCGGCGGCTACACAAGGACATGACTGGCGTGCAGTAATTGATTCGTTGCGTCCAATTACCCAACAAATTTGGCAAGCTTTACCAATCGAGGAAAAGCGACGATTTCTTCGCCACGTTCGCCCTTACTGGGAGGTACATCGACATCGCATGGCTCCGGCGATCTCAGAAGCGATCGCGACAATGCGAAACCTCCATCGACTCGTTATTTGCGCGGGGTGCATTCAAGCTTTTCGAGAAGATGCCGATGGTGTAGATGTTTTGATTCGCAAGCGCAGTTATGCCGAATCAACGGTTATTCGAGTCGGTCGAGTCATCAACTGTACGGGGCCAGAATGCGACTATCGGAAGTTTCAGCATCCTTTAATTGCCGCTCTATTTAGATCGGGGTTGTCTCGCCCCGATCTTTTACACCTCGGTCTGGATGTTGCAGACAATGGTGCGATCTTAGATACTCAAGGAACCGCATCACAGGTTTTATTTACACTGGGTTCTCCGTGCAAAGGTAATCTCTGGGAAACAACAGCTGTGCCTGAAATTCGGCAGCAGGCTGCGGCGATCGCTCGGGAGTTACTCGCCCTAGTTAAAACAGGTCTATCGTAATAAGGGACTTGCATGAAAATAAGATTCCCATGATGCGTTACGGCTATTGCCTAACACATCCTACGATGGGGACATTATTTAACCGCACCTCCCTAAGTCAGCGAAATTCGGCGACGATCGCATCAAGGATGGCTTGAGCGCCTTTGCCTTTAAGCTGGTTTGCTAATTCAGTGCCGATTTCTTCGGATTGGGTAACGCTACCCTGTACCTCGCCGCGCACCAGGGTTTGACCGTCTAATGTCGCCACAATCCCTTTCAGCGTCAGGCGATCGCCTTCAATCGCAGTGTTAACGCCAATTGGCACCTGACATCCGCCCTCTAATTCTCGCAAGAAAGCGCGTTCGGCCAAACAACGCTGCGTGGTGGGATAGTGGGAAATCGGTGCAAACAATGCCAGAATTTCTGCGTCATCGGCGCGGCATTCGATCCCCAAGGCACCCTGGCCGACGGCGTGTAGGGATATATCTGGGTCGATGATCTGATGGATGCGATCGCCCATCCCCAGTCGCTGCAAACCTGCTACGGCGAGGATAATTGCATCGTATTCGCCCTCATCCAGCTTTTGCAGGCGCGTATTCAGATTGCCGCGAATATCTTTAAACGTGAGGTGGGGGTAGTGATGGCGCAACTGGGCGAGGCGGCGTAACGACGACGTGCCAACTACTGCACCCGCAGGTAGGGTTTCTAGTTTCAGATCTTGATACTTGGGATGCACGACCATAGCGTCGGCGGGATCCTCGCGTTCTGTCACTGCACCCAGCATTAAGCCTTCGGGTAAATTGGTGGGCAGATCCTTGAGACTATGTACGGCAAAGTCCACTTCATTTGCCAGCATGGCAACTTCTAGCTCTTTGGTAAATAAACCCTTGTCGCCAATTTTGGCTAGCGGCACGTCGAGGATTTTATCGCCCTGCGTGCTCATGGTTTTTACTTCAAATGTGCGATCGCTATGCGCTTTCTGCAATTCCGCTTGTACCCAATGGCTTTGAACCAGGGCGAGTTGACTTTTGCGGGAGCCGATGCGGACAGTGCGAGTAGTAAGCATATGAATAAAGCTGAAAAATTTTGATTACAAAGTTTACGAAAGTTAGAACGTCGAGGTTTTAGGAATTACGCATCGCCAGCCAAGAAATTGATTTCCTGACTCAGAGCTAAAGTCAGCTAGAGCAGACTAAAATAGACAGCTACGAATAACCTGTCTCAACAGGTTTTAGCTCTTAGCCTGCAATTTATTGCCAGGCTTTATAGAGAGTGTTTATTCAGTCTAAATCTTAAAGGGCTAGCCGATCGCATAATTGTTAAGTATTGCGACAGGCTTTGAATTAGCTTGCAGCAGTCAGCTTTTAAAAAAACTAGCAACCTATAAATTTACCAACGCAATCCTTCTAGCATCTGCGAGAAATAGAAGCGCGTACTGGTCATGGTTTCGCGCTTTACCCGAAAGCCCGCCCTTGCCATCATATCTTTAATTTCTTTTTCTGGGTGCAAATAGGCGCGGGTAGCTTTGCTCGGCCCAGGGAAAAATTCACCGATTTTTTTGAGTCCGCCATAAAAGGGCGTGTAGGGCGCAAAGCTGAGGATCAAACGCGATTTTGCTAGCGAACCAAGATGGGCAATCATTGCCTCTGCTTCTTCTAGCGGGTAATGGATCAGAACGTCCAGACAAATAACAGTGTCGTATTCGCCCGTAAGAGCGGCTAGATCGCCGACTGTAAACTTGGGGTTATCAGGATCGGTGGCAAGGCTTTTTGCTTCATTCGTCATTTTCTCGGAAATGTCGCTGGCAAACACTCTGGCACCTGCCGCCGCCAGAGGCAGGCTGAGGCTACCCACACCGCACCCCGCATCGCAAATTGTGAGGCTAGCAAGATTGCCATCATCTTTTAGCCACCCCAGTAGTTTATCTACTGTTTGTTGATGCCCAACCCTGATATCCTTTTGCACGCGATTGACTTCACCATCACCATAGATGCGCTGCCAACGGTCAAAACCAACAGAGTTAAAATAATCGCGAACAATTTGCTTATCGTTTGTGGTCATGACTTCTGCTAACGGTTAATAAAGCTAGTAATTAACTACCAGTTATTAACTTTACGTTACTTTTAGTCAATTACCCACAACCCTTGCTGTCGCCACTGCTGCTCTAGCAAAGAGTCATTCAACTGATTCTTGGAAATTAAACCTTGAAACATCAGCAACTCGCCTAATTTCTGATGTTTTCCATTCTTATTTTGCATTGCCACAGCATTTTCAAGCTGTAGTGGCGAAATCAGCCCTTTACGCACCAAAATTTCCCCCAATTTCATAACACTTCCCCTCTTTCAGTCGGTTATCAATTAGTCGGTTATCAATTAGTATCAATTAGCCAGTGGTAAATATCACCCGAGCTAGCGATCGGCTGCCATTACTGCCTATATCTTAAGATGAGATTTACCAACTAAATGTGAAGAACATTTTAAGAAATTTATACCAATTCTCCCAATTAAAACTACACATTGGCGAAAGGGGGTGTGGGACGTTCTCATAAGGGGGCGCATCCCCCTTAACCCCCATCTATAGCCACAACTTTTTTGGTATTAGATGATACTTTGGTTGCAGTTTGTGGCAGTAGTTTGCAGTTTGCTTAGCTCTAGCTAGCCTGACTACTTCTGGTAGCTTGTGTAATGGAGTGGAAATGTAAGTGACTGTGAGAATCTTGGATTATTGTATTCGGCGAATGAATGTGCATATGTTGCTCGTCATGCCTGTGATGATGCTCGTGCCACAGTCCATCCTCTAAGTCGTCCAAATTTCGTGGCTTGAAGGCTAGATATACGATCGCCAGCAACGCAAGACCTATCAGACTACTGTAGAAAAAATTCTGGTTGGGAAAATGGCTGACCATACACCCAGCCAATGGATAAGAGAATCCCCACCATAAGTGGCTCCAGGCAAAATGAGCGCCGTACACTCGCCCCTGCACTTCAACGGCAACTCGATCGGCGATCGCCGTTTGAGTTGGGACGTTCACCAACGTTTGTCCGACTCCCGCGATCGCCCACAGCAGCAATAATCCACTAAGGTTGACTAGATTGGCAGGTAACAAAGCCACCGTAATTAAAAACGCTCCAATGCTCGTCAACAAAACAGGGCTAATTTTCTGGATATTACCCAACCCAACGGATGCTACAGTTGCCCCCATGCCGAATGCCGCCATCACCCAACCATATTCAAGCTTGTCCAAACTGAGCGTACCTCGAACGTAGCCGACAGTATTAACCAGAATTTCTGCACCGGCGATCGCCGCAATCAGTTGCAGTGCCAGGGCATACCGAATTGGCGGGTCGAGAAAAAGACAACTGGTTCCGGTGCGGATGTCTTGTAATGTTCTGCTAACGGTTTGGGTTGTTTTTCGATCTCGATCTACCATTAATTCTCCAGGTAACCTGAAGATCGAGATCGAGGCAACCAAAAAGGTGATGCCATCCAAGAAAAAGATTTGTCTCGTGCCTATAAATGCCGCGATACTGCCAGCCAAACCGGGACCTAGAATGCCGAGTAGCTGGTAAGTTGCGCTGGATAGCGCGATCGCTTGCGAACGCTCCTTTTCCTTTGTCACGAGTGGAATGGTTGCTGTATAAGTCGGAGTGAAGAATGCCGAAAACACGTTCAGCGACAGCACGATCGCGTAGATTTGCCAGACTTGAGTGACGAAGGGGAGCAGACAGACGATTCCCATCCGCGCTAAATGAGTCGCAATCATCAGGCGTTTGCGATCGACTCTATCGGCGATCGCCCCCGCAATCGGAGATAACACGACAAATGCCATTACGCGCAGCGTCAGCGCCCCTGCTAAAACTGTTCCCGCTTGCTCTCCCGCTAGCTCAAACGCCAATAGAGCTAACCCAACCCAAGTCAGCGAGTCTCCTACGAGGTTAATGGTTTGAGCCAGATACAGTCGGACAAAGATCGGATTTTCCAGCCCTTGAAGCCACCGAGGACGATGTTTCATCTGTTTGCGATCGATTTTATGCGATCGATTTTAATTGAGCGATTGCACAGTGGCTAAATTATACAAGCGCAACTTGAGACCATGTCTCAAGTTCAGCCTGGGAAGAAGACTAAGTCAGCCAATCTCTAACTGAGAGCGATCGCCACACCTGAACTTCCTGTCGTCAGATTGCGCGTCTTGCCCACCAGCATCTAGCTCTTCGCAGACCAACTATTTCCCCAAATTCTTACAAGTTTTCCTTCAGCATTTTTGACAATGCTTGACAAAGGATGTCCAGACCCTGACGTTTGACAGCGGAGAGCACGATCGCATCAGGATAGTTTGCTTGCACCTTAGCTTTGAAAGCATCCAAATCTACAACGCGATCTACTTTGTTAAACACCAGTAAAGTTGGGCCTACCACAATCGGCATATCCGCCAGGATTTGCTTCACCGATCCCACTTGTGCCTCCCAAGCTGGATTGGAGGCATCGACGAGATGAATCAGAGCGTCGGCTTCCGTTACCTCTTCGAGCGTGGCGCGGAATGCGTCTACGAGCGGGGGTGGGAGTTCGTGGATAAATCCCACTGTATCGGTCAAGAGAATTGTTTCGTTATTGCCCAGATGCAGGCGGCGGGTTGTAGGGTCGAGCGTGGCAAACAGGCGATCGGCGACAAATACATCAGCTTTGGTCAGGGCATTCAGCAATGTCGATTTACCCGCATTTGTATAGCCCACGATCGCCACGTTGGGAATTTCTCGATCTATGCGTTGTTGGCGCAAGCGCGAGCGATGTGCCTGCAATTGATTTACCTGTTGTTGCAGGTGGGCGATCCGTTTTTCGATCGCACGGCGATCGGTTTCTAATTTGGTTTCCCCAGGGCCGCGCGTACCGATCCCACCACCCAGGCGCGATAGGGTTGCCCCTCTGCCTGCCAAGCGCGGTAAACGATATTCCAACTGCGCTAGCTCGACCTGGAGTTTTCCAGCGGCAGACTGGGCGCGTTGGGCAAAAATATCGAGGATGACTTCGGTGCGATCGCTGACCCGTAGGCCGATTAGTCGCTCTAAATTACGGATTTGTGCTGGGGAAAGTTCGCGGTCGAATACCACCAGATTTGCCCTCTGGTTTTGGGCGATCAGGGCGATTTCCTGGATTTTGCCTTCGCCCAGCACAGTTTGAGGATGGGGGCGATCGCGTTTTTGCGAGATGGCATCCAACACCACACCACCAGCACTTTCTACCAGTTGTCGCAGTTCCACCAACGGATCGAGATCGCCCTGCGTTCTGTCATTGGTGACTAATCCCACCAGGATCGCTCTTTCGCGATCTTCCTCAACCACCTGAGCTACAAATTCGCGGCGAAACTCATCTTCTAAACCTGCCACGAGATCGAGGAAATCTTGTTTGGCGATCGCGTCTAAGCTCTGAGGCGGTGACACTGTCCAGAATGCGGCATCGCGTTCCGCCATCGACTCCGGGAGGAGGTGCGCCAGATAGGAGCGATTGACATACCCATCTGCATTTAAGGTAAGCACCACTAAGGCATCCAAACGTTGCATTGCCATCGCGGTCAGATCGGCAGTGCTGGGGGGTTCTGGCTTGAGGCTGGTGGAAATGCAGCGCAGACCGCTCAAGCGCTCTTCACCGTAGCGGGGAAGTTCGAGCGGCGGGATTTTGGCCTGATTGGGAGTACCCAGACCGACTCGAATAATCTGCCCCCGCCGATTGACAAAGGCACAGATCGGCTGCTTAATTTCCGTACTGATAGCAGCCAGGCGTTGGGCAAATTCAGGCGTAGTAAAACTAGACAACGGCAGCCGTTGCCTGTACAAGCGTTGTAGCTGCTTGAGTTGACTGGACTTCAGACCTTGCAGGTTGCCGTAGATGGTTTCGATAAGTTACCTCGGGTTAAATATTTTGGTTGGCTCCCCCGATTTTAGCGCACGCTTCTTTGGCAAGCGATCGCCGCTGCACTTTCGGAGATGTTTGTGCGCCTGCCCTGGGCATCGAATAGGTAAGATTTAATGCACTCTTGAATTGCCAGTGGGTCGTTGGGAGTCGGCGAGCATAATTGTTGAGCGCGCTGGATGCCAAAGCGAGCGGCATTCTCGTTAAAGCATTGGGAAGTCGCTGATGTTGCACCACCCTGACAGATTTGCTGTGCCTGGGCAACGCCATATCTGGGTGCCATCTGGCTAAAACACGACGATGTAGAAGGGGTAGCACCCTGACAGATTTGCTGTGCCTGGGCAACGCCGTATCTAGGAGCCATTTCGTTAAAGCACGACGAGGTGGAAGGAGTGGCATTCTGGCAGATTTGTTGCGCCCTGGCTAAGCCATACTTGGCTACGGCTTCATTGAAGCACTGGTTAGTGAAGGAAGTTGTGGTTTGCGCTCTTACTTGCTGTGGCAGGTATAGGTACAAAGATGCGGAAGCAGCGATAAAAGTTGGTATGAGTGTGAGTGATGGAACGCGCATGGCTTTAAGTTATTGAGAATTTATTTACGGACATAACTGCCAGCGATCGAGCCAACAGCTACAAGCTGAACAGTTTTACAAGTGCTATAAATATTTTAATCATTTTAATCAAGTCAGATTTTCTAAGTTGCTAATGTATGCAGAACTTACGCACCAACAAAAAAGTCAATTTCTTGGGGGACAACATTAAGGGTAAAAATTTCTCTCGATTGGTACTAAATAACGCTAACTTTGAGAAGGCTCAAGCAGGAATCGAAGCCTCTAATGTTATATTAATATTACTTTTTACCTGTTTTTTATCTGCCCTATCAGGAAGTGTCTTTGGTATTTCTAGTACTCTCACATTAGTAACATTAGTTACAAGATGTTCTGGGTTAATAGTACCAATTACTTTCCTTGTAATGGTATGTGCAGTAACATTCAAGTTTCACATCAATATTAATCGAGCTTTAACAGCCATTGGATGCAGTACTGGGCTGATATTAGATTACATTCAGCGTCAATCATTAATAGCTTGTCCAATCGATCCAAGCTCATCCTCATGTATTGGACTTTGTAATCCTTTAGGTATTCCATATATAATTGCTTGGATAATATACCTCATAGCCAACGAGAGTTTTATTCAAAGTAAAATTCGATTAAATCCCAATTTAAACATCGTTATAGTAGGCATAATAGGTTCTTTTTTGTCTTTTTTTACTAGTGCATATATCGACTCTATTAAGAGTGGATTGATTAATTCTTTTGTTATTGCTAGTTCATTCATATCCGCTTTTAGCAGTGCCTATATTGGAGCTATTTTAGGTTTAGTTGCCATCGCATGTTCAGCAACTATATTTAATAAAAAATTTTCAATGACTGCAAGCTATTTGTTGTCATCTTTAATTTTTGCAGCTAGTGCTTTTACTCCTATATCACTAGCATTTGTTGATACTAAGGCAGTTGCAACTAATGGTTCTTTAGCATTTGGATTTGCTAAAGCAGTAATGTATATTAGCCAAAATTGCCTTCCAGGTGGTCGGACACATTTTTGCTCATATGAGGTAGTAATAGCCAGCATTTTGATTTGTATACTTCTATGCTTCTATATTTCCTGGAGAGTCTTGGTCGGCGATCCAAGATATACTCTTATTACTAATGTTGTTCTAAGGATATCTACTGTTTTTGGAACAAGTTTTAGAGGTACAGATCTTACAGGAGCAAATTTTACAGGAGCCGATCTTGCAAATACAGATTTTAGGGATGCAATTTTAACTAGAACTCGCTTTTTAGACAGTCGGAATCTGCATAAATCTCTCCTTTACGGAACTATTCTCAGTAACTCGAAAGTTCGTAACCTACTGACAAAAGGCGATTGCAGCGAGAATATGTTTGATAATCTGAATCTTAGAGGTGCTAACCTTGAAGGATTCGATCTTAAAGGAGTTAGCATATTTCGTTCTGTTCTTAGTGAAGCTACCTTTAAACATGTCAATCTTAGTGGTGCGAATTTAGCAGAAGCACAAGCACTTAGTACTAATTTTGAAGGTGCTAATTTAACAGGAGCTTGTATCGCTAATTGGAATATTGATAATAATACAAATCTTGAAGAAGTTGTTTGTGAATATATATATTTAAAATATGATTACAACTCTGGTACTTACTACGAACGTCGTCCTAGTAGTAGCAATTTCTTACCTGGAGAATTTGGTAAGTTAGTTCAAAAACCATTAGAAACTTTTGACCTTGTTTTTGAGAATATTATTAAATGGAATGCTTTTGAATACTCATTTAATAATATACAAGTCAAGAATGAAGGAGTCAGACTAGCCATCCAGAGTATTGAAAATAAAGGAGACGGAGTTGTTGTAATTAGGGTTAGCGTTCCTCCAGAAGCAGATACAATAAAAATTCACAGCGACTTCATGCGTTGTTACAAATCATTTGAGGCTATGAATCACATGACAGGACAACAAAATCGAATCATCAATACAGGCGGTGGCAATTACATTGAATCTAACACTGGAACCTATGTTCAAGGTGATTTTATTAGTATGAGTCAGAATTTGACTCAAGCGGCGGCTCAAATTCAGGATTTACTTAACCAGTTGCACAATAGCGGTGTTCCAATTGATGTTGCTTCAACTCAGATTGCTCAAGACTTAGCACTGCAAGTTGAGAGTAATCCCTCTATCCGTGATAAGTTGCTCAAGTGGGGTCAGTCTCTAGGAGATGCAGCAATAAGCGCAACAATAAGCGATGTTGTAAAAGGGGTTGTCAAACTTGCTATTCGCTCCGCTGGTCTCCCGCTCCCATAAAGCTCTTGCACAGGGCGGTCGGTACACGCTCATGCTGAGTTATGCACTTGCCGCCTGTGAAGCTCTATCTGTTAGACCACTAGATTTTAAGCAAGTTATATATACCAAGTTTATACAATGTCTGCCAAAGATGCCTTTCATCAAGTAGTTAAAGTTGCATTACAAAATGAAGGCTGGAACATCACGGCCGATCCCCTCGAAATTCGTTGGGGAGCAGTGGAAATGTATATCGATCTAGGTGCTGAAAAGGTAATTGGAGCAGAGCGCAACGGTGAGAAAATCGCTGTTGAGGTGAAAAGCTTTTTAGGACAGTCGGCAATTTATGAATTTCATTTAGCTTTGGGACAGTTCATCAATTATCGAGCAGTATTGCAACAGCAAGAAGCAGAGCGCACCTTATATTTAGCAGTACCATTGGATACTTACGATACTTTCTTTAAGCTGCCTTTTACTCAAGAGATCGTACAACAGAATCAAATGAAGTTGTTAGTGTATGACATCAATCGGGAGGTCATTGTGAAATGGAAAAGTTAGAGAAATATGCAAAAATCATTCAAATGCTTTTAAGTCAGTACTGTCAACTGAGGTCATCGGATTCAGAGGTTGAGACTGAAACGATCGCTGATGTCAAACATCATCACTATCAGTTAGTTCAGGTGGGATGGCAAAACGATCGCCGAGTCTATGGTTGTATTCTTCATCTCGATATTAAGGATGGCAAAATATGGCTGCAGCACAATGGAACAGAACGGCAAGTTGCTGACGATCTAGTGGCATTGGGAGTGGCTAAGCAAGACATTGTGTTAGGATTTCAGTCTCCCTCAAAACGCAAGTTTACCGAGTTTGCAGTTGGTTAATTATGGAGCGAAAAACATATGCGCCTGGTTCATCTTGCCGATCTGCATTTGGGATATCGTGCTTACAGCCGCATGACCAGTCAGGGCGTGAATCGGCGGGAAGCCGATGTCTTTAATGCGTTTCGAGAAGCATTGGAACGCACTGTATCCCTGCAACCAGATATCGTATTGATTGCTGGCGATGTTTTCCACGTCCCCCGTCCTGGCAATTTAGCCGTAGTGCAAACGCAGAGAGAATTAGTCAAATTCCGTCAAAAGTGCGATGCTAAGATTGTCGTAATTGCTGGTAATCACGAATCAGTTAAATCCTCCGACAACCGCTGCATTTTGGAATTACTCAGTCTGATCCCCGATGTTAGCGTAGTCACGCAAAAGCCAGAAGCAATAGCCACTGACGATCGCCATGCCAAGATATTTTGCCTGCCCCATAGCGCCTTAGAGCAATTTGACCCAGTGCAAATTCGTCCCGATCCAGATTTCACCTATAACCTGCTGATGCTGCACGGCACGGTGGACAGCGATCGCATTAATGACTACGGCGGCTACGATATCCCCGCAGATTTGATGGAGATGCCCTGGGATTACGTTGCCTGCGGACATTACCATAGCTTTACTCATCTCGGACGTAATGCCTACTATGCGGGCGCGATCGAGCGTACCAGCAACGACATTTGGAAAGAGGCAAACGAGTCGAAGGGATTTGTAGAATTCAACTTAGAAACTCACGCAGCCAATTTCCACGCCCTCACTACGCCTCGCCCGACCATCGATCTACCAGCAATCGACGCACACGGGAAAGAAGCGGAAGAGATCGATCGATTGATTAGCGATCGCGCCCAACAAGTAGACATCACGGATAAAATCGTACGACAACGACTAATTAATCTACCAAAGTCGATCCAGCGACAATTGGACTATCAAACGATTCGTGCTTTGCAAACCAGAGCGACCCATTATCTATTCGAGGCGCGATCGCCAGAAGCGAATACGAGAGAAAGCGATGGCAATGAGACAGAAAAGCGACAAGGCAGTCTATTGGAGCAGGCGAGAGAATTTTTACAACAGCAGGAATTACCGGCGGGTGTAGATCGCGATCGCTTTGTGGCGACGGGGTTATCTTATCTTGCCGCCGATGAAATCTAGGCGATGCAAGTAGCTAATCCCGTACTATAATTGTCAAATTCCGCATCATTGCCCATGCTGGCTCGAATGTAGATCTAGGTAGAATCCTTTCTCCTTGAAGTGGATCGCACACCCTTATCCAATCTTCATCTATTGAAATTACTACCATTGCGTGAGCATCATTAACCCCATCAATTGGTAACAAATTAACAAACACAATTGGGTAAAACCCCGCCTTTATCTCCTCCGTCAATTCCATAATTCCTAATGTATATTTATTGGAATTGATAAATCCCATCAACCTCAATACATCTACTGCTTTCAATGCCTCCGTTCCTAAAATAGTGCAATCGCAACGTTCTCGCAATTCCATCTCACTCAAAACGCAACCCCTTGCGGCTAAAACCATTCGCAAACAAGCTGGAACACAGGAGTATGGCTTTTCTTGTCTATAGAAAGGCAGCTTCGATGGCATCCTGATTTGCTTTATATAGGTCTATCCCTTTTTGTTTAATTAGCTCTAAGGGTGTATGACTTAGTATTGCAGCCATTTCTGCATCTACCTGCACTTCGCCTACTTCCCCTACAGAGCCAATTCGAGGATATGTCAAAATAACTGGAACTCGCCAGCGATCGTCTGCCCACTTTGCTATATTCGCTGTAAAACAATCTGGTAGACAGTTACTCAAAAAATCATTGACTACAGCTTGAGCCTCAAGGGCAGTCACTCTATGCTCGATTTCAGGAGTTAGTGGATTCATTATCTATACTTAATCTCTCTACCTCGCACCCATATTTTAACAAACTCGCATCTTGTGCCTAAGTAAAAGTTATTGAAATAAAACACTATGGCTGTTGCCAAAGCATACTTTTTCCGCAAGGATTTAAAAGGATTACCAAGATATGTTAAGTAGCTAATGTTTGCGATCGCTGAACCTATCCCTCTCTGGCTCCAGATTACTGCTGTGGGCCTATGGCTGGGGTTTGTATTTTTGACTTCTACGATTATGCGCCGTCTCGGGCACGAACCCGAGCTAGTCCGCAAGGTCGTACATATTGGGACTGGCAACGTTCTATTTTTGGCCTGGGGGTTGAATATTCCTTTGTGGCTATGCTTTGGGGCTTCGGTTACTTTTACGGCGATCGCTTTACTATCTTACTTTTTACCTGTTTTACCCATGCTGGACGATGTGGGACGTAAGACGCACGGGGTTTTTTACTACGCTGTCAGTATCACCTGTCTGGTCACCTGGTTCTGGAGTATAGGTCTGCCGCAGTACGCTGTGGTTGGCATTATTGTGATGGCATGGGGGGATGGTTTGGCTGCACTCGTAGGGCAAAGATGGGGGCAACACGCCTATCACTTTATGGGCAATAAACGAACGCTGGAAGGCTCGCTAGCAATGCTAGTCACGAGTTACGCTGCCACCTGCTTAATTCTGGGCATAGCTCAGGGTATAAATCTAGAAACCTTTCTGATTCCTTTGCCAGTTGCTGCTGTGGCTGCGGTTTTGGAATCTGTTTCCCCTGGCGGCACTGATAACCTCACCGTACCTTTAACTAGCGCATCGCTATGTTACGGTCTGAGTCTAATTGGTTAATTTATAGCTATAGCCAATAGGCTTAGGACGGGGTACCCCGTCCTAACAGATCTGTCTACGGCTATAGCTACCAAAAAACCGCCAAAATCATCACTAATGGCTAATTCCAACGGGTGATGTAAAAATTATTAACACGCCTTAATCTTTAAGTTTAGATAACTTAACAAACAGTCTCGGGTTTGTCTAAGCTCCATCTATCAACTCAAGCAATTGTAAGGTAAGGAATCATCATGACCGTTCTGGATAGGTATTTCGAGTTATCAGATCGTGCTAGTTTTGATGAGGCCGCATTTAAAGAATTAGTCAATCTATTTGCCGAGCAAGCTGAAGTTCAGCCTGCCGGAGGTTCTAAAGTTAGTGGCAGAGAAGCGATCGAGCAGCTCTACAAATTGTTTTTCCAGATGTATGGCAAAATCCAGCACGTCTGGTCAACCCAAAAGACGGAAAATGGCTTAGAAGCTACCTGGGCGATCGCAGGTCTTCACAAAGATGGCAATGTATTTGCAGTTCAGGGCATACATTTGGCACAGCTAGATACTGAAGGCAAAATTCGCGCCCTCGAAGTTCGCCTTGCTACTAGTAATTAATTTCCGAGCGTCCTAATCAAAAGCTAGTAACCCTTGAGCTTGTAATCAATACAATTAATTGCCTCTTCGCTAAGAGCAGTGGAGGGGCGAATCGTGCATTTCAGGCGATAGTCACCTGAAAAGAACTGACAATTAGGGCAAGGAATTTGATGCAGTCGTTTGACCTGAGCGGCACCTCTAGTAAGTGTTGAAAACAAGCTCCAAACCAGCAAAAACGTAAATAGCCAGGCAAAACCCGCGCAGATTGGCACTAGCAGAGGCTGTATGAAATGTATGACTGGATATAGTAGTTGCAACATACTGGCTTAACATCTGTTTGGCTTAAGCCAAGTTTAAACTAAACTCCATAGATTGCATCGCATTCGGATTGAGAGCCACAATCGAGTCAACTGACGCGAATACTTTACTTTATTATGCCGCCGGGGAAATTAAGAGGATGTGCCCTGAATAGGCTGAGAACACATCCTTGTTAATTGAATAATTAGTTCTTTATCCCTGATGCAAAACCTGAATGGCAGCTTTAGTGCCAGCGCCTGGGATCGAAGCTTCATAACCCAACATTTGCACGGTTGCTTCTAGAGCGGCGATCGCGCTGAGGATATCGCGATCGTTGACAAAGCCGAGATGCCCAATGCGAAAAGCTTTACCGGAGAGATGATCCTGTCCGCCTGCCATCACGATGTCAAAGTGCTTTTTAATCGTAGCGCGAATTTTTTCCGCATCCAGTCCTTCGGGTGGTATTACGGCGGTAATCGAGGCACTGGCAGCGGCATCATCTGCAAATAGCGTCAGTCCCATTGCTTTAACTGCGGCGCGGGTGGCGTTGCGATGGCGCAGATGGCGAGCAAAGATATTTTCCAACCCTTCTGTTTGCATCATGCGCAGGGTTACTTGCAAAGCCATCACCATATTGACTGAGGTGGTAAATGGGGTGGAGTTTTTGGCAGCATCTTTGCGGGCTTTGCCTAAATCCAGGTAGTAGCGAGGCAGATTCGCGGTTTTGTATGCTTCCCATGCCTTTGGCCCCACGGCAACAAAACCCAAACCAGGCGGGATCATGTAACCCTTTTGCGAACCGGATGCGACAACATCCAGACCCCATGCATCGATCGGCACGTTCATCGCCCCCAGACTGGTCACGGCATCCACGATAATCAATGCTTGTCCGTGGGCTTTGACATGACGGTTAATCGTTTCTAGATCGTTGGCTACACCCGTAGAGGTTTCGCTGTGGGTAATAATTACAGCCTTGATCTCTTTATTTGTATCCGCTTCTAGCTTAGCTCTGAACGCTTCGGGATCTAATGGCTTACCCCATTCCGCTTTAATCCTTTCGGCATTAATGCCATAGGCATCGCAGACATCGCCCCAGCGCTCGCCAAACTTACCATTATCTCCAACTAAAACGCGATCGCCTTTGCTCAGAAAATTAATGATGCCCGCTTCCATTGCCCCCGTTCCGCTGGATGTGAGAATCAGCACGTCATTCTGGGTTTGGTGCAGCCATTTCAATTTCTCGGTTACATCTGCCATGACCTTACTAAAGTCACCGCTGCGGTGGCCGATTGGTGCTTTTGCCAGAGCCAACAATGCCTGTTCGGGCACTGGTGTCGGGCCTGGGATCATGAGCATTAATTTATCTTCCATAATCGCCGAATGTTTACTTGCTTAATTTTGTGTCTCTGCATTTTAACCTATAGTTTTTGATCCCCAGCCTAGACCTGACTTGAGGTTGCTCAAGCCCACAAAATTTGTCTCCGCTCAAAAGCGATCGCTAGTCATGCTCAAAACAACCGTAGATTAAGGCTGACGTGTTGGTTGAGGTTATCTCCTCACAATCGCATTCAAACTAGTAGAACTCGCTAAGCCCTTAAAGCATATTCCTCTTGACAACTCTAATTTATATGTATATACATGTTATATGAGAGATCGTTTGCTCAAAGCTAAACTTGCCAAGGTAGGCGAGGTGCCTGCAACATGTATGGGTATGCACGTTCGTCGTGCTTCGCGCATTATGACGCAGGTGTATGATTCGGCATTGCGCCCAGTGGGACTGGTGCTAAACCAATTTACGCTGCTGGTAGCGATTCACCTGGCTGAGTTCACGCCAATTACTCGTCTGGCTCAAGAGTTATTTACCGATCAAACCACCTTAACCCGAAATCTCAAGTTATTAGAGAAAAGAGGATTAGTAGCGATCGCACCTGGTGAAGATCGGCGAGTTAAATTAGTATCCCTGACGGCTGAGGGGCAAGCTATTCTGGCTCAAGCGCTCCCACTGTGGGAGCAGGCTCAAGCTGAAGTGATGCAGCACTTTGGACAACAGAAGTGGCAAGCCCTGCTATCTCTATTGTCTGATGTAACAACTGTGAACTAGGTAAAAAATTTCCCCAAAATATGTATATACATATAACCATCGGTTCTGGAGGTTTGAATGGCTAAATTCGATCGTCATCCCACAGTAAAATGGTGGCGCGAGCAGTCAATAAATGACCGTTCGACAAGTCCAGCCGTGCTAAATTCAGACTCGTTGAGAGCGCTGTGCTTGGAGGCTGGTGCTGATGATGTGGGATTTGTGGAAATTCACCGATCTGCGATCGCAGATCAACGTGCAGACATCCTGGCTGCCTTTCCACCGACCAAAACCCTGATTAGCTTTGTCTGTCGCATGAATCGGGAAAATATTCGCACTCCAGTTCGGTCTGCAACAAATGTTGAATTTCACGCCAACTACGATCGCGCCAATGAGGTGGCGCTAAGTATTGCCAAAACATTGGAACAGGTCGGAGTAAGGGCAATGGTGCCTGGAGCTAGTTTCCCAATGGAGATGGATCGATTCCCTGGGAAAGTGTGGGTGGTTTCCCATAAGCCAGTTGCGGTTGCCGCAGGCTTGGGATATATGGGAATTCATCGACTGGTCATCCATCCCAAATTTGGCAATTTCATCTCCCTGGGAACGATTTTAATAGATGCAGAAGTGACGGAATATACTCATCCCATCGACTACAATCCCTGCCTGGAGTGCAAGTTATGCGTAGCAGCTTGTCCGGTAGGTGCGATTGGTGCAGATGGGCATTTTAGTTTCTCAGCATGTTACACCCATAATTACCGCGAGTTTATGAGCGGGTTTACCGATTGGGCAGAGACGATCGCTGAAAGTAAGAGCGCCCGCGATTATCGTCAAAAAGTGAGCGATTCTGAATCAGCTTCTCTGTGGCAGAGTTTGTCTTTCAAAGCGAACTATAAAGCCGCCTATTGCATGGCTGTCTGTCCTGCTGGAGAAGATGTAATTGGGGCGTTCTTGAGCGATCGCAAGGCATTTATTCAAGATGTAGTCAAGCCATTACAGGATAAACCCGAAACTATCTATGCGATTCCGGGATCGGACGCGGAAACCTACGTGGCGCGGCGTTTCCCCCATAAAACAGTTAAACGAGTCAGCAGCGGCATTCGCCCCCAGTCGATTCAAGGTTTTCTGTTTGGATTGCCATTGCTATTTCAACGCGAGCGATCGGAGGGATTGAATGCCATTTACCACTTCACATTCACTGGTTCTGAGTTCTATCGTGCAACGGTGAAAATTCAAAATAAAACGGTACGAGTTCAGGAAGGTCATGTAGGGAACGCCAATCTTTCTGTTACGGCGGATAGCAGAAACTGGTTGGGCTTTCTTGCTAAGGAGCAGAATCTAATTTGGGCGTTACTAAGGGGTAAAATTCGCTTCAGCGGCTCTCCTAAGCTACTTCAAGCGTTTGGCAAGTGTTTTCCTGCCTAATGAAGTCTGTTTATGCCCTCTGTTGTCAAGAAGCTTGGCAGCGATCGCGAATCCAGATTACATCTCGCAATAGTAAGGTGCTTGGCGCGACAGTGCCTCTCCTTTTATAATAGTCGTAACGGGAGCATCTCAGTTTTGCAAGGCAAGGTTAAGAGAGCCATTAAGGTAAGCAGAACGGTGTTTGAGGACTTGTGGCACATTATCACGGTTCCATTGAGCGCCAGAGATTTTGATGCGTCTAGCGATTTGCTTAACAGCAGATTCCACTGCGCCAGAACCAATAGAGCAAATCTGCTCGGTTTGGAAATACCAATAATCAGGAATACGATGGCGATGCTTGTGCAGATAAGCAATAAAATTGATGCTCTGAGGACTAGCTAAGTGATTGAGCTCAGCAATAGCTGCAGTTACATTACCCCGCCACAAAAAAGCTTCGACCCCAGTCAAAAGTTGAGCTGTAGCCTCAATTTTATGCAGGTTTTCCACCAAATGGAACCAGTCCAAGATTTCATAGCGACTATCAGGTATAGAGATCTGGGCAATAATATTCCAAATCCCATCATGTCCATCCCCAATACAGGTAACCATATCTGCTAAAGGCTGTCGATTTACCCAGTCTGTTAAGGCAATGTTATCTTGAAATGTGGCAAATATGGCTTGTCCATGCAAGTTCACAGCTTTATAGTCCTTCCACTCACTTGGCTGTCCAAGTGGCGTGCGCAGTCTGATTCTGCCTCCATCGACACTTAATTCCTCGACCGACTCTTCTACCTCTAGGGGGCTAAATTCATGGCGATGCACCAGGCGCTGTTGTGTACTGCGCGATATTTGCACTCCCATCAACATGGCTAAGTCTTTGGCGGCTTGTTCGTAGGATACATTCGCACTCAAGATCAGGCTACATCTTTCCACATACGGGCTCACCTGGCTATAGGGGGCTACTTTGAGCTTCTGCGCTTGCTTTTGCGTGAGGTGGAGCTGTCCGATGCTGCTTTGCACTCGCCTGCGGCGTCCTGCTTCTGTGCCCGTAACTGTGCGGATAAAAAACTCCCTATTTCTGGGCTGACATGTTCGAGGATTTGCTGCCGCACAGCGATTTCGATCCCTTCCAAGCTGGTTAGTTGTTCCGATGGTGTATTCTGATAAAGGATGGCGGCAATAGCTTGAACGTGCGCTTGCATTTCTTTTTCCTGCTCTGGAGTCATGGTTGCTCTCCTTGGGGTTGGTTTCTCGTATTCCTATCTTCTGATTTCTTCCCCCTTTTGGCTACCCATCTATATTAAGCATTATTACTCAGTGCAAAGTTGAGATGCTCCCGTCGTAACTGCCTAACTCGGAGATAACGGCATATTCAGGTGCTTCTGTTTCTTCTCCTAGGAAAGTCGGCGTGGCAGATTTCAAGTTCCGATCGAAAAATGCCATCCACAAACTCTTGGAGCGCTTTGAGTTGGAAGCATCCATGTCTGATAACCAGATAGAACCATAGCCGCTTGATTGAGTCACTTGAAATTGATAAAGCTGCCCCTGTTGTGGGTGAGCGATCGCTGCTGTGGCATGAGCCGTACTACCTGGAAGTGGTGGTCTGAAAACCAATTGAAAACCCTTGCCATCACCATCGCGGTAAATGCTTTGAGCAATTGGACACGATTTCGATGCCGCCGCGCCTGTTGCTGTTAGTCCCCATAGCACAGCTATGGATGGGATAAACACAGCCAGATTTTTAGCTTTCATCGACTGAGATCCGAGTTTAAATAAGTTGGTTGTAGAACCACTTGGCGATTCGATCTTAGCAAGAGCAGAAATAGTTCTGTGCGATCGCGATCGCGCACCGTATTTTGCAGAACGCAATTAGCAGTTAAAGATATGGTTTGTACAACCTATGCAGCTTAATTAGACGTTAGCCCCATTTAATTAGACGTTAAATAATATCAACGTACAACATAAACAGCAGTTGAGCGAGGATGAGGTGAGTCCTGGGTTCGTACAACCTCCGCAACTTAATTAGACGTTAAGCTGGCTTAATTAGATGTTAACTCTGCTTAACTAGATGCTGATGCCCTATTTTTAGATGTTATCACTGTCATTTTTACAGATAATGCTATAGTTTTAGATGATTGTAGTCATTTAAACAATAATAGTGGATCGAAACTTTGTGCCATCTAGTCCTGAGGAGCTACAACGTTACGTACAAGCTGCTGCGGTATTTACCCCAAGCGCTCCGATTGATAGTCAAGACCTATTTGCTGGGAGATTTGAACAAATTAGCCAGGTCATTAGCGCTGTATCTCAAAAAGGTCAGCATGTCATCCTGTACGGCGAGCGGGGAGTAGGAAAAACCTCACTTGCTAATGTTATTTCTCAGATTATGCGTAGCGTTTCAGGACAGGAAGTTCATTCTGCTATCGTAAATTGTGATGGCATAGATGACTTCACCTCTCTATGGCAAAAAATATTCCGTGAGGTAGATTCTTTGAGAGCACATGCTGACACTCCTCCCCAAGAAATTACACCAGAATCTATTAGATATATTCTGCAAAGAAATCCTGGTAAAACCATTGTTGTTATTGATGAGCTAGACAGACTTGGTAACGGGCGTGTTGCTACTGAGTTATTAGCTGACACAATTAAAACGCTATCCGATCACCTGGTTGATACCACTCTCATTCTTGTTGGTGTTGCTGATTCCGTTAATGAACTCATTGCCGAACATGCATCGATAGAAAGGTCTTTAGTTCAAGTTCAAATGCCTAGAATGTCTGTAAGCGAGCTATATGAACTACTTGATAAGAGATTTGGCTTGCTCAAAATAGAGGTGCCGGAACAAATTAAGAAACGTATTGCGTTTTTGTCCCAAGGTTTACCAAGCTACACGCATTTGCTAGCACTACATGCTTCCCAAAAAGCAATTGCTAGAAGCTCTAAAAGTATCGAAGATTCAGACTTGGATTCAGCAATTCGAGTAGCTGTTGATAAAGCCTATCAAAGTATTCTTAATGCTTATCATCAGGCTACATCTAGTTCTAGGGAAACTATTTATGCACAAGTCTTACTAGCCTGTGCTTTAGCCAAAAAAGATAATTTGGGTTTCTTTGTCCCACCTGATGTTGTAACTCCCATGTCTCTAATCATGGGTAAAAAGTATCGCACTTCAGGTTTTGCTCGTCATCTTAGTGATTTCTGTGAAGATAAAAGAGGCAAGGTTTTGTGTAAGAGAGGAAGTGAAAGAAATTACAAATTTCGATTTGTCAATCCCATGATGCAACCGTATGTAATTATGAGTGGCTTGGCAAAAAATCTAATCAGTCAGGAAGATCTCTTTAGCTTTTCTCAGCCATGATATCCAGTACAGGATTTTAGGGCTTAAGCCCTAAAATCCTGTGGGATATCTATACCTAAACCCCAGCGGTGGCCAGTACCTTGTTTGGTTGTGACTGGAACAGCTTGGTCAGACGGCGGGCTGGGCGATCGCGCCAGTTACCTTTGCCATAGGCATAGCCAGTAATTAGCGGCATTGCCAAGGTTGCTTCGGCAAATACCATTTGCTCGGTGACGATGTCTACCTTACCCCAGGAATGAGCTTCGCGCAGGGTAGAACCAGACAAAGCGCCATCGCGCTCGTCGGCTACGGTAACCTGGACGGCGTACTTGTGCATGGCGGTTTCAAAGCCCAACAGTTCGGCGGCAACCACCGTATCCTGCGCAAAGTTCTTGGGCACGCCGCCACCGATCATAAATAGACCCGTATGGGGCGAAGCCAGCTTGCATTGAGTCAGTTCGCGGAAGTCGCGTACCGAGTCTATGGTCAGATGCGATTCGGGCGAGTACCACTGATGGTGTACCAGGCCAAACCCAGCCGAGCAATCGCTAAAGGCTGGTACGAAAATAGGCACCTGATGCTTGTAAGCAGCCAGCACCACGGAATGCCGATTCTTAGCGTGTTTGTCGAGATATTCGCCCATAGCATGGATGAACTCCCGCGAAGAATGGGGGCGCGGCGGCAACGACTCGGCAATTTCTGCGATCGTCATATCGCAAACGCGCAACTGATCTTCGTCGATGTAGGTGTCGTAGATGCGATCGATGCGCTCCTCGCGCAGCACCTCATCATTTGCCAACGGATCGCCAACATAATGACGGAAGCCGAGCGCCTCAAAAAAGTCCTGATCGACAATATTGGCTCCAGTGGAAACGATCGTATCCACCATATTGTTTTCGATCAGGTCGTACACTACCCCCTTCAAACCAGCGCTGAACAAAGAACCAGCCAGGCATAAAATAATGGCGCAGTCTTTGTCCCGGATCATTTCATCGTAGATGCGGGCGGCGCGCCCCAAATTTCTGCCTTGAAATGCGGTTTGCGCCATAGCATCGACTAACCCCACAACATCAAAAGCCTTGATATCAATGTGTTCTACGGTTTGAGTAAGTAACTGTTCGCGTTTCATGAATCTTTAAATATTCCCTAAACGAATGTAGGCATAGACGAAATGGTAGAATCGGCAACCCACGAAACACCTCACGAGCAAGTCGTCTCGGCACGAAAATAGCAAGGCATCAGATCGATTGCTTAACGCCAGGTTATTTGTGCTGCAAGCGAGTCGCTTCAGCATCGCGGATGAGTTTCCGAAGTTATTAGTTGTAGAAAAGATTTCGCTCTTGTGAGCTAGATAAGCGATCGACCAAGGTTGCTGGCTTCGCGATTACAGGAAGGTAGCCACAACCCTAAAAGTTACCAGGCCGATCGGCGTATACTAGGTCCTTCACAGCTGTCGTCCCAGGAAAGAGCGGGATCAGACTGCCTGCGTTCATCTAGTTTAATGGTTAGATGCCACGCGCATCCCTGAATATGCAGTAGTCTGTTCAATTTTTGTTTATACAATTAAAAACAACAGGGCAAAATAATAATACCACCTACTTGAGAAAATGCATCAAAGTTGCTATAGAGGAGTAGATTTTATGCCTTATTCAGGTCAGCTGGTTATTTTATGAGCAATGCCCGTTATGAGGGAGCCTTAGAAGCTTACAGAGCAGGTCGCTATGAGGATGCCATCCAACAGCTCCTAGAGCTTTTGCGCGAAGATCCCGAAAATCCGGAGTTGCATGTCTCCCTAGCCGACTCTTATCGTTATGCCGGTCAAGTTGATAATGCCAATTGGCATTATCAGCAAGTATTTAAACTGAGCGACGATCCTGAATTAATCAGCTATGCTGTGGGGGCAGTGGTACCTAGCGCGCAGGTGTCGCGAGAGAAAGTTGCTGCAAGCGATCGCTCTAGCGAACCTAAATCTAACCCCAAAGGTGTCGAACACAATCAAAGTAGCGATCGCCCTGCGCGTGCCGCAGATCGGGATTCTGCACGGAGCGACGAACTGGATGATGTTGACAGCGACTTTGCAGACCTAAGTCACCTACCGAGTCCTATGAGTAGCGATGCCAACGACGGCGCAGATAGCCCCAAACCAGCAATATCTGTCGATACTCCTGCCAATCCAGGGCATTCGACCAAAACAAGTGCTAGGTCGACTCGTCAAAAGCATAAGAAAAGCGATCGTTCCACTCAACTACATCTTAAAGTTGTGGGTTTGGCGATCGCGCTTGCGGCTATTCCCGTTACGGCAGTTGGGCTTACGGCCTACTACCTGAGCAGTCAATCGCTGCGACAAGAAGTTAAGCGCGCTCAGGAGTATAAAGCAACCAGCCTGTCCAGGAACCTGCACCGCTTTTTACTGAACCAGTATGAAAATGCCAAAATGCTGGGGGGGCTGTTTACAAACTCTGACACGCCAGCTAAACCCAAGCTGCGTCAGAAACTCCAGCTTCAAAATCGCTTAAATCTTTACAAGCAAGCCTACAAAAGTTTTGATGGCATTGCCATATTCGATACCAGTGGCAAATTGGTGGCGCAGTCTTCAGGTAACTCCATTCCCAGCACCATCGACCCAAAAACTCTGCAAAGGGTGATGCGAGGGAACACGACTGTAATTGCCAAACCCACAGCCGTGGAGCAAACCTATGTCATAGACTTTGCTGCTCCCATTGCTAATCCTGCCACCCAGCGAGTCGAATTAGCAATCCAAGCCCGTATGACGTTGCCTCACTTGCTTGACGCGCTGGGGGGTAATGAAGCTGGTAACTTCTTTGTGGTTAACGCCGATGGTAATTATGTCCTGGCGACCGATACGAGTTTAATTGGCAAAGATGCTACGGGGAACTACCCCGTCGTGCTTAAAGAGTTACTGGCGGCAAACTCCATCGATACCAAAGAAGCGATCCTGGATGGGGAGAAAAAACTATTGTCCTATGTGCCACCAGTCCAACTGGCGGGCTTACCAGAACTAAATTGGCGATCGCTGACCAGTATCGATGAAAACAAGGCACTGGCTTCTTTAAGGGGAGTATGGGAACTGTGCCTGATCGGTGCAGTTTTATCTCTAATTCTGGTAGGAGCGATCGCTTATTTCATCTCCCGCCTATGGATTAATCGCATCAGGACTGCCAAAAATACAGTGGAGGAAGTTTTGGCGGATCGTGCCAATTTAGACAACGCTCGAGACGATCTCGATGCCTTACTTAAAGGCGTAGAAGAAATTGCCAATTTGCAGGATTTGTTCGAGCAGCAAACAATAGAGGGACAACACCTGCAACAGCAGAGGACGCAACTGTTTAAAGCCCTACAAAAGCTAGCTCAGGTGGAGACTGCGGATCTGCAAATCTCTAACGAGAGTATTAGTTTTCTGGTGGAAAAAGTCCAGGCACAGCTTGCCCAACGGGACAGCAAAGATATCGCATACCTACAACAACTGATCGCTCAACAACATGCCGACCAGGAAAGGCGACAACAGCAGTCCACCGCCATCTTGCATACAATTCAGGAACTCAACCGCTCCAACTCCGAGGCGATCGCCCAAACAATTGCCCAGATCGGACGTTTAACAACTTCAACGGACGCACGATCGGAGCCTGGAGAGCTGACAATTTCCGATCGCAGTATTGACGCGATCGCTGCAAGAGTAGCCCAGTTCGATCGAACCAATACTGTCCCCAATACCCTAACGAGCGAGCAAGGTGGGCAAGAGATTGGCGATCTGGTGCTGCAATTAATCGACCAACAACGTGCGGAACGCGATCGGCTGCAACAGCAAACTACAGAAATATTGCACGCGATTCAAGCCCTAAACCGATCCGATACAAGTTCCCAAGAACCTCAAGAAATAACGATTTCCGATCGCAGTCTCAACTCCCTCGCGGAGAGGGTACAGGCTCAGATCGGACAGCGCGACATCAGCGAGTTGTTGTTGCAATTAGCCGAGCGGCAGCAAGCAGAGCAAGAGAGGCTCCAGCGGCAGTCCGCAGAAATATTGAGCGCATTGCAAGCCCTCAGTCAATCGAATAACCAGTTAAGCGATCGATTAATCGCGCAAACTGCAAGCCAAGCGCCAACCCAGCCAGAACTCCAGGAACTTACCATTTCTGAAGCTAGTATTAATTCCATGGCAGAGAGAGTGCAGGCACGGATCGCCCAGCCGGAGATCGGCGATCGCTTGCAAGCTCTGCAACAGCTAGTCGAGCAGCAATACGCCGAGCGGCAACACCAACAGGAGCAGACTGCGGAAATATTAAATGCCATCCAGGAATTGAGTCAATCGAATGCCAGGTTAAATGTTGAGTTAAGCGATCGGCTAAACGAACGTCTGACCGAGCAGTTCGCAAACCAAGCTCCAACGCAGCCAGAACCTCAGGATCTGAGCATTTCGGAAGCCAGTATTGATGCTTTGGCAAACAGAGTAACTGACAGAGTAACCGATCGAATGGCTGGGCCAGATGTCGATCGCGATGTTAGCGACATCCTGCAACAACTGATCGAGCAACAACACGCGGCACAGGAGCAATCGCAACAGCAATCTGAGAGCATATTGAGTGCAATTCAGCAATTAGCCGAAGCAACCAAAGAGCCACCTGAATCGATCGTTTCCGATCGCAGTATCGATCTGCTCGTGTCCAGGTTGCAAGCCCAGTTCCCGCTACAAACCTCAGCAGATGAAACGGAACTGGAGGCGATCGAGCAACTCCGAGCGCTAGAAGCAAGACCTGAGGACGAGCTTAGCAAAGCATTTGATGATGTATTCGATAAGCTAGACGAGCTAGATGAGCTTGATGAAATCCTGCAAGCCAGTCAACCTAAATCTACTCTCGAGCAGTCCGGTCCTATACCTGCTGGCATCCCCGCTTTGTCTGGTATGGCACCCGAACAACTGAAGCAGGCGATCGCTCAGGCGACAAGTTACTTGCAAAGGATCGAAGCCGCGCTTCGTCATAGCGAACAAGCAACGGCACAGATTTCCGCCGATGCCATCAGGCAGGTTGATGAAATTACTTGCACGGTCGACTTCCTGCAAACTATGGCCGCTTCTATACAGTCAGCGGCTGATATGGCAGATCGCTTTGCCAGCACTGCCCATACCGCTTCAGACTCTGCCCTCACTAGCAACCAGGCAATCGAGCAGAGCGCCGAAGCGATCGCCCAGCTTCGTGCCACAATTGCCGCCACCGCGAAAAAAGTTAAGCGCTTAGGGGAATCATCACAACATATCTCGAAGGTTTCGGCTTTGATTAATGAAGTGGCAGTCCGCACAAACTATTTAGCGATTAATGCTAGTTTAGAAGCATCCCGTAGCGGGTCAGATAGTCGTGGTTTTACTAACATTGCCGAGGAAGTCGGAGAGCTAGCTACCCGTTCCGCTGCGGCTACCAAGGAAATTGAGGAACTGATTGATAACATTCAAGCAGACTCGGGTGAAGTAATTAATTTTATGGAGTTAGGCACGACACAGGTAGTTGAATGCACGCAGCTAGTCGAGGCAGCAAAACAAAATCTGCAGCAAATTGCGATCGCCTCCCAGCAGATTAACCAGCTTGCAGAACCAATGGTGGAATTTACGGCATCGCAAACAACCAACTCCGGTTCGATCGCCAACTTAATTCAAGATATTGCCCACATATCTCAACGCACGACGAGATCGTCACAGCAACTAAACCAGTCTTTGCAAGACACCGCAGAATCACTAGAACAGTTGAGGCTAACAGTGAGTCAGCTAGAACTCGAACAGTAAATAAATACAACGGACAGAATCGATCGTTAATTAGCAGCAGGCATGTAAAGGGATAAAGGCTTATGCACCAGGATGACGAAGAACTAGAAGTACGGATGATGTTCCTCGAAGAGGCGATCGGATACATCGAGAACATCGAAGATGGTTTGGTCGATCTCGATCCCCATGCTTCTAATTTCAGATCGAAGATTGATAGTGTATTGCGCGCTGCCCACTCGCTCAAAGGCGGGGCAGCAATGATGCAATTTGAAGATCTCAGCCATGCTGCACATCTGCTCGAAGACAGCCTTAAGATCGTCAGAGAAAATCGTCCTGAAATCGACTTTGAAATTGAAGGACTCCTGTTTAATAGTTCTGAGATTTTACGTCAGATTGTCCGGCAAAGCAGAAGCCAACAATTTGTCGATCGCGAATGGTTAGAAACCCAAGTGTTTCCCCTTTTCGAGAAACTAGAAACGCAACTAAATAACGCCGCTGCCGCAGAGGGGGTTGAGGAAGAGGAAGAAGAGGAAGTTAACCTTGCTGCGATTATGTTCGAGTCCGAAGTGGAAAGCTACCTGGAACAGCTTGAAGGGTTAGTTACCGATCCGGAAACATCACCGACATTAGATGCCGATGTTTTAGAGATCGCAGGGGATCTGGCGGGGATGGGGGAAATGCTAGAGCTGTCAAATTTCGTTGCCCTTTGTCAATCGGTAATCCAAGCTTTAGTAGCTAAATCTCATCCCACCATTGAGATTGCTGAAGCGGCTCTGTCAGCATGGCGCAACGCTCAAGCTCTAGTAATGATTGGGAATACTGGGGCGATCGCTACTTATATTAACCTGCCACCGTTAGAGGAGAGAAAGGCAGAGAAGGCAGTAGAGAAAACGGTGGGGAGAGATACGCCGGATCTGGCAACTACTGAGGAATTGCTAGCAGAGTTGGAAGAAGTGCTGGAAATTACCGAGGCGGGTTCGCTCGCTGATGGAGAAGAGACGGTGGTATCCGAACGCGAACTTTCCGTGGAAGCTGAAGAGTCTCAAGCCGAACCTGGCATTCAGGAAATGTTCGACGATCTAGAAAGCTATCTAAATCTGGAAAACGAGCCTGAACTGGAGAATACAACCTCAAACAGCAATCTAAGTTTTGCAGATGAATTGAATCTAGAGGATAGCCTGGCGCTCGATCGCGATCGGAACTCAGACGATCGCTTAGAGCTTGAAAGCGGTTCGGATCTGGGAGACAACCTGGATCTCGAAAGCATATTAGATCTCGAACGCGAGCTAAATTTAGAAAACAACCTGAATCTTGATGACGATCTGAGTTCAGAGGACAGTTTGGAACTTGCTGACAAACCGAACTCCGAGGACAGATGGGAGCCTGAGAACAGGCTAAATCGAGAAGAGGATCTGGGTCTCGATCGCGAGTTAAATGCAGTGGAGGAATTAAATTTAGATGAGGAGCTTGGTTTTGAAGATCGGCTAGATCTGGAAAACGAACTGGGACTAGAAGAAAAACTCGGTCTTGAGCCTGAGATGAGGTCGAGCGATCGCCTGGATCTTGGAACCGATTTGGGTTTAGGAAACGATGTGGGATTCGATCTTGAGACTCAGTTAGCAGATAGCTTAGATCTAGAGTTGGAGCGCGAACTGGAGTCAAGCCTCAACTTTGAAGATGAATTAAATCTGGAAGATAGATTGACCCTGGAAAGCGAAGCAGCAAACAATCTAAACTTGGATGGGCTAAACCCAGGAGATAGCCTGGATATTGAAGCTGGGTCAGATGCAGAAGACGATCTCAATCTCGAACCGGAAGATCGGTTAGAAGATAGCCTGGAGCTAGAAAACGAATTAGAGGTAAGCCTGGGTCTTACAAACGAGTTAAATCTAGAGGATAGCCTGAATCCAGAAAATGAACTGGAAGGTAGCCGAAGTATTGAAGTCGAGTTAAATTTAGAAGCTAGCCCTAGTTTGGCTAGTAAATTAGAAAGAGATCTAGATCTCGCAGATGGACTGAATCCTGAAGAAAATATAGATCTAGAAGGTCTAGAAGGAAATGAATTAGACTCAAGTTTAAATCTTGAAGATGAATCAACTTTAGAAGCTAGCTTAGATCTGGAAAGTGAATTGGATGTCATCCTGTCATCTGAAGAGAGTGTTCTAACTCCTGCTGAAGTTCTGAATCCTGAAGAACAAACTAACAATATATTGCAACTAGATGAAGCTGAGGCAGATAATGAGTTAGATTCAATCCTAGCGTCTGAAGTAAATGACATCGCGCTTGTCGAAGATTTGAATTTTGAAGAAGAAATTACCGATACATTGCAACTAGAGGAATCCGAAACGGAGATCGCAGAAGGAGATGAGGAAACATTAGACGAAGAAGAAAGAGCCGTTCGCATGATGTTTCTGGAAGAGGCATCAGAATATATTGACAGCATTGACGATGGTTTGGCCGACTTCGATACCAGCGCCAGCAACTTCAAGCAGCAAATCGATCGCGTGCTCAGAGCCGCCCACTCGCTTAAAGGTGGTGCGGCAATGATGCAATTTGATGCCCTCAGCCGTGCTGCCCACCGTCTTGAAGATAGTTTCAAAATCCTTAAAGAAAACCGCCCCGCCATCACTTCTGAGATCGAGGGGCTTCTGTTCAATAGTGCCGAGATTCTGCGCCAGATCGCTCGAGAATATAAACAGGGTACCAAGGTAACATCAGGATGGCTGGAAGCTAACGCATTTCCCACCTTTGAGGCATTAGAAGCTCAGTTAAATGCGGCTGAAGCAACGGAAGCAGTTGAAGAAGAGGAAGAGGAAGTCAGCCTCGTTGTAATGATGTTTGAGTCCGAGGTGGAAAGCTACCTCGATCGCTTAGAAGGATTAGTTACCGATTCAGACTCTACGCTTTATACAGAACTTACCGCGATCGCGGAGGATCTGGCGGGTATCGGTGAAATGTTAGAGTTGCCTAATTTCGTTTCCCTCTGTCAGTCGGTAACCCAAGCATTGGCAGACCGATCTTGCCCCATTCCCAGGATTGCGGAATCCGCCCTCGCTGCGTGGCGTAATGCTCAGGCTCTCGTGACGATTGGCAATACAGAGGCGATCGCTACGCAAATTACCTTGCCACCCTTAGCAGAAGAAGAATTAAGCGAAATATTAGAGGAAGTATATGCCGAACTCTCAGAAGATGCCCCAAGCCTGGAAACAGAGTTAGAGATCGCCGATCCGAACTTCCTGACTGATGCGGTTGAATTGACAGAGCGCTTAGCTGATGAAGATGAATTGAGTGTGGATAGCGATTCTACTGAACTTAAATCCGATGTTTGGGAAACTGCAAAACATGCAATGGAAGAGGATTTGCGTTCCAATGAAGTAGATAGCGTTATGGATGCTATTGCCGATTTGGATCTCGATGAAATTGAAAATGCCATAGAGTTTCTCGAACTAGAGCGATCGGATGAACCTGAAGCCGATCTGAATTTTGATGAAGTTGAAGCAATGGAGGTTCTCGAGCCAGGACGACTGGAGGAACCTGGTGCTGAGATCGCTGAGGAAGAACCTCTGGACGAGGAGGAGAAAGCAGTTCGCATGATGTTCCTCGAAGAGGCATCAGAATACATCGACAGCATTGATGATGGCTTGGCCGACTTTGATACTGCAGCTAGTAACTTCAAACAGCGAATCGACCAGGTACTAAGAGCAGCTCATTCGCTCAAAGGCGGTGCTGCGATGATGCAGTTTGATGTTCTCAGTCAAGCTGCTCACCGTCTGGAGGACAGCTTCAAGCTTCTTAAAGAAAACCGCCCTGCTGTCAGCCCCGACATCGCAAGACTTCTATTCAGTAGCTCCGAGATTTTGCGACAGATCGTCCGACAGTGCAAACAAGGTGTAAAAGTAACATCGGAGTGGCTGAATACTAATGCTTTTCCCATCTTTGCACAACTGGAAACACAATTAAATGCTGCTGAACCGATAGAGTCCGCTGCCGAAGAAGAGGAAGAAGAAACCAATCTCGCTGTTATGATGTTTGAGTCCGAGGTCGGATCGTACATCGATCGCCTCGAAGCACTAGTTGCAAATCCAGATACATCTTCCACTTTGGCTGCAGAGCTTACTACAATCGCTGAAGATCTCGCTGGTATCGGCGAGATGCTGGAGCTGCCAAATTTCGTCTCTCTCTGCCAATCGGTAACCCAAGCCCTCGCAGCGCAATCTCACCCTACTCAGCAAATTGCCGAAGCGGCGCTGGTAGGATGGCGTAACGCCCAAGCCCTCGTTATCATCGATAATACCGGAGCGATCGCTACCCAAGTCTCCCTGCCAACCTTGGTGGAAGAAGCAAACATTACGGATGTAGCTCCCCTCCCTGATATCACACCTGAGGAATTTGAAGGCTTACTACCTCAGGACATTACCGTTGGCGAGTTTGCAACTGATATTGACGAATTTGCCACAGAGCTAGAGGCTGTGGCAGCAAATTCCAGCATGGATACAGGAATAGTTAGCGAAGTTGCTCTAACTGATACTACAGAGCTAGAGCGCGATCTGGATCTAGATAGCATTGATGTGGATGAATTAGAGCGATCGCAAGTTACAGATAGTTTTGACGATCTCGATGTATTTGCGCCCCAGCCGGATGAATTGGAAGATGAATTGGAAGGCGACCTGGAAAACGAGTTGATATTTGAGCCAGAGCGACTGGATACACCTTTCCAAGACAAAGCCCTAGAAGCGTTTATTTTTGATTCAATATTTGATGTTGCTGACGGCATCGATTTGTTCGGATCGAGTAATTCCGCTATTTCCACTGCAAATAAAAACAATAAACGAACAGTTAACGCTCAAACTGGTACGCGGGTCGATAATCCACCCAAGCCAGAAGATAAGTTGCCAGGAAGTCGCGATCGCGCCAGCACTGACGAGACCCCTTCCCCTCGAGTTGATGCTCTAGACGATACTGCGACCGCGCTCCCGGATCCCGTATCAACAGTAACCCCAAAGGAAAGTTACCCTCAAGTTGAGACTTTAGATAACTTTTTGAGCGATGCCCCTGATGCAATAACATCAGCAGATCGCGAAGAGAGTTCTCCCCAAGTTTCTGCTCTAAGCGATGCACCCACACCAGTAACGCCAATAACTCCAAAGGAGAGTTCCCATCAACCTGCTACTCTAGATGTCCCTGCAACCCCTATTGTCAATGATGCGGTACGAGTTACAACATCTAAAAAGGTAGATGAGGATAAAAATCTAGATCGGGTGACTGAAGCCAGTAATGCCAGATCGCCAGTCAAAGCAGGCGCGAGTTCTAAAGCTGCTAAAAAAGATAAGCAAGATAAGGTTGGAAAGTCCAGTTCGGACATGCCTGCTTTAAAAACTATTAAAGGCAAAGATTTCTCTGCCTACGTCAAGCCCGAAGCAGACAAAACACCTGATAAGGCTCAAAAGACTTCTAAATCGCAAGATGCAGCGGGTAGTTTGTTTGAGCTATTTGAAGACCTCGACACAAGCCAGGAAAGTAACGATCTGCCAGTATCGCTCCCGCAGTCGGTATCCGACATGCTTGCGGCTTATCTCAAAGAGGCAAGCATCAGACTGCCAGTCAGCCGTCTGGAACAAATGTACGATATCTCGGAAGAGCTATCGATTGGTAATAATGGAGTCGATCGGCAATTGAGACGGATGCGATCGCTAGTAAAAATACTAGATGGACGGATGCGCGATTTAGAGAATACAAACTTACAGTTGCAATCCGCCTACGATCGGATGACGCTGCAAAATAGCTTGGGCTTAGAGCAATCCGATCGGCAAGCCAATGACGAATACGACGAACATGCCAGTACCAGTGCAGCACACGCTGTAGCAGAGCCAGCCATTGCATCTGAAACCTCAGCCTATACTGATTTCGACAACCTGGAGATGGATCGATATGGCGAGATGCATTCCCTTTCGCAGTCCGTGATCGAAACTATTGTGCAATTGGAAGAAGCGATCGCTGACGTTAATCTAACCCTTGCCGAAGCAGAGCAGAACGCCTCCAACCAAAATCGCCATTTTAAACAATTACAAACAGCGATCGCGCAAATTCGGATGCGTCCGATTTCAGATATTGTCAGTAAGTTCCCCAGGGTGATCCGCAGCCTATCTATGCAACATAGCAAAGATGTGGACTTAGTAATTAAGGGCGGCGACACGCTAATTGACCGCGCGATCTTAGATGCTCTCAGCGACCCTTTGAATCATATTTTGCGCAATGCTTTCGACCACGGCATTGAAGTGGCCTCCGTGCGGGCAGAGCGCGGCAAGCCAGCCCAAGGAAAAATCCTGATCGAGACTCTATTTCAGGGCGATAAAATCCTCGTCATAATTCAAGATGACGGCGGCGGTATTGATGCAGAAAAAATCCGTAACAAAGTACGGAAAATGGCGATTGAATCAGGTAAAGATACATCGCAAATTGATGTTATTCCCCGGCAGAAATTGCTATCTCTAATTTTTGAACCTGGCTTTAGTACGGCAGATAAAGTGACATCGCTCTCCGGTCGCGGTGTGGGGATGGATGTCGTACAAACTAACTTGAATCAAATTGGCGCTAAAATCTCAATAGATACTGAGGTGGGGGTAGGCACGACCTTTACGATTAGTATTCCCTTTACCCTCCTATCCACCCGTGTTTTGCTAGTGCAGGTCGGTCAGGCAATCCTGGCAATTCCAAGCTCTGCGATCGCGGGCGTGGTGGCATGTAGCTCCCCAGATATCTTCAAGCAGGACAATAGATACGGATTTGTATGGCAGGGACAAACTATACCAGTAGTGCAGCTAAGCGATCGGCTCAAGCTAAACTGTCAGCACCAAATCGACTATATCGACGATCGCATTGTGACCTCCGGATCTGCCACGATCGTTGTGGAGTTAAAGAACGAACTAGCTGCCATCCTCGTGGATGCATTCTGGAGCGAACAAGAAGCGACTATTCGCCAGATTGAAGGCAATATCAAACTACCAAAACTTTTCTCAGGCTGTATCATCCTGGGTAGCGGTCAAGCCGTACCCTTATTAGACCTTAACGAAGTAGCTTTACAGTTTCTCACTGGCATGGAGTTACTTATCCCTCCCGCACCCGAACTACCAGCCGCCGCGCCTGCCGAACCTATTGATTCCCCTGAATCAACTGAATCCGCTGAACCTGTAAGGTCTCCCGCATCTACCGAATTGACTGAATCACTTGAATCTCTCGCATCTGTTGAATCTGCGAAATTACCTGAATCATCCGCGCCTACTGCTCTAGTCGAACCACCTGAACTTCCTAAATCACCTGAGCCTACTACCCCCCTCATCGAATCTCTTATCTCTCCTGCTCCTGCTCTTGCAGATCTAAAACCTCCTACTCCCCAACCGCCAACCGCCAACCGCCAACCGCCAACCCGCACCTCAATTCTAGTAGTCGATGATTCCATCAACGTGCGCCGCTTTCTCGCCCTCACGCTAGAAAAAGCAGGTTTCCGCGTGGAACAGGCAAAAGATGGAGAAGATGCTTTATCCAAGCTTGTCGAAGGTTTGCGAGTAGATGCTGTTGTTTCAGATATCGAAATGCCGCGCCTAGATGGCTACGGGTTGCTGTCTCAGATTCGCGCCAAACCCGAGTACGGCAAATTACCCGTCATTATGCTGACTTCGCGCAGTGGCGACAAGCATCGTCGTTTAGCGATGAATTTAGGGGCAACGGGCTACTTTACCAAGCCATATCAAGAGCGAGAATTGATCGAAACTTTAAGAGAATTAACACAACCTAAATCTAACTGAACCGTGCTATAAGCGATGCGATTAAAACTGAAACAAATTATCTGGTCGTGGCGTGGGGTTTTAATAGCTGCCCCCACAGCCGCAGTACTTGTCATCCTGCTGCGTTTGGCAGGTGCTTTACAGTTCCTCGAATGGAGCGCTCTCGATCTTTTCTTCCGAATTGCCCCATCTGAATCAGTCGATCCCCGAATTATCATCGTCGGTATTGATGAATCCGATGTCAGAAATTTGAATTGGCCGATTACAGATACTGCCCTGTCGAATTTAGTCGCCAAAATCAGGCAGCAACAACCAAGAGCAATTGGGTTGGATATTGCCCGAGACTTGCCAGTCGATCCAGGTCGTCGAGACTTATATCAGACGTTCAGTACCACACCCAATCTATTTGGCGTTGAGAAAGTTCCCGATCGCGACACGTTTGGCAAAGCTGCATTGAATGAAAGAATCAATCCGCCACCCGTACTCAAACGCCTCAAACAAGTGGCAGCAGCTAATCTAGTATTTGATAGCGATGCAAAAGTACGACGGGGTCTATTATCCTTAGAAAGTCCAGATACTAATGAATTCCTGCTGGGGCTGGGTTTGCAGACCGCACTCGTCTATCTCGCTAAAGAAGACAAAGTTCCCCATCCTGAAGCCATCAATCCCGAGCGGTTTGAGTCGAATGATGGTGGTTACGTAAATGCCGATCGCGGCGGTCACCAGATCCTGATTAACTATAGGCGAGGGGAACAGCCATTTCGCACTGTATCCATGTTGGATGTAATGAACGATCGTATCCCCAAGGATCTCATGCGCAATCGCATCGTTTTTGTCGGTGTCACAGCTATTAGTCTCAAAGATACATTTATTACACCGTTGGATTTCGGATCGCAAACTCCCGGAGTCGTCATACACGCCCATATTGCCAGCCAATTACTTAGCGGTGTTTTGGGCGATCGCGCGTTCATCAAAACCTGGTCCGAACCGATGGAATGGCTCTGGATTATAGTATGGACGTTCCTGGGAGCTGCACCAGTTTGGGTTGGGCGGCACGGCAACACTAAAACAAGTCAGGATCGAGAATCTAAGCTTAAAGGTCTGACTGCCATGATGCTGACTTCCACTAACGTTCTGAGTCCGCTAAGTTTGATATTACTGGCCGGTACATTGATTGGCAGTTGCTACATTGCCTTCCTGGGTGGGTGGTGGATACCATTGGTGCCAGCGTTGATGGGATTTGGTGGTGGGATGGCGATCGCGCTTGGCTATGTCGCTCGCACCGCCGCCGAGATTCGCGCTCAATTCGGGCGCTATTTGACCAGTACAGTAGTGGCAAGCTTGCTAGAGCATCCAGAAGGGTTAAAATTCGGCGGCGAGCGACGGGAAGTGACGATTCTTATGTGCGACCTTAGAGGATTCTCTTCCACCTCTGAAAGCTTGCCACCGGAAGAGGTTGTTAAAATTCTCAATATTTTCCTCGGTCACATGACTGAGGTGATTGACGATTATCAAGGCACGATTGATGAGTTTATCGGCGATGCGATTCTGGCGATCTTTGGCGCGCCCATCCAACAACCGGATGATGCCATTAGAGCGGTTGCCTGCGCCGTGGCAATGCAGCAAGCGATGGAACCAGTAAATGCTAAGATTGCAGAGCTTAATTTACCTGAAATTGCCATGGGCATCGGCCTCAATTCCGGCGAAGTCGTAGTTGGGAATATTGGCTCGCAGACACGGGCTAAGTACGCAGTTGTAGGTAGCCATGTCAACCTCACATCGCGCATCGAATCCTATACTGTCGGCGGTCAAATCCTGATTTCAGAATCGACCTTTCAGAAAGCAGGCGATATCGTCCAAACCTACGGCCACATGCAAGTGGAGCCAAAAGGGGTAAAGCAGCCAATTACTATTTACGATGTCAGCGGCGTTGCAGGCGAATATAACTTATTTCTGCGATCGCAGGAAAATAAGTTTGTTACTCTCAAACAACCCATTCCAGTGCAATATAAAGTTATAGAAGACAAGCATTTAGATGATGTCATGTTTTCTGGCAAGTTGATGAGATTATCCGATCGCGCCGCAGAATTAGAAGTCGATCGTACTCTCTTACCCCTGAGCAATATTAGAATCCATGCGACAAATCTCGATCTCTCCAATCCAACCGATCCAGTAATCTCAACTGTGCCAGAGTACGAAATTTATGCCAAAGTCCTGGACAAAAAGGTTGATGCGCCTAACTGCGCGTACGTTCATTTCACCAGCATGCCTGCTGCTGCTAAGGATTGGCTTAGCAAGATACTGACTCAAGCCGACCTTTACCAGTAATATAGCAATCACAAATGATTTGTGGAAAACGGGGGTGGGGGCTACGCCCCCACGCAGGGGTTCTACCCCTGACCCCATCCTAAGCCTTTTGAATATAGCTATTGTTGAGGGAAAAGGTATGCTACATTTCTTTTATGCACCCTTTGGAGGATATGCGTATGGATAGCGTTGCTCAAAATAAAGCTTTATTGCACAGCTATCACGAACTCATTTGGAACGAACATCGGATAGATGCAATCGATGACTTTATTGCACCTGAGTTTACAAGCCATGCCATTCCTCCTGATGCTCCCAAGGGTTCGTCGCGTTCCAAGGAGTTTTTAGCGACATTGTTCCAAGCATTCCCAGACCTGCATTCCAATGAAGATATATTAATGGGGGATGGGGATAAAGTAGCGATCCACTGGACGATGGAGGCTACCCATCAAGGAGATTTGTTTGGGGTAAAAGCAACGGGTAAAACAATTAAGGTGTCGGGTATTGATATCTTGCGCGTTGAGAATGGCAAGTTTGTCGAACATTGGGGTGGCATTGGCGATCAAATGCCCAAAATTATGAAGCAAATCGGCTGATAATTTTATAGCGTTTTTCAATTGAGAACGGGTTTTATTGACGGGGTGAAGGGGTTCCACCCCTTCTTGGGGGCAACGCCCCCAAACCCCCTGATCTTTCCGATCCGAAAACCGCTATAGCAAACAACAAAACGCACATCTGAAAAATACGCCCTATTGCTTTCGACTTTGGAATTGGCAAGCGATCGCGCCAACCTAATACTGGCATCATCAAGAGTGGATTAATGCTGATTTTTTTGCCACTTATGGTTTTGAAAACTAGCGGATGGACGCGATCGGCATCATCGAATCGCTTACCATTTCGTATCCAAGCTCGATTCCTGCCGAATATGGCTATAAATCAGGTTTACCCCTCTATTCTATAGATCTCTTTAATTCTGTAATCTCTTCAATTCTCAATGGAGGGGAGCGTCGATGCATCATAGCATAGCAGTTTGGACAGAAAGGGCATAAATCTTTTTATGTTATCAAAACCATTTATCGCATCTTCGTCGCTCTTTCCATATCCCGCTTGTCTTCGCGTTTCTTAATATCCTCGCGTTTGTCATATAGCTTTTTATTGCGTACCAAAGCTACGTCAACTTTAACCCAGCCATTTTTCAGGTATAGCTTTAGCGGTACTAAGGTAAGTCCTTTCTGCTGCACTTTGCCCGTAAGCTTGCGAATTTCCTGCTTGTGCATCAACAGGCGGCGCGTGCGAGTTGGTTCGTGGTTGAAAAAGGCGCTGGTGGTTTTATGGGGTGCCACGTACATATTTAGCAACAAAACTTGCCCGTTACGAATGAGGGCAAATGCATCGCGCAAATTTGCCTGGCCAGTTTTGATGGATTTGACTTCAGTGCCTAGTAACTCAATACCTGCCTCGTAGGTCTCTAAAATCTCATAGTTAAACCTGGCCTGTCGATTCTCGGCAAATGTGCGATTGTACGTACTCATCTAAAAAAGACTCAACCTAGCCCGAAATGGTCTCGACCACCTTCCAGCTTTTATTACTCGAAAGTGCCTTGTTCACGAGATCGGAAACTTCGTGACAGTGATTGTTGACTCGCAGTGGTAGCTCCTCATTCTTAGCTACGCAGGTGAACTTAATAGTGCCATCATTGGTTGCGTTCTGATGGATCAGGATTTCTACCGTTACCAACTGCGAAAACGATACGCTGCCAGCAGCTTCTTGCGCCCTTATGTAATCATCCGTGCTGTAAGTTATATTGAGCTTACAAGACTCAAGGCTTTCAGTTATGGCTTGGCGTAGCTTTCCAGGCAGAATCTTAAGCACGTATTGTTGAGTATACCTAGCCATAGAGCAAGCATGATGATGGAATGATTAGTGTTTGTCCAGAATTATCAAGGCGATCGCTCTTAAGTCAAGTACATTTTTGTAAAACATTTATGATGCAGTCGCTCACAAAACGTGTTACCAAATGACATGAACTTAAACTGGACTGACTTAAATGTATGGACGGTCGTAAGATTCTACTATGTTATTTGAGTCATTTGCGTAATTAAGCTTAGTCTTTTCACAAAAACTAACAGGTATGCCGATCGCAGTTCTACACCTTGCCGATATTCACCTGGGCAGTACAACGCACGGACGAGTCAATCCGCAAACAGGTTTAAATACCAGATTTGAGGATTTTGTAGCAGCCTTAACTGCTTGCATCGATCGCGCGATCGCCGAGCCAGCCGATTTAGTTCTATTTGGCGGCGATGCTTTTCCCGATGCCACGCCCGCACCGATCGTGCAACAGGCATTTGCACGCCAGTTCCGTCGCCTTGCCGATGCTGGCATCCCCACAGTTTTACTAGTCGGCAATCACGATCAGCACACGCAGGGTCAGGGTGGGGCAAGTTTGGCCATCTATCGCAGTTTGGCAGTGCCGGGGTTTATCGTTGGCGATCGCATCGAAACCCACCGCATTACAACGCGCTCCGGCGATATTCAGGTGATAACATTACCCTGGTTGACGCGATCGGCTTTACTGGCTCGCCAGGATACGGAGGGCTTATCGATGGCAGAAGTGAGTCAATTGCTGATCGAACGACTGACGGTAGTGTTAGAAGCGGAAATCCGCCAGCTCGATCCCGAACTGCCTACCGTTTTGCTAGGACATCTCATGGTAGACACTGCTACCTATGGAGCAGAGCGCTTCCTTGCTGCCGGTAAGGGCTTCACCATTCCTCTATCCTTAATCGCACGCGATGCCTTTGACTATGTGGCGTTAGGTCACGTGCATCGCCATCAAGTTCTCTGCCAACACCCGCTAGTAGTCTACCCTGGCAGTATCGAACGGGTGGACTTTGGCGAAGAAAAAGAAGAGAAGGGCTACTGTTGGGTGCAAATTGCGAAGGACAGCACCAAATTTGAGTTTTGCCCTTTAGATGCCCGCCCTTTTCGCACGATACAGGTAGATGTGACAGAGGCGAAAGATCCGCAAGCGGATTTGCTCAAAGCGATCGCGATCGCCAGGATCGACAATGCCATTACGCGGTTAATTTACTGTTTCCGATTAGAACAAATCGGTCAAATTGACGATCGCGCCCTGCATGAAGCTTTGTCTGTTGCCCATAACTACGTAATTATCCCGGAAGCAAGCGATCGAACCAATCGCGCTCGCTTGCCGGATCTGAGCACCGCAGAGGCACTCGACCCGATCGCGGCGCTACAAGCATATCTCAGCACGCGCGAGGACTTGCGCCACAGCGAATCAGATCTGATGCAAGCGGCACGGGAACTGATGGGTGAAGAGATGGGCGTAATGGAAGGTGAAATGAACGGCAATCGTCCTACTGCCCTAAAATCCGATCGAGATAGACAACTAACTATCGATCTCGCCACTAGTAAAAACTAATTTGGATATCTTTATGTGGATAGATAAATGGCAGCATGGTTACGTCAAAACCAATGGCATCAAGCTACACTATGTCACTGCTGGAGCGGGGGAGTTGATGTTGATGCTGCATGGCTTTCCCGAATTCTGGTATTCATGGCGGCATCAAATTGATGAATTTTCCGAAGATTACAAAGTCGTGGCACTGGATCTGCGCGGCTACAACGATAGCGACAAGCCTGCTGGTGTTTCTGCCTACACAATGGCAACGCTGATCGAGGATATTAGAGGCGTAATTAATGGACTGGGATATGGTACTTGTATTCTGGTTGCCCACGACTGGGGAGGCGCGATCGCTTGGCACTTTGCCTATGTCTATCCAGACATGGTTAGCAAGCTGATCGTGATGAATTTACCCCACCCTGCCAAATTTAGCGAAGGATTGAGCACGCCCAAGCAATTACTCAAAAGTTGGTACATCTTCTTTTTCCAAATCCCCTGGCTGCCGGAACAGTTGCTAGCTTTTAACGACTACAGGGCGATCGCCGCAGCATTTACCGAATGGGCAATTGATAAAAGCGCATTTACCGCAGAGGATATTGCAGCATTCAAAGACGCAGCCTCCAGGCGCGGTGCCCTTACTGCCATGCTTAATTACTATCGCAATATCTTTCAATCTGGCGCGATCGGTTCGCGAACCTGGAGTGCAATTAAGATACCAACTCTAATGATTTGGGGGGAAAACGATGCTGCTCTTGGCAAGGAGTTGACCTATGGTACGGAACTATACGTCAAGGACTTGACCCTGAAATATATTCCCAACTGCAGCCACTGGGTGCAACAAGAGCAGCCAAAACTGGTGAACCAATATATGAGAGAGTTTCTGACCGCTATATCCTAGATGCTGTAGGTAGCAGTAGATTCTTCTAGCGCATTGAAACTAGCCACTTGTTGGCGATCGCGAGAAATTTCACCCCCTGCAAGTTTTTTGTTAGTCGATTTGAATTGCTTTGCGATCGCGATAAAGGAAGCCGCCAGGAACAAGGTGGCACTAATACCCGCACAAATCGCAATATAGAGGTTTAAGTTTGGATCTTGCGAGAGTTCAAGCATTTCCAAATAGATTTGTTGCATAAGATCGAAAATCCTAATGAATGGGCGATCGCTATTTAATTAGGTAATAGGTATAGCTTATAGTCAGATCTTTTCTTACAGGGGGTGTGGGGGCTGCGCCCCCCACGCAGGGGTTCTACCCCTGCACCCCGTCTTAAGCCTGACGGCTATAGCTATAAATAACGATTCAAGAGTTGACGTTATTCATACTACCCACGACCAGGCTAAAGTTTACAGGCTCTCAGATTTATATATCCTCAAGAATTGCAAATAGAAAATAGGTAAAAAATGCTCGATCGCTTTGCCAAGTAAACTACTCAACTAGCTACTTCTTTCTAATAGTAATTACCGCAAAAACGATTAATAAATGTTGCTTGCTTTTGTCATGCCAGTTCAGGGCTTTAATTCTTAAGTACGATGGGAATAAGAGGTAACTTTGAATTGCGGTATGAGGAGATGTTGGTACAAGACCACCTCTTGCAAATAAGCTCTGAATAAGGTTGCAAGATTGCTATGAAAAACTTAATCGCTACCGCAGCTTTATGTGTAAGTATTTCGTCCGTTGCGATCGCTTTGCCAGCGGAGGCAGATGTTTTTATCGGCGGTACCGTACGCCTGGGTGATACGGGTGTAGTTTTGCAATACGGATCGATCGATCCCTACCGCACCAATTACTATCCTGCCTACTCCTACCCCTATACTGACTACTACGGTCGCCATCCCTACTCAAATTACGGGCGGAGATATCCTTACACCTACTACTCTTATCCCGCCTACAGATATCCTGCTAGAGTTTATGCCCCTAGAGTCTATGTAGCGCCATATCCAACCTACGTCGTGCCTAACTATAGTCGCCCTAGCTATTACGATCGCAGTCTGTACGATAATTACTATCGTCCAGGGTACTACAGGTAATATAGCGATTAATGTCTCAATTAAATCATTCGCGCTGATGGAACGATTGTCAAAAATGTCGAGGTCTTTCGGCAAATCTACGAGACTCTGGGAATGGGTTGGATCTATGCTGCAACCAGATGGCCTCTGGTTGGGGCTGCGGTTGATTTTTTGTATGGCATTTGGGCAGACTGGCGGCTGGCGTTGACTGGGCGATCGAATTTGCCCACGCTTGTCCGCGAACGGCAGCAGCGACTTGATGTCGAGTCTGAGGGACGCTGTCGCTTGAATGATGAGGTTAGCTAAACAAGTAGCCGAACAGGGGCAACATAAGGCTGAAGCGATCGCTGACCAAGCAAATTTAGCTAAACAAATAGCTGAACAGGAAAAGCAGCAGGCTGAGGCGATCGCTCTTGCAGAGCGCCAACAAAAAGAGAAGTTGGCAGCTTATTTGAGGTCTTTGGGGATCGATTCTGATGAAATTTAAAGCAGGGGCGTTAGCTTGTGTGGCTTCAGTCATCGCTCTGCTAAGAATTCTGTTATAAAGGAGGCACTGGCTTCCTACGACAAGGCAATTCAACTTAAACCTGACTTTGCCGAGGCTTGGTCTAATCGCGGTGTTGCGCTCAGAGAATTAAAACGTTATGAAGAGGCACTGGCTTCCTTCGACAAGGCACTGCAAATCCAACCCAATGCTGCGAACTCCTGGTATGCCCGTGGACTATCTCTCTCTGCCATGAAGAGATGACGGGGTGCAGGGGTGAAACCCCTGCGTGGGGGCGCAGCCCCCACACCCCCTGTCCTAACAGATCTGTCTACGGCTATATCAGGATGCGATCAATTCTTTTGCTAAGGCGATTTCGCTTAGAGCTGATTTTGCTGATGCGATTAAAGCTCGTGAGGTTGCTCGAAAATGGCTGAGATAGGCAAAATCTCCGTTCTTAATCAAGTAAGGGACGGAGATTTTGGCATCGAATCGCTCAGTTAATCGCGTTAATTTAAAGCTTCGGCACCGCCGACAACTTCTAGAATTTCCTGCGTAATACTGGCTTGTCTGGCTTTGTTATAAACAAGTGTCAGATTCTTGACTAGCTCGCTGGCGTTATCGCTAGCATTGTTCATGGCGGTCATGCGGGAAGCTAGTTCGCTGGCGGCTGACTCCTGCAATGCTCTGAGCAATTGGTTCTCCAGATAAAGCGGTAGTAGGGCGTTCAAAATTTGGGCCGGATCTTGCTCGAAGATCATTTCGCTTGGCAATTCTTTGACTGTGGTTTCTACCTTTTCGCGTTCGACTTGGAACTGGCCGCCACGTACGATCATCCGAAAGATTTCGTCATCGGTGGGTTCTAGCCCCTGCGGATCTAAAGGCACGAGAGTCTGAATAACGGGGCGAGAACTGATCAGCGAAACAAAGCGCGTGTAAACCAGTTCGACACGATCGATACGTTCGGACAAGAAAGACGAAGTCATCTCATCGACAATTTTGTTGGCTTCTGAAGCGCTGGGTACCTGGTTAAGACCGCTGTAGGTAGCTTCGATCGGCTGCTCGCGGCGCGTGAAATATTGAATGGCTTTGCGACCGATCAGAATGTATTGATAGCCAACCCCTTGTTCGGTTAGTTCTTTAGCACGAGCCTCAGCGCGGCGGATGACGTTGGCGTTGTAGCCGCCGCACAGACCGCGATCGCCAGATATAACGACAATGCCTACATTCTTAATCGGACGCTTTTGCAGGAGTGGCAAGCTGCTGACATCTTCAAATTGCAGTCGCGTTTGCAAGCGATAGAGAACTTGGGCGAGGCGATCGGCAAAGGGACGGGTAGCGAGTACTTGTTGCTGTGCCCTTCTCACCTTGGCAGCCGCCACCAGACGCATGGCCTCAGTGATTTTACGTGTGTTTTTAACGCTACTAATGCGATCGCGAATATTCTTGAGGTTTGGCATGAGTAAAATGCTGTAAAAGTGATAAGAACTAACGTTGGGGAATTAATAGCAAGCCGTTTTGCTATGCATATTGCTAAATAGTTTTGGCAATGTTTTTAAACAATAGTTGCCACAAGTAAAGAGGCATAAATTTTAAGCCACTAGTCATCTTATCTCTTTATGGCAGCACTATTACGATTTTTTTACAATGCTCCCGCTCGCGATCTTAAATAAAGTGCCTGACTGCCGATCGCTTTTTGTTGCACTTGGATTAATACATTTTTATAGATTTATAGACGGTTTCAGTTTGGCGGGCGAGGTGCGGCCACGCAAAGCGCACCTTTAACTCAAGTTGAGCATTTTCCACTAACTGCTTGGCATATCCAGGATTTTGCAAGACTTCTAAAATGCCAGCAGCAAGAGAGTCGCTGTTATTGACCTGGGTGACTACACCAGTTACACCATGGCGCACGACTTCGGGGAGTCCTCCTGTATCAGACACCACCACTGGCACTTTAGCAGCGAAGCTCTCAAGCGCAACAATACCAAATGGTTCGTAAAGACTGGGGAAGACAGCGCAGTCCGCAATGGTTTGAAATTTACTCAGGTCGTCATCGGACATAAAACCTGTAAATACGACCATGTGATATATGCCCAGATCCCATGCCTGGTGTTGCAAGAGGATGGAATAGGCATCACCAGAGCCAATAATCACAAATTTAACGTTGCCATTGGTCTCGGCAATGACTTTAGGTGCGGCATTCAGCAGCACGTAAATTCCTTTTTCGTGGGTAAGGCGACCGACATAGTAAACGATACTTTCATCTGGCTCGGCAAACTGGCGGCGAAACGCAGCGCGGTCGAAGTTCATATATTGCGATCGCGTGGCGCGTTCGATGCTGAGTCCATTATTAACAACGTCCACTTTATCTAAAGAGCAGCGTAGGGCTCGTTCCACTTCACTGCGCATGTAGTTAGTACAGACAATTACCCGTTGTGCAGCAGCAGCTAAATCGATCTCTTTATTGTTAACGTATCGTTGTGTATCGGTGTGGATGCCGTTATAGCGACCGTATTCTGTAGCGTGAATGGTCGCGACCAGGGGAATTAAGTATCTTTGGTGAATGTTAATGGCAGCGTCGCTGACTAACCAGTCATGGGCGTGCAAAATATCAAAGGAATCCTCGCTTAGCAGTTTGGTGGCACATGTCACCATGCTTTCGTTCATGTGGACTACCCAGCCAAAGAAGTCAGAATTGTTGGCAACCGGAACGCGATAAACCGATATGCCATCAACGATCTCGTAGTCGCTGACCCCACTGGCCTGGACGGTAATTAAATGAACTTTGTGACCTAGCTTCACCAACTCAGGATAAAGCTCCGCCACATGGCGGGAAATACCGCCAATAATGCGTGGTGGGAACTCCCAAGTTAAAACCAGGATATTCATGGGACAAAACAGGCACAGGGAGGGTTAATTATTACATAATTACACAAGGACAGGTTGCCGATTAACATTAGGCGCATTAGGCAGCAATATACAGCTATCATCCAATACTGTAAATGCAATTGCGACCTCTTCCTTTTGCTTCGTAGAGTGCGTAATCTGCCGCTGCAATTAGTACCGATGGCGTGGAGCCGACAATTGGGCTCATGGATGCAACCCCCAAGCTAACGGTGACATATTCGTCGATGAGGGACTCTTCATGGACGATGTTCAATGCCTTGACATTAGTTCTGATTTGTTCTGCTAAGTAATTTGCTCCCTCAATGTCAGTCATGGGTAAAACAATCGCAAATTCTTCACCACCGTAGCGTGCAACTAGATCTCGGGGACGTTTGACAGTTTGATTGATTGCCCTTGCGACTTTTTGGAGACAGCGATCGCCTTCTGGGTGCCCGTAGGTGTCGTTGTAATCTTTGAAATAATCGATGTCAGCCATAATCAGGGCGATCTGCGCGCCCTCTCGGGCCATTTGCCGCCATTCTTGATTGATATATTCGTCGAATCGCAAGCGGTTAGCAGTTTGAGTCAGCCAATCCACAGACGCAAGTCTCAACAACTCTTTGTTAGATTCTTCTAGCTGTCGCTTGTTTTCCTCCAGCTTTGCATAAAGCTGAGCCTGACGAATCGCGATCGCGACCTGAGTGGAGAGGGAAGCTAGTAAGTTAATCTCCTGAGGATGCCAGTGATGCACTTGAGCGCAGTGATCGGCAACCAGCAAGCCCCAAGGTCTGGCACAGTTGCTTGGCAATGGGCTACCTTCCTCTTCACCATCAACCAGGATGGGAACTGCTAGGCGAGACTTAACATACCTTTGCTTGAGGAATTGTTGAGTTTCGGCACTCAGGCTTGCCACCTCGACATCATGGATAACATGAAATTCGCCTCGACTATATGCTTCTATGCTTTCTCCCAAACACCTAATATCAACGCTCAAATTATCAACGTTTGCATCGAGATTGGCAGAGTATTCGGGATCGGCAGACTCCGCCACAACTATCCCCCGTTCCTCCTGGCTAAAGCGGTAAATTACCATGCGATTAATCTGGAGGAACTGTCGCAATTCTGCCACCGTAGTGTTCAAAATGTCATTTAATTGCAGAGAAGCACGAATGCGTTGAGCGATCGTCGCCACCAAACGCTCTCGTCTGGCTTGTTGCCGTAGAGCTGTTTCAACGCGATCGCGTTCGGTAATATCGAGCGAAACCCCCGTTAAGCCGATCGCATTACCGTTTCGATCTCTTACGGGTATAACCCGATGATTGTAAATGACATTGTGAAAAGTTGATATCCAAGCTCGTTGTTCGCCTGACAATCCCCGTTTAATATTCTCGACATTGCCAGAATGGGCTTTATACAAAACAAAGATCGATTGCCCTACGAGTTCTTCCGACTTTAACCCCAAAGCATCCAACCCACTGCCAATGATAAATGCGATCGTTCCGGCAAGATCCGTAGCCCACACGATCGCTGGCAAACTGTTAACCACGGCCTGCAAACATGCCTCGGCTCCAAGGTTGTCTGCTGCCTCGGAATAGTTGCCCATTTGACTATTAAATTGATTGGTATTTTCTGGTGACAAGTCAGTCATGAGGGCAAAGACCCTAGGATCTGGTTTTGATTTTCTTTACCTAAATATGCCCATATTTAAGCAACTTAGAAACACAATTGTCCTCGACCGATCGCGCGATCGGTCTGGTTCAACTACCAGGCTTAGGACGGGGTGCAGGGGGTTCACCCCTGCGTGGGGGCGCAGCCCCCACACCCCCTGTCCTAAAAGATCTATTATGGCTATAAATCATTTACGAATGGGGTGCAGGGGTGGAACCCCTGCGTGGGGGCGCAGCCCCCACACCCCCTGTCCTAGCAGATCTGTCTACGGCTATATATAGCAGTTTGAAAAGTTTAGATTTGGTTGAAGAGAAATATAGCAAAGCTGCTAAGCTTGCTAAAACCTGAAACGGATTCTACGCGGAGGCAGTTATGTCACAGAAGGCTCCAGATACCTTGGGCAATCTACTACAGCAATTAAAGCAAGGATGGGGCAAAGTCGCTCCGACACTGCGATCGCAACTTGTCAAGCTATTAGCTACTCTGATCCCTGCCCTGGAAAAACTCGATGCTAGACTAGCAACTAAACCTGACACTAAATCTGAAAGTGGGACGGACGAAGCAGAGCAAGTATCTTCAAGTGTTAGTGCAGCGCGATCGCAAGCCGATAAGCTCTTAAAATCGCTAATCCAGGGTTTGCAGAATCTCCGCCAGCGACTTGAGGCGGCTCCAGGCGATACTGCCACCACTAACCAAGTTACAGCACCTGAGCCAGCGGCAGTACTTACACCCGCATCTGAGCCAGCGGCTAAACCACCTCTAGCAGACCAGGTTCGCCAGGAACTATCAATTGCTTGGAAGTTCGTACGCGAGCAACTCGTGCCCGTAGTTTTGTCATTTTTGACTAAAGTAGTTGACAAAATCGATCCGCCCCTCACGAAAGCCTATGGAGCTATTTCAGACAAGGTAAAAGCCACGCCCGCGATCGTTAATAACTGGGAAAAGCTAAAGGCAAGTAGCTTTTGGCAGAAAGCCAGCACAGCTACAGCGCCGACTTGGAGAGCAGCCAGTGAAAAGCTGGCGACGATTAAAGTTCCCGACAACGTCAAGCCTATTTTAGAGAAGAGAGCGGCATCAACCACTTTGATTGTTGCCCTGGTGCTGCTGATTTTATTCAAACCAACACCCGCATCGCGATTGGCTACCAAAGCTCCTAAGCTACCCACATCATTGACGCCAACCGCTAAAACTTCAGATCGCTTAGCTCCACCCGAGCGCGGCGATTCACCTCTATCGCCGGACAAAGTTGCGATCTCGAATATTCAGATACAGGTCACGGATGTGTCCAAGAAATATGGCGAGGCGCTGATCCAGTCGGTTCAAACTAACTTTAAGCTGGGTCGCCTGATCGTGCAGTTAACCGATGCTTGGTACCAACTAGATCCCGGCCAGCAGGATAAACTGATGGCCGAACTATTGGGGCGATCGCAGAAGCTTAATTTCAAAAAACTGCTAGTATCTGATGCCTCACAACATCTGATTGCCCGCAGTCCTATGGTTGGGAAGGAAATGGTGATCTTAAAGCGGGAATCGTAGCTGGTAGGAGCAGGTTTTGGATAAAATCAATTGCTAATTATCGATGATTTCTGACTAAACCTGCTCCTACCCCTTTCTCCAAAGTTTATGCGTTTACCCTATGGCTGAACCTAAAGATCAGGAGCATCCTCAATATTTTGGCGATCGCCAGATTGTCAATACTTTGTTGCAAGCGGAGCCGAGCGATAGAAATCTCGCAGACCTGGCTCGCTTGTGCATTCGCTATCAGGGGTTCCCTGGTGCTAGGGACATTCAAGCAGATTTGCTCAAGGTTTTGGCAAGATGGAAACTTACGGAGGAAGAGCTATTTGCGAAAACCAGGGAAATTCACGCTACAACTAAGGTATTTAGCTCGCACAATGATGGTCGCGATGATTGGGCTTGATGGGGGTTGGGCATTGATTTCTCATAAATTCTTCTTCCCCCATTGCCCTCACCCTAAATCGCTCTCCCAGAGCGGGAGAGGGACTTTGGCCGATTCTAGCTCCCCTTCTCCTGCTTTTGGGAGAAGGGGCTGGGTGATGAGGGAGTACGTTAGTTGCACATCGCGTTATTTAATTTTTTGTTTGATAAAGGCAACAATCTGTTGAATTTGTTTTTGCTGGGCAATTACTTGTTGCTCCAGCGACTTAATCCTTTTCTCCATTTCTGGCACATCTTTGAGTTTTGTTTCTAGGGCATCGATCCGCGCAATTAGGGCTGCATCAACTGCACCAGCTTCACCGGAGGCAGCACCTGCTTCGACTGAGGCGGGCATAGGAGCAGGAGGGCGCTTCTGCGCCAGGATCATGGCTTTTTTGATCGCTGCGATCAGAGCTTTTTGCTCGAACGGTTTTTCAATGAATACTAAATACTTTTCTTCAAATGGTTCGGGAATTTTACTCGTGACTTCTTCCTTGCGCCCAGACATGAGGACGAGGGGAATGCGACTTAATTCGCTATTTTGTTGAATATTTTCATAAACTTCATATCCATTCATGCGTGGCAGAAAAAAATCCAGCATGATCATCCAGGGGCGCTCCTGCTGAATCAACTCTAACCCCTTGATTCCGTCTGGTGCTTCAATAACTTCAAAATTATCCGCTGGTAGCATGTCACGCACCATGTTACGGATTACTCGGCTATCATCGATTACCAATATCTTGTGAGGTGCCACTACACAAATCCCCTCTGATAATTTAATAGTCGTCCATTAAACATTAGGCTACCCTCAGAAAACTCTAAATGTGCAACTGACTTGCAACTTAAAATCGCGATCGACGATACCAAAAAGAGTGTAGACGTATATGTTATCAATTAGTATCGATGAATTGTTGAAAAATGTGAAGGATATAGCTAAAACTCGCTCCGCTACAGAGGTATTGCGCTTGCCTAAATGGTTGCAACCAAAGATTGGCAAAGTTAACGAGATTTCCACCGTACAGCAAATTATTAAACAAAAGGGCATCCACACCATCTGTGAAGAGGGTCGCTGTCCTAATCGGGCTGAGTGTTATGCCCAAAAGACAGCCACTTTTTTATTAATGGGCCCAACCTGCACCCGCAGTTGTGCTTTTTGCCAGGTGGATAAAGGTCATCAACCCATGCCTCTAGATCCGCGCGAGCCATCTAAGGTTGCCGATGCCGTTAATTTATTGGGTCTGGACTATGTAGTGCTAACGTCAGTGGCTAGAGATGATTTATCCGACCAGGGTGCAGGACACTTTGTGGAAACGATCGCAGCCATCCGCCACCTCAGGCCCCAAGTCAAAATCGAAGTACTCACGCCTGATTTTAGGGGCGATCGCGATTGCATCGCCACCGTAGTATCGGCTAATCCAGTTTGCTACAACCACAATATCGAAACCGTGCGTCGTTTGCAGGGAGTAGTGCGGCGGGGGGCAAAATACGAGCGATCGCTGAGCATCTTACAGCACGTCAAGACATTAAATCCAGAGATTACGACCAAATCTGGTTTGATGGTAGGACACGGCGAAACAGTTGACGAGATTGCAGAAACTATGCACGATCTTTACAAAGTTGGCTGTAGATCGCTGACCGTCGGCCAATATCTCCGCCCATCCTTAGAACATTTACCCGTGCAAAAATACTGGTTGCCGGACGAATTCGCCCAGCTAGGAGCGATCGCTCGCCAAATTGGTTTTACCCACATCCGTTCTGGCCCATTAGTACGCAGTTCCTATCATGCTGGAGAGGACGGACAGCTCTAAATGACCAAAAATAAAGAAGCGGACAATGGAAACGTCAGTAAACCCACTATCCGCCGACTATTGTTCAATGAAACAATTGAGACGCAATATAAAATTCCCACAAACCAATAGCCTATTTCATCAGCTAAATAGCTTAACCTAACTCCCTCCCCCCCGCGATCGCGATCTCTGAGCGCTCTCCTGGGTACGGGTTAAGCATTTGCCTCATAATCCTTGCGTTAAACGCAGATATTCTGCGCAAATGCTTAACCCCTTCAGTATCATTATCATTAACAAAAAACAAGAAACCACTATGCCAATGCAACTACGCATCTATGTTCCACCCCATCCTCTCGTGGCACATTGGTTAACCGTAGCAAGAGATAAAAATACACCCGTACCTTTGTTTCGCAGCGCCATGCATGAAATCGGTCGCTGGCTGACCTATGAGGCAATGCGAGAGTGGCTGCCAGTACAGGAAGTGGGAATAGAAACACCTCTAGGGCCGAGTGCTGGCAAAATTATCGATCCTAATGCATTGCTGGCGATCGTGCCGATCCTGCGGGCTGGGCTATCTTTACTGGATGGCTGTCAATCGCTATTACCCACGGCGGCCATTTATCATCTAGGGTTTGTTCGCAATGAGGAAACTCTAGAATCTAGCTGTTATGTGAACAGGCTGCCAGAAAAATTTGCCCCAGACACTCGCATTCTGATTACCGAGCCGATGCTTGCCACTGGGGGCACCATTATGACCACACTGGAAATGTTGGTAGAGCGTGGCGCAGAGCCTGGTTTAATTCGGATTGTGAATGTAATCTGCGCTCCTCCTGCCCTCCAAAAGATCGATCGAAAATTTCCTGGTATCAAAATCTACGCCGCAGCGATCGATGAAACATTGAACGAAAAAGGTTGGATCGTACCAGGTCTGGGGGATGCAGGCGATCGCACCTTTGGCACCTAGATTACGCCCAGGCAATTCACCCTGAGATTGCCTGGCGACTAGAAGTCGCGTCTACACAAACAACGTTTGCCTGCGCAGTCTCCGAGAAAAGGGGGGTAGCCAACCAGGATGTGGCACGATCATTCGATCGAAATTCATACCGTAAAGCCACAGGCTTAAGCTGGCGTTAAGGGTCGCGTTCTACTCAAGTCTGTGGGCTACCATATTTATGTAGAGTAGAAACACTTATTGTTGAAATATCCATGGAATTCCTTTTAGACTTTAAACTCGTCCTCATTGGTCTAACTGTTTTATTTACAGTTAGCTGCCTCTTCTTTGGCACTCGCAACGGCTTCTACGATACGGATAAGTATCACGGCAATGGCTCTGCCCACTAAAAATGGGATGTTGTTGTTGTAGGAAGCAGGTTTTGTATGGCCGCAATTGGTAGCGATCGGGAATTGTCAGCCAGACCTACCTGTCTATAAAACCGATCGATAGAAATTTGTGTCGGGGAAAGCCTAAAAAGTATGGTAGGCTAGTAAACCTGACTATCTTTAAGCATTAAGAATCTAGAGTATACAAAGTCTGCATATGGCACTGTTGCAAGAGCGCAAGCAAGAATTGTTTGCTGCCTATCAAATTCACCCCACTGACACGGGTTCTTCTGATGTACAAGTGGCAATGTTAACCGAGCGCATCAATCAACTCAGCGCTCACCTGAAGACCCATTCTAAGGATTTTTCATCTCGCCGCAGCTTGCTGAAAATGATCGGACAACGCAAGCGCTTGCTAGCTTATATCCGCCAAAAAGATACGGAGCGCTACAAAAACTTGATTCAACGCCTGGGCTTGAGAGGCTAAAGTGTCAGATCGTCTCCCCTTTGAACCAAGTGGCAAAGGCAAGAAGAAGAAACTAGAGAAGCAAAGCGATCGGCCTGCTCCTCCGGCTTCCAAAACCAACTTGCAAATTCCGCCTGAGGTGAATAGCCGCATTGTGAGACGTATGGCTCTGTTTTGCGGCATACCAACCCTATGCGGTTTTGCCACGTTTGTTGTTAGTTATGTAATTGTTATCAATAAATGGTTCGAGCTACCCAATACAGCAGTGGTTTTGGTGAGCATGGCGTTTCTAGGAACTGGGGTATTGGGACTAACCTATGGCGCGCTTTCAGCCTCTTGGGAAGAAGACAGAGTAGGTAGTTGGTTCGGCTGGCAAGAGTTTCAGCAGAATTTCGGCAATCTGCGCGAAGCCTGGAAAGCGCAACGTCAGGGTACAGGTTCGAGCTAACAAGTTCAAAGGACTCTCAGCAATCGTATTCCCAGACTGCATAGCTTTTGCAGGACTTGCCACCCTTTTTGCGTTCCACGCCGATACCTATACCAATTTGAACAGTAAACAAGACAGATCTCGAACGGGGTGAAGGGGTTCTACCCCTTCGTGGGGGCAACGCCTCCACCCCCATCCGTAACCACAATAATTTAAATTGGTATTAAGAAGGCTCAGGCACGACAGGAGTACGAGGATTTTTGCCTGTCGCGTGATAATTTCAATACTTATGCTTTCATAGTGATGCCCTATTGGGAACCTAATGCTAGATTGGACGTAATCAATCAGTGAAGGTTATATTACGATGATTGTAGTCATGAAGATTGGCACGCCCGATGTAGAGATTGGCCGGGTTTGTGAGGAGCTTTCGACTTGGGGGCTGACTCCGGAAAAAATTATTGGCAAACACAAAGTGGTAATTGGTCTGGTTGGCGACACGGCTGAGTTAGATCCGTTTCGGATTGAAGAGGTAAGCCCCTGGGTCGAATCTGTGTTGCGCGTAGAGCAACCATTTAAGCGAGCTAGCCGCGAGTATCGCCATCACGAACCGAGTGAAGTAATGGTACCAACTCCAAATGGCAACGTGTACTTTGGGGAGCATCATCCTTTAGTAATCATCGCTGGGCCTTGTTCGGTTGAGAATGAGGAAATGATCGTCGAGACTGCGTTGCGGGTAAAAGCTGCGGGCGCGCACTTCTTGCGTGGTGGAGCTTACAAGCCGCGTACTTCTCCCTATGCTTTCCAAGGACATGGTGAAAGCGCTTTATCTTTGCTGGCTGCAGCTAGAGATGCTAGCGGACTTGGCATTATTACCGAGGTGATGGATACGCCGGACATTGAAAAAATTGCCGAGGTGGCGGATGTCTTGCAGATTGGCGCTCGCAATATGCAAAACTTCTCGCTGCTGAAACAGGTGGGCAAGCAAAATAAACCCGTATTGCTAAAACGGGGTATGGCTGCCACTATTGAGGATTGGTTGATGGCAGCGGAATATATTTTGGCAGCAGGGAATCCAAATGTAATTCTGTGCGAGCGGGGTATCCGTACGTTCGATCGCCAATATACCCGCAATCACCTCGATCTATCGGCGATTCCAGTCCTGCGGAAACTTACCCACTTACCGATCGCGATCGACCCCAGTCACGGTACTGGCTGGTCGGATTACGTACCTGCCATGAGCATGGCAGCGATCGCAGCCGGAGCAGATGCGCTCATGATTGAAGTACATCCCAATCCCAAGAAAGCTCTGTCCGATGGGCCGCAGTCCCTCACGCCCGATCAGTTCGATCGCCTGATGCAGGAAATTCATGCGATGGCAAAAGTGATGGGGCGATCGGCAGAGAAACAACCAGCAATGGTATCGTGAGTCAATCCTCCAATTGGGAATCTGGATCGATATGGAGCGCAAACGGCAAGAGAAAAGATTGAGGCTAGCCTATGCTGCTCCATCTAACCTTTGGCGAAATTTGTGCGGATCGTTGAGAATTTCTGATAGAGCGATCGCTTCCTGTTGCCCAGAACTTAGCCATTTAAGCTGAAGGTTCCCAGTTGCTACTTCCGCATCACCAAGAATTAAAGCGGCGATCGCACTATTAGCAGCCCGTTTGAGTTGCTTATCAAATTTAGCAGCGCTCAGGTCTAATTCCACGCAGAATCCAACCCGACGCAGGCTCTGGGCGACCTGTAATGATTTACGCTCTGCCTGTTCCCCTCTGGAGACAACATACAAGTCTGCGATTGCCTTATTCCCCTGCGGCGAGGTAGCTTGCTGCAAAAGCAATACCAGCCTTTCTAAACCGATCGCCCAACCCACAGCAGGCGTATCGGGACCCCCTAATTCTGCCACGAGGCGATCGTAGCGTCCGCCTCCACAGACGGCTGACTGCGCGCCGAGGTGCGAGGATTGGATCTCGAAGGCAGTGTGAGTATAGTAGTCCAAACCTCTTACGAGGCGGGGATTGAGCTTAAAGGCAATCCCCAGATCGCCTAGCAATGCCTGCACTCGCTCGAAGTGCTTTTGCGACTCCACACTGAGATAGTCGAGGATGCTCGGTGCGGCTTGAGCGATCGCTTGAGTATTGAGATCTTTGCTATCGAGGATGCGCAGGGGATTGCGACTGAGGCGATCGCGCGAGTCAGGATCTAGATCGCTGGCATACGGAGTAAAGTACTCCACCAGAGCTTCTCTATAGGCAGCGCGATCCTCCCCACTACCAACAGAGTTGAGATCGACTACTAAGTCCGTCAGTCCTAACTCGGTCAGAAAATCAGACGCGATCGCAATTACTTCCGCGTCAGCGCGCGGATCCTGACTGCCCAACACCTCCACGCCTAACTGATGAAACTGCCTCTGCCTGCCCGCCTGGGGGCGCTCGTAGCGAAACATCGCCCCTGTATACCACAAACGCTGTACGCCACCCTGGGCATAGAGCTTATGTTCGATAAAGGCGCGCACTGCACCTGCCGTACCTTCCGGTCGGAGCGTGAGGGAGCGATCGCCGCGATCGCTAAAAGTGTACATTTCCTTGCCAACAATATCGCTGGTTTCGCCAATGCCACGGGCGAATAGCTCGGTTGACTCAAACGCTGGCGTGCGAATCTCTGTATAACCAGCTTGAGCGAGAATCCGTCGCGCCACAGACTCAAGTTGATGCCAATAGGCAATTTCAGGAGAAAAGATATCTCGGGTACCGCGAGAAGCTTGCAGGGAAGACATGAAAAATTTTGAGACGAAGAAAAATTATAAAACTCATGTAGTAGCCGCAGAGTCGGTTTGGATCTGCCAACTACCATAACGATCGAGAATTGACCGTACTAGTGCCTGCGATCGCTCTGAAAGGGAGGCCGCACTTATATACATACCAGCAATCTGGCTGGCATCATAACTAAAATCTTGACGATCTTGCCAAATCAGATCGATAGTCACACCATCTACCTGCGATAAATGCGTTGCTAACTCTCTGTACATTGCGAGTGGTAACTCGGGTTTATAGGCGATCCTGATGCGATCTCCGCTAAACACTCTGCAATCCTTCCTCTTTCACTTTAGCCTTATTAGGTTTAGCGATCGTGCAGCAATTAACTTCGTCAATACAAACCTTGCCCCACTGGAGCGCCCAACGCACCAACGCCACGCGATTATCCGTATGGGTTTTGGTCAGGATATTACTAATGTGATTGTCCACAGTGCGCTTGCTGATGGCTAGCTCAACTGCAATCTCTTGATTGGTCAACCCAGCAGCCACCAGCTCGATCACCTGAAGTTCTCGTTCAGAAAGGCTTATGGGAGATGGGCTTTGCGAATGATCGAGCTCTATGATGTTGGTCATGGCGACAATAAGTTTAACTACTTAGTGACTGTACCACTATCCTAGCAACTATGGGATCGCTGTGGATGTGAGATCGCGTCTGTTTTTCAGAATAGGTAACATAAATTTGCGTTATTGCCAACCTTTAAAACATCACAGCGATTTCGAGTCCCTAAACTAGAAGCGCTTCTTCCAACCACTTGGGTGCGGGCGGGATCGGGTTTCCTAAGCGATCGAGTAACATCCATGCCACCAAATGCACCAGCAACATGTACATAAAATTACTGAAAATTATGGCGGCGATAATAAAAGCCTGAACTACCAGTAGCTCTGGTTCATCTAAGGAGCCAAACAACTGGAGCAACCAGGAAATAAAGCTCGTAATCTGCACGGTTGCGTATGTCCAAATGTTTTCACCTAGCAGTACTGAGAGAAATAAAAGTTGAAACAGGGTGCCGAGCGTCCCCGTTAGAGTACCCAGACCTAGGGATACCGACCAGGGCGATCGCCGCTTCCATAAAAAACCTAAGAGCACGCCCAGAAACCCATGCGGGATCGCATATTGAATGCTACGAGTCGGCCCCATCAAAACCGTAAGCAAAAGTACGGTGACCACCATTGTTTTCCAGGCTGACTTGCTACCCCAACGCAGATAGGCAAGTGCTGTGGGTATGGGGAAAAACATGCGCAGGAACGGGCCTAGCGGGAAGAAGAAGTTAACTAAAAAAATCATGCCCGTGGCACTGGCTAAAAATGCCGTTTCTACCATTGCCAAAGCCGGATTTAGACGTTTTCTATTCATTTTCGCTATTAATGGCCACAGTATCCCAAAACCTGCCCCGCCGACCGTAGAGCCACCACAAACCCAAAATTCCCAACGCGATGCAAGTTAAGCTAACTACCTGAGCCATACGCAGCGGGCCAAGCATGAGGCTGTCAGTCCGCAATCCCTCGATCCAGAAGCGTCCCGTACTATAGGCGATCGCGTAGATCGTAACAAGCGTACCTGGTTTGGCTTTGGGGAAACGGTTAAAGATAAACATTAATATCCCGAATACCATGAGATTCCAAAGCGATTCGTAGAGAAAGGTGGGATGAAAATAGCCAGGACTATTCTCTAAATCTGGAGGGCGAAAGCAGACCCTAGCGCCATCTTCTCTAACTGAGCAAGGCGGGATAAATAACTTCCAAGGTAGGTCGGTGGGCGAGCCGAAGGCTTCAGAGTTGAAGAAATTACCCCAACGCCCGATCGCCTGACCGAGACTGAGGGATGGCATGACGAGATCGGCAATTTTCCAGAATGAAACTTTATTGCGCCGTGCAAATAGGATCGCGGCGATCGCGCCCCCAATAATAGCGCCGTGGATGGCAATTCCACCCTCCCAAATTGCAAAGACCTTATACCAGGGTTGAAATTGGAATTTTTCATGCCAAGCAAATGCTACGTAATAGGCTCTAGCGCCAGGAATCGCGCCAACTGCCAGCCAGATGACCAGATCTTCCATCAGTTCGGATTTAATCCCGCGTTTTGGGGCTAATCTACTCGCCAGGATAGTACCGACAATCACAGCAGTTGCAATTAATAGCCCGTACCAGCGAATGGCGATCAGGCCAATTTGCAGGCGATCTGAGGGAGAAGTAAATTCAAAAGCAAAGGGCATCATGCTCGAAATCATTACCAGCCAACTCCTATGGTTGCTCTAACGGTTGCTCTAATGGAATAGGATCGGCTTTCTGCTCTGGGGATTTATGGTTGGGATTGTCCTTTGATTTTTTGGTCTTCGCAATGAGAGTAGACTCCTGACTGTTTTCAGGAGCGAGAGGAGAGGCAACGGGAGGAATCACATTGGGAGCGGATGAGAGCAATCCGCTTAAGCCGTTAACCAGGTTGCGAATGTTAGAGCGAAACTTCGGATCGCCAGTCAGTTCGTCTAGATCGGCAGTAATTTTTTGGGTATTAGCAAAAGTAGCGCGGGCTGAATCCAAAGTCTCGCGTAAAGCTGTCAGCGTGTTGGGATTGTTAACTTCACTGGAAAGCTGACGTAGATTAGCGGCTGTTTCCGCCGCATTTTCCGATAGCTTTTGGAGATTTGCCACAAACTTACCATCCTCCAGTAGAGGACGGGTATTGGCGATCAAAGCTTTAGCCTCCTTAGCGGCAGCACTAATGCCATCCAGGGTTTGTGCCAATCTTTCTTTGTTCTCTAGCATCAAGGCATCGGCACGGCTAGCAGTTTGACCGATGCTATTAGCCGCCTGACGAATCGACTCTGCCGTAGTACTGAACTGAGATACTGGCCCTTGGAAAGAATTTATCAGCCTGGTGGCAGACTGAGCTAGAGTTTTGAAGCTTTTAGCTGCTTCATCGGTACTCTTCAGCGTATTATTCAGGTTCGTCAATAGTTCGTTATCGTTGAGCTTGCGGAGCGTCTGACTGGTTTCGCGCACCACCTGGGTAAAATTCACGCCCGTTGTACCTTCAATCGTACTGCCGCGACAAATAATCGCGTTGCGATCGCAGTTCTGACTGAGAGGATCGAGACCAGCAGTACTCTCAGAAGAGGTAGATTTGGGAAAGATATCGATCGCCGTATTGTTTAAAAAGCCACTCTGATTCGTCTCTATAATAGAATTGCGCGGAATTACAAGCTTCGGATTGTCGATCGTCACGCTGACTTTGACACCAGCACTTTCGGCCTGCAAGCTCTGCACTTTACCTACCTGCACGCCTCGGAAGCGCACGGGGCTACCTACACCCAGACCACTGGCATCTTTGAAGTCAATCACAAAGGAAAAAGCTTCTCCACCTCCAGGGCGAAAGCCTCGCAGCCATAGCAACCCACCACCAAATACCGCCACACCAGCCACAATTAGCAGACCCAGGGTACCTTCTCGGATTGTTCTTGCTTGCATTTACTTCATGCCTCCCTATCCAGAATTTGAATTGGTCCGTTAATGCTACCGCTAAAAAATTGGCGGATATGAGGATTATCAGTTGCATCTAGCTCATCAACACTCCCCTGCCAACACACTTTACCACCATACAACATGATGACACGATCGGCTGTACGGCGGATGGTACTGTCCTGGTGGGTGACTACGACGTAGCTATCGCAGGCGTTTTGCTCGTCTTTGAGGTTGCAAATCAAGTCTTCAATAACCGTGGAAGCAACTGGGTCTAAGCCAGCCGTAGGCTCATCGTAAAGCAGTACGTGCTTGCTCTGTTTAGACGATTCCTGAGCGGTGGGGTCGGTAATAATTGCCCGCGCCAGACTGACGCGCTTGCGCATACCGCCGGATAGTTGACTGGGATAGCGATCGCAAATATTCGACAACCCAACTTGTCTGAGCTTTTCTTCGACAATCTTTAAAATTTCGTGCCTTGTCAAGCGCGAATGCTCGAATAAGTAGAAACCTACATTTTCCGCCACCGTGAGCGAGTCAAACAGTGCCGCCTGCTGAAACACCATGCCAATATTCACGTTACTGTCCGAACCAGCCACCTGGGCCAGACGTTTACCATCAACTAACACTTCACCGCGATCGGGTTCCAGCAAGCCGCTCATAATTCTGAGGATAGTGGACTTGCCTGTCCCAGAGGGGCCGATAATTGCCACCGCCTCACCCGCGTACAGCTTGATGTCTACACCATCGAGGATTGTATTGTTGCCAAAGCGCTTGTGAATTCCCTTAAGCTCCAGTAGCGGCGTAGTTGTAATTGATTCACCCATAGAGCAGTTTAGGTCAGGAGGTAACTACAGCGCGGACAGCAAGACGTACTTTATATAGCTGTAGCCACTAGGCTTAGGACGGGGTGCAGGGGTAGAACACGGCAGTGGCTCTAGGGGGAAACCCCCAAGACCGCCCTGCCTCCCCTGCGTGGGGGCACAACCCCCACACCCCCTGTCCTAATAGATTCTGTCTACGGCTATAAGTCAAAGTTAATTATGCCTAATATTACCTGAAGACTGAAAGTCGCGGCTACACAAACTAAAGTCCGCGCAGGCGGACTTCGAGTAGAAAGGGTTAACTAAACAGAATTTGGAACGAGACGATCGGCTACAAACTCGTTCGTGTTGGTGGTATTTGACGAAAATCTAGCAATTAGCCAAAGCGACCGCTGATGTACTCCTCGGTGGCGACTTTAGTCGGGTTGCCAAAAATTACCGAAGTGCGATCGAATTCCTCTAGTTTGCCAGTCCGCTGACCGCGCTTGTCGAGTTCCGTGTTAAAGAAAGCCGTCATATCTGAAACCCGCGATGCCTGTTGCATGTTGTGCGTGACAATCACGATCGTGTAGCGCTGCTTGAGTTCCTGCATCAACTCTTCGATCCGCAGGGTTGAAATGGGATCGAGTGCCGAACACGGTTCGTCCATCAGAATTACCTCTGGTTGCACGGCGATCGCCCTGGCAATACACAACCGTTGCTGCTGACCGCCGGATAGAGCCAGGCCGCTTTCCTTGAGTTTATCCTTGACCTCATCCCAGATAGCGGCTTGTTTGAGCGATCGCTCTACCAACTCGTCCATATTGCCCTTATAGCCATTGATACGCGGGCCAAAGGCAATATTTTCGTAAATGGATTTTGGGAATGGGTTAGGACGCTGAAACACCATGCCAATATGACGGCGCACCGCGACTGGATCGATACTGGAAGCATACAGATCCTGTCCGCCAAATTTGATGCTGCCCGTCACCTTAGCACCCACAATTAGATCGTTCAGACGGTTAAAACAACGTAAAATCGTACTCTTGCCGCAGCCTGAAGGACCAATAAAGGCAGTGATTTGATTTTTTTGGATATCCAGATCGACATCGGAAACAGCGGGGAATGCCGAACTGTAAAAAACAGAGACGTCCCTAGCACTAATGATTGCAGTAGGTTTATCGCTTGATTTACCTGAATTCATTTTCTTACTTAAGGTTTTTAAGAGTGGGCTAAATATGGATGGGTAATATTTAGAGAGCTAGTTGGCTCGGTTACGTAGAAAAATCGCAAAGGCATTCATTCCCAATACCACTAGCATGAGTAAAATAATCCCAGCGGAAGCAAGCGTTCTGTATTCGTCTTTAGCATCGCTTACCCATTCGTAAATTTGATAGGGCAATACTGAGAAATAGTTATCTTTTGACCATACAGTATTGACAAAAAGCCGATTTATTTGACCGCTAAACAAAGCTGACAAATTAATGAGAGAAATATTTGGATTAGTAAGAACGGTTCCCACACCCAGAACAACTAATGGCGCAGTTTCACCTACTCCGCGAGAAGTAGAAATGATTACTCCAGTCATAATACCTGGTAAAGCCATTGGCAGAACGTGGTGGCGAATAGTTTGCCACTTGGTAGCCCCCACACCATAGGAAGCTTGCCGAATAGACTGTGGCACGGCACGGATAGATTCCCTTGCTACTACAATAATCGGCGGCAAAATGAGTAATGATATGGTTAAAACACCAGCCATCAGTACGGCTCCACCGCCATAAAGACCGCGCACAAACAAACCCAACCCCAGGATGCCATAGACAATTGAAGGTACGCCCGCCAGGTTGTAAATATTCAGATCGATAAAATCCGTCAGCCAATTCTTAGGTGCGTATTCCTCCAAGTAAATCGCGGACGCTACACCAACTGGGATGGACAGTAGCAACACAAACACTAACATTCCCAACGATCCCAACAGAGCCACCCTAAATCCAGCTTGAGATGCATCCAAAGAGTCGGGGGGATTCGTAATTAGTCCTAAATTAAGCCTTGGCAAGCCATCATGAACGATGTCAACAATTAAAACTGCTAGAATGACCAATCCAAACAGAGTAGCGAGCAAACAAGCAGTGGCAAAAATGCTTCCTTCTGTTTGTCTTTTTGCTAACTTAGGTTCAAATAAATTTTCGGCAGCGATGCTTGGTAAGCCTTCTGTATTCGCCATAAATCTTAGTCGTATTTCTCTTGGAAACGTTTGGAGATCTGCTTGCTAATGATGTTCAGAATCAAAGTAATGATAAATAGGGTCATACCAACTGCAAACAAAGCTTCGTACTCGATACTGCCATAGCGAGCATCACCTTTAGTAACCTGGGTAATGTAAGCAGTCATAGTTCCAACGGTTTGACGCGGATCAAAGGTCAGGTTGGGTTTCTGTCCTGCCGCGATTACAACAATCATCGTTTCGCCCACCGCCCGCGAGATCCCCAGGATGATTGCTGCAATAATACCCGATAGGGCAGCGGGCATTACTACCTTAGTCGTCACTTCTTTTTTAGTTGCACCCAAACCGTAGGCTGCGTCTCGTAAAGCCTGCGGTACGGCTCGCATAGAATCCGCTGTAATAGAAGCTACTGTAGGGATAATCATTACTGCCATCACTAACCCAGCACTGAGAGCGTTAAAGCCTTCTAGTCCAGGAATGAATAGCTTCAGAAAAGGCGTCACGAGTAGTAAGGCAAAGTAGCCATAGACAACCGTAGGTACTCCAGCTAACAGCTCCACCAAAGGACGCAGAATTTTGGAGACGCGGGGTCGGGCGTACTCGCTTAAGTAAACTGCAGTTGCTAAACCCAATGGCGTTGCAACCAGCATAGCAATAGTTGCGACCAGAATTGTCCCGCTAATTGTCGGCCAGATACAGAAATTTTTATCCTCAAACTGGGGGGTCCAGGTACAGGAGTGCACACCGTTTTTAGTACTACCTAAAAAGAATTCACCTAAGCTCACTTGAGAGAAAAATTTCAATGTCTCCTCAGTTAAAACATAGATAATACCCAGGGTAGTCAACACTGACACCAGAGCGCATAGGAAAAGCGCGATCGCGATCGCCAGCTCTGTAAAGTTACGAGAGACTCGCTTATTAAGATCGAGATCTGAGCTTTGTGAAGATTCTGACAAGCTTGCCATCTAAATCCCTATTTATTTCCTACTTGAGATCTTTAGCGAGAAGTTCGGCGATCGATTTACCGGCATGTTCGCCAGAGAATGTGGTGCCGGTTTTACCTTCCTTCAACCGTTCCTTTACTTTTGGCAGTGCCTCGTTGGGCAACGTGACGTAACCTACTTTGCGCACCAAAGCTTCGTCTTGAGCCAGGTAGAAATCCATAAAAGCTTTAACTTCCGGACGTTCCAAGGATTTCTTGTTCACGTACACAAACAGAGGGCGAGATAGGGGAGCGTATTTACCAGAGTTAATATTTTCAATGGTTGGTGCAACGCAGCCCTTACCAGCATCAATTTCAACTGCGCTCAGTTTGTTGGCGTTTGCTTCATAGTAGGCAACCCCAAAGTAGCCCAGACCACCTTTACTACCAACTACACCCTGTACGAGAATATTGTCGTCTTCGCTGGGTTGGTAATCGGTACGACTGGCCTTTGACTTGCCGTTAACTGCCTCTGTGAAGTAGTCAAACGTACCTGAATCTGGGCCAGGGCCAAATAAGCTTAGTTTTTCATCTGGGAATGAATCTTTCACTTGCTTCCAGTTGTTTACTTTGCCCTGAGAATCAGGAGACCACATCTTCTTAAGCTCGTCTACGGTTAGGCATTTTGCCCAGGTATTCTCTTTGTTCACAACCACAGTCAAGCCGTCAACTGCGATTGGTAATTCCACAAACTCAACTTTGTTCTTGGCACAATCCTCAGCTTCTTTGGACTTAATGGGGCGAGAAGCGTTGGAAATATCAGTATCGCCAGAGCAAAATTTCTTAAAGCCACCTCCAGTGCCGCTAGTACCAACAGGCACCTTGACTCCTGAATTAACTTTAGAAAATTCTTGAGCTACAGCTTTACTAATTGGCGCAACCGTGCTGGATCCATCTATTCTAATGCTACCGCTTAAGCTTTCAGTAGTTGCAGCATTAGGACTAGAGCCTGTTTGGGCTGGTTGTGTCGTGGTGCCCACATTAGTCGCAGTATTGTCACCACAAGCAACCAAAGCTAGAGCCATCATTACTGTTGCAGCAACAATGCTTGGACGGGATTTGAAAATTTTTAAAGCCATGAGAATTTAGTTTTTTTAACACAAGCACAGGTTGTCAATCCTGATACTAAACTGCCTGTATTAATTAAAGGTTAAGTCAGCGCAAAGGCAAGGTTAAATTTGGGTTAAGTCACATTTGCGTAGTTCGATTATTTAAGTCGAAAGGTAGATTTATGCTTTCTTCGCTTGTGCTTAGCATTTGCCTTTCGCTTACTTTTTTGTAAAGGTGTTTCAAAGTAACGATGCTTTTTTATATCTGCAAAAATATCTGCTCTAATTACTTGCCGCTTAAATCGGCGCAAGGCTGATTCAATCCCTTCATTCTCGCCAAGAATTATCTGGGTCACGCACGCTCTCCTTAATCTTAAGAAATTTCCATGGATTATGTGCAACTAAAACGTAGAGTGCAGACGAAGCGACTGCACTCCAAATAGTAAAACTAAGTTTTTAGCTGCCAAACTTAATAGCGGCGAGAAGTTCTATTGCCACCGCCTCTACGATCGCCGCCACCAGAAAAATTACGATCTTCTCGGGGTCTTGCCTTATTAACTTTGAGGTCGCGCCCCATCCATTCTGCACCATCTAAAGCTTCGATGGCCGCCGTTTCCTCTGTTTCAGTATCCATTTCCACAAAGCCAAACCCGCGCATGCGTCCAGTTTCTCGATCGGTTGGGAGTTGAACCCGTTTGACCGAGCCATACTCTGCAAATACATTGGTTATATCCTGCAGTGTGACTTCGTAGGATAAGTTGCCGACATAAATTGACATTAAAATTGTCTCCGAAAATTTAAGTGATGTAGAGAGCTAGATTCGGAGATAGTCTGTAAAAACAAAGTAATGAACCGAATAAGTCTACTGAGCCTCATCCTAGCACAGATGACCTGAAATAGCCGATCCCCATATGCACGAATTCTAACAAGATTTGTTGATGTGGGAATGCAATGGGGCGAACTTGTTTGGCGATCGCGGAATAGCACTCCCCTGTTTGAATATCCTCCACCGATACCCAAGCCATATCCCAGCCCTCACCCAACTTGAGATCGTCAATATCAACGCTTAGTTCGGCATGGTAAACGTACCGGATTACACCTGGACGGGGATATGTCCCAAATAGATTGACAACTGGTGGAGCATAGCCGATTTCTTCTAGTAATTCGCGTTTTAGCCCCTGCTCTGAATCTTCTCCGGGTTCCAGGTGCCCACCAAACAAAGCCCAACAACCAGGATGAATTATGTTAGGAATGTTATCGCGCAGTTGGAGCAGGAATTTACTTTGACGGGAGAGGATCGCGATCGCCACCTGGATTTCTGGCTCTTCGTTGCGATCTTGACTGTTGCGATCTTGACTAATGTTATGACTTTTGGGGTTCACTGTTTAGCTTGCCGACGATATGGTAACTATCCAAGAATAATCCCAGCCCGATCCTATATATCACAACCCCCATCACCCCTCACCCAATTCCCAATTTTGTATTTTTTGCTACTTTATGTGTCGGCGAATACTTGAATAATTTAATCTTAAGAAATTATTGATTTTACATACAACGTGCCAATTACCTGTAGCAGGATCGCGGAAAAATCTAGTCTAGGCGCAACGTTTCTAAAACTAGACAATGGCTTAACACTAATTCATCAAGAACTTCCCGCCACTTCAGTTGTCAGCGTCGATGTGTGGGTAAAGGCGGGAACTACTGCCGAGCCAGAAGAATGGTCTGGGATGGCTCATTTTCTGGAACACATGATTTTTAAGGGCACTGACACGATCGTGCCAGGTGAGTTTGACTGTTTGATCGAATTAGAAGGCGGGGTTGCCAATGCCGCCACCAGTCACGACTACGCCCATTACATGTTCACGACTGCATCCAGCAGCTTTGCCTCTACGATGCCCTACTTGGCAGAAATGCTGCTAAATGCCAGTATCCCCGATTGCGAGTTCGAGCAGGAGCGCTTAGTCGTACTCGAAGAAATGCGCCAATCCCAGGATGACCCTGACTGGTTGGCATTTCAAAACCTGATGCAGACTGCCTACGGGCAGCATCCCTATAACCGCTCGGTACTGGGTTCAGAGGAAATCTTACTGAGCTTGACCCCAGAACACATGCGCTGCTTTCATCGCAGTTGCTATCGTCCCGAACTGATGACTGTAGCGGTGGTGGGCGCGATCTCGCAGGAAGAGGCGATCGCGGTTGTGTCCGAGTCCTTCGCTGGGTGCCAATTGCCTTTCAACTCCACTAGCTCCAGTCAGGTACAGTTAGCCGATCTCGATCTGGCATGCCTGCCCGCTCTATTGGATATTCGCCGTCACACCGAGCACCTGCCGCGCCTGCAACACGGTCGCATGACGATGGCCTGGATCGGCCCCTGTGTCGATCGCTTGGAAGATGCTTTGCAACTGGAACTGGTCTCCACCATTCTGGCGGAAGGACGTACTTCGCGTTTGGTTAAAGAGTTGCGGGAAGAGTTGGGCTGGGTGCACGATATTAGTAGCGGGTTCACCATGCAAAAAGAGCCAGGACTGTTTACCGTTGGCGCGTATCTGGATAGGCAATACCTGGAGCCAGTCGAGCACAAGATCTTAGAACAGATTCATCAAATTACCACCACCCCCGTTACAGAAGCAGAACTGAAACGTGCCAAACGTTCCCTCTGTAATAGCTTTGCATTCGCAGTCGAGTCTCCGCATCAACTTGCCAGCTTTTTAGGGTACTATGGCTTACTCGGTTGCCAGGGGCTGTGCTCTGATTGGTCGGAGGTTTACGCTAATACGATCGCGAAGGTGCAACCGCAGGATCTACTGCAACTAGCTCAGAAGTACTTATCGCCCCAAAAATATGCGATCGCTACTCTGCTACCCCCCACCTGAGGAGATTTACAGAATAGAAATTATAGCCGTAGACAGATTGGTGATTACAGTGGGTGTGGGGGCTACGTCCCCACGCCGGGGTTTCATCCCTGCACCCCGTCCTCAGCCTATGGACTATAGCTATAGCAGAAAATTCACCGTCTTGCGTAGGGGGCGAACGGCTGTTCGCCCCTAAAAGGGGTAAAAATTTTCTAAGGATCCGCTCACAAATTTACATATGCAGCGCCAACATCACCGCCAGGTTTTAGACAATGGAATAACAGTGCTAGTAGTAGAGAATCCTACGGCTGACATTGTGGCGACGCGCTGTTTTTTGCGAGGTGGTACTAGTTTAGAGCTGCCGCCCACAATTGGTATATCGCATCTCGTTGCTGCTTTAATTACTAAAGGAACGGTTAATTTCTCGTCGCAAGAGATCGCCGAGCAGGTGGAATCGATTGGTGCTTCTTTGGGAACGGAAGCCGCTGTGGATTATTTTTTACTCAGCTTTAAAACCATTAGTTCTGACTTTGCGGAGATTTTGCATTTAGCGGCAGAAATTTTGCGATCGCCCACATTTCCAGATAGCGAACTAGAACTGGAGCGCCGCCTTACCTTGCAAGCGATCGCCGCGCAGCAAGAGCGCCCCTTCTCGGTTGCCTACGAACAGCTACAGCCTTTGATTTATGGCGCTCACCCCTATGGATTTCCTGGCCTAGGTAAAGCAGATACGATTAGCAGTATCAGTCAGGCAGACCTGGTTGAATTTCACCAAACTCAATTTCGTCCCGATCGCATGGTGGTTAGTATTGCTGGACGCATCGATCCCGTCAGCGCGATCGTGCAAATCGAAAAAGCCTTTGGGGACTGGCAGATCCCAGATCGCTCGTTTCCGATTATTGATATGAAGGCTCAATTCAATCCTCAGGTTGTCTCTACAGCGCAGGATACTCAGCAAGCGATCGTGATGCTGGGTTACCCCGCACCCGCCGTTACTTCGACCGACTACGCTGCTTTAAAATTGATTGCAACTTATTTAGGCAATGGGCTTTCCAGCCGCTTGTTCGTGGAGTTGCGGGAGAAGCAGGGACTGGCGTACGAGGTTTCAGCCTTTTATCCCACCCGGCTCCACACATCCCAGTTCGTCGCCTACATGGGCACGGCACCGCACAACACGCAATCGGCCTTAGATGGCTTGCGTTCCGAATGCGATCGCCTGAGGCACGCCCCCTTAGAACCTGAGGAAATCGAAACTGCAAAAAGCAAGCTCCTGGGGCAATATGCGCTAGGAAAGCAAACCAACAGCCAGATTGCCCAGATATTTGGCTGGTACGAAACATTGGGCTTAGGCCTGGACTTCGATCCCAAATTTACGACGCTAGTCGAAGCCGTCACCGTTGAAGATTTACAAAGGGCAGCCAACACCTATCTCTCCACCCCAGCAATTTCCCTGGTAGGGCCAGCTAGCGCTCTAGAGATTAAGTCATAGAAAACCAGTGTTGCAAATCATAAATTTTGCAACATGGGGGAATGGGGGCTTTGCCTCCAGAAGGGGGTTCACCCCCTCCAAAACTTTTGTTTTGGGGTACCGGATCTTACTCGAAATCTCAGATAATTGAATTTATCTCATGCAATATCTCATGCTGACAGATTAAAAACCGTAACCCGAACGCCTGCCTATTGGAAGAAAAAACCTGCGAACACCAGCGGTACGAATATAATGGCAACTGCAATGAAAAAGAGCGTTCCAGGAAGACTTTCTTCGGCTTTGTCAACTTCTTTTTGTCGATCGCTCATTTTACACCTCCCTAGAAAACAAGCATCTATATCTAGATTTTAACCTATACTTAACCTTGTAACGAAACTAGTTAACATCACTTCTCAATTTAAAGGTTTAGATCGTAGACTGATGTTAGGCAGCGATATGCTGTTTCTTCCCTACAAAGGTGGTGCTGGCAGAGGCTGGGCAGGTACTGACATGGGGTCAGGACCACCCTGCCCTACTTCAAACTGAGTCATCATGTCATGGTCTTCATGCACGATGTTATGGCAGTGCATCATATATTTGCCTGTATGGGGGCCAAACTTGGCAACTACCCTGACTGTCTGGTTCTCACCCACATAGAAAACATCCTTCCACCCGCGTTCGTAGGGTAGTGGCGGCGAACCGTTGCGATCCAGGAGTTGCAAGTCAACCAGATGTATATGTACGGGATGAATCCATCCTCCTCCCGCTCCAACTAGATTCCAAATCTCGATGCCATCTAAATTGGGATTAGCATCCACGCGATGGCGATTCCAAGTCTGGTTGTTAATCGTCCATTGGTTACCGCCGCGACCAAACCGAAACGTTCTGACTGGGGTAGTAGCAGATACTGGGATTGGTTGCACCAAACGTAATTTATCGGGAAGCGAGCTATCGTCGCTTTCGCGACGCACGACATCAAAGCACATAATCTCACTCGTACGTGCATCGATATCGCCATTAGTAGGGAGAATGGGATTTCTCAGAATAACTCTGGTGCCAATGGGATATTTAGAGAAGTCAACGATGAAACCATAGCGCTCTGCCATCGCCAACCGTAGCGTTTTTGTCCTGACTGGAGCGCTTAATAAACCAGCATCGGAACCTATGACAATCAAATCGTCACCAGTACTGAGAGATAGCTGACAGGTGCGAGAAGCTCCAGCATTCAAGATGCGGAAGCGATATTTGCGGTTTGCCACCTCCATGCGCGGCCAGGGTACGCCGTTAACCAACATGACATCGCCATAAAGACTCCTTTGACCGCGATCGTCAAAGATTAACGAACCATCGATCGCAAATTTCTTGTCTTGAATAATCAAAGGCACCTCATATTCACCCTGAGGTAAATTCAAACTGCGTTCGACATCGTCTTCGACGATATACATGCCTGCCAAACCCATGTAGACGTTACGGGAAGTATGGCGAATAGCATGATCGTGGTACCACAGGGTTGAAGCGCGGTTGTTGGGATAGCGATAATCTTTGTAATAGCCAGGTGGGATTAAATCTTCGGCATAGCCATCGTATTGTGGCAGTGAAGCCATGCCATGCAAGTGAATTGAAGTACTGACATCCAGATTGTTAATAAATCGGACGACTGATTTGCGATCGCGTTGTTGTCTAATTGTAGGCCCCGGTGAAATGCCGTTGTAGCCCCAGATTTCTGTTTTAAGGCCGGGCAAAAACTCAACTTGAGCCTTTTGCATGACGATCTCGTAGTAATCGGTCGTGGCATCGCTGCGCGCGGGTTTGAGTTCGGGTGGGAGGCGGAATGGTTGCTCGAAGCGCGGGATTTGGGGACTAAACTGGGCAAGGGCAAGATCGGAGAACCCAAAGGGGGAAAGTAACGCTCCACTACTAGCTAATCCCAGCTTAATTGCTTCTCGTCTAGTGATTTTCATGGCAAATCAACACCATCAATTGTCATTGAATATATCCATGAATATATCCTCTTTAGTTTAAGTTGAGATCGCCAAGAGATAATTATTGACAATTTGTCAAACTTTGTGTTTTTTTGTGATACTGCTTACGATACTTGCAATTCAAATCCTGGTAACACGTCCTCCCCAGATAGCTTAGTTGGGATGGCAACTACTTCTACTGGTTGCCCCAATCGATAAATTTCTACCTGTCGGTTTTGGGGATTAATCAGCCAACCTAAACGCAGACCGTTGTCTAAATATTCCTGCATTTTTTCTTGCAGCGTTTTAAGTGAGTCAGTGCGAGAGCGTAACTCGATCGCAAAGTCCGGACAAAGGGGTGGAAATTTCTCGCGATCGCTCTGTGTTAAACTCTGCCACCGCTCTAGCGATACCCATGCCGCATCAGGGGAACGATTGGCTCCATTAGGCAAGATGAATATGGTAGACGAGCTGAACGTAATTCCCAAATCTGTTTGGCGGTTCCATATTTCTAAATCTGCAATCAGTCCTGCTTCTCGATTACCGCTTTCTCCTCCTACTGGTGGCACGATAATTAACTCTCCTTTAGCGCTGCGCTCTAAGTTTAAGTCTGGATTAGAAATGCACAATTGATAAAACTGTTCGTTACTGAGATGCAGGACGGGTTCTAGATTCAGGACAACAGAATTCATGGTATGGCTCCTTGGGCAAGATTTCCTCACCTACTCAAATTGTGCATGGCGGTTTGGGCGTAACTCCTCATTTCTTCAGCAATGCGCCACATTTCTTGTCCCGTGTGCAGGTGACGATCGTCAAAATTGAGTGTAAAGTAATTTAATTCTTCAATGCCATCTCCCAAAACACTGAGACAATGATAGAGATGAGTAGCAACGCTCGCAACAGAGACTGGATTTGGCATCGCTCGGAATAGGATCTGCGCCTTCGTAAACGAGCCGCGACATTCATCGATATAGTCTTGAAAATTTCCCATTAACTCATCGTCGTAGGGATCGGCGGATAGATCGTCAATTTGTTCGTCGATCGCGCCAAGGATTTCTTCTAATAAATCTGAGATGGGGGTATAGACTTGTCTAATCCACAGGTCTAGTTTTCGCTCTTCATCTAAACTGGATGACCGCGCCGATCGCCCATTAGTAACATTTACACCATCGGATGCTTTAAGGTTAGCAATGCCAAGACTGCGATCGTAGGTGGCACGTGCTTGGGGATTGCCCAGGACTTCGTAGGCAACGTTAATCGCTGATATGCGATCGTGGCTTGCCAGATCGCGGTTGCAGTCGGGATGGAACTGCTTTACCAACCTTCGATAAGCGCGCTTAATCTCAGACTGGGCAGCCTGATGAGTCACACCTAAGGTATGGTAGTGGGTATTGCGATCGGTTAACAGAGACATAAATGCTATTTTAGCGTTCTTGTTGCTAAGGGTTGCCAAGGGTTGCAAACCTACTTCCCGATCGGGCGCGCTCTTGTGCCATGATCGTGCGTATGTTTATTAATTACAAAAACTTACAACCGTGACCGCCTGGTTAAGTTTACTCCAACAACAACGTGTAATTGCTGTAATTCGTGCTACGAACGCGATCGTAGCGCGCGAGATGGCCTTAGCTGCTGCGGCAGGTGGTATTAAGCTGATGGAAATTACCTGGAATACTGACAAGGCAGACTCATTAATTCCTAAACTGCAACAGGAACTACCCGACTGTAAAATTGGCACCGGCACGGTACTTAATCCCGAGATGGCTGCTGAGGCGATCGCCAGTGGTTGCAGTTTTATTTTCACGCCACACACCAGCCCGGAAATTATCGAACTAGGTCGTGCTGCCAACATACCTGTAATCGCAGGAGCGCTGACCCCTACGGAAATCGTTACAGCATGGCAAGCAGGTGCCGCTGCCGTTAAAGTATTTCCAATTAAGTCAGTGGGAGGAGTTAGTTATCTGGAATGTCTCCAACCAGTATTGGGCGATATTCCCCTCATCCCTACGGGTGGTGTCACGGCGGAAAATACTAGTTTATTTCTCGATGCTGGGGCGATCGCCGTGGGTATTTCCAGCAACCTCTTCTGCCATGAAGCAGTAGCTGAGGGCGACTGGACAACTGTAATATCGAAAGCTCAGTTACTCATGCAACAGGTACAACCATTTCAAGGGCGATCGTAAATGGATACCGACATCGATCTTAAGTCCGATCTCTCGCAGTGGCAGTTTTGGATCGATCGTGGCGGTACGTTTACTGATATCGTAGCGCAGAGTCCCAATCGCGAACTTATCGTTCGCAAGTTATTGTCGGAAAATCCCGAGCGATACCAGGATGCTGCCGTTCAAGGAATTCGCGATATTTTAGGCATACCATTCGACATGCCCATTCCCACCGATCGGATCGCAGCAATCAAGATGGGCACGACGGTGGCGACCAACGCGCTTTTGGAGCGGAAGGGCGATCGCACGCTTCTCTTAATTACAAAGGGATTTCGCGATGCTCTGCGCATTGGCGATCAAAAGCGTCCTCAAATTTTTGCCCGTCAGATTATCCTACCGGAAATGCTCTACGAGCGTGTAATTGAGGTAGAGGAGCGCTATACGTCTGACGGTGAGGCATTAATGCCCGTGCAAATTAATGAGTCGCTAATGGAATCCCTACAAGCTGCTTATGACGATGATATTCGCGCCTGTGCCATTGTCTTCATGCATAGCTACCGCTATCCCGAGCATGAAGATCGAGTAGCTGAGATCGCGCGCGCGATCGGCTTCACACAAATCTCTGTGTCCCATCAGGTTAGTCCATTAATGAAATTAGTGGGACGGGGCGATACTACAGTGGTGGATGCTTATCTCTCACCAATTCTACGGCGCTATGTGGAACAGTTACGGGTTGGTTTGCAGGGGGTGGAGGAAGGATGTAGGGGCAGTGCCACCGTGCCTGCCCCAAACCCATCGGTTCCACCAGCGATATCCAACGAAGAAAAAGATAGCATGAGGATTTTATTTATGCAGTCCCATGGGGGACTGACAGATGCGCGGCTATTCCAGGGTAAAGATAGCATTCTGTCGGGGCCAGCAGGGGGGATCGTAGGAGCGGTCAAGACTAGTATGGCAGCAGGGTTTGACAAGATTATTGGATTTGACATGGGAGGGACTTCCACTGATGTCTCCCATTTTAATAGTGAATACGAACGCAGATTTGAAACAGAAGTAGCTGGCGTGCGCTTGCGTACCCCAATGTTATCGATTCATACCGTAGCGGCAGGGGGCGGATCGATTCTCTCGTTCGATGGCGCTCGCTACCGCGTCGGCCCTGCATCAGCAGGAGCTAATCCAGGACCCGCCTGCTATCGTCGTGGTGGCCCGTTGACGGTGACGGACTGTAATGTGATGGTGGGCAAAATACAACCGGCGTACTTCCCTCAGGTGTTCGGTGGATCTGGAAATTTACCGCTTGATGCGGCAATTGTACGGCAAAGGTTTACAACCCTGGCTGCTGCAATTAGCCAGCAAATAGGCGATTCTTCTAGTGGAGATCCAGCGCCGCAACCTCCAGAGCAAGTCGCTGAAGGCTTTCTAACTATCGCGATCGCCACAATGGCAAATGCAATTAAAAAGATCTCGGTGCAACGCGGCTATGACGTGACGGAATATACGCTTTGCTGTTTTGGTGGCGCAGGGGGACAGCACGCCTGTTTAATCGCAGAAGCTTTGGGCATAACCCGAATTTTCATTCATCCTTTGGCGGGCGTACTGTCAGCCTATGGTATGGGCTTAGCCGATCTGCGATCGCTTAAGGATAAAGCCGTAGAGGTGCAGTTAACCGCAGAAATTATCCCCATTCTAAAGTCAACTCTAGACGTACTGGCAATGGAGGCCAAACAAGAGATTATCGCTCAAGGAGTAGAAGATACTTATATCCAGGCAATCCGCCGCGTCTATTTACGCTACGTGGGGACAGATGCGGCATCGATTGTAGAATTCGCGGATGTTGCCACCATGCGATCGCAGTTTGAACGGACATATCGCCAGCGCTATGGCTTCACTATGTCGGATAAAGAATTAATCGTAGAAGCATTGGCTGTTGAGGCGATCGCCCAAATGACGGCAATGGAAGAGCCAATTTTGACAGCGAATAGAACAACACCACTAGAGCCAATTGATACAGTTGAGGTGTACGCGAAAGGGGAATGGCATCGCGTGCCTGTCTATCAACGACGGGATTTGCAGCCTGGCGATCGCGTTCGCGGTGCAGCCTTGATTATCGAACCGACAGGTACCAATGTCATCGAACCGGGTTGGTACGCAGAATTAACCGCACGGAATCATTTGATTATCGTCCAGTTCGCGGGCGATAAAAACGGTAGGGACAGTGCCCCCGTGCCTGCCCTCGATAGATCGCCGCAATCCAGCGAGAACGATCGCTACAGACATCCCGATCCAGTGCTGTTGGAAATTTTTAATAACCTGTTTCGCGCGATCGCTGAGGAAATGGGTATTACGCTCCAAAATACCAGCTATTCGGTCAATATCAAAGAGCGTTTGGATTTCTCCTGCGCCATTTTTGACGAAGAGGGGCAGTTAGTGGCAAACGCACCGCATATTCCCGTGCATTTGGGTTCGATGAGCGAAAGTATTCGTGCTTTGATTGCAGCGAAAGGCGATACGCTCAAACCTGGAGATGTCTATCTCTCCAATAATCCCTATAACGGCGGTACCCATTTGCCCGACATTACTGTGATGACTCCGGTTTTCCCTGTTGATTCTAAAGCAGCAGATATAGCCCGCCCAATATTCTATGTAGCATCGCGCGGACACCATGCCGACATTGGCGGTATCACACCTGGTTCCATGCCGCCCTACAGCACCACTATCGAGCAAGAAGGGATTTTGCTCGACAACATCCAACTCGTGGATCGAGGCAGATTCCTAGAAACAGAAATTGCGGAGCTTTTGAAAAGTGGTAGTTACCCCGCGCGCAACTCCACTCAGAATCTTGCAGATCTTCAAGCCCAGGTTGCTGCCAACGAACGCGGTGTGGCAGAACTATATCGCACGATCGCCCATTATGGACTAGAAAAGGTGCAGGCATACATGCAGCACGTTCAGGATAATGCTGAGGCATCGGTACGTCGAGCGATCGATGTTTTAAGTAATGGCAGCTTCACCTATCTCACTGATGCGGGCAATCGAATTCAGGTGCGGCTCGAGATCGATCGCACCGATCGCTCTGCCACAGTTGACTTTACTGGAACGTCCCCTCAACAGTTGAGTAACTTTAACGCACCGCTAGCTGTATGTAAGGCAGCCGTTCTCTATGTATTTCGCACCCTAGTAGATGATGATATCCCCCTCAATGCGGGATGTCTGAAACCGCTGAAGATAATCGTGCCAGAAGGCTGCCTGCTCAATCCCAAATTTCCGGCTGCGGTAGTAGCTGGTAATGTGGAGACTTCGCAGGCGATCGTGAATGCTTTATACGGTGCACTTGGTATTCTCGCTGCTTCCCAAGGTACGATGAATAACTTCACGTTTGGGAATGAAAAATATCAATATTATGAGACTATTTGCGGTGGTTCTGGGGCAGGCGCAGGTTTCAGTGGTACTGATGCCGTCCAAACCCACATGACTAACTCTCGCCTTACCGATCCTGAAGTGCTGGAGTGGCGCTTCCCAGTTCTAATTGAGGATTTTGCGATTCGCCCCAACAGTGGCGGTGAGGGGCGATACAGTGGTGGCAACGGTGTAACGCGACGCATACAATTTCGCGAAGCAATGACAGCGGCAATTTTGTCAGGGCATCGAGTAGTTGCACCGTTTGGCTTGCAGGGAGGAAGCGCGGGTCAAGTCGGTCGCAATTCAGTACAGCGCCGCAATGGGGAAGTTGAAATTCTAGCCAGCAGTGCCGCCGTACAGATGCAACCTGGCGATGTATTTGTAATTGAAACACCCGGAGGCGGAGGATTCGGGAAATAATCTGAGTAGTTATTAGGGTGGGCAGCGACCACCTTATACTTAGGTTTCGCAATCCAGTACTTGCACCACGCGATCGTAAATAGCCTTTGCCTCTTGGGGAGAGTTCCCAATACTCGTCAGTCCCAGTTTACCAAATTCCGATAGGCAACTAATTAGATGAAACACCGTACCTGTTTCCGTGCTGCTGTCGAAGTGCAGGCGATGGTACGCAATAATATCCATCAGATCGTGGGGCAGTAACCCTTTGTATTGCTCTTTTTGTAGTGTATCTGTCGCGATGTAATATTTCTGTCGTCCTTGTTTACTGTAAAACAGACCATCGCTGAGGTTAAATGTCCCATTAGTCATGAACCGAAGCGTCATGAGTGGGTGAGTTGTGCCGCCCTTACGCAGGTTAATTTCGATCGCTTGTAAATCCCAACTACCATCCGGCTGTTTAACCGCAACAAAATCCACGCCAAAGCGTTCCAATACACCTCGCGCTGCCAGAGTTTTACCAATCCTCATTCCCAACTCCTGTAATTGCAGGCGATAACTGGGATCGGCAGGAAAGTTGCAGCCCTCATAAACCTGACAATCCGCTCCTCCTAAAATTTGATCGTGGGTAGACAGAATCTCCACTTCGCCCGTAGGTGCAATTCTACCCTGGACGCTGGGCGATCGCTTCTCTTCTCCTTCGATGAAAGCTTCCACAATCGCGCCGAGATCGCGAATGCGACTGGCAAAATTTGTCCAGTTTTCCGACTGCGCTTGGAACCGCATTTGTGGGAATTGGTTGGCGATCGCTTCTACCCGTTGCGTTGGTGCTATCGATCGGATGGGGTCTAATTCCAACACAGCGTTACCTTCACCGGAGAATCCTTCGTTCAACTTCACGACCATGCGTTTGAGGTGTGGTTGACGCTCCCATAGCGCTGCCGCTGCGATCGCCAGATCTTTTGCATTCCACACCAGATCGCTACCATCGGGATGAGGAATATCAGTCTCAGCAAAAATCTGACGGCTGCCATTCTTTGTACCTAGAGGTAGCAAATCCGGATCTAGCGCCCACAGTGGGATGTCTAATTCTACGGATAGTTCTCGCTCTATAGGCGTGGAATTAAAGCAAATCATATATGCTTTCTGCGGGCGCAAAGCTTTGCGTATGCGCTCGATCAGTCGCGGTCGAGCCAGAATCTTTTGAGTCAGCGGTACGTGAGATGCATCATAGGTGGAAAGCAGAGTAAGTCGCTCGCGGGCATGGGAGAAGGGAATCCCAGGTAATAGTTGGAGGTAATAGTCGATGATGATTGGAGCTAGCGGTTGGGATGTAACGTAAACCAGGTGCGTACGGGGGTTTCGCAGCCGGATTAGCGAAAATAGCAAGCGCTCCTCGTAGTGATGGCTGCCTGGCACCTTGGTCAGTTCCCTGGAATCGAGGCTCAGCGAGGGTACGACCAGAATGTCATAATCGCTCAGATCGAACTGCTCGATTGTCTGCCAGCGATCGCACAACTGCGACTGTAACTGGCGAAATTTAGTTACCGTTGCCGAGAGCTGATTCAGGTGCTGTTCGCTGCTCATGGTGATGGATCCGTTAAAAAATTGGCGTAAGGAGCAATTAATCTTAAATGTACGTCTTTACGTAATGGCGATAAAACCATAAAACTGTAGTATGGTTGCCAGATAAACATTAATGTAAATATGCCTCAGCCTGCATCGATTAAGGTGATTTCCACGCAAAAATATAACGTTCGAGAATGTAGGGGCAGTGCCCCCGTGCCTGTCCTAGACCAATCGAGGCAATTTCGGGAGGATTGCCGCCACAGACATTTTGTTTGCAAGAAATCTCGTAAATGGCACCTATCCTTAATATCTGCGATCGCGCTATTTGCTACTAGCGGTTCTGTCGCGTTGACGGCGATCGCTCAAACAGCCCAACCTGTAAAAACTCCATCAAAAAAGTCCGACGTGATGCTGTTTGAAAATATCACTCTTTCGCCTAACTTCAGGCCAGATCCGCAGGTGTTGCGCGGCATTAGTGGTGGTAAGGACGAGACGCAGAAGCACTCGGGCAAAGCAAAAACGGAAACTGGCCCCTGCATAGGTTTTGTGGATAGCGCTCCCGATCATCGCCTGACAATGCCGCAGGGATTTAGCTACCTGAACCTGAAAGTAATGAGTTCCGGCGATACGATTTTGCTAGTGCGGGGGCCAGGTGGCAGTTGGTGTAGCGACGATGAAAGCGATCGCAACCCGGCGATCGGCGGTAAATGGCTTCCCGGCTCCTACGAAATTTGGGTTGGCTCCTATGAAAAGAATGCCTCGTTTCCCTACCTGCTTGAGATTACGGAAACACGACCTAAATAATGCCTCGTAATCGTCCACTATAGTAAATCTGGATCTTCACCTAATTCCCGCAACCGTGCGGCCAGCCGTTCGGCACGTTCTGCTCCTGTCAAGATCATCTGTCCCTTGCCAGCACCCTCCGTTCCTACTTCGCGCACGCACCAACGCAACCATAACCGATTTATAGCTTCCTCAAACTGACCTTCCCACAACATTAGCCCTAACCCAGTGGTCTCTAACCAAACTGGCTGCCCCACTTCTACAATGCCATCAACTGGTGTGATTTCCTCGTATCGTCCCGCTGCCAGTCTCCAGGCTCGCAATAATGCTCCATTCATCTCAGTTTCTCCCTGAATTTGGCGGAGTGGGTCGAATACCACATAGTAGGGTACGCCAATCTGGGCGTAGACTTCTTTCTTGCTAGCTAATTTACCTTTTTGCTGCGACTTTTTGCTGAGAGTCAACTCATCGCCTTCTCGATTGGAGACGATTTCAATGCAGACATCTGGGACTTTACCAAATTCCCAGACAAAATACGCGCGATTTTTTCGCTGGGAAAAATCTTCTCCCCGCTGCACGCCAAGACTGAGTAAAACATCAGGCACAACGCAATCGCCTGTTATTTTGTAAAACAGACCCACGTTGGCAGCAGCTAGGAAAGGCTGTGGCAGAGCTTTAGAACTGTAGACTGGTTCCACTAGTAGCCGCTGTTGCACTTCAGATTGAAAATTGTCCACGGGAGTATCGTCCTCAATGACAAGATGGTCGATATTAAGCTCGGTAACAATCTCGACCTCTTCAGTACTGGGAACGGTAATTATCGTTGGTTCGCCGAAAAGTTGTTGAGTCATAAGTGGTAACCGGAACCGTATTGCCTAAATTATACAAGACTTACTCAAACCCCAATAAATCAAGACTTGGGGAATTGAGCTAAAACCTGTTTGAGATATTTGCCCGTATGGGAATGGGATTCTTTTGCCACATCCTCCGGCGTACCCTCAGCGACGACCTCACCGCCGCGATCGCCGCCTTCTGGCCCCAGATCGATTACCCAATCGCTACAGCGAATCACATCCAGATTGTGCTCGATCGTCAAGACGCTATTGCCCTTGTCCACCAGGCGCTGCACTACGTCCAATAGCTTGTGCACGTCGTAAAAGCTCAAACCCGTGGTGGGTTCGTCGATGAGATAGAGCGTTTTGCCCGTAGCGCGTCGTGCCAGTTCGGTAGCCAGCTTCACTCGCTGTGCCTCACCACCGGATAGAGTCGGTGCCGACTGTCCCAAGCGAATATAGCCGAGACCCACATCCACTAACATGCTGAGACGCGTATGGGCTTGAGGGATATTCTCAAAGAAATTCATAGCTTCCTCGATCGTCATATCCAGCACGTCGGCGATCGTTTTCTCTTTGTACTTGACTTGCAGCGTTTCGCGATTGTAGCGAGCGCCCTTGCAGACATCGCAACGCACGTAAACATCGGGTAGGAAATTCATGGAAATTACGTTTACTCCCTGACCGCTACAGGCTTCACAACGCCCGCCTTTGACGTTAAACGAAAATTGTCCGGCTTTGTAGCCCCGCGACTTAGCGGCGGTGGTGAGGGCAAACGTTTCGCGAATCACGTCGAACGTACCCGTATAGGTGGCAGGATTCGATCTGGGCGTGCGTCCGATGGGCGACTGATCGATAACGATAAATTTATCGAGTGACTTTAATCCAGCGATTTCGCCTACACCGTGTGGAATCGCAGTTTTGCGATGGAAATGATGTTCGAGATATGAATGTAAAATCTCGTTAATTAATGTGGACTTGCCCGAGCCGGAGACACCCGTCACGCATACCAACTTTCCGAGAGGAATTTTGACATTAATATGCTTGAGATTATTGCGATGGGCATCCTTGATTTCCAAATATCTGCCATTACCTTCACGTCTTTGCGATGGTGTGGGAATTAGCGATCGCTTTGACAAATAAGCCCCCGTAATTGACTGGGGATGGTTTTCGATCTTCTGTACAGCCCCCTGGACGACAATCTCACCGCCATGCACGCCCGCACCTGGTCCGATATCTACGACGTGATCGGCCATGCGAATGGTTTCTTCGTCGTGCTCGACTACAATCAGGGTATTACCCAAATCCCGCAGTTTAGTAAGAGTAGCAAGCAAGCGAGCATTATCTCTTTGGTGCAAGCCGATACTGGGTTCGTCCAACACGTACAATACCCCTGTCAACCCCGACCCGATTTGCGTTGCCAAACGAATGCGTTGTGCTTCGCCACCAGATAGACTCATGGTCGGGCGATCGAGCGTGATATAGTCCAAACCGACATCCAACAGAAACTGCAATCGCGCTTTAATTTCTTTGAGGACGAGGGTGGCAATTTGTTGAGTGCGATTATCCAACTGGATATGCTCGAACCGCTCCAGACAGGTACCGATCGCCACAGAGGTGAAATCAGTAATGCGATAGCCACCCACGCGCACGGATAAAGCCTCTGGCTTGAGACGAGTACCATGACAGGTACTGCAGGGCTGTTCGATTAGATATTGTTCCAGCCTTTGCTGCATCGACTCGGAATTTGCCTCCGCATACTGCTGTTGCAGCATGGCAATTACACCTTCAAACCGCTTGTAGTAGCCCCGCTCCTGGCTGCTAAAGCGAGAGTCGGCTTTGATAAATATCTTCTCTGTCGTACCAAAGAGGATAGCTTCTCTTTGATAATCGCTCAGTTGATCCCAAGGAGTGCCAATATCGAATTCAGCGTATTCGCTGACGCTAACCAGCAGGGATAGATAATAGGTGTGGGTTTTATCCGCCCACGGCGCGATCGCCGCGTATACGGGTAGCTTGGGATCGGGCACTACTAATTCCGGCGCGAAGGTTTTGATGTGACCCAAACCGTGACAGGCAGGACAAGCGCCATAGGGGGAATTAAAGGAAAATAGCCGTGGCGATAATTCCTCCATTACAGCACCGTGTTCGGGACAGGCGAAATTTTCCGAAAAAGTAATCAGGTGAGAACCGTTGGCATGTGAGGATAGATCGTCTTTCTCATCATTCTCGTCAGTGCGATCGCTATCTGTGGATGCTTGAGCATCTCGATCTGCGGTCAGGATCTCGGCGATCGCGATCCCCTCAGCTCTCTTTAAACAAGTAGCAAGAGAATCGGTCAGGCGCTCCTGGATGCCGTCTTTGCGAATCAGGCGATCGACCACGATCTCAATATCGTGGAATTTATTTTTATCCAATTCAATATTGTCGCTGAGTTCTCGCACCTCACCGTTAATGCGTACCCTGGCAAAACCCTCTGTGACGAGACTTGCCAGTAGTTTTTTGTGCGTTCCCTTTTTCCCGCGTACCACTGGAGCCAGTAGCTGAAAACGAGTGCGATCGCTGAGGCTCATAATCCGATCCACCATTTGATCGATCGCTTGGGGGGCAATATTGCGATCGCAGATATGACAGTGCGGCGTGCCAGCTCTGCCAAACAGAAGTCTGAGATAATCGTAGATTTCGGTGACCGTGCCCACCGTAGAACGAGGGTTATGGGAAGTGGATTTCTGGTCTATGGAGATTGCCGGACTGAGACCTTCGATGTAGTCAACATCGGGTTTCTCCACTTGACCGAGAAATTGGCGAGCATAGGCACTGAGGGATTCCACATAGCGCCTCTGTCCTTCGGCAAAGATGGTGTCGAATGCTAGCGAAGATTTGCCCGAACCGGAAACGCCAGTGAATACAATCAGGCGATCGCGTGGAATCGTCAGATCGATGTTTTTGAGGTTATGTTGTCTAGCACCTCGAATATGAATGTGGTTAAGATCCGGCATTTTCAGGATATAGCCTCGCTTCTACGGATATTCAGGCAACTCCAGTCCTTTTGCTTCCACAGCGCCCCTACCACCCAGTTATATTGTTCGAGGATATCAATTACCGACGGTACCTGCTCCAGCAAAATACCACTCAAAATGCCCCAGCCATTTGGTTCGATCAGTTGCTGCATGTAAGGTACCAGATCGACAATCACGTCTGCCAAAATGTTGCAGACAAAGCCGTCCACGGGTTTCGGGATATGTTGCAGCAGATGCAGCAGGCTGCCTTCCGACACCCACAGCTTATCTTCAGGAATACCGTTGAGATCGCGGTTGTGTTGCGTGGCTTTCACTGACAATATATCTGTATCCACAGCATAGACCTGCGATGCGCCTAGCAAAATTGCGCCAATGCTCAATATGCCGGAGCCGCAGCCAATATCAGCAAAACTCAACTGATTATCCTTTGGCAACCCGGTTAATCGCATTTCAATGGCCTCTAGGCAAAGTTGGGTAGTGGGATGGGAGCCAGTACCAAAGGCATTACCAGGATCGAGGCGCAGCACGTGGCGCGATAGATCCGTAGGCGGTGCGATCCAGGCAGGATAAATAATAAATGCATCGCCAATTGGTTCTGGCTGCCAGTGATCCTTCCAACTATTCGACCAATCTTCATCGTCGATTAAAGACCACTTGACAGTGGGAGTTTCTTCACCTATAGCGATCGCATCTTGACGGAGCCAGAGGGCAAGGGCAGATAAATCCAGCCATGCGGCTTTTTCGATGGGTAGGTAGGCTTTCACCAGAGCCTCATTTCCTGTGAAATGACTGGCCGTACCTTGACACCCAAAATCCTGCAATCGCCAAAATATTAACTCTTCCAAGGCTTGCTTAGACAAAACCTGAATTTCCCACCAGGTATTAGTTAATGGCTGCATATTTTGACGGTGTGATTGCGGATTATCCAATGAAACTTACGCAGAAATATCTATAGTAAGGCGGGCAATGCCCAGCCTACAGGTTCAATCTTGAATATACTCTTGACGGTTGACTAGTGCCCATTCTGCCCGTTGTGCTTCGCGTCCAATATAAGCAGCATGATCGAGCATGGATACGGGGCAGGGTCGAGCGCGCTCAAAAATCTCAACACATAATTCCTTTGCCGTCCTGGCTTGAAAGATGGCATTTGCCTGCCGGCTGACTTTGCCTCTGGCGGGAATGGGTTTTCCGGTGTCCGGGTCAACAGCCAAACCGCGCTCGTCGATCGCATTCGTAAAGTGCTTAGCACCGATCAGTCCTTGCTCGCGATCGACGTAGATAATGAAGTAACCGCTAGGATCGAGATCTATCGGTCGTTTAGATAACTCGCGATCGATTTCGGTAATTTGGTCGGCAACAGTCAAAGACATAGGGCAAAGACTTACTGGCAGTATTAGTGACAATCTAATAGCGATCTTAATCGTCAGCGCCTATAATTAGCGCTTATCCATCATATCTTAGGGGCATGTCCAAAAGCTCAACTGAAAACTCGCCTACCATTTTAGGCGTACTGGCATCTGGTAGCGGTAGCAATCTCGAAGCGATCGCCGCTGCTATTCACAATGGCGAATTGAATGCCCGCATCGCTGTGTTGATTTACAATAAGCCCGATGCCTTTTGTGCCAGTCGCGCCGCCAAGTTTGGCATTCCAGCAGTTTTGCTCGATCATCGCCTCTACAAAACCCGTGAAGATCTCGATGAGGCAATTATTGATGTGCTGCGTCAGTATGAGGTGGAACTGACGATCATGGCGGGATGGATGCGCGTCGTCACGCAGGTGCTGCTGGATGCATTTCCCGAACGAGTCCTGAATATTCATCCCAGCTTGCTGCCCAGTTTTCCAGGAATTCACGCAGCCGAGCAAGCTTTGCGACATGGTGTCAAAATTGCGGGCTGTACCGTCCATATTGTCAGCCTTACAGTTGATAGCGGCCCCATTTTGCGCCAGGCATCCGTACCCGTAATGGACGACGATACACCTGACTCCCTACAAGCAAGAATTCAGGTACAGGAGCATATCATTTATCCCCAAGCGATCGCCGCCTATGCCGCCAGGTTAAAAAGTGCCCCCCAGCCGCCGATCTTGGCGGAAATTGCAGATCGAAGTTCCTTTGAATCGGGGAATTTAGGAGGCTAGGGTTTGAACTGCGATCCCACCCACCAATTCATGTCGTCCTGGTTGCCGCCGCCTTTGGATCTCGAACTGGGTGCAGATGAGGTACACGTTTGGCTGGCAGATCTAGAGGCAGCGATCGCCCATTTGCCAATGTGGCAATCTTTACTGGCCGAGGACGAAACTGCCAGAGCCATCCGCTTTCATTTCTCGCAGCACCGACACCTCTATACTTGCGGGCGAGGGATCTTGAGGGTTATTTTGTCCAGGTACTTAAACCTCAAGCCCCAGGCGATCGCATTCAGTTACGGCAGTCATGGCAAGCCTTTTTTGGCAGTGCCCCGCGATGTTGCTAATTCGCTCCAGTTTAACCTCTCCCACTCCGGCAGGCTGGCACTTTATATCGTGGCGCAAGGGCGAGATGTAGGAGTCGATGTCGAACAAATAAATCGCGATCGCCCGGTCGCAGAAATTATTACCAGATTTTTCACGCGATCGGAACGGGCTTATCTGCTTGGCTTGCCCTCAGCACAACAACAAACCGAATTTTTCCGGTGCTGGACCTGCAAGGAGGCACAGGCAAAAGCACATGGCAGAGGGATCGCTCAAGGCTTAGACCAGCTCGATCTAGGATCGATGCTCGCCTCGGCAGCACGTTTTACCTACTACGATCGCTGGTCGATCGTTCCCCTTGCTCTACCTGACTGGAGCGATTATGCTGCGGCGATCGCCGTTGCCGGTCAAGACTGGCAGCTCAAATGCTGGAAATTTGACTGGCAGGATTTGCCGAAATCGCTGCGATCGGCAGATTGTGAAAAATAATAGTCGATTTTGCCTGTTAGAGGTTTCTCGTCAATAAAATCCTCGTACGATGTGCGATCGCTTTGTCATCAGCCTGGTTGGTTCGGGGCAGGCACAAGGCACAGCCCCTACAGTTAGAATAAATTAACTAGTTTAATTGTTGTAAAAATCACTATGAGTGGACTAAACGATCTCGAAGAAAAATTTCGCCGCCTTGAGCGCGAGGTTAACGACGTAAAGGAGGAAGTTAACTCGGATTACTCCGATCGCTCCGAACAATTCAGCCAGTCCAGCCCAATTTCGAGTGGTGGGATCGTGGGTGCTTTCAAGACCTCGCTAGCGGATTTAGTACGATGGATTAACGGCATGACTGGTGCTACTAGAGTTGTCGCAGTTGTGGTCTTGGGGTTGCTTGTTTTCACCGTAATTGGCTTTGTGCTTAAGCTAGTTGAAGTAGCGATTTCCTTAGCAGTTCTAGCATTGGTAGTCTGGGTGCTTTACAAACTTTTCTTTGAGTCCAACCCATCCAACCCAAACTAGGTATAGCAATCCAAAATGATTCGTGTGATGCTGCAAGGCTCTAGGTCATGCGATCGGGTGATTTGCTGCCACAATCTGACAAGATCCGCCATAATTAAACAGAGGTTGCTCTTTGGAGTGCTCGCTTGACTTGTCAGGCTTGCAAATTCAAAGCAGGAACCAAACTGCGCCTGCTCAGTTCTAAAAGTATTGGCAGGTTTGTACGAGGAGTGATAAGGAGTGACAAACTGTAGCTTATGCGATTTTCTTCCTATTGGATGCCATTAAGTGCCAGCTTAGTCGTTCTGATGCCGACACTTACGGTCAATGCCCAAAATGCCATCATTAATGCCAACCCCAATCCCACAACCTACCTTCCCGCTTCTCAAATCTCGGAGCAGCAGCCGGGTTCTAAGACTGTGCTGGATGCTAATTTCAGTAAGCCACGGGTTCAACAGAACGGGAAATTAGGCGTTGTAACTGCCAAGGTGAATTTGCAGGAGATCCATTCCACTGCGCTCAAACCCACACCGATCGATTCTCGCCATACCACGAAGCTAATTACTCAGGTTCAACGTGCCAGCTCTTTAGAACCAGCCGCAGAGCCATCAGCACCATTGCAACCCACCCCACCAACCCCCATAGTAGCGTCTGTAAAATCACCAACCAGAAAAGTTTCGCCTAAAGCATCTGCTCAACCAACCCCTCTCGATCGCACCGTTAAATTTGCCGAGATTTCTCCAAAATTACCTCGGCCTGCTAACTTAGCTGTCCTGGAGCCGGATAATTCTCCACCTCGCGTAAAAACTGCGATCGCTACTGCCATTAATCCTCTAGATGATATCCCCGCTGCCAGTAAGCCCGATCGTAAACCTTCTAGCAAGCCACAGAGCAAGCCACAGAGCAACTCTGCGATCGCCAAATCTCCGGTTGCCAAGCCCGCTGTCACAGCAACTGCTACCATTAACCCTCTCGATGATATCCCTGGGGTAAATAAACCCGCGATCGCTAAGCCTAATTCAGTCACAGGTGTTGAGGTTAAACCAAGCACTAATATAGCGGCTGTCTCGCCATCAACCGAGCCTGCGACTACTAATAGCAGCACCCCAACAAGTACCCCTGCAACATCTGCAACATCTGCAACATCTGCAAACTCGGCAAATAAAGTTGCGATCGGTCTAGATCCCCGACAACCTCTGGTTGTACCCACAACTCCCAGTCAGGTCAAGATCGAACGCACCCAACCCCTCAGCCTCAAAGAAGCCCTGGAGCTTTCGGATCGCACTAACCCCACAATTGCCCAGGCCAGAATCGCGGTAGAGCGAGCCAGAGCCGTATTGGATCAAGCTTTAGCAGAAAAGAACCCAACCCTCAGCGCGCAATCTACATATAACTACGGCAACTCCTCATTCTTCATTGGCAGAAGATCTCCCACCTCGCACACTTTAAACAGTGGAGTGACTCTTAATTACAACCTTTTCACCTCTGGGCGGGTGGATGCTAACATCAGAGTCGCAGAGAATTCTCTGCGCGTGGCAGAGGCGGATCTTAACCGTATTTCCCAAACTACCCGCTTGCGTATCGCTACTGCCTATTACGATGCTCAGAATGCTGATGGACAGGTACGCATTCGCGAGCAACAGGTAAAAAATGCCGAACGTAGCTTACAAGATACTCAGGCTCTAGAAAGGGCAGGGGTTGGTACCAAGTTCGATGTTTTGCAGTCTCAGGTACAGTTAGCAAATGCCAAACAAACTTTAAGCAACGCTCGGGCACAGCAGAGCATTACCCGCCGCGAGTTAGCACGCCAGTTGTCATATCCGTCTAATCTTGCCCTATTCCCATCCGATGAAGTGAAACCCAATGAGGATTGGAAACTAGGATTAGAGGAAACCATTCTCCTGGCTTACAAAAATCGCTCCGAACTGGACATTGCCAAACTACAAAGAGAAATCGCTAACGATCGCGCCAAAGCCGAACTTGCTAATCTTGGGCCGCAGCTTAACATATTTGCCAGGCTCGATCATAACGACAACCTCAACCAAGCTGGCGATTTAACATTGGGTTATACCCTTGGTGCCTCGCTTAACTGGTCTATATTTGACGGTGGTGTTGCCAATGCTCGTGCCAAGCAATCTGAAGCCGATCGCGCCCTAGCAGAATCCCGCTTTACAGAGGCTGGCGACCAGGCTCGCTTTGACGTAGAGAGCGCCTACAATAATCTCAGAGCGCGGCAAGAGCAGATCGAATCAACCACACTAGCAGTGCAGCAAGCAACTGAAGCTCTACGTCTTTCCAGACTACGCCTCAGTGCCGGAGTCGGTACCCAACTAGAAGTACTGCGCTCTGAGGACGATCTCACCCAAGCCGATGTCAACCGCCTGGATGCCATTGTTGGCTTTAACCTCTCCCTCATTCAACTGCAAAGGGCGATCAACGGTCTGTAAGTAGGGGGTAGGGATTAGGGATGGAGGTTGGTAAAGAGCGACACAGACTCGCATTTTGTCGGTGGATCGGTCAGTTCATATGCATAAACTATTCGTTCCTACTCTCACAGCGATCGCACTTCTCTCCTGCTCGTCAGCAAGCAGCGAAGTTCCCGTGCAGTTAAGCCAGAAGAGCAATGCACCCGATATGAAGTTCGATCTGCCGCTTAAGTGCAATTTGGGTAAAGATTGCTTCGTACTGAATTATACGGATCGCGATCCCGGTTCCGAGGCAGTGGATTTTGGATGCGGACGCATGACCTACAACGGACATACCGGCACGGATTTCGCGATTCCCGATGAGAGAGTTATGCGCCAGGGCGTACCTGTAATTGCGGCAGCAAATGGCAAAGTTTTAAGAGTGCGAGATGGCATCGTCGATCGCAAAACTCTCGATACTAAGGATTCTGGGATTGAGGGCAAAGAGTGTGGCAATGGGGTTGTCATCGATCACGGGCAGGGGTGGGAAACCCAATACTGCCATATGCGCCATGGTTCGGTGGTGGCAAAGCCGGGCACTCAGGTCAAATCTGGGACTGTCTTAGGGTTGGTGGGTCAGTCGGGAGCGGCTTCATTTCCCCACGTTCACTTTGAGGCGCGCTACCAAGGCAAGCCAGTCGATCCGTTCCTGGGTGTAGATGCTCAAATCGAGCGCAAACCGGGGTGTAAAGTCCCTGCCAAGTCCATGTGGAGAACTCCACTTGTCTACGTGCCAACTGGTTTGATGAATGCGGGTTTTGCCGATCGCGTCCCAAAATTAGAAGATGCCGAGCAGGGCAAGTTTGACGATATTACACTGAGTGCGAATGCAGGTGCGATCGTATTTTGGGTGAGAACCTACGGCGTGCTTAAAGACGACCTGGAGCGCATTCGTCTGATTGCCCCTAATGGTTCTGTCATTGCAAATAGCGAAAAAAATATCGAAAAACCCAGTCGCACCTGGATGCTCTTTACGGGTAAGCGCAACAAACCCGAGCAAAAACTAGCGACAGGTACCTGGCGAGGCGAATATCAACTGATCCGCAATGGTAAAGCATTAATTGACGTAAAGCGAGAAATTAAAATCAATTAATTTCTGATACGCTACAATTTCTGCATATCAGGAGTTTACTCTGATAGTCAAAGAGAATGGGAATTGGGATTTTGTGCCATGACAGGGAATAAGCTCCTCAGGTATTCTCGATTAGTTAGAAAATTCTGGCTGGGATATTGTGGTTTATACTGGTATTACTGGCGTTGAGGCCAAGGCGATAAAGAAATTTTGTAGGGTAAAGACATGACTCAAGAGCCATTAGAAAGAAGAATCCACACGGTAGAAGAAGCTATAACCGTTATGACGGAGACTCAACGCGAGTTACAGGCTAGCCAACGCGAGTTACAAGCTAACCAGGCATACATGGCAGAAACGCATCGCATGTTGGCAGATAACATCGGTACGCTTACCGTGTTAATGTCCAGGATGGACGAGCGGCAAACAGCTATTGAACGGCAACAAGCCGAATATGCTGAGCGTCAAGCCGAATATGCTGAGCGTCAAGCCGAAAGTGCAGAGCGTCAAGCTAAAATTGAAGAGCGGCAAGCTGAGACAGACCAACGCTTTAATATTTTGCTGGAAGAGATTCGGTTTATGAACCGCCGTAACTGGGACGATCGCGGTCAGGAACCCCATGATTAATCTATATGTACCAAGAAATAGCAGAATCGATCCGGACGTGTCAACTGCAAGCTGCATCGCTGCTCATCTATCGAGATATCTTGGCAGAGGAGCCAGGTCAGAAGTTTCTGCGAGTTTTGCAAACTCTGAGCGAGCAGATTAGCAACCAGAACGCGATCGCTGATGGATTGTCGATATCATCTAAAAGCACGGCATCAGAATGTTTGCAAGCCTACGGTCAGTGGTTTCTCGCGATGGCGACGGTTAACTGTAGTTGGCAAGATTATCTTATAGATTGCATTTTAACTGCTAGTAACCCATTTACCCAACTCGCGCAAACTACGGAGTTTTCAAACTTCCCACTAGACCTTGTTTCAGCAGTTCAGCACGATCTTAAAGTACTGCACAATTTGAGTTCTGTGGGCAGTAACTGCTTGACGCAATGGCTGCAAGCCGCGATCGATCTGCCCTTCGAGCCGGTGGCATGGCATGGTAATGCATCTACAAGCGATTCGCATATAGCACTGAGACATCTACTGCGATCGCTAAGTAATTGGGCAGAAGCATTACCGCAACTCGCCGATCGCTATCACAAATATGGCACGGGGGTATTTGCCCAATATGCTGCTCTATCCTGGCGATCGGGCGAGCTAGTCGGCATCAGCCATCCCGATCTCGTCCAAATAGAGAATCTAATAGGTTACGATCTGCAAAAAGAGACCTTACTCAAAAATACAGAGTTTTTCCTGGCAGGAGCGAAGGCTTTGCACGTTCTCCTCTATGGCAGTCGTGGCTCTGGCAAGTCATCGCTGGTAAAATCTCTACTCCTGAAATATAGCGATCGCGGGCTGCGACTGATCGAAGTCGCAAAATCCGATCTGAGAGATTTGCCAATTATTGTCGAGCAATTGCGTCATGCTCCGCAGAAGTTCATTATCTTTGTTGATGACCTCTCATTCGAGCAGGAATCAGAAGACTACAAAGCACTGAAAGTCTTGTTAGAAGGTAACCTGACTGCTCGACCAGAGAACGTAATTGTTTACGCCACATCCAATCGCCGCCACCTCTTACGCGAATATTTTAGCGATCGCCCCCGTCCCAGTGACAGCGATGAAGTTCACCCTTGGGATACAGTTCAAGAAAAACTCTCACTTAGCGATCGCTTTGGCTTAACGATTACATTTACCGGAGCCGACCAGCATACCTACTTACAAATCGTCACGCATTTAGCCGCACGCGCAAAAATTGGGATTAGTCCAGAGGACTTGGAATATCGCGCTTTGCAGTGGGCAACCAGGCATAATGGGCGGTCGGGACGCACGGCTCAGCAATTCATCGACTTTTTGCAAGCAGAAGCAATCGCAGCACTATAGCGGTTTTCATCTGAAAACCGCTATATATCGCCTAGATAAAGCGTGATGGTTGGATCTGAGCGAGGAAATTTTGGAAGCGATCGCGCCATGTCGGTGAGGGAAATTGCTGTTGCGATCGCCATTTCTCTAGAACCTGAAAGCCCAATGGGGTCAGGCGAAAACTATCGGTAATGCCCTGTCCGTCCACTTCACGACGCAGTACGCCTACCTGTACCAACCATAACAAAGCATTCTCAGTTGGGATTAATCCCAAAGGTCGGTTGAGATATTGAAGCTTGATGCCTTCTGGCGCAGCGATCGCGCGCAAAGGAACTCCCCTTTCGGCTAATTCCGCTAGCAATTTGAGCGTAAAGGGAGAACAGATTACTGCGCTTTCAGCTCTTTTGAGGCTAGGGGCTGTGAAATCAATGCTCTGTTTTGTCATGGTTGCCGATTCTAACTACCTTCTCTTTTCATTTATCCGCCTACTTCGATTTGCCGTATCGCTCTCATCGTAAATTTCACCGACAAGTTCCTCTAAAACATCTTCCAAAGTGACTAATCCTACAGTGCCACCATACTCATCTACAACGATCGCCAGGTGTAATTGCTCCGATAGCATTTCCTTGAGCAGGTCTGCTACCCGCTTGGTCTCTGGCACGTATACAGGTGCGACCATTACGTCGCTCACCAGGCCATTGCCAATGTTACGGCGATGCTGCAATGCCATCTTGAGGGTGACCACACCTACAATCTCATCCTTAGAAGCCTCCTGCACGGGCAGGCGCGAGAAGCCTGTATCTAAACATAGATCGATCGCTTCATCCAGGGGAGCATCATGGGAAATGGTTTGCATATCAATGCGAGATTTCACCACCTTACGCACACTGAGGCGATCTAGTTCCAAGGCTTTGTGCAGAATCTGCCGCCTGTCCCAATCTAGTTGACCTTTACCGCTGAGGACTTCGATTAATAACTGCAAGTCCTGCATCGATTCGCCCCTGGGCATACTATTGACCTGAAACACGTGAATTGCCCATTGCGCAATGGTTTCAAATAAAAAGATTACCGGGGATATGGCTATTGACAGCCAGTAAATCGGTTTTACCACTACCCGAAAAATGGGCATGACGTTATTCACGGCGATCGACTTAGGCGTAATTTCGCCAAATGCCAGGACTAACAGTGTCATGATCCCAGTGGCAATTCCTAAGCCCGCATTACCAAACCACTTAATAAAGGCATCGGCAGCAATTACCGTAGCACCAATATTAACCAGGTTATTGGCGATTAAGAGCGTGGTAATAAAACGAGTGCGTTGCTCCATGACTAAAGTAAAGATGCCGTCGCGATCGCCCTGTTCGCGGATCAGAGAGCGTAACTTCAGATTGTCCAAAGCTGTAATAGCAGTTTCGGAGGCAGAACACAACGCTGATGCCATCAATAGTGCTATCAGTAGTAAAGCATCATAAACAAAACCGCTAACTGTGGCACTATTGACGGAAAGGTAAGCTGCAACTGTAAATTCAGGTATAGTGAGCACTTATCTGGGACAGCGACGTTTACTTAAGATCTTCTTCTAACTTATATTGATCCCAAAGTTTACTGTACAGCGGCGATTCTGTAAGTAATTCTTGATGCGTGCCAACCCGAACGATTTGTCCGCGATCCATGAGGATAATGCGATCGGCATTAGCAGCCACAGAAAGTTTGTGCGAGATAAAGATTACGGTTTTCTGTTTGGGCAAATTAGCCAGAATATCCGTTGCTGTCTGATTATCAACGCTGGATAGCGCATCATCCAGGAGCAAAATTGGTGAATCTACCAATAGCGCTCGGGCAAGCGCCGTGCGTTGGCGCTGACCGCCGGACAGCGTAATCCCCCGTTCTCCTACTAAAGTATCGTAGCGACGAGGGAAGTTCAAAATCTCGCCTTGTATATGTGCCTGCTGGGCATAGTATTCGACTGCGGCATTGGTAGCGTCGGGGTTGCCATAGCGAATGTTATCGCCGATCGACGCACTGAACAGGAAGCTGTCCTGGGGTACGTAGGCGATCGCGCTTCTGAGATCGCCGACTCGGATTTGGGTAACGTCCATCCCGTCAATCCACAGTTGTCCGGGTGCAATATCCAGGAGTCGCAGTAGGGCGTTTGCCAGCGTAGACTTACCCGAACCGACCGTACCGATCGCAGCCACAGTTTCTCCCGGTTCGATCGTAAAACTGACATCTGCAAGCGCAGGGTTGGGGGCACCGGGATATTGATAGGTGAGGTGGCGTGCTTCGATCTTGCCTTTAATCTGCTTAATATCGATGTTGATGGCATCATCGCGATCGACTATGCCTGGCGGTTCATCCAGGATCTGTTCGACGCGCGCTATGCTAACTTGCCCCCTTTGATAGGTAGTGAGGACAAAGCCAAGGAGAGCAGTGGGAAATATGAGCCGCTCCACGTAAATAATTAACGCGATGAGCTTGCCCACCGTAAAGCTAGTATTTGGTTCGGCTAGCATACCGCCACCTACCCAGAGCAAAACCAGCAGGCTGACACTGGCAATACCACCCAATATCGGGAATAGGAAGTTACGGGTTTTTGCCATCTGGATGTTAGCCGCGAGCAATTTTTGATTGAGTTGGTGAAAAGCCTGCCGCTCGTTTGCTTCTTGGGCATAGGTCTTGATCAAAGCCATGCCATTGAGATCCTCTTGCAGCAGAGCGCTAATCGTGGCTAGTTCTTCCTGCACCCGTAACTGCTCGTCGCGCAGTTGACCGCTAAAGCTCTGCACCAGGATAAACATCAAGGGATAAACCGCGATCGCCAGCAAACTGAGCTTGACATCAATTACCAGCATGAGCGGCAGCGTCATCGCATAGGCAAATACCGTATTAATTAAACTGAGTATGGCGAAGCCCAACAGGCGGCGCACATTTTCAACATCGCTGGTCACAATGCTGATCAAGTTACCAACGGAATTATTGGCAAAATAACTGGGTGAAAGCTTGAGTAAGTGGGTAAATAGTTTTTGCTTGAGGTCGAACTCCACCTGCCGACCCACGCCAAATATCAACATGCGCGATGCCATGCGAATGCCCCACATCACCGAAGACAGGACTATAACCATCCAGACGTAATACATCACCTTTTCCGTGGTGAAGGCTCTGCCTAGTTCGTCAACTGCTACCCGAATTAGCCAGGGGATGTAAGTGCCGATGGCATTAACGACAAGGAGGGCAAGCGTGCCCAAAATCAAATCCCGATAGTGGGGACGGAGGTAGGTATTGAGTTTCTGTAGTTGCGATCGCGCCATGCGTAATATGTTAGCTTCGATCGCGATCGTTCGGAAAATAGCTGCTCTATGTCGCAGACAAAAGCATGGCGGCAAGTGATACCAAGCCTGCAAAGATCATCAATCCGGCTGGCATAAATTTCCTGGTTTTTGCGAAGCGCAGCGCAAACACGATGACTAATACCCCCGCGATCGCAATGCTGGCAATCCGCGCCCCACTGATGCCCTGTAGTTGGGCGATCGCAGACGCGATTAACAAAGCGCCGCTGATGCTGCCAGAGATAATCGAGACTTTGCTCTTGCTTTTGACGTACCCCAAAATACCGCCCACAATTGCCAAAATGCCGTAGGCGATCGCCGCCACAATACCTAAGCTCATAATCTTAACCAATAATAAATATAGCGATCGTAAATCATTTATGAACGGGGTTCTACCCCTGTCCCCCGTCAATAAAAACTGTTCTCAATTGAAAAACGCTATACCTGAAGTTTGAACCTTTAGGCGGTTTCCCCAGTCAGACACATCACGATCCATGCAAAGCGGGAAGAACATGATGGATAAGATGCAGCAAAAGGCACATTTCTGGCGGAGGGCAAGTTTTGGAGCCACCCTGGAAGAACTAAATAGTACGGAAAGCAATACCGATCTCCTGCACCGTTGGCTGCAAACGAGTACGTCAATTGAGGTGCCAGATCTGAGCGCTCCCGTGCAGATAAAAGGAAAGAAGCGAAAACGGTTTCTAGAGTTCGGCGATTGGTTGCTCAAACAGATGGTGAATCCCGCCAATCCTTTACAGGAAAGGGTGACAAACTTCTGGCGCGATCATTTTGTCGTTTCCATGCATAAAATTCCCTTCCCACAGTTACTCACAGACTACGAGCAGCGCCTCCATTCTCACGCCTTTGGAGATTTCCGCGAACTACTCATGAGCGTTACCACCAGCCCCGCCATGCTGGCATACCTGGACAACGCCCGCAATCGAGCTGGTAGGATCAACGAGAATTTCAGCCGCGAAGTGATGGAGTTATTTACGATTGGGCGGGGAAATTACACGGAAAGAGATATCCAGGAAGGAGCGCGATCGCTTACGGGTTGGATAATTAGAACCGATCGGAATACGGGGATAACAGCGGTTAACTTTCTGCCCCGCCGCCACGATCGCGGAAATAAAACTTTCCTAGGACGCAGTGGCAACTTCAAAACCGAAGATATCGTGGATATTCTGGCCAATCATCCCGCTACCGCCAAGCTGATTGGCACCAAACTGTGGAGTACATTTGTTTATCCCAATCCCGAACCAGAGATCGTGCAACGGCTGGCTGGGGTTTATCAAAAGAGCGATCGCAGTATTAAAGCCTTAGTTGAAGCCATATTCACCGCACCCGAGTTTTACAGTACTAGGGCATATCGCAGCCGTCTCAAACCACCGATATATTTCATAGTAGGTTCGCTGCGTCAGTTACAAATCAAAGCAGATCGCGCCAAGGTAATTGCCAGCCTCAGAGCAATGGGACAGATTCCCTATAACGCACCCACCGTCAAAGGATGGCCGCAGGATGCAGGCTGGTTGACGGCACCCTCATTGCTCACCCGCCTCAATTTAGCGCAACAACTTGTCAAAGAAGGCGATGACGATCTCGGGTTTGAGTACGATGCCCAACGCTTTACGACTGCAGATTTGGTAACGCTCCTACTGGATGGCAAACCCGAACCTGGTTTAAGTAATGCCATGAGCGGCTTATCGATCCGAGAGGCAACGGGACTAATTTTATCGTCGCCCACTTACCAACTAGCGTAGGACGCATTACGGCTTTGCCTAACGCATCATCACCTCACCATCACTAATAATACTCAAAAATCATGAATAGAAGAGACTTTCTCACCACAATGACCGCTGCCGCGCTGCTAACGGCAGCGAATCCCCTGCAAGGTGCCGCCAAAGATCGACGCACGCTCATGGTAATCGAATTAGCGGGTGGCAATGATGGCCTGAATACATTCATTCCCTATAAAGATGCCAACTATCGCAAACTGCGCCCGAGTCTCGCGATCGCGGATGGTATTCCCGTCACAGATCGAGTCGCATTGCATCCCTCCCTCAAAGAACTAAAACCGATTTTAGAGAGCGATCGCCTCGCAGTAATCCAAAATGTCAGCTATCCTAATCCCAACCTCTCGCACTTCCGCTCTAAGGATATATGGCAGAGCGCCCATCCCACTGGATCTACCAATACCGGATGGTTGGCACGGTATTTAGAAATTAACAAAGCTAAATCCGCCGATGCTATTTTTCTGGGCGAGGAGTATCCCCTGGCACTGACGGGAGCTAGCACGGAACGCTTTCTACAACTATCGCCCCGACTGGCGGTCAGAAGCACTGGAAAGCTCGGTCAAGCCATTCAAGCAATTTACGCGACCCCACAATCGATTCCCTTAGCAGAACAGGTACGCCGCACCGTATTAGAAAGCGAAGCCGCTGTTAAGCAAATCGCCCAAGAAGTCAAGCAGCGCAGCGCCAATCATGGTTATGCTAAAACTCCCATCGGGCAACAGTTTGCCCTGGCAGGCAGACTGCTAGAGTCAAGTCCCCGCGTGCTATACATTACGATTGGCGGCTGGGATACTCACGCTGGTCAGGCACAACGCCACGCGCGGTTACTAGAACAACTGAGTCTAGGTCTAGCAGCACTCAATCGAGATTTACAAGCCCGAGGCAAGGACAAAGATGTATTGATCTTGATACAAAGCGAGTTCGGTCGTCGCCCTGCCCAAAATGGTTCTGGGGGAACAGATCACGGCACAACTGGCCCTGTACTATTGCTAGGGCCTGTGAAACCTGGCTTCTATGGTGGCGATCCCAGTTTAGATAGCCTGGAGAAAGGTAACTTGCCCGTCAAAGTAGACTTCCGCAGTATCTATGCCGAAATCCTGCAACGTTGGGAAAGACAAGATCCCAAACCAGTGTTGGGCGCATCGTTCAACTTTGTTGGAGTGCTGACATAGCTCTTAGTTTCGCGCGTATTGCGCCTTAACTCTCTCGCCATCCCGACTGGAGGGGGAGGCAACGATTTGATTGCTAGCTTTTTTGGAGATATTACCGCTAGAGCGTGCCTGCGATCGCGTCAGGACTTCCATATTAAAGCGGTAACCGACATTGCGAACGGTTTTAATTAAGCTGGGCTGCTGGGGGTCGAGTTCGATCTTCTTGCGCAGCGACAAAATGTGGGAATCGACGGTACGCGGGTTGTTAATTTCATCCGGCCAAGCTCTCTGAAGTAGATCAGAGCGGCTGATTGGCGCTCCTGCTGCCTGTGCCAGGACATATAGAAGGCTAAACTCCTGCGGTGTCAGGTCGATAATATGACCTTTGAAGAGTACTTGCCGCTGCACCAAATCAATTTTCAATTGGCCGTAATCGAGCAGAGCAGGTGGGATAGTGCTGTTCAAACGCCTTGTCAAAGCTTCTACTCTAGCCAGAAATTCGTGAATGCCAAATGGCTTAGTGAGGTAGTCGTCTGCACCTGCTTTCAAACCCGCCACTATATCTCCCTCAGACGTACGGGATGAAATTAAAAATATTAACGCTCTCTTTTGCCAATGCAACCACTTGCACAGTTCAATGCCATCGCCATCTGGAAGTTCCGTGTCCAAGACAATTAAATGAGGTTGCTGCTTCTGAAAAGTGCTCTTTGCTTGTTGAACGCTTGTAGCCTGACACACTGAATAGCCTGCCTGTTGCAGGTGCCATCCCAATAACGAGCCAAGATTAGGGTTACCCTCGACAATTTGAATAGTACTGATAGGAATCAAAATCGTTCGCTCCTCTGGAGTTGAATATTGCTCAAACAAGTGCTGAAGTAATTAAACCAACCAGAAGACTAATAACAAGGTTAGATAAACACGACTTACCCAAATACAGATCCCCCAACCCCCTTAAAAAGGGGGCTTTTGGATTTTTCCCTTTTTAAGGGGGGCCAGGGGGGATCTTGAATTTCAGCATTCAATGCGTAAGTCCTAATAAAGTTGGATCGATATAGCAATCTAAACCCAAGCGATTAGCCTATAGCTACACGCTTTTAATTCTTAAATATGTGGTAATTATCATAACCAATATCAATAGGGCATTTTGTAACTGGGGCTACGTGCCATTGACATTTCTCTATATACTTATACTTCTTAACTACTTTTTAATTATCCTGTCAAACTCGTGCCCTATCGCAACCCCGTGCCTACGGTAGATATTATCATTGCGATCGCAAATCTACCCAACCGCCCCATAGTCCTGATCGAGCGTCGTAACGAACCGTATGGATGGGCAATTCCAGGTGGCTTTGTCGATTATGGCGAAACCATAGAAGCAGCCGCCAAACGCGAAGCGGAAGAAGAAACCAGTTTGCAGGTAGATTTAATCGAGCTTTTCTACGTCTACTCCAACCCCGCTCGCGATCCCAGGCAACATACAGTCAGCACCGTATTCCTTGCCGAAGCAACAGGCACGCCCAAAGCTGCTGACGATGCCAAAAATCTGGGCTTGTTTGCAGCTTGGGAACTCCCCACCCCGCTGTGCTTCGATCACGCCCAAATCCTGCACGACTACTGGCGCTACTGCCACTATGGCATCAGACCTCGTCCGTGAAAATTATTGGATCGTACGCCCGAGCAAATTGGATCCGCCACCCCCCTACCCTACCCTTACAGGAAGGCAAAGCCGATGTGGATAAATGGTTTCAGCATTGAACTGCGCGAGCCTTAATAAGCCCTAAAGAAAATTGAGAGAAAATTGTAGATAAAAGTTGACAAACCCATTCATTATTAGATACTCTAGTTAAGCCAATCAGGCAATGGAAGCAAGCCCCCATCGTCTAGAGGCCTAGGACACCTCCCTTTCACGGAGGCGACGGGGATTCGAATTCCCCTGGGGGTATATATGAGCCAACCTATATAAGGTTGGTTTTGTGCTATTTGGGGTTCCTTTCCCTCTACCCACCGTCCTAAGGCTTAGCGATCGCTTAAACTAGTATAGCTATAGCTACAGATCTGTTAGGACAGGGGGTGTGGGGGCTGCACCCCCACGCAGGGGAGGCAGGGCGGTCTTGGGGGTTTCCCCCTAGAGCCACTGCCGTGTTTCACCCCTGCACCCCGTCCTAAGCCTGTTGACTATAGCTATAAAAGTAGCTTTGTGTTCGGCAAGCGCTCAATATCAATACAGAATATCAACACAAATGGAGCAGGGTGAATGAGTCAGGACAACCTGAGATCTTTGGGGCGCAATCTCAAAGACCAAGCTAAGATATTGGGCGGCTTCGTCGCTATTATTTGGATTATTGAAATAGTTGACTACATAGTCTTTAGGGGTAATCTCGATCGCTTTGGTATTCGCCCTCGCAATCTGGACGGTTTAGTCGGTATTCTATTCGCACCATTCCTGCACGGTAGCTTTCCCCATGTCGCCGCCAACACGGTACCGTTTTTGGTGTTGGGTTGGCTGGTGATGCTGCGCAGTATCAGCGACTTTTTTACAGTTTCGATTATTGGCGCGTTTATCAGTGGCCTGGGCACCTGGCTGATTGGCAACCCCTACTCCATTCATGTAGGGGCTAGCGGCACGATCTACGGCTATTTGGGATATTTGCTATTTCGCGGCTACTTTGAGCGCAAACCGATCGCTATATTTCTGGCAATACTCGTGGCGGTTATGTACGGCGGTGTCATTTGGGGCGTTTTGCCACAGCGAGCGGGTGTTTCCTGGGAAGGACATTTATTTGGCTTCATCGGCGGGATCGTGGCAGCAAAAATGCTCTCCCAAAAATCTTCTGCTGAAGCATAAGGGATTTGCTCTATCCGTCTAACTCCATGTTGAACCAGACAATCAAACCATAAACCATTTGGATTGCCAGCAAGCCAAATAGCAAGGCGAGTAGCGCGATCGCGCCCAATCCCGTCCCCCATATGCCCAAACCTACAGCGCCCGCAGCGGCAATTAATTTTAAAGCAGGACTCAAGTGCGGATGCGTTGGCTCGTCGGCTTCGCGATGTAGAGTATTTTCCAGCATTGCAATTACGGTCAGCGAGATCGCCACAGAACCCGAAATTAACATCCTGGCGGGATCGGGCAGTCCAGCCTGTTCGCTCGCAATGACATTGAGAATGCCCGCACCCGTTGCCGTTACCGCCATAACTAAAGGCATGTGCAGGTAAGCCCAGGCATAAGCCCAGAAAATACCGGACTTAGGCGATCGCCGCGCCACGAAATCGAAGTAGATCCACCACATGCCAAACGCTATCGCCATTGCCAAAACTCCCGTACCAGCCGCCTGCGGCGAAAGTTCTGGTTTGGCCGCCAGTCCCTGCACCACTGCCACTACAGATTCGCCCAGAACGATAATCAAAAACAAACCAAATCTTTCTGGCAGTTTGGAGGAGCTAAATTTAGGTAATTGCGCCTGATGCCTATAGGCAAACAAAGGAGCGCTGATATCGAGCAGCAATCCTATGCCCCAGAGTACGAATCTTTGGGGTGGCGATACGAATACGGACAGAATAAAGCAGGCGATGGAAATGCTAAAACATAGGCCAAATCGTTTGGCAGTTGGTAAAAAGCGGCGATCGTGATAGCCACCGCGCACCCACAAGTAGGTCACGATGGATCGCGATAGGACATAGGATAGGGCAAACCCGACTGAAGTCTTACCCAAACCATCATGGGTAAAGATGGCCAGACTCGCCGCACCTAAAATTTGCAAGAAGGTAAAAATGCGATTTTCTAAACCCTCGGTTTCAAAGCGCTCGTTGTAGTAGGTAGCGCCAATCCAAACCCACCATACTGGCAAAAAAAGAAGGATAAAACTGCCCACACCATCGAGGGATACATGTTTGGCTAGATAGTGCGACAGCTCCGCCACAACAACAACGAAAATTAGATCGAAAAATAACTCTAACCAGGTTACTTTGCGATGTATATGCTGTTCCTCATCGGTTCGCAGTTGCGGCTTTTGCCACAATTGACGCTTTGCCATGATTACCTGCTTATTTTTACTCTTAGTTTTTCCAAGTTTTGTGAAATACATCACCCGCCGGTGATGGAGAGTATCAAAAACATAGCAGATTACGAGCTTAATGAGGAATACTGCGATCGCAAGTGCTGTAGCGATTTTCACTTGAGAACGGGTTTTATTTTTGGGGTGAAGGGGGGGAACCCCTTCTTAGGAGCGTTGCCCCCCTACTCTTTCCAATCTGAAACCTGCCATAAATGTTAATTAGTTATGGGGCATCGCAATAGATGAGCCACGTGGTATCATAATGGAATAGTAAAGCAATTGTTAGTAGGGGCGATTCGACCTTAACTACACATGAGTTTGACAGCTCCTAAATTAGCAATTGGGAGGTTGATAGAACCATGGCAGAATTTTTAGATTTTCTCAGACACCAATTCGCTTACGTGGCGATCGGCGAATTTAAACCAGGCAAATTTGAGGAAGCCAAGCAGCTTTACGAACAAGCTGTATCGACTTACTCTCAAGGCTTTCAAGGAGCTTATCTGTTGCAGGAACCCGGAACCGATCGAGGAATTGCCGTCATTTTTTGGGAAAGCATGGGAGATATGGAAGCCAATCACAATGCGGCTCATCAAGCCATTCTCGATCGGATGTCTTATTTATTTGTCAAAGCACCCAAAACCACATTCTACGAAGTTGTCAGCACGACCAAAGTACCTGCCCAAGTGCCAAGATAGTCGCGGCTACACAAGCAAAGTCAGCCTTCGCAGACTTCAAGTAAAAAGAGTAACTAAACAGGATTTGGTATCAGTTGCTTGAGGAAATTAATTGTCATAAAACCATAACTTTTCTAAGGTTATGGTTTTAACTGATGTTATGCGGAATCATTATCTCTTTTAATCTGTATGTACCTTTATACATAAGGATCGCAGATGTGCAGCTCCTTCCTGGTTTTCCTTCTCGCTGAAAGCAATGGTTCAGGAGCGAGGGTTTCAGGATCTTCCGCATAGGGTGAGTTTTTAATAAAAACTAGAATCGCTATAAAGATTTTAAAATTTTATTTTTTCTCAGCGAAAAAGCGATTATAATAATTACGAGAAAAGTAGAGTCAATTAGGAAGTGGCACATTCCGCCCTGCTTCCTCTCCACCTCCAATAAGATGGAGTATCTAGCGGTCAATTTCAATGGATACCAAGTTTTTTGACGAGTACCAACAGCAATTGCGCGAGTGGCAGAAAAAATTGGTAGACACGTGGATCGAAAGTTTACCAAATGGGAAAAAAGAGTTGAATTTCTCAGAGAATTTTGAGAAAGCTTTGAAGCTTCAAGAGGAAGCAGTCAAAACTTACCTCGAAGTCCAGGAGAAAACAACTCAAACGATAATTGAATCGCAAAAACAGTTTTGGGCTGACTACTTTGAGACGATGCGAACTAAATCGGCAGAGAAAACCCCTGCTAATGTCGCTTAAAGAGAAAGCGATCTCCCTAGATCGCAAGCCAATGTTTTCCTCACACTGTGAAATGCACCATTTACGCCCGAAGAGCGGGGCAAATGGTGCATTTATCTGTTGCAGGAGAAGAGAACAAGATTGGTATTGCGGTTTTCAGATGAAAACGAGAAGGGGGTTTGGGGGCAACGCCCCCAAGAAGGGGTTCCACCCCTTCACCCAAAAAATAAAACCTGTTCTCAAGTGAAAATCGCTATATTATCATCTGATGTTACGCGGAATCCTTATCTTCTTTAACCTGTACGTACCTTTTATACATAAGGGTCGCAGGGGCGTAGCCCCCGCTCTGGTTTTATTCCCCTCTCCCTGAGGGAGAGGGGTTAGGGGTGAGGGTTTCGGAACCTTCCGCGTAAGGTGAGTTAGTCAGTTAATTCTCGACTGCAACCAATTAACAATTGTTGGCGGTAAATCTCGCTGCACCTTACCGCTGACATACATCCCAATATGTCCTACGGGGAACGAGCAGGCTGTATAGTCCTGGCTGCCAACATGTTGCTCCAGCGCCAATGAAGATGCTGGAGGAACCAGGTGATCTTTTTCGGCGTAAACGTTCAATATTGGCATCCGAACATTTTGCAGATCGACATGGCGATCGCCGATTTCTAACTCTCCTTTAATCAGCTTGTTTTCTTGATAGAAATCCTTGATAAACTGACGGTAAGCTTCACCTGCTTGATCGGGGCTATCAAAGATCCACTTTTCCATGCGCATGAAGTTCAGCAGCTTTTCTTCGCTCTCCATAATCTCTGGGAAGTCAAGATATTTCTGCAAGCCTAACTGCTGAGGTTTGAGCGTTAAAAATTCCAAGTTGAGGAAATCGCCAGGAACGTTTCCTAAAGCATTTACCATCAGATCGACATCAAGGGCTTCTGCTCCTAATGTGGAACCTCCCCGCATATTCAACAGAGCATTAGGAATATGGAAATCGACTGGAGCCACCATCACGATCGCATTTTTGACCTTTTCTGGGTAGATCGCGCTGTAGCAAAGACTGAAAGTTCCTCCTTGACAAATTCCCAAGAGATTTATTTTTTCCATGCCGTGTCTGGCTCTGACAACATCAACGCAGTTATTGATATAACCGTTGATGTAATCGTCCAATGTCAGCCAGCGATCGGCGCGACTGGGATAACCCCAGTCGATTAAGTAGACATCCACACCCAGTTTGAGCAAGTTGGCGACTAAAGAGCGATCCTCCTGGAGATCGACCATAAACGGACGGTTGACCAGAGCGTAGACGATTAAAACTGGGATCGGCAATGGCTGCTCTACCATCGGCTGGAAGCGATATAGCACTAGTTTGTCTTCCCGATAGACAGCTTCTTTGGGGCTGACACCAATTTGAATATCTTCCTCTCGCAAGCTGCTTAAATTTTCGATCCCCTTAACTACCTTTTTTGCTAACTCGGTATACTCGTGAGTCAAATCTTCCAGTCGCATCTGAGTAAAAAATGGCAGCATGACTATTTCCTCCAGTTGGTATTAGCTAGTTCGATGCTTGCGGTTATTTCTGGGCTTATGTGGCACGCCTGTTTCTGGTGACGGAGCTTCAGGAGTTGCTAATTCCTCAGTCTCGCTAGTTTCTGGTGGCTGAACTGCGGGGGGGGTCGCTGCATCAGTTTTATCTGCGGTTGCAGATCGCTCCTGCCTAGCTGTTGATGCCTGCGCTTCATCTTCATATTTTGCCAGGGCCTTTTTCAGAGCTTTTACCTCCTTACGCAACTCGTAGATGCTTTTGTGCATTTCATCAACTTCGCTGCGGACGGGCATATTCATCATTTTCATGCCCAATTCCATCAGTTCTTGCTGATAGATCCTGTAGGTATTGAGGGCATTGAGGAACTTGCCGCGCACTTTGAGGTTGCGATCGTCGCAGAATTCAGCCGCAAATACATCATCAGCCACGCGACTCCAGATCTGCTGAAACTCTCGCCAACCATCAACTTTTTCACCTTTTTCGGCTAAGGAGACTAACTCCTGCATTAGGGCTTCGAGCGATCGCACCTGGACGTTACCCAATACCACCTGATAGTCCATGCTGGTTCGGTAAAGAACTGTCCAAGCATCAAATGCCCTGAGTAATTTACCATTCAACTCGCGAGTCGGCCCCAGAATCGGACTCTGCATCAAACTGCCAAAAGTTTCCTCGTATAACAAGTTCCAATAAAGATTGTTCAGTTCGATCCAGGGGGCGCTAGTTCCCGTTACCGTTTGGCTCATCGGTTTTATCGAGGAGGCGATCGCATTTGTCCACAGTTGATTAAACTTTTGCGTTTCTTGCATGTAAAGCTGCCACAACTGGGCTGTATCTTGACTGGCTGCCAAGGTGCTGCCAAAGAAATCGTCAAACTGATGGCGGATCTGTTCTGTATACTTTTTCAAAACTTGTTGCCAGCCTTCACCCGCTGACACTTGAGGAAAGATATCCATCCAGGCATCGAACGACAATTTGAGCCAGCGGGCAAATAGTTCCTGATGCTCGGTAAATCGCTGGGCAAAATACGGAAATTCTAGCTGGCGATCGGCAACTGGTGGCGAATTTGGCGCTAAGCCTACGAGATCGAACCAGTTTTTCCACATCTGAGTTCCAGTGTCAGCCCAACTTTGGGCGAAGTCACCCGCTATTTCGTTCCAGGAACTGACTTTTCTTTCCATTTCTCTTTTCTCCGTAAAAATATGGGTATAGCACTTTTCAATTGAGAACGGGTTTTATTGATGGGGTGAAGGGGTGGAACACGGCAGTGGCTCTAGCGGGGAACCCCCAAGACCGCCCTGCCTCCCCGACCTGGGGGCAACGCCCCCAAACCCCCTACTCTTTCCGATCTGAAAACCGCTATAGTGGGATTCGGAGTTAGAAGTTAGGGGGATAATTCTCCCATTATCTCCTCTCTTTCCCTTTTTTAAGGGAGGTGCAGTTAAATAATTTCCTCACTGTAGGATGTGTTAGGCGATCGCCGTAACGCATGGTGGGTAGCTTATTTTCATGCAAGTCCCTTACTTTCTCTGTCTAGGTGTGGTGGGCACCATTAACCCGCAGGACTTCACCAGAAATGTAGTTGCTGGCGACAGGAGAAAGGAGAAAGGCGACAGCCCAGGCAATATCTTCCGGTTCGCCAAAGCGACGGCAAGGAATTTCAGCCACAATTTTTTCCTTGACTTTTTCTGGAATGGCCTTAGTCATTTCGGTGTTGATAAATCCTGGCGCGATCGCATTGACTCGTACCCCATAGCGGGCAGTTTCTCTAGCTAGGGATTTCACTAAACCGATGACAGCAGCTTTGGTAGCGGCGTAGTTGGTTTGACCGGCATTACCGCGATCGCCAGAAATCGAGCTGATACAGACAATCGAACCCGATCCCCGCTCGTACATCCCTTCAATAAAGGGAGCGATCGTATGGTTAACTCCTTTTAAATTCACGTCGATTACGGCATCCCAATCTTCAGCCGTCAGCTTGGTAAAAAAGTTGTCTCTGGTAATTCCAGCGTTAGCAACTACGCCGTAAACTGGCCCCAATTTCTCGGCAATTTGAGCAGCGGCAGCTTTCATGGAAGCTAAGTCAGTGACATCCGCTGCAATGGCTAAGGCTCCGCTGTGAGCGGTATCGATCTTGATGTCAGTATAAGCAACCTTCGCTCCCAACTCCGTTAGCAACTTAACGATCTCCGCACCGATACCGCGATTGCCACCTGTGACTACGATAACTTTATCTTCTAATCCGAGAGAAACCATAATTTTCTTCTCCGTCGATTGTTGATTGTTGGTTGTTGATTGTTGATTGGAAAAACCTAAAGCTGATTTCCACGAACCACGAACCAAACCACTAACTAAACTCGTTCGACAGCGATCGCCGTGCCGCCACCCGTTCCGTGACAGAGAGCAGCCATGCCCAGGGTTTTATCCTGTTCTTTTAAGGCATTGAGCAGGGTAACAACGATGCGCGTTCCAGAAGCGCCAATGGGATGTCCCAGAGCGATCGAGCCGCCATGGACGTTTAGCTTGTCGAGGGGAACTCCAAGGACGCGATGGAATAACAAGGAACTAACGGCGAAAGCCTCATTATTCTCAAACAGGTCGATGTCAGAGATCTTCAACTTTAGTTTCTCTAACAATTTCTCGGCTGCTTGCACTGGTAATTCGGTAAACCGCCAGGTTTCACCGCCTTCCCATGTTCCTCCCAGCACTTTAGCGATCGGCTTGAGTCCATATTTCTCTACTGCCGACTGACTGGCTACGATTAAGGCTGCTGCTCCGTCTGAAATCTGAGAGCTATTTCCGGCAGTGAGTACCCCATCTTTTTTAAAAGCAGGGCGAAGCTTTGCCAAACTCTCTACGGTGGTATCGGGGCGAATTCCCTCATCGGCATCGACAATTTGCGGCTCTTTTTTGTTTGCCACCTCAATGGGAGCGATCTCATTTTTAAAGCTACCTCGTGTCGTAGCTGCCGCTGCTCGCTGATGGGAATAGAGGGCAATCTCATCTAAGTCTTTGCGGGTAAACCCACGGATTTCAGCGATTCGTTCGGTTTGCTCTCCCATTCCTTCGTTCGTGGTCGTATCTGTTAGCCCATCGCACAGAATGAGATCGGCTAATTGTTCTGGCGCTCCCAAGAGGAATTTGTAACCCCATCTGGCTCGATGCGAGAGGTAAAAACCAGTTTGAGACATCGATTCCATGCCTCCTGCCAGAACGATATCGGCTTCCTCAGCTCTAATTGCTAAGAGCGCGTTAATCAAACCGATCATCCCGGAAGAACAGACCATATCGATCGCGTAGCCATTCACCGCTTCAGGAATTCTGGCTTTAAAAGCCGCCTGGCGGGGCAACAGTTGACCGTGACCGGCTCTGAGAACGTTGCCCATAATGTAGAGATCTAAAGCCGATCCTCCAATCCCCGCCTGCGCTAAGGCAGCTTGCATAACATGGGCACCTAAATCCACTGCGGAAACATCTGCTAGCACGCCACCAAACCGACCGAGGGGCGTGCGTACTGCTGAGACAATATAGGCTTCAACCATATATCCTCACCTGATTTTTTACAAAATGCCGAGACCGTTAGTTTGCAAAAAAAGCCATTTCGCGATACGCCTCCTCCTACCATCAATTTACAGCACTGGTAGGTTTAAATTCCTAGGAACATAATACCATAACATTATAGTTATTCTTCAATTAGCATTTTGGAGAATAACTATACAGGAACAGAGGTACAGGAGCCGAGGTTAGTCCGGCGTTTCCCAAAATTCCCAAGGAACTGCTGTATGAGTATTTGCAAGACTGCGCTGAAGTGGGCGAAAAACCGGCCAAGCAGAATTGACGGGATTGGCTGAAAAGACTATTGGTTCGATCCGAGACGAAACATCCGATTATCAGTGAAAAGCACGTTGATTCAACAAAGAAATAACGCCGCTAAAGATTTGCGTGGTCTACAGCTAGATTGCAACTAATTTGCAAATCTACACTATCTCGATCGATATAGCGTAGATTGTGGTAGAATACCTTCGCAAGAATTTATTAGTAACTGATGTGACGCAGAGCAAAACTTCCCTCATCCCCCAACCCCTTCTCCCAAAAGGGAGAAGGGGAGTAATTCAGTTTTTTCTTGTTCCCTCTCCCGTTCTGGGAGAGGTCTAGGGTGAGGGATTCAGGATATTCCGCGTAAGGTAAGTTAGTAATAAACAAGCAGGGTGCTTATTGGCGCATACTGATGAACTACATCTCTTTACTAAGTTCTACCTAGCTCACTACCCCACAAAATATCAACACTTAAAATTATTATGGCGATCGCATCACTTTTACCCGTCGAAGTATCGGAGTCAACCTACTATAAGTTTGAGCGGCGATCGCTACTTCCCCAGGATTCTGACTTTTTCTGGCACATTGAGTCGGGTGTGGTGCGCACGCTCACGTGGCAAGAAGATGGTACTGTTATCGGTCTGGGATTGTGGAGTGATGGTGATATTGTTGGCAGCGCGCTCTCAAGCATGAATCCCTATGAAATGGAGTGCCTCACTAATGTAAAGGCAAGAATATTGCCTCGTTCGGAATGGCATCGAGTCACCGAGATTATGATTCAGCACATAAAGCGGAGCGAGCAATTTCTCAAGATTTTGCGATGCAAGGTAACTGAGTCATCTCTATTGCAGCTACTAAACTGGCTGGCTAATCGATTTGGGCGCGAAATCGAAGCAGGACAGCTAATCGATCTGCGTTTAACCCATCAGGACATTGCCGAATTGATTGGGACAACCCGCGTGACAGTAACTCGCACGCTAAATCAGTTGGAGAGACAGGGAATTATTAGCCGTCAAGCTCATCAGTTAATTGTACTGCCAGATCGACAACCTTTCTGGCATTACGAAATCTGAAATGAGTTCTAAAACCTCAGCGATCGCATCCTAGTACGCCAAAACAAAAGTTTTGGAGGGGGTGGAGGGAGTGAAATCTCCTTCTGGGGGCTTTGCCCCCATTCCCCCATGTTGCAAAATTTATGATTTGCAACACTAGTAATGCCATCCATCGCCATCGGAGTTAGGCTTGCCTGCGATTTTTAAGTCTAACTCTCGTAAATATGACAGGCCGTTCTGAATCTGAGATGGTTTGCCATGCAATTCCAGGTCGAACCAACCATGACCGTTGGTCTCAGGGCCAAGCTTTGCCCCTGTAATATTGACTAAAAGACCAAATCCAACCATCAGTTGAGATAGAACAGGTTCTTGATGGTATTCCCTAGGAATCCAAACTTGGATGCGCATCTTTACCAACTGTTCGTTATGCATATTTTGTAAGATAGACAAATTTGGGGTTTGGGAAGAAATACCTTGAGGAAAAGTCATTATCAGTCTCTTATTTTTGAACTTCAATTTTGAACTTCTTAAATTCCAGCGCCGTGGAGAAATTCTTCGATTGCCAGATCGCTTGCTATTAAGCTATTTAATGACCTTTCCTCGATGCCCAATAATGAGGGATGGGATAATTGAGCCTGCAAATCATCAACTTGTTGCTCCAAATTCTTGATCCGCTCGAATAAATTACGAATTACTGATGCTTCTGGATCGGGTAAGCTGCCATTCCCTAGAGACTTTTCGGCTCCTGCCAAATTATGAGTTACCCTCCCTGGTACTCCCACTACCGTACAATGGCTGGGGACATCGCGCAAAACTACCGAACTGGCCCCAACTCGAACGCAATCGCCAATCTGAATATTACCTAATAGTTTGGCTCCCGCACCTATCATAACGTTACTGCCAACAGTTGGATGGCGCTTGCCCGTCTCTTTTCCCGTTCCTCCTAGGGTTACCCCCTGATAGATAATAACGTTGTCGCCGATCGCTGCTGTCTCCCCAATGACAACTCCCATACCATGATCGATAAACACGCCTTTGCCAATTTTGGCTCCTGGGTGAATCTCAATTCCCGTCACCAACCTGCTTAAATGTGACAGAAAACGAGGCAGAAAAGGAATGTTGAGATTATGCAACCAATGGGCGACGCGATGGCAACACAGCGCTTGCCATCCTGGATAGCAAAACAAAACTTCTAACCAATTACGGGCAGATGGATCGCGCTCGTAAATTGCTTTCCAATCAGCGACCGGGATCTCGATCGCTCTAGCTATGACCGTGCGGAGACTGATTGCTAACGAACCCAGGCCGCCGGAAAGCAAGACCGTTGGCTTGTTCGGGGCTGATTCAGGTGGGGATTGAGTGTCGTTCATTTAGAATGCCTAACGGTTTCGCGTATTTGCTATTTCGATCGCGCTTGGGCTTCGAGTGAATATACTACGATTTTCCTATCGAAATTTAGTAGTTTTGCGATCGACAATAGCATAGATACGATCCACTTGCAAAGTAATCTTCGATAAATTGTTCCAAAATCCCGCTAATCCCAAGATCCATCGCGAGACAATTGCTGAATTGTACTAATTGTCATGCCTTATACTTCCAATTCCTTGTAATTGTAGGATAATCTTTTACACCTCATAAATTCTGTTAAGCACAGATAGATTGAACCCTCGCAGTTAGACCCTCTCCGCGATCTGAGGAACAACAAGAACCCGAGCGGGGGTTCTTTATTTTTTAACTCAATAGACTTTAGTAATGGAGGTTCTTTGACGAAATGATACCACCTACACTTAACCCTACACCACAATTAGCTGCAAAACCTCAAGAAAAGTTGTCAGCATGTCGTTGCTGTCAGTTCTACAAGTTTCAAGGGCGTAGTGACGGTTATTGTCATCGACTTGGAGTTCCAGTTAGCAGTCACTGGCGAACTTGTCCGTTAGCTTTACCGCCGTTTGCACCATCTTGGGAAGGAATCAGTGCGTTGGAATAACATAAATAACATATCAGTACATCTTCGAGCGACAGGGATTGGAAGCGGGGCGCTTGCATTCTCAAGGCGTGGCTATCTGCTAATACTGAGGAGGCAAGTACTTAACCTATGCTTGGTAGACTAACTTCCAACTCACCATCATCAAAATAGAATATATAATCAAGCGCAGAGTTCGTTGAGGAGTAAGCTTGCACAGCTTTGTACCTATTAATACCCCCGGTACCGTCCCCAACCAAATAGGCAAAACCAGGCTCCAGTCTACCGTACCGAGACTGAGATGTCCCAGTGATGTAAAAAATAATAGAATCGCAGCTTGAGCGATATCAGTTCCCACGAGTTTGCGAGCGTCGAGGTGGAAAAAAGTAATTAGCACGAGTGCGAACATCGAACCCGAAGATACGCTCGTCAAGCCCACAACGCAACCTAAAGCTGCTCCTACCGCTACGGTTGAGATTCGCCCCAGTTGAGTAGTTAAATCGAATTTCGGCGGTTCTGGCAGCTTCAATTTAGGCACGAACACCAAAATTAATAATTGCAGCAGTGCCAATAAAGTCACGCACAGGATTGCTATTCCCAGCAGGCGCAGGAGCACTTCATCAAGACTAATTCCAACGTGCTTGAGTAGATGCAGGATTCCTACCCCCAGCAGCGTTCCTGGAACGCTGCCCAGTGCCAGCCACTTGACCACCTGCAAATCGAGAGTTTTTTGCTGCCAGTGTTTGTAGCCTCCAATTAGCTTCATCAACGTGGCTGCTACCACATCAGAACTAACGGCGATCGCGGGTGGAACGCGAAATATCAAAATCAACATGGGTGTAATTAGCGAAGCTCCGCCAATCCCCGTCAAGCCAACGACAATACCGACGGCAAAGCTAAGCGCAGTCAATAGTACATAGTCCACGATATTATCCACCGTTAAATAGATTGGGAGTGTCGAGGATATTAAGATGGATTAAGACCAGAACGATCGCTGTGAAGGCGGTTGAGGTGAATAGACCGCTCAGGATTTCCTTTTTGCGATCGCGCTCCTTTGCTCGTTTTTGCAACATATCGCCCGCACCTGCTTGCATTAAGAGGATACCTGCAATATTGGAAAGCCAGTATCCTGCGATCGATCCAGGAATCAGTAAGTCTGCTGAAATCCAACTGCAGATAACCCCAAAACCATAGGCGACGGGTAGATTGAAAAATAGGTCGTTCCACCAGCACAGGGGCGATAGTAAATATCCCATCACAAGCATTAGGCCTCCCCTCACTTGCTTGAGCGTAAAGCCTGCCTTCATGCTGCTTAGCAAGTTGCTTAACAAAGCCTGGAATGACTGGACAGAAAGGTCTTGTACGCTAAGCGGTTGCTCTAAAAGCCTATTTTCATTGCTGTTTTTAGGGATTACCTTCATACTAAATACACTATTCCGATAGAATTACTGTAGATTCGTGTTATCAGTCTAATACAAATGGAGCGCAAATGTCTACAGGCGATTGCATTTATTCCCATATTTATCGATATATAGCGGTTTTCACTTGAGAACGGGTTTTATTTTTGGGGTGAAGGGGTGGAACCCCTTCTTGGGGGCGTTGCCCCCAAACCCCCTAGTCTTTCCGATCTGAAAAACGCTATAGCTATAGCCACTAGGCTTAGGACGGGGTGCAGGGGTTCCACCCGTGCACCCCATAAACTCAAACCTTTCTCAATTGAAAAGCGCTATATTTCAAGAAACCAACATCTGTTCAAAGACCCTAGACACTCGCGTCTGAAATCGCTGACGGTGCTTTAATTTCAGAAAGGGGCGGATAATTTCCGCATTTACTTTAGAATCGTTTCTATTATCGATAATGGGAACAGCCCGTAGAGAACCAAGCTGGAGTTCTTTTTTTACCATCAACTCGGAAATCCCTGCTGCCCCCATACCGCCCTCCAGCACGGCCTTCACCATTTCGCCGCTGTTGAGCACTATAATTACGTTTAACTGATGAGGATCGATGCCCCAATTGTACAGAGCTTCCTCAAATCTTTGTTGCGTACCCGATCCCGACTCACGCATTACCCAAGGGATATCCTTCAGTTCTGACAGGCTAACTTCAGTTCTGGCAAACCAGGGATGCTCTCGTCCGACTACGATCAAGATGCGATCGCTACCCACAGCTTCTTGTTCCAAGTTCCCGCGCAAAGACGGTTTTACTTCTCCTTCTACCAACCCCAGATCGAACAAACCAGTTGCTGCTCCCACGCAAATTTCTTCTGTATTGGCGAGGGTACATTTAATTGAAATATTGGGATGCTGACGTTGAAACTGGCTGAGTTTATCGGGTAACCAATAATTGCCAATCGTGAGACTAGAGCCTAACTTCAATTCTCCCCGCTGCATGTCGTTTAATTCTCGCAGCCCCTGTTCGGTCAGGGCGACCAGATCGAGAATTTTTTGAGCCTCTGACTGCAGGAGTGTGCCTGCTTCAGTAATCTCAATATGGCGACCGATGCGATGAAACAGCTTGAGTCCATATTCTGCTTCTAGACTTTGAATTGCAGCGCTAACAGCAGGCTGGGTAATGTAAAGGAATTCTGCCGCGCGGGTAAAGTGCAAATGCTCTACTACAGCTAAAAAAATTCGTAGCTGTTCGAGGGTCATCCTTGCCATCTTATATCAAATCCACACGCGCTCTCTCCCGCTACTTAATTGCTGAAGCTTCCACAATTCTCGGATCTTCAAACAAAGCCGTACTTAGATAGCGCTCGCCAAAACTCGGCTGCACTAATACAATCAACTTGCCCTCATTTTCTGGGCGCTGACCGACACGAATGGCGGCAGCTAGCGCCGCCCCCGATGAGATTCCTGATAATATCCCTTCATCTCTGGCAAGGCGGCGACTGTAGGCGATCGCCTCCTCATCGGCAATTGCAATCACTTCATCGATCAAATCGGTTCGCAAGACTTCGGGAATGAATCCAGCACCAATTCCCTGAATCTTATGCGCACCCGGATCTCCACCCGATAGCACGGGACTGTTGGCAGGTTCTACCGCGATCGCTTGAAAACCAGGCTTGCGTTGTTTGATTACTTCAGCTACGCCTGTAATCGTGCCACCCGTACCTACTCCAGCCACTAAAATATCAACTTCCCCATCGGTATCGCTCCAGATTTCTTCTGCCGTAGTCTTTCTGTGAATCTCAGGATTGGCCGGGTTACGAAATTGTTGTGGCATGAAAGCATGAGGAATCGTTTCCGCTAGCTCAGCAGCACGACGAATAGCACCTCTCATGCCCTCATGGCCGGGTGTTAGCTCCAATTCCGCACCATAGGCTTTGAGCAGCGCTCGTCTTTCTATACTCATGGTTTCTGGCATGGTTAGAATCAGACGGTATCCCTTGGCTGCTGCTACCATAGCCAGGGCAATACCTGTATTGCCTGAAGTCGGCTCCACAATTACAGATCTACCGGGCAAGATCGCCCCATTCTCCTCTGCCGCGTTAATCATGGCAACGCCTATGCGATCTTTAACTGAAGACGAAGGATTCATAGACTCTAGCTTGACTACGACTCTGGCCCCGCAGTGTTCCAGGCGGGGGATGGTGTTTAGCTGCACTAATGGGGTATGGCCGATTAGTTCTGTAATGTTATGAGCAATTTGCATGACGGGGTATAGTAATAGTAAAAATAATCTACGATAATCCTACGTATTTATCGTGTAATTAAAGTAATATTTCATACAAACGCATAAATCGCAAGTATGTTGTAAAGAACTATTTAACTGTTGTAACAACTTTGTAACAAAAGGATATCTGATATAGCTGTAGCCACTAGGCTTAGGACGGGGTGCAGGGGGAGAACCCCTGCGTGGGGGCACAGCCCCCACACCCCCTCCTAACAGATCTGTCTACGGCTATAAAAGGTATTTTCATTACATAGTTTGTCAATCGGTACATCAGTCTCCAAGTTCGATAACTTCTATTTATCGATTCGACAATAAAGAATGTTTGCTTCTATTAGAGGGTTTACCTACATTGAAGCTAGTACGTTTCAGCGCAGATATCTGCATGAAGTAGAAACCTGCTAATTCAAGTCGAGCAATGTATCGAGCAATGTATCGAGCGCTCGATCTAATAAGGAGATTTTGAATGACGATAACCAAAAATGCGAGATTAAACAGGAGTTTGCATGGCTTAAAACACGAATGTCTTTCCTATGGGGAGGTTTTGGCTCAATCAATTGCCGTAATCGCTCCTACCACTGTACCAGCAGCAGTCATGGGTCTTATCTTTGCCTCCTCTGGCAGCGGTACCTGGTTGAGCCTTTTGCTAGGCGCGATCGGTCTGGTGTTTGTCAGTATCAACATCAATCAGTTTGCTCGCCGCTCTGCTTCTCCAGGATCGCTATATTCCTATATTGTCAAGGGTCTCGGACCTAGTGCGGGAGTTTTGTGCGGTTTGGGATTGGTCCTGGCTTATTTATTTACCGGCATGTCCACCCTGTGCGGATTTGCTATTTTTAGTCAGAAGATGCTGGGCAACCTCGGCATTCATGTAGAGAGTCTGCTGCTATTCGGCGCTGGCGCTGCTTCTGCCTGGTATATGGCCTACAGAGACATCAAACTATCGGCAAAAATGATGTTGGTACTGGAGGGAGTCTCGATCGCTTCGATTCTGCTTTTAGGCTCGATCGTCTGGGCGCATCAAGGTTTTGCGATCGATCGATCGCAATTAACTCTACAAGGAGCAACCCCTGGCGGCATTACGATGGGCATCGTGCTGGTCGTATTTGGTTTCTCTGGGTTTGAGAGTTCAACCTCCTTGGGGGATGAGGCGAAAACCCCCTTGCGCTCCATTCCCAAATCCGTGACGCAAAGCGTAATCCTGGCTGGTTTATTCTTTATCGTAATGGCTTACATCGAGATCCTGGGGTTTAACAGTGCTGGGATCGATCTTGGCAAAAGCGAAGCTCCTCTAGATTTCCTCGCTCACCAAGCAGGAGTAGATTTTTTAGGAGTTCTAATTAGCCTGGGTGCATTGCTTAGCTTCTTCTCTTGCGTTCTCGCTTGTATCAATCCGACGGCTAGATTACTATTCTTGATGGCGCGGCATGGATTACTGCACAATTCGCTGGGCAAAGCCCACGAGTTCAACCTTACGCCCCATATGGCGATCGCCGTGTCATCCCTGCTCACCTTTTTGGTGCCTGCTTTAGTGAATCTATTTGGAGTGAAAACCTTTGACAGTCAGGGCTACTTTGGGACGATTTGCACCTACGGATTTCTGTTGGCGTATATCCTGATTTCGATTGCAGCACCAGTTTACCTCTATCGCCTGGGCAAACTGCGGTTGAGAGATGTAGTTTTTGCGATATTGGCGATCGGCTTTATGCTACTGCCAGTCGTGGGTACGTTGGGCATTCCCGGCAGCGAATTGTTCCCTACTCCAGCATTTCCCAACAACATGTTTCCTTATCTGTTCCTGCTGTATCTTACAGTAGGTTTTGGATGGTACGTCTTCCAAAGAGTACGCTCTCCAATCTTAATGGGAAAAATGCAGCAATCCATTGAGGAAATTCACATCCAATTTAGCGATATCAAATGAACCCGCAAGAAGGACAAACTTAAATGAACTGGTTAGCGACCGCAATTCCAACAGGTGTAACGGCTTTCGTGGCTACAAATCTCGACGATCTGATTATCTTGACGCTGTTATTTTCGCAAGCGAACGCTACGTTCCGTCGTCGGCACATCGTATTCGGACAATATCTCGGATTTATGGCCCTACTCATAGCCAGCCTCCCAGGGTTCTTTGGTAGGTCGATCTTGCCCCACCACCTGATTGGATTGCTGGGTCTAGTGCCAATCGCAATGGGTTTGAGCCGACTGCTGAATCCTGAGAACGATGCCTCGGGAGAATCTAAAGTAGATCCCAAACCATCGGAGTTCTCTCCTTTACAGAGTCTACTTTCTCCCCAAGTCTACAGTGTAGCAGCGATTACAGTTGCCAATGGTAGCGACAACATTGGTATTTACGTACCTTTATTCGCCAATAGCGAGTGGAAAAGCTTACTGGTAATCGTCGCCATTTTTCTCTCTTTAGTAGGAGTTTGGTGCTATGCTACATATAAGTTGACACTGCAACCAGCGATCGCTCCTCTTTTGACGCGGTATGGTAATTACTTCGTACCATACGTTCTAATTGGTTTAGGTGTAGCGATCGTTTTAGATAGCAATGCGCTAACTCCCCTAGCACTGGCTGGCAGTTGTTTTTGCTTAATGGGATTGGTCAAAGATCGCAGTCAGCCAACGGAAGTAGAAAATAATTGAAGTAGGAGATGGCAGCATTGTCATGGGTTGGCTAACAAGTGTAATAGTTGCAGGGATTGTCTCCTTTGTCGCTACTAACATCGATGATCTTGTCATTCTGACGCTCTTCTTTGCCCAGGTAAATGCTTCTTTCCATCCCAAACATATCGCGATCGGACAGTATCTAGGTTTTACCGCAATTATCCTTTTGAGTCTACCTGGATTCTTTGGCGGTTTGATTTTGCCGAGAGCATGGATTGGTTTTCTGGGAATCGTTCCCCTAATTATCGGGATCGCAAATCTGATGAATCGAAACGCAGATAACGGAGAGGTCAAAACAGTATCAGTAGAATTTGCTCGCACCAAATTTCGCAATTCCCCTATGGTTACATCAATCGCCCATCTTCTGACTCCCCACACTTTCAATGTTGCCGCCGTGACCTTTGCCAACGGAGGAGACAACATCGGTATTTACATCCCATTGTTCGCGAACTGCGATCTGCCCAGCTTGGGAGTAACGCTGAGCGTTTTCTATCTGTTGATTGGAGTGTGGTGTTTTATCGCTTATTGGTTGACTCGCCGATCGGCGATCGCCCGCCCGATCGCCCGTTACGGGAAGAAGGTCATGCCATTCGTTCTGATCGGTTTGGGAATCTACATTCTGGCTGAAAGCGGCAGCTTGCAGTTACTGCAAAAGAGCTTATTTACTGCTTAGAATGCGATGGCGGTAAGGCATCGATCTGGTATTAATTTTGACACAAAAATCTATATCAACTTACAAGGAGAAAAACAATGCAATTTTTGAAATCGCACTTGAAGTTATTTTTAATCGCTCTTTTAGTTGTGGCTAACTTAATTTTTGCCCAGCCATCCTTAGCGCAAAAGACCAATTTCAATCGAACCCCTGTCAACTCTGAACTCAACAAACCGCTCGGTAGTCCTGTCAATCCAACAATAAGTGCGACGCAGGGGGCGCAGGTAAAAACAGAAAAAAGCGTTCCAGTTGCAACTCAAGCTCGCGATGAACAGGAGTTTCTCAAATACGCCCAAGCCTCTGGGATTAACTGGGGACAGTGCCGTAACGAAACGGGCAAAACCATCGCTGTTTACGGGCCAAAACCTAAAAGAACGACCGATCCCTACGATACTGCCATTTACTTCTTAGGCAACGAACAAGTAACGGAGGAAGAGTGGGATTGCAATGGCATTTATCTACCCAGCGATGTCAAGTTAAAGGGTCAAACAACCAGCGGTGCCGCAGCGATCGAGATTCTCGACGGTACGAGCTTAGTGGCAAAGAGCGATCCTGATGGAACAATTGAACTGAATATTCCTAACCCTAAGATCTTGAAATCCGGTGAAGTTAACTGGTATATTCCTGAAGTATCTCAATCATTCATCGATACGCGCATCCCCAATGCTGAAGTGGATGACTGAGGATAGAATTTGCCAATACCTGTAGGATGCGTCATGGCCTCCGCCTAACGCATTATCACCTTAGCTAAGTAGTTCGCGATCGCTGCTAATGATGTATCTGTTCAAACCAAGAGAATACGAACCGGAGAAGGTTGAGAAAGCCAAACGATCCAATCCATCGCGGGTGCGAGATCACCTTGCCAACGAACGCACTTATTTGGCATGGATGCGAACTGCGATCGCCCTGATGGGGTTCGGTGTTGTCATCATTCGACTGCGCGCTCTTAAACCTCCTCTATCTCCCGAACCAGGTAACGGTTGGAAGTTGGGGTTAGCCTTTGCGATCGCGGGCTTGTTGACCGTACTGCTGACTACGCAGCACTACTTTGCGGTTCGCTACGACATCGATGAAGATGTCTACGAACCGCCGGATCGGTGGGTGATTCTCTTTAGTTTGGCGATCGCCTTCTTAGGCGCGGGCGTAATTTACTTTGTGTTTACAGCCCCTATCACTCCTATGGGATTGCTCGTACCCGAATAGCTAGTACAGCGCACAATTAATTATGCAACATAGGGTTTACTCAATTGAGTCAGTTATCCCGAGTTACAAGCATAAGTAGGGAAGGACTGTATAAAGCCTTATAGGGGTTTGCAGATCGGAAAGAGTAGGGGGTTTGGGGGCGTTGCCCCCAAGAAGGGGAGGCAGGGCGGTCTTGGGGGTTCCCCGCTAGAGCCACTGCCGTGTGGAACCCCTTCACCCCGTCAATAAAACCTGTTCTCAATTGAAAAACGCTATATCTCCTGAAGGAAATCCCACTTTTCAACGGTAGCCAAAGTGGTTAAGGCACTGGGCTTTAAGCTAACGGTTGAGCCTATGTGATGTAAGGTACAACTAGGACAAGTCAGTGCTCAAGTCTAACAAGCGCTTGAAATAGATCCGTTATTATCTTTGCGATCGCATCTTAGCTTCTATCTAGTAATGGTTTGGGCTTGTATACTTGAATAGATTTGAGATCTAGCCAATCCCTACCAAGCCTTACTGTCACATCGGATTCCAACGATCCAGTAGACTCCAACACGATTTCACCAATACCCAAGGTATTGCGTACCTCCTCAGCGCTTTCTAGATCTCCCTGCTGGGCAATAATCTTAGTCTTTTCTAAGGGGTTCGCCCAAGGTTCATCTGCAGGAAACACGTCCCCATAACCTGCTTTGACCAGGATATCCTTAGCTACTTTCACCCCTTCAGGATTAGAAATACTATCCTGAACAGCTACCCTAAGACTGCTAGGCGAGCGGTTGACCTCATCTAAAGCTTCAGAAGGAACGTTAACCTGAAAATAGTTAGCCATTAATCGCATTAGATGCCTTTCATTCAAAATCCAATAACTTATGGGATATTCATTGGGAGCGCTAAAACGACCGGGAGCCATCAGCATCTGCGCGTTTTTACGATCTGTTTTAGCGGCAAAAGCTGCAAGAGCTAGCATTTCCTCAACGGAGAGGTTAGTATCGATGTTCTCCTTCAAAACAGCCAGGATATCCGGCAAACGCGAGATGGTTGCCAAGTTTAACTTTTGTTCGATCAGAGCGCGAATAAGTGTTTGCTGGCGTTGAACTCGTCCGATATCACCAAGATCGTCATGGCGGAAGCGCATGTACTGAATTGCCTTGTTGCCGTCCAGGTGCTGCTGACCGGGATTGAGATTTATATAGAGGTGCTGGCTATCGTCCTGGTACTTCATGCGCTTGGGTACGTAGATGTCTACACCACCTAGAGCGTCGATTAACTTCCCAAACCCATCGACATTTACGCGAAAGTAGCGATCGATCTCAACGTTACCTAGAGTTTGGCTGACGATTTGGGCTGACAGAGAAGCCCCACCCACATAATTTGCCGCATTAATTTTGCGGTAGCCAAGTTCTGGAATATTTACACGACTATCTCGCGGTATAGAAAGTGCTGTAAGCTTTTTAGTAAATGGGTCAAAGCGTACTAGTAAAATCGCATCGCTTTGTCCATTGAGTGTGGAATTGACTTGGGCTAAATATCTACCCTTAGGCTGTTGTTCGGCATCCGGCAAATCTGAAGTAAGGACGATCGTGCCCAGGATCAGGATGTTAACAGAGCGAGTTAACTCCGGCAGTCCAGCCGTAGTGGCTGTCATGCTATTAGAGTTGGTAATTCCTGAGGTCTGGGTTTGCTGAAACGGCTTGCTTGTCATGAGAAATGCTAAAGCAGCTCCCATACTACCTGAAAGTAAAGCAAGACTGACAAGTAAAACCTTCAACCTGGTTGAGATCTTTGGCAAGCGTTTGATGAACTTGCCTCGTTGTGAACTCTTGACGAGATTGGTAATGGGGTTGGTTGACACAGGCTACTTATATGCTCCTCACAACAGCATTTAACTCAATAATGGTGCTACTTAACCTCTAGGAACAAATTGCCTTATGAGCTTTAGTCAGTATATTCCTATTGTTTTATCGATCTGGTTCGGTCTGGAGCTACATAAATTTTGGGCGTAGTTCAGGAATAATACACACAGTTAGTAATTTAGTTACTCTGAATCGCCTCTTTATGTAAAAAGTTCAGAGTATCTTATACCAAAGCCATAAAAAGTATAGTGCGAACGACAATTATTTTGTTAAGCAATTTTTACATTTTGTTTATATTCTTATTTATATAGCTATAGCCAACAGGTTTAGGACGGGGTGCAGGGGTGGAACACGGCAGTGGCTCTAGGGGGAAACCCCCAAGACCGCCCTGCCTCCCCTGCGTGGGGGCGCAGCCCCCACACCCCCATGTCCTAACAGATCTGTCTATGGCTATATTTTTATAGCTATGGCAGCAAGCAATCTGGTTTGCTCTGGGTAGATGGGGATTGAGTCACCGCGCACGTCTAACCCTTACACCCCGCCCTAACACTATTTCGTAAGGTCTAACACAACGCCTCATCTACGACTTGATCTTTCACAATTGTCTCGATCCTGGCATATTCTAGATGTTGTAGGTGAACCTTCTCAGCCAATTTATGAATTTGTCTATGAATACATCACCAGTAAGGGTGTTAATTGTAGAAGACGACCCTCTAATGCAATTGGGACTAGAGCAGTCATTGCAGGAATACCCTCAGATTACCCTGGTGGGGATGGCAGAGGACGGCTATCTTGGGGTTGAAGCAGCTTTAAAACTCAAGCCTGATATTGTGATCATGGATATTGGCTTGCCGCGTCTCGATGGCATTGCTGCCACGCAACGCATTAAAGCAGCGCTACCGAATATACATGTGGTCATGCTAACTTCGCATACAGCGGAAACAGAAATTGTGGCAGCTCTGGCTAGTGGGGCAGACTCTTACTGCATTAAGGGAGCCAGCTTAGATCGCCTGATTACCGCGATCGCTGCTGCCCAAGAAGGTGCTACTTACCTGGATCCGCAAATTGCCAAAAAGGTAGTCGAGCATTTAAAACCCCCTACGCCATCTGCTAACCTGGGGCAACTGTCGCAGCGCGAGCTAGAGGTACTAAAACTCATGGTCGATGGTAAAAGCAATCCTGAAATTGCAGCGGTACTTTACCTCAGCCCCAATACCGTGAAAACTCACGTACGCGGCATTATGAACAAGTTAGCAGTTGACGATCGCGTGCAGGCAGCCGTTGTCGCACTGCGATCGGGCCTGGTTTAGGATCGAAAATTAAATGCCCGGCGATCTCAAGCGCGACTGTAGAAACAAAATCCCTGCGAGGGGTGAAATTTTCTCTTAATTCCTTAACGCATACGATCGACCAGATCGACACTAACCCCTGTAAAATTGAGGGCGAAATAATTTTTAACTAGAGCAGGAGCAAAATCCTCGCTAGAAATTCATGGATTTTCAATCAGTTATCTTATCTCTACAAAAATATTGGAGCGATCGCGGTTGTCTAATTGCCCAGCCCTACGATACTGAAAAAGGGGCAGGTACTATGAGCCCGCATACTTTTTTGCGAGCAATCGGTCCCGAACCCTGGCGAGTTGCCTATGTCGAACCCTGTCGCCGACCGACGGATGGGCGATATGGGGAAAATCCTAACCGCTTGCAACACTACTACCAGTTTCAGGTATTGATTAAACCATCACCCGATGACATTCTGGAACAGTATCTCGATAGTCTGAAATATTTGGGAATCGACCCCGCCGATCACGACGTGCGTTTTGTAGAAGATGATTGGGAATCGCCTACTCTTGGAGCTTGGGGTGTAGGTTGGGAAGTATGGCTCGATGGCATGGAAGTAACGCAGTTTACCTATTTCCAGCAGGCAGGTGGTTTGGATTGTCGCCCTGTCTCCGTAGAGATTACCTATGGCTTAGAGCGACTGGTCATGTACCTGCAGGGCGTGAATTCTGTTTTCGATATTACCTGGCAATCGCATCCCGAACTGGGGCAGGTCAGTTACGGACAGGTACATCACCAGAGCGAAGTCGAACATAGCCATTACAACTTTGGCACAAAGATCCAGGAAACGGAATTATTATTCCGCTTATTCAATCAGTATGAAGAAGAGTCAGCGCGACTAATTGAAGTAGATTTAGTTTTACCTGCGTTTGATTATGTTTTGAAATGCTCGCATACCTTTAATTTGCTGGATGCGAGGGGTGCCATTTCCGTTACTGAACGGGTGCGATATATCGGACGCATTCGTAATTTAGCCAGACAAGTTGCCAAGCTTTATCTCACCCAAAGGGAGAATATGGGATTTCCTCTGTGTACGGCACCTGAAATGCAAGTTGCGAAAGCCTAAGATAGATGCTCCAAACCGATCGCTTAGAATCCCTCAAAGCTGGTCGTGCGGTGCATTAGCCGCTGCGATCTGCGGGTATGGGATAGATTTTGAGATGGGGGAGCGATCGCCTTACGCTAGTGAGGTAGACCGAGATATTTGTTCGCGCTCGATCGCTTCAAATAAAGCCTGAAAATTTCCTTCACCAAATCCCTGGGCATCATTGCGGCGCTGGATGATTTCAAAGAAGAATGTAGGCCGATCGAAGATTGGCTGGGTAAATATCTGTAATAGAGCTTTATTTGGATGGGTTGGCTGAGTATCGATGAGAATTTTGGGTTCGGTCTTCAGGAATCTCACGCCGCTTTGCTCTAAGCGATCGACAGCGATCGCAATATCGTAAGTATGTAAAGCCAGGTGTTGAATGCCAGCACCGCAGTTGTAGTCCAGGAATTCCTGGATTTGCGAGTTGGATGTGGATGGCTCGTTGATGGGCATTTGAATCGATCTATCTTCGTTTTCCATCACGATACTTTTCAGCGCCGATCGCTCGGTGCGAATGGAGAAGCGATCGCTTGCCCGCAAGCCCATTCGTTCGGTATACCACTGCATAGCCGCATGCATTTCTCCCACAGGGACATTGAGCACGATATGATCGATGTGGCTGAACAAACTAGAAGTTATAGATTTTGTGGGTAACTGGTTGTGAGATTTACCAATTAAACGATGGGTTAAATCTCCCCAAGCTGGGATAACAATATCTTCAAGCAGATCGGTATTGACCGTAAACCCAACTTCGGCAATGCCAGGTGGATGTACTGAGAGGAACTGCGCAACCGGGCTGCTGGCGCGCAGGGGGGCAGACAGGCGAATTTGGATGGAACCGTGCTGTAAGATGCTTGTCTGGGCATCTTTGACTAGAGAATCGATCTCAGTGGCGATCGCCCTGAAATCCAAACAGGTCTCAAACCATTGGCACCAATACCCGACATCTTCCAGATAAAAATGCACGTGGTGAAACCCAATCGGCTTGAATTTAGCTCTAGCAGAATCGAGCATGTTGCTAAGAGTTATCTTCTTTGGTTGGCGGTCGGAGGCATTCGGGACGAAATCGCTTCTAAAATCGGCTTACCAATCCAGTTAAAGCCTACCTTAAGTTGATGCTGTAATGTTGGCATGCGCAGAAGATAGATAAAGCGGCGAAGGACATAAGCAGGAATGCCATCAACGGAAAAGCGTCCAAATGCTGACATAGCAGCGCTATCTGTGCCCAGACAAATGAACTCCCCCAAGGCGAGATAACGGAAGGGCAGTAGGTCGCGATCGTGCAGGCTAGCCCAGATATTAAAGGCACAGTATTGAGCCTGCTGGAACGCTACTTGCGCCGTGGCGGGTAACGGGTTGGCATTTTCGTCAGGACAGCTTGCCAGATCGCCTATGGCAAAGATATCTGGATGGCTTTGTACCTGTAATGTAGGTTCCGTCAGGATTTGCCCCCGTTGCGCGTGGGGTAAGTGCAGTTTCTGAATTAGTCTGGAAAAACTGTTGCCAACCGTCCACATCACAATATCAACAGGTAAGGTGTCGCTGCCGCTACTGTAGTCCAGTGTTACTTCCTGCTCGGTCACTTCGGAAACGCTCGTTGATAAATCCAGCCATACTCCTCTGGTTAGAAGCGCGCGTTCGGCGATCGCCCTGTTAGTCGCAGTCGAGTCGGGCAAGATTGTAGGATTGCGATCGACAATGCGGACTCTGCCCCTCTCTTTCAGGCGATCGGCAATCTTGCAGGCTAGTTCGATCCCGCTTGCACCCGCACCAGCAATACAAACGCGAATTTTCTCGCGATCGGACTTTTCCAAAAAGCTCAGACGCTGTTCCAGACGCTGGGCATCGGCAAGGGTACGAAATGGGATGGCATATTCTGACGCACCGGGTACGAGGTCGATGGGCGTTTCGCCGCCGATCGCAAGCAGCAGGCGATCGTAGCTCATAGTAGCAATTTGAGAGGCAATGGCAACGCTCACTTCGCGATCGGCAATATTGATGTCGTTGACGTGACCTTGCACGAAATGAATGCCAGTATCAGCTAGCAGATCGGCAAAAGTTGGCGCGATCTCCCATGCTTGCAACTCGCCCGTTACCAGCTCGTACAATAGCGGTGTAAACAAAAAGCGATCGCTCTTGTCGATCAAAATAATTTCTGGCGTTTCTGCCCAGGGCAGACGCGTAAGGCTGAGGGCGGTATACAAACCGCCAAATCCACCACCAAGAATACAAATGCGACTCATCTAGGCCATGTTTTTACTCCACTGCCTCGTATTGTAGCGAATTGTTAGTGGTATAGGGTGTTTATCCTCCTGCTCCTAGATATTCCAAAATACTTGTGGCGATCGCTACTTCACCGTGATGATCTGGAATGCAATCTGGTTGGCGCGGTGGCTGCATGTCGGTATTGAGAAATTGCCAATCGCCATCATAAAAATCTTCTGGTGAGATAATCAGATGGTGGTTGTAGTCCTGCAATCCGTCAATCAGGATTTCTGCCTCGGAGAAACCGTCGCGAGTGAGGCACACAACGGGTACGCCGACGCGACAGGCTTCGGAAAGAGTGCTGTATCCTGGTTTGGAAATGACGCGATCGCAGATGGGCATCAAATCTACAGGGCGCAACGTATGCCCGCAAATCTGCTTGAGATTCGGTAAGTCGGGAGCATCGCGATCGAACGTAATAAATTGCCAGTCGGGGAATTTGGAGAGATTGTGGTAAGGAATGGCATTCAAACTCAGACCGCCAAATGTGAGCAGGGCTTTGGGTTGGATGCTGCACATCTCAAAGCGATCGCAGAGTTCCTCGCGGCTAAATCTGGGATTGCCCCCTGTAAAACCAATATCCTGCACGTTACTAAAGCCAGACATCGGTTCGTGGAACGGCAGACGAAACAGGCGATCGCATTGACCGTGTAACTGCAATATCCATTTCGTAACCTCTGTAAATTCCGTCTCACCCTGCTCTACCCAATCCTGATAGATGAAATCCCAACCAAAGTTCCCAGTCATCCAACAGGGTATATCGGCAGCAGCAGCGATCGCGGCAACTAACGGCGGAATATCAGCCACAATTAGATCCACATTATGAGCATGGAGAAACTCCACTTCTTGCTCGATCAGCTCGGACTGGTTAGTACGGATGTAGTTCAGCTTATCGAGCGTGGCGGTTTTATCCATATTCAGACTATCCGATTGGATTACGCCCACGTCAAACGAACGCTGATGATAAATAAAGTCGCTGGAAATATATGACTCTAGCAGCCAGCGCGGCGCGGTAGTAGCGATGATGACATTAAGGTCGGAACAGCGAGCTTGCAATTCTGCAATGACAGAGGATAGACGAGTGGTATGGCCGAAGCCGTGGTTGGTAATAGCAAAATAAGCAGTTGGCATATTTCGTTCGCTCACTCCATTCACTCGCGGATTGTAACTTCCTGTGCCAATGTTGACAATGTTTCTAGCTGAGATAGGTCTGGGAAGGATGTTTCGCTACCAGCGATCGCTTTGCTTGAGGACGAATCTTCTACCTCAGGTCGATCGCTCTGGCGGACGCTCACCAGATAGATACTGGTCAAAGTCAGAATTACCCCTATCCACTGCACTTTGGTCAGGCTTTCCCCTAAAAATATACTCCCAAATAGTAATGCAAACACGGGTGTAGAAAATGTTAAGGCGCTCAATGTTGTGAGACTGCCCGAAGCGGCAAAGTAGAAAAATAGACCGTAGGCGATCGCGCTACCCATGACCGTCATATACGACATGCCCAACCAGCCCCAAGTACTGAGATCCTGCCATTGGTGCGTTTCCGTCAGAGCCGAAACCGCCAGCAGTGGCAACCCGCCCAAAATCATATGCCAACCCGTTGCCACGACAGGATCGACATTCCGCACCACAGGGCGAATCAAAATCGTTCCCACCGCCATCGAGAGAGAAGCCCCCAACATAAACCATTCCCCCAGCGTGAAGATACCGCCATGCCAGACCGCAGCTAAATCCCCCGCTAGCAAAGCATTCATTAAATTAGCAGGCAGACCGATCGTGCTTATACCCAAGATGCCAAGCAGCAATCCTCCTATTGCGATCGGGCCAATGCGCTCCTGGTAAAATAATGCCGCCAGAACCGCTACCGCCAAAGGTTGCGAGTCAATCAGGAGCGAACCCAATCCCGCACCAGTCCTTACTAAGCCTAATGCCAAAAAACCTTGAAATAACGTCCCGTCCACCAGCGCAAATAAAGCAACCCACAGCCACGCCCGCCACCCTTGCACCTGCTGTCGCCCCAGCCAACTAGCAGCAATTAGCAATAAGATGCCAGCCGGAATCAAGCGCACCGCCGCCAAAAAGAAAGGACTGGTGTGCGGCAAAACCGACTTCATCACCACCATTGCCGTACCCCACAGGAAAAAAGGCAAGATGACAAAAACAGACTGGCGACTGATGGCAGGCATGTGAGCAGGCATTTTAACGGACATAGTGGCTTAGTTAAGGATCGCAATTCAACTAAATGCGATTGTTAAATTGTAAAGTTTTTGTAATAAAAAATCGTAAACAATTTTACCGAACTCCGCATTCCCCCATTGGTCGATACTTCCAATCCCCAATTCCCAACATGTGAAACAATAATTTAAATCCACACCTTTGATACCTAGATGAATACACGTCCCAAGATTATCGTGTTAGATGACGACCCCACCGGATCGCAAACCGTGCATAGCTGCCTGTTGTTAACCCGTTGGGACGTGGACGCGCTCAGAATTGGTTTAGCCGATGCGTCGCCGCTGATGTTCGTTCTCACTAATACCAGAGCGATCGCGCCGGATGCCGCCGATGCCATTACCCGTGAAGTTTGCCACAACCTCAAGCTAGCTCTCGCAGCGGAGCAGATTACAGAATTTTTAGTAGTCAGCCGTTCTGATTCCACTCTGCGGGGACACTATCCAATTGAAACCGATGCGATCGCGGCAGAGGTGGGGCCGTTCGATGCCCATTTCCTGGTACCAGCGTTTTTTGAGGGAGGACGCTTTACCCGCGATAGCGTGCATTACCTGATCGTCGATGGCGTGCCTACACCTACGCACTTGACGGAATTTGCCAAGGATTCCGTATTTGGCTACCAACATAGTTATTTGCCCGATTACGTGGAGGAAAAGACCAAAGGCAGAATTCCCGCCACGGCAGTAACGCGATTTTTATTAGACGAAATCCGCCAGGGCAGCCTGGAGCGCTTAATGCAATTAAGCAACAATCAGTGCTGCGTAGTGGATGCCGAAGTACAGGCGGATCTGGATCGCTTTGCCAGCGATTTGCTGGAGGCTGCCTCTGAGGGCAAGCACTTCCTGTTTCGTAGCGCCGCCAGTTTGCTCACTGCCCTAGCACAGCTACCACCACAACCGATCGCGGCGGAGTCGATGTCGCAGTACGTGCGATCGCAGAAACCTGGAGCGGTAATCGTCGGTTCGCATGTTAAAAAGACCACGGAGCAGTTAGAACAACTATTGCAAACTGCAGGTACTGAACCCGTAGAAGTGGAGGTAGCGCGCCTATTAGATAATCCTGCTGTTTCCGCCCCCGCCCTGCTATCTGAGGTGTTGGCAAAGGTAGAGTCTGCCCATGTAACGGGAAAAACCGCAGTCGTTTTTACCAGTCGTCAGGAATTGACATTTGCGGACGCACAAACCCGTTTAGAATTCGGTCAAGCTGTGTCGGGGCTGTTAATGGATGTCGTGCGCGGGTTACCCCAAGATATCGGCTTTTTAATCAGTAAAGGCGGCATTACGTCGAATGATGTTTTAAGTACGGGTCTGGCGCTGCCTGCGGCTCGTCTCTTGGGTCAAATTCTGGCTGGCTGCTCCGTTGTCACTACCCCCGACAACCACCCATTATTTCCCAATTTGCCAGTAGTTTTATTCCCAGGCAATGTGGGAGATGCTAAGGCTCTAGCAACGGTGTATTTACGCCTAACTGGGCAACCGTCATGAAATCCGATCGCACTTGGTATTCAGTTCAACAACTCTTCAGGATTAATTCCCCGATCGCGCAACGCCGCCATTAGTTGCTGCAATTGCTGCTCGCTAGAATCAGCCCTTAGTTTTTCCCGTTCGGCGATTTGTCGTTCCTGCTCGGCGATTTGTCGTTCCTGTTCGGCGATTTGTCGTTCCTGCTCGGCGATTTGTCGTTCCTGTTCGGCGAACTGCTCTGCTGCCTTCTGTCTTTGAATCATTTCTATGGTGGTGAGGAATTTTTCTCCATTGGGGTAAAAGACCTCCAGAACGCCGTGCGATAGCTCGAACCGAATGCCCAAACGCGGGCTGAACCAGCCATTAGTACGGCGCACCGGGACGAGCCTGTGCCGACGGCGCAACCATACGTCAAAGTCATGGGTTTCTAAGTTGTAGGTGTAATATTCCTCTACGCCGTACTGTTGATAAAACTCGAACTTACGGCTCATTTCATCGGGATCGTTACTGGGAGAGAGGATCTCGAATACAACCTGTGGGGCAATATTCTCCTCGCGCCACTGGCGGTAAGACTTGCGTTTGCCCTTTGGTCTACCAAAAGCCACCATCACGTCGGGAGCAGTGGGGGCAATTAGTTGCGATCGCACGGGATACCAGAATACATCGCCAACGACCAGGACATCCTCGCGATCGGCAAACAAAGCGTCGAGATTCTCTTTTAACAAGACGATCCAGTTGAAATGCTCGGTATTTGCTGCCATAGGCTTACCGTCCTCGCTTGGATACAGCAAATCCTCGTCGATTATTTGGGTAGGATTGTACATAACTTGACTGATTAGCTGGGTTGGTGCGATTAGTTCGATCCTGCTGCATATATGCTCGCATTGTTATTTTAACCTTAGCGATTGTCGCGATCGCTCAATGGGTTGGTATGGGGCAGGCATGGGGACAAGAATGGGGCGCAGGCACGGGGGCACTGTCCCTAGAGTTATTGGGACATCTTCGTCGTGGGAATCGCACCTAACCTGGCGGCCATGCCAGCGATCGCCCGCCTAAAATGTGGAGGTGCAAGTGAAATACCGTCTGCCCTGCCCCGCGCCCGTTATTGACAACTAAACGAAAATTTTGCTCTAGACCCGCATCCTGAGCGACTTTTGCGGCAACCAGGAGGAGATGGCCGAGTAAGGATTCATCTCGATCCTGAGCCTGCGACAGCATTGGTATGGGTTGTTTCGGTACTACCAAAATATGGACGGGAGCTTGGGGATTGATGTCATGAAAGGCTAGAGCGCGATCGTCTTCGTAGACAATTTTGGCTGGAATTTCGCGCTTAATAATTTTGCTAAAAATAGTTTCAGAAGGTTCGGGCATAACTGCTCCATATCTTATGTAAGCTGAGATAGAGTTTAATCTACATACCTCGCAGGAATCGTTCACTTAGGGTTAAGTTAATTTTTTCATGGCTAGTTCAGTTTTATCAGAGTTAAAGACAAGATTTACCAATGCCTGCGTTGCGGCGTTTGGGGCAGAGTTTGCCGATGCCGACCCCGCCGTCACCGCTGCCAAGGATCGCAAGTTTGGCGACTATCAGTGCAATGCCGCTTTGGGGTTAACCAAAAAGCTCAAGCAAAATCCCCGCGAAATCGCTACCAAAATTATTGAGAATCTGGCGATCGACGACCTCTGCGAAGCCCCCAGCATCGACGGGCCGGGGTTTATAAATGTCAAACTCAAACTCAGTTATCTAGAAGCTCAACTTCTGAACATGCAAGCGAGCGATCGCCTGGCAATTCCCCCCACTGAAAACCCACAGCGGATCGTTGTTGATTTTTCCAGTCCCAACATCGCTAAGGAAATGCATGTCGGACACCTGCGATCGACGATTATCGGCGATAGCATCGCCCGCATTCTGGAATTTCAGGGGCATGATGTCCTGCGTCTCAACCATGTCGGCGACTGGGGCACGCAATTTGGCATGTTGATTACCTACCTGCGCGAAGCCTATCCCGCCGCCCTAACCACATCCGATGCCCTGGACTTAGGCGACCTCGTAGCATTATATCGCGCTGCTAAAAAGCGGTTTGATGAAGATGAGGAGTTTAAAGAAGCTGCCCGTCAAGCAGTGGTGGAACTGCAAGCGGGCGATCGCGAGGCCAAACTGGCATGGCAGTTACTGTGCGATCAGTCGCGGCGGGAATTCCAGAAAATCTACGATGCATTGGATATCGAACTCACCGAACGCGGCGAGTCTTTTTACAACCCCTATTTAGCCGATGTCGTCAAAGACTTGCAGACATTGGGGTTATTGGAAGAAGATCGGGGCGCTCAATGCGTGTTTCTGGAAGGATTTACCAATAAAGATGGAGATCGGTTGCCCTTAATCGTGCAGAAATCCGATGGTGGTTACAACTATGCTACCACGGATCTGGCGGCATTGCGATATCGCATTCATACCGACAAAGCCGAACGAATTATCTACGTTACCGATGCCGGACAGTCCGATCACTTCGCTCAAGTCTTCCAGGTGGCAAATCGGGCGGGCTGGTTACCTAGCAGCGTCAAGGTCAAGCACGTTCCCTTCGGTCTGGTGTTGGGAGAAGATGGGAAGAAATTGAAGACGAGATCGGGTGAAACCGTAACGCTCAAAAGTCTGTTAGACGAAGCGATCGCTCGCGCTCATAGGATTGCAGAAGAATACAACCCCGAAGCTTCTGAAGAATTTAAACAAGAAGTTTCCACAGCTGTAGGTTTGGGTGCAGTTAAGTACGCCGATCTCAGCCAGAATCGCACGAGCAACTACACGTTTAGCTACGATAAGATGCTGGCTTTACAGGGTAACACTGCGCCCTATATGCTCTATGCCTATGCGAGGGTGCAGGGAATTAGTCGTAAAGGCAATATTGACTTTTCTCAACTTATAGATACGCAATCCATTCATCTCAATGCGGAAGAGGAAGTTAACCTGGGCAAGCATCTGTTGCAGTTCGCCGAGATAATTGAAGCGGTATCGGAAGATTTAATGCCGAATCGAATCTGTCAATATCTATTTGAACTCAGTCAGAAATACAATCAATTTTTCGAGCAATGCCCAGTCCTACAATCCGAGGAACCAGAGAGAACCTCTCGGCTGATTTTATGCTACATCACAGCTAAGGTTTTGAAAAAAGGATTGGAATTCCTAGGCATGAAGGTGCTCGATCGCATATAGCTATAATGAAAGCATTACCGATCGCATACTAGCCTGCCCTATGTCCCCTGCCACCGATCGCATCTATTGGACTACTGAAGATCTCAAGCTTTTGCCGGAGAGTAACAATCGTTACGAAATTATTGATGGACAGTTGTTTATGACCCGTGCCCCGCACTGGAAACATCAAAAAGCAATTGTTAAAGCATCCAGGATTCTGGATGCCTGGGCAGAAACAACTCAGTTGGGGGAAACAGTGTCCACACCGGGAATCATTTTCGATGATGCCGATAATGTCATTCCCGATGTTGTGTGGATAAGCCATGAGCGACTGGCAGTGGGAGTGGATGAAGAGGGACACTTCACCATCGCACCGGAACTAATTATAGAAGTACTTTCTCCGGGAATGCAGAACGAGCGCCGCGATCGCGAAGCTAAACTCAAACTCTACGCAGAGCGAGGCGTACAGGAATATTGGATTTTGGACTGGCGCATTCAACAACTCGAAGTTTATCGCCGTCAAGGCCTGCTGTTGCGATTGGTGGCAACCCTGTTTGCAACTGATACCCTCACCTCTCCAGTCCTACCGGATTTTAGCTGTAATGTGGCTGAGTTTTTCCGCTAGTAACGCACGTGCAGTCAACTTGCTTTGGGTACACTACACCGTCTATTTTCTAGACTGCAAGTTTTTTGCAGGGTAGGCTGGGTAAGATAGCTTCAAGTTAATAACTTAGTCATATGTCTAGACACTTGGAGCGGCTTTTGGAAATAGATCGTTTGCTGCGATCGTAGCCCAAGCAGTCATCGTCAACGTTCCGGATGCGGGCAAACTCTGCACGACCGTGCGTTTGAACTTTATGGGGTGGGCGATCGCTGCACTCGCTGCTACTTCTGTCTTCTGGGTAGAGGAATTGACAAAATCCAATTAGCTGAATCATGAGTTGAGCTTGGTTGCTACAGACATTTTACAAGTAGGAGTGTAATATGAGTTTGCCAAGCCTATAAAGGTGATAGGCTAAATAAATTCTTTGATGCTTTAAAGCTTTGTGCAAAAGCGTTGAGCACATACTGATGATCAATGTTAGTCGATCGTGCAAAGTGCCGAGCAGGTATGCTTTAACCTTGCTAACTGCTCTTAACCTCTGATGCCGCAAGGCGTTGAGCACAATTATTAATGATACTCCTGATGATACTAATGGTAAATGTGTTGACTAATGCAGACACCCTAGTATATAAATAAAAAAGTGGAGCAGCCAAATAGCTATCTCCGCTTTGTAAATTTATTATTACTCCTCATGTTAACACAAAAACTCTCCTCAGGAAGGGGGCAACTTTGCCTTCAATTCCCTCCTGATCCCCCGCGCTTAGAAGTCTTACAAACTGACCAAGTATCAGAACGTTTTGGTAAAGCACTCGATCTACGACTAGTTTTAATTAGTCAATGTGTAGAGTATAAAAGCCATCGCATCTGGCATAAGGGGCGTAATCGCTGGGAAATTATTCGGATTGATTAATTAGTCAGTGGGGCTTGGAGAGATTAACTCCACGCTTCAAACACTAGGTTTTAGAAATTTTCTTCAACTAAATAGGAGAATTACAATGACTTCTTCGTTTCAGATGGCTCATCAGATCCCTAAAGACGAGTGGTTGGAACCGTTTATTGATTTATCTTTCCCTCTCCGTGGCAAATACTTGCCTGCCGATCATGGCTACGCGCTTTTAGGGGCGATCGCGCGTCACATTCCCAAAATCAAAGAACATAATGATATTGCAATTCTAACTGCTGCTGGCTTTGGCGATCGCGAAGGTAAGATTTTGCTCACCGAGCATTCTTGCTTCCGCATTCGCGTTCCAGTCACAAAAATTCCACTTGTGTACGTGCTTGCAGGTAAGCATCTCACGCTTGGTATTCATGATATACAGCTAGGGATTCCCGAAATTCAGACCCTGAGACCGCGACCGTACTTGCGATCGCGTGTCGTCACCATTAAAGGTTATCAAGAGCCAGAATCTTTTTTAGAAGCCGCAAAACGACAGCTAGAAGTGCTGGGAATTCAGGCAGAATTATCTATCCCTTGCGATCGCGATGGTAATCCTGCCAGGAAAACTATCAAAATCAAACGTTTTACAGTAATTGGGTTTACAGTAGAAGCGATTCACTTGAGTGAAGAAGATTCATTGAAATTACAAGTTTATGGACTTGGTGGTAAACGCCACATGGGTTGTGGTGTATTCATTCCAGTCAAGGAGAGAACATAATGTTTGAAAGATTGCTGGCGAAATCGACTAACTCAGTAACCTGTACCTCAGCAACCTTTACAGGTCATATTTGGGCAGTTTATAAGTCTACCAAAACAATTATTGCGGAAATTGGCGATCGCATTTTTCAACAGTTAGGACTAGCGGCAGAAGATCGCAAACGATTTGAGAGAACGGTGGAATTAGCCGCTTATCTACATGATTGGGGCAAAGCTAATCAGCACTTTCAGGAAATGGTGTATCTCAAATCTAAGGGTCTAGCTCATGTAGATTTAACAAAGGGAAAAAAGTCATGGCGATCGCATGGACAACGCCAGATGATTCGTCATGAAGTTCTCAGCGGTATTTTAGCCTTACAAGTTCCAGAGTTTCGGGAATGGCTTTCGCAAATACCTGATGCCGATCTAATTGTTGCAGTATGGGCAGCAATGGGGCATCATCTCAAACTTGATGCTAATAAAATCGATGGTTTTCCCAATGGAACGGGGGCGAGTCTGAAGGTCTTTACATCCCATGAAGACTTTGAGTTAGTTACTAAGAAGATGGGCGTAAAGTATTTAGGTTTGCCCGCGTCAGTTCCTACTGTGCCAACCCGTGATTGGAGTCGAGAAGAACTGGAACGAGCGATCGCTAATCTCACCAAGGAATTTGGATCTTTAGAAAAACGCAATGAATACGAACAGCGATTTATTGCCACTGTCAAAGCGACGGTAATCGCCGCCGATCTTGCTGGTTCAGCCTTAACAGAGCAAGGAGAAGACATTAAAACTTGGATTCCCAAAATGTTGAAATTGGTTTTAGAACCTGGAGATCTACACAATGTTCTTCAGGAAAAGCTAGGCGATCGAAAGTTGCGTAGTTTTCAAGAGGAGATTGCCAATACGAACCATCGCGTCACGCTAGTTAAAGCAGGTTGTGGTACTGGCAAAACTATTGCTGCCTATGCTTGGGCGCAGAAATGGGCAACAGGAAATTCAAATCAATCCGCTCGTAAGCTTTTCTTTTGCTATCCCACTACAGGCACAGCGACGCAGGGATTTATCGATTATGCTAACGGCAGTGATACCGAGTCAGCACTGATGCATTCTCGCTCCGATCTGGATCGCGAATTGCTATTCTCTGGGGAACAAGATGACTCAGAGAGTATTGATGCGCGGTTATCGTCATTGCAAGCATGGACAAAAAAAATTGTGGTTTGCACAGTAGATACAGTCTTAGGGTTAATGCAAAACAATCGCCGTCCTTTGTATGCTTTCCCTGCGTTAATGCAGGCAGCGTTTGTATTTGATGAAGTTCATGCCTACGACGATCGCCTATTTGGAGCATTATTAAAATTTCTCAAAACCTGTCGCGGTGCGCCAATCTTACTAATGAGTGCTAGTTTTAGCGAAGAGCAGAAGGAAGCAATTCAGAACATAATCGAAGAAGATCTCAATGAGGGAATTAATATTCTAGATAAAGGCTATCAACCTCTTGAAGAAATCAAGCGTTATAAATTTGACTATCGCCCAGACATTGACTCTAAAATCGAAAATTTGCAGCCATTGTTTGAAGCCGTGACACAAGCTTTAGAACGGGGCGAAAAAGTCTTGTGGGTGACAAATTCAGTCCAATCTTGCATTGACATCTATCGTAAGGCGAAGGAATATATTGCCAAACTAGATGACCCAAATATCAAGCATCTCATCTATCACAGTCGATTTCGCTATAGAGATCGTGCTGGATACATAGATAAGAAAGGTGTTAAGCAACTAGGAAAGCACGAACAGGTGATTCAAGCTTTTGACAGCGCTGTGCCATGTTTGGTGATTACTACCCAAGTTTGTGAAATGTCGCTCGATTTGAGTGCCGATCTTTTAGTTACAGCAATGGCTCCTGCCGCTGCATTGATTCAACGTTTGGGACGGCTAAATCGCAAACTAGAGGAATATGCCCCCGAACAGTTTCGAGTTGAGAAAATCTGTACTGCGATCTTTTATGCTTGGGATGGAATGCCTTATACCAATGAAGAAATGAGGACAGGAATTCGTTTGGTTGAAGCATTGAACGATTATGACGCAATTAGCCAAGAGGATCTTGCCAGCACTGCTAAGGAAATTGCTCTACCTATTCCTAAAAAAGAAGATATATCTTCAGCTTGGCTCGAACTTGATTGGGAAAATTATCCTGTGCCCTTACGTGAAGGTGGTGGAACGATAACAGTTCTTCTTGAAGATGATATGGCAGCAATCAAGGAAGCATCACAAGCTAACCAAAAATCGTTCATGCAAGAAACTCAGGCTTGGAGCGTGCCAATCCGGCTGGTGAAAGGATGGGAAACTTGGAAGCGCTGTAAATTCTATCTGAGAGCACCAGGTGATGCAGTTCAATACAGTGAAGAAATGGGAGCAGAGCCATGCAGACATTAAACCCATTAGACACTGAAGTACAAGCACTTACTTTCGATCTCGCCGATCCACAGATGACTTTAATGCATCGTGCTGGTTTAGCAGGGTTATACATGACACTTCGACAACTCGATCGCGAAAATCAGAATTTCCAACATAATTCACAGATTCCTTTGCAATGGACGCTCGATCGAAGATCTATAACTTTACGCTGGGAAGGTAAAGCTCTTGATGCCTTAAAATGGTTATTTGAGCAATCTTTTCAGTTACAAGATGGCATGATTTGCTTGCGCGGACTGGATGCTAGGCAAATGCCACCGCAATATTTAGCGATCGCCCATCAAGGTATTTTAGGTACGTTACTCCAACACAACAGCACCCACAAAAGTATGGGAGTGCAAACCAAGATTTACTACGAAGATGAGGAATCCTATCCAATTATTGTTCGGTACAAAGCATTGACATCCTATGTCTATCAAGAATTTGCTGGAAATCTTTGCGATAAGGGTGGAAATCTCTTAACCAAGCCAATTAGTATTGCGGGCTGGCTTAACCCAGGTGCAGCCGTTCGTCATACCGCATTTAGCAGCGATACTAGTTTTGAAGAACCCGCTCATCTAGCTCTAATCCTGCTATTTGCTCCTGTTGCCTGTTGCTATTTCGTTTTGCGATCGCGCCTCCGCGAACAACGCGCCCAATATGCGCTTGTAATTCCTGAAATCTGCGATCTGGAAAAATATGCTAAATATCGCATGAGTCTCCGCAATCGAACTTTTAAGGAATTTTGGGCATCAAGTTTGGGAGATGCAGGATTGCAATTTCTGACAATGACAGAAAAGCTAGCTCGCGATTACGATCTGTTATCTTGTCAAGTCGTGACGATGGGAACAGTCGCATGGTCAACCCAACAAAAAACACGTACCGATCTGTATCTTGTCAAGGTTGACGATCGGACAGGGGAAGAAATCGCTCGAACTTACAAAGTAAGTCGAGAATGTTTGCAGGATAAAGTGATTGCTAGAGATAGAGATGGAGATAGCTTTATTGCTACAAGTCTGGCGAGAGAGTTAATTGCTGACAACCTTGCTAGGGGTAAGCCTTGGTATGCAGAGCTTTCTAGCAAAATTACGAGTAAGGATTTATTTGAAAAACTAAACTACGAGCGAGAAGGACTAAACCAAATGATCCAAAACAAAAAAGTGGAATGGAGCGATCCTAGTCATCGTCTATTTGTGCAAGCATTTCATGAAGCCCTAAGCTATACCTATGGGCAATTGTCAAGTCGCACCCAAGCAGATGAGCAAATTCGTTTTGACAAAGTAAACGAGCGATTTAGAACTCGTCTTAGTCGTTGTAAGACCCCTAATGCTGTACGCGAATTTGTGATGGACTTCTGGGCTAGAGCGGGGAGATTACCTACGGTACAATCTAACTGGGAAACCTTTATGCAGTTCATGATGAATGATTGGAAAGCAGCAAGAGATCTGGCTTTGCTTGCTCTAGTTAGCTACAAAGGCAGAGATAATTATGACTTCAACGTATCTATTACCGAAGAATCAGAAAATCAAGAAACATTCCCCCCAGTTCTTGAAGTTCCCAAAAACTCATCTATTTCTCCAGGAATTAAGAACTTTGAATTTGATGACGAAGATTAAAGAGGAAATTACTATGAGTTATGCAGCAACGGTTTATCCATACATCACAACCAATGCAACTATTTTAGGCGGTGTGCCAATTATTGAAGGCACGCGCATCGCAGTTCGAGCGATCGCAGGCTATTACCAAATGGGTATGAGCGTTGATGAAATTTTGACAACGCTGCCCCCATTTAAGACCTTCACAGGTACATTCTGCCCTAGCGTATTATTTTGACCATCAGCAGGAGATCGATCAAGAGCTTACCAATGCTTCAGATGTAGAGCTTTGGAAATCGCAAGTACTCAAGCATCCTAAAGCAAGTGGAACATGACTATACAAATTCGACTTCAGTTCCTCTAGATATTTTTTCCTTAGATGCCATACGGCGTAAGAACACAAAATCCACAAATCTATTTCAGGGTAAAAATTATGACTTGGCATCTTTTCGGTAACATTCTTACAAACTATGGCACCGCAGCAAATAATCGCGGTGAGAATGAAGGCAATATTACAACTTTGCAAAAGATGATCTGGCAAGGCGAGGTTCATACAACCGTCTCGGCAGAGGCGATTCGTTGGGCATTGCGTTACTACTGGCAAACGTCAGGAAATGGCGATCTGGTTAATCGTCAGTGGGATGATGCAAAGAATGACAACATATGGAAAGATCCTGCTTTTGATGATGAGCTTTACATTGATGATGATGTACTTGGCTATATGAAAGCAGAAGGGGCGAAAGTCGAAGCCTCAGATGAACCAAAGCAAAAAGGCAAAAAAGCACCTAAAGGAACAACTAATGCAAAGCGTGGGGTACTCGAAGTGACTCGTGCTGTGTCTATACTTCCCTATGAAGGGGATGTTACTTTCAATGCCGCTAGCGGACAGAAAAATCGCACCTCACTTTATGGTACGGAAGTTCATGCTACCCGCTATCAATATGGCTTTGCCCTCACGCCCGATCGCCTAAAAGATAAATCTCGCATTCATGCCATCCTAGATGGATTGATTTCTATTGGTGGTGTAGCTGGGAATCACTCGCGCTTTCTCTATGATTTTTCACCTGACAGTTTAGTGTTTCGATGGACGCATGATTTCTCTCCTCGCCTTCTCTACTGCTTTGCAGAAAAAGATAGAGACATTTCAGTTCCCGATCTGATCCGTCGCATTGAGGCAGAAGACGTAGATCCACAGGAAGTATGGGTTGCAGGTGCAATCGCTAATACCAAAGCAGGCGATACGCTGGAAACACAGGGGGCAAACGTATTTAGAGGTATTAAGGCCGCTGTAGAGGATTTGAAGTCACGAATTGCATCGGATCTAAAGCTATAAATAAAGGAGAATCTCTGTATGCAAAAACTCACTCGCATCACATTTAATCCCGAAGTAATGGGCGGTAAGCCATGCATTCGAGGAATGCGCGTCACCGTTGGCACGATCGTCGGCTTGATCGCATCCAGGCATACGCCGGAGGAAATTCTCAAAGCTTATCCATATTTGGAACTGGCTGACATCTACGAAGCCCTGGCCTACGCTGCCTGGCGCGTTGAAGAGGTTGATATTCCACTCGCTTCTGCATGAAAATCTTAATCGATATGAATTTGTCACCCGATTGGGTGCAGGCATTCGCAGATGCAGGTATCGAGTCCGTACACTGGTCAACAGTTGGCGATATTCGCGCAACCGATCGCGCGATCGCGTCGTACGCCTCGAGCAATGGCTATATTATCTTTACCCACGACCTGGACTTTGGCACCTTGCTGGCCGCAACGCAAGCAGAAGCTCCCAGCGTTATTCAAGTTCGCATACAGGACCCCCTACCAGATGCGATCGCCACTCTGGTGATTTCGGCACTTCGCCAATTTCAGACCGAGCTTGAGGCTGGCGCTCTTGTATCTGTAGATGCATTGCGTTCGAGAGTTCGCATCTTGCCGATTGGAAGGTTATGAATATTGAAACTGCAGGTTTATCAGAATGATTTCATTAAAAATTGAAGTTCCAATTGCTTGCTTTCGCCAGTCTCGCGCTCGCGAATACGCAGAAACTTATCCAGTCCCGCCGCCATCGACAATTTATGGGATGCTACTATCTATGGTTGGCGAAATGGATCGCTATAAGCACTGTGGAGTAGAGCTAGCGATCGCAATGCTTTCAAACCCAGTGAAATCAACAGTGATTCGCACATTTCGCCGATTTAAGAAAAAAGAAATAGCCGATCCAACTAATGCTCGCCCTGATTACCAGGAATTGCTTACTGATATTGAATTGGTTGTGTTTCTTGAGAAGGGAGCCGATCTTGCCGCACCTAATTTATGCGATCGCCTACGGTCGGCATTTGCTAGCCCACAGTCTATTTCTCGATTTGGCGGTTTATGCTTAGGAGAAAGTCGAGATTTAGTCAATTCCGTGCAGCTTCTAAAAGAGAGCGATCGCACTGATTCTTGGCGATGGCTCGTGCAAGACGAAGACGGTATACTAACTTTGCCTTATTGGGTAGATCATGTTGGCTCAAAAGGTACTCGAGAGCGACGCTACAACTTAAGGGAAGCAAGTCAAGAATATGAGCCGCCGACATTGGCATGGACATCGATTAGCACCAAGTATAGTTTCACCCACTGATGCTTGGGATAGACACCAAAAAGTCCGAACAAAAGTATCCAGACAATCTAAATCAACTACAGATAGATGATTCAACATTTGTCCCTCACAGAATAACAGGAGTAACGAGATTCAAGATCCTGAGATCCGTAGCGAAATTGAGAAAATTGTCAGAGAGAGGTTGGAAGCCAATGAAGGATTGGAATAGTCTAAAAGTGCGATATTTGAGGGATATGTCTCCAACGCGAATCGGTAACATGGCAGATAATCTGAGCCAAATCAAGACGCTCACGCGAAAAGCCCTCAGTCTTACAACTGTTGAGTACCTCTCGCAAGAAAGTAAATATTTCATCGAATGGGCAGCAATAGAAGTAGATATTGATACTTCTGTCGAGTTGCTCGAACTGCAAAGACAACTTTCTCATTGGCAGTTCCATTGGTCAACTATCTGGCAGAATCCCGAAGAGAGGGAAAAGGTAGCTGCGCGATCGCAATTGTGGGCAGAGAGAATACTAGAACTGTTAGGGTTGTTGTAGGTAGCGATCGCCTCGATCGCAGTAAAACCACGAATTATCTATTTTGATGAATTTCATAACCATCAATTAATTCACAAAAAAACTTGGACTTTCGCCTCCTGACGACCTGATACACTTGCAGTAAACTTAAATATCTAAGGAACTAAAATGTTGCAAATTCATAAAACCTATGTAGTGGATGAAAATCAAGTTCCTCTTGCCGTCCAGATTCCTATTGTCGAATTCGAGAAAATCGAGGAAATACTAGAAAACTTCGGCTTGGCTAAACTGATTGATGAAGTGGCCGATGAAGACCATCTATCTGGAGAAGACGCGAGAAATTATTACCAATCGTTGAAAGCCAACCATGTGGAAAGCTGAATACACCAAAAGATTTCTAAAAGAACTTCCAAACTGCCTAAAGATGGGCAAGAAAGAGTTGAGGCGATTGTATTTACAGAACTGGAATCAACTGACCCTTTGATACTGCTACTATCCTACCGCTGATGCCGTCAGGCGTTGAACTGATTATTATTTACAAGGAATTCCAATTATGTTTGCGCCTGCTATCGATATTGCGCAGGACACCATTCGTGTCTCTGCCCTCCATGCGCTGGCCTATTGCCCGCGCCTGTTTTATCTCGAAGAGGTAGAGGAACTCTATACTCAAGATGCCGCTGTGTTTGCCGGACGCAGGCTGCATGTCGAACTAGAAAAGCAAGAAGATGAAGACTGGGAAGAACTGTTTCTCGAAAGTGCAGAATTAGGCTTGCGGGGCAAAGTCGATGCGCTCAGAACCCGCGATCGCCAGACAATTCCCTACGAACACAAGCGCGGTAAAGCGGCACGGGACGATCGCAAACAACCGCAAGCCTGGGAAAGCGATCGCCTGCAAATTCTAGCCTATGCGTGTTTGATGGAGTCGGCGTTAGGAATTCCCATTCAAGAGGGGAGGATTCGCTACCATGCCGATAACGTGCTGGTGCGCGTACCGCTGGATGATGCGGGGAGGGCAGAGGTGAGAGCGGCGATCGCCCGTGCCCGCGAACTACGCATCTCTCCATATCGCCCACCTGTAACGGCAAACGAGCGGCTATGCGCTCGGTGCTCGCTTGCGCCTGTATGCTTGCCAGAGGAGGCGAGGCTAGCCCACGATCGTGCGTGGCAGCCAGTTCGTCTATTTCCCAAAGACGACGATCGCGACATCGTGCACGTCCTTGAGGCTGGTACCAGTGTGGGTCGAACGGGCGAGCAACTGAAAATCTCTCGTCGCGATCGGCCAGTCGAGATCGTTCCCGCCCGCCAGATCGCTCAGGTTGTCCTGCACAGTTTTTCGCAAATTTCTACCCAGGCGTTGCATTTTTGCGCGCACCAGGGCATCGGCGTACATTTCGTGTCTGGCGGCGGGCGGTACGTTGGGAGTTTCGACAGTCGGCAGGGCAGCATTCAAAGACGCATCCGCCAGTACGGTGCTTTGAGCGATTCGGCAAAGTGTTTGGAGCTAGCCCGAAAACTCGTTGCTTGTCGAGGGCAAGGGCAGCGTAAGTTTCTGATGCGGGGACAGCGGGGCATGGCACGGGTTCCTGAAGGGCTGGAGAAAGCGATCGCCCATATGAAAACACTACTCAAACAAGTAACGCAAGCGCCTTCTTTGGAATCTTTATTGGGCTTAGAGGGAAACTTAGCGGCGGCATATTTTGGGGCTATACCTTACTTGCTTGGTGCAGATGTACCGCCAGAAATGCGTTTTGACGGTCGCAATCGCCGTCCTCCCAAAGACCGCTTCAACGCTTTGCTGAGTTTTGGCTACGCACTTTTGCTGAAAGATGTGATGAGTGCGATCTTAACGGTTGGTTTGGAACCTGCTCTGGGCTTCTATCACCAGCCGCGCACGCAAGCTCCACCTTTAGCTTTAGATTTGCTAGAAATCTTTCGCGTTCCATTGGTGGACTTACCCATTGTCGGTTCGATTAACCGGGGGCAGTGGAACGTGCGGGAGGATTTTGACGTGCGAGGGGAGCAGGTATGGTTAAGCGATGCGGGGCGGCGCAAGTCGATCGACCTCTATGAAAAGCGCAAGGAAGAAAGTTGGAAACATCCTGCTTTGGGTTATTCGCTTACTTATCGTCGGTTATTTGAGTTGGAGGTACGTTTGTTGGAAAAGGAATGGTGTGGAGAGGAGGGATTGTTCGCTCAGTTGATTTTGAGGTAAGTTATGGCTGAGTCTAAAAACTGGTATTTGGTGTGCTACGACATTCGCGAACCCAAGCGCTGGCGTAAGGCATACAAACTCGTACAGGGATATGGTGAGAGAGTTCAATATTCTATCTTTCGCTGCGCGCTAACCATGCGAGAGCGAGAGAAACTGCGTTGGGAGCTTGAGAAGATTCTTAAACCTGAGGATAGTCTTTTGCTGGCAGGCTTGTGCAATCGCTGTGTGGAAAGAACGATCGCTTGTAATCGCCCGGAAGTTTGGTCTGCTCCTTGCGATCGCCATCGGATTATCTAGAAATGCAAGGATCGCTGTTTGTGAAAGTCTGTTACGCAAACGTTGTCTCCGATCGCTTTGCAGGTAGCTACGTGTGGCCTTTAGCTGAAGGTTATAGGTACATGTATTTGATGAAAGTCTTTCTGTATAAGGGTTTGACACTGCACTTTGTCATACTGTACTTTAACGAAATGGATAAGTCTGGTAGTCTTAAGGTGGTTCTTGCAAGTTCGTCTACGGTGGCTTGCCCTATAGGGCTTCGAGCCATCGGCGCGATCGAACCTCTGATGCCGCAAGGCGTTGAGCACCAAACAGATGCCCTAATTTGGTTCGGTGTCTCGAACAGGCGATCGAACCTCTGATGCCGCAAGGCGTTGAGCACATACAATTCGATTGACTCAACTGATTAACTAATATGCGATCGAACCTCTGATGCCGCAAGGCGTTGAGCACTGCGATCGCTGCGATACCGAAGAAAAACTTGGCCAGGCGATCGAACCTCTGATGCCGCAAGGCGTTGAGCACGGTAAAAACTCTATTTCGTTTAAGCCTTTTACCGTTCTGCGATCGAACCTCTGATGCCGCAAGGCGTTGAGCACGACAGTTACGTGTCTTTGGGTGTAGTTGTAGCCGATGCGATCGAACCTCTGATGCCGCAAGGCGTTGAGCACGGGCTTCTGTTTGTTGCATGTTAAGAAATATTAAGGCGATCGAACCTCTGATGCCGCAAGGCGTTGAGCACGACACTCTGCCGCGCACTATGCAGCTAGCCATAGGAGCGATCGAACCTCTGATGCCGCAAGGCGTTGAGCACTTTCCCAATCGTGAAGATAATACCTGCTTCGATTTGCGATCGAACCTCTGATGCCGCAAGGCGTTGAGCACTGTCTAGGGCTGTGTCTCATCAGTCTCAACTTGAGACGCGATCGAACCTCTGATGCCGCAAGGCGTTGAGCACGGGTATTCTTGAGCGATCGCCCATTGCCTTGATAACGCGATCGAACCTCTGATGCCGCAAGGCGTTGAGCACCCAAAAGGAATACTCAAAGGATCTCAACCTTTTGAACGCGATCGAACCTCTGATGCCGCAAGGCGTTGAGCACTCTTAAGCCCCGTACTAAATCGCTTGCATAGGTCTTGCGATCGAACCTCTGATGCCGCAAGGCGTTGAGCACGCGACAAACTGTTGCCCTCATTTAGCAATAAGAGAGCGATCGAACCTCTGATGCCGCAAGGCGTTGAGCACCAAGCGCTGAAAGCTTTAAGGTTATAGCGATCGTCGCGATCGAACCTCTGATGCCGCAAGGCGTTGAGCACGGTATTATAGAACAAGGATCAATCTTGGAACACCGCGATCGAACCTCTGATGCCGCAAGGCGTTGAGCACTATTTAATGGGAGGATCTGAACCAAATTTCAGCCGCGGCGATCGAACCTCTGATGCCGCAAGGCGTTGAGCACTCTTTCATAATTTTTTCTATGTGCCACTAAGAGAGTGCGATCGAACCTCTGATGCCGCAAGGCGTTGAGCACTAACGACTCTAACCGAAAAGCAAAAGCAATCAATACAGCGATCGAACCTCTGATGCCGCAAGGCGTTGAGCACGAAGATGGTGGTGCTGGTACCCTCCAGATGAGGACGTGCGATCGAACCTCTGATGCCGCAAGGCGTTGAGCACAGATACCTGAAGTATCTCTTTTATGGGCAAGCCCTCCAGCGATCGAACCTCTGATGCCGCAAGGCGTTGAGCACTGGTAAAACAGTCTAGAATAGCGACAGTCAGCACGCGATCGAACCTCTGATGCCGCAAGGCGTTGAGCACAGCAGCAGCACAAATGGTTGATTGCCGAATAGGTGCGATCGAACCTCTGATGCCGCAAGGCGTTGAGCACTAACTCTTTCGGCGTATATCCGTTACCAATCCGCTGCGATCGAACCTCTGATGCCGCAAGGCGTTGAGCACACCAAATACGGAATATCATCATGAGACGATCAAAATGCGATCGAACCTCTGATGCCGCAAGGCGTTGAGCACAAAAAAGTATTGACATATTTCTAAAAGTCTTATATTGCGATCGAACCTCTGATGCCGCAAGGCGTTGAGCACAAGCAAATAGAGCCTTTCAGTTTCTAACGAAGACTTGCGATCGAACCTCTGATGCCGCAAGGCGTTGAGCACTGGGAGAGTTAGGTGATGGATCGATGGTAAGATTTTGCGATCGAACCTCTGATGCCGCAAGGCGTTGAGCACAATCCTCCTTACAGCAATCCTTACCCCTTTGTGGAGCGATCGAACCTCTGATGCCGCAAGGCGTTGAGCACCTAAATGCGGGTAATGTGGATACACCCACCACAGAAGCGATCGAACCTCTGATGCCGCAAGGCGTTGAGCACTCCATAGCCTAACAGCAGCCACATGTGGTATTAGCCGCGATCGAACCTCTGATGCCGCAAGGCGTTGAGCACGGCTAAAAAAATTGATAAATCAATTCGAGAGGATTAGCGATCGAACCTCTGATGCCGCAAGGCGTTGAGCACAAGATCGCTACATGTTCTTGGAAGAGGGTAATCAAGCGATCGAACCTCTGATGCCGCAAGGCGTTGAGCACCTTTTGCACTTAATTTGCTGCCTGCTTTTGCTCGATGCGATCGAACCTCTGATGCCGCAAGGCGTTGAGCACGTGTGGGCTTAGGCGTGTCTAATGACGCTTTTTTGCGATCGAACCTCTGATGCCGCAAGGCGTTGAGCACTTCAGTACAAAGTAGCGGCGATCGGCACTAATGTGGGCGATCGAACCTCTGATGCCGCAAGGCGTTGAGCACAACTTAAATGTCATGGGAGAAGTCACATTGTACTCTGCGATCGAACCTCTGATGCCGCAAGGCGTTGAGCACTGCCTAAATACGCTAGGAGTAGGTCTTTTTATCTGGTTGCGATCGAACCTCTGATGCCGCAAGGCGTTGAGCACGGCACAGAATCGCAATGTGCCTTTGTTGGGTTACCCCGCGATCGAACCTCTGATGCCGCAAGGCGTTGAGCACAATAGTTACGTGCTTTTGGGTGTAGTTGTGGCCGATATGGCGATCGAACCTCTGATGCCGCAAGGCGTTGAGCACTTTCTTAATAGTAGAAGAAACTATGCTTAGCAATAAGCGATCGAACCTCTGATGCCGCAAGGCGTTGAGCACTGCTGGTCGAAGTATTGTTTTTGAAATCTATGTTGCGATCGAACCTCTTATGCCGCAAGGCGTTGAGCACCGGAAATGGATCGCCGAGGTACAGCGGCGCTGGGATGCGATCGAACCTCTGATGCCGCAAGGCGTTGAGCACTAGCCATAAACAGGGATTTCCAGATTGCCTACGAGCGATCGAACCTCTGATGCCGCAAGGCGTTGAGCACTAGCTGATGAAGCTTTACTCAGTTTGCCCAAGGACTGCGATCGAACCTCTGATGCCGCAAGGCGTTGAGCACGAGACTATATCTAACACAAAGCGACAGTAAAAAATTAGCGATCGAACCTCTGATGCCGCAAGGCGTTGAGCACGTTACTTTAACGTGCTGAGAGCCTAACCTGAATAATTCATAAGAAAGAAGAAAGAGAACAAAAAAAGAGCTTGAAACGATTTAGAATCAAGCTCTCTAGAATTTTTAGTACATTCATTTTGCCATGACAGAGTGTAATTCGGAACTGCCCTATGATTTTTACTCACGCCGAGGGCTAGTGGTTCGATTTTCAGGGCTGGAATTAAGTTCAGATGCAGGTATATTGCTTGCTCGTCAAGCGGAAGAACAAGTGCAAGTCTGTCTGGGGATATCAGAGTGTATTGAGGAATGGCGCGACCCCAGCAAAATCACGCATAGCCTGAATCAGTTGGTCAGCCAACAAGTGTATCAACTGGTAGGAGGATATGAAGATGCCAATGATAGTAATGTATTGCGGCACGACCCCATTTACAAAATAGCTTGCGAACGACTGCCAATAGCAGAGCAAGATTTATTGGCAAGCCAAGCAACGATAACGCGACTGGAGAACCATGTCAGCAAAGCGGAAGTGGCAGCGATGCGCCGCCGGATGGTGGATGGATTTATCCAGGGTTACAAGACTGCACCTGAAGAGATTGTGTTAGATATTGACGGCTGGGACGATCCGACGCATGGCCATCAGCAATTGAAAAGCAGATCGCCTCAGTTGCACTACCTTTATTGCCAATCAGTTTCGCTTGCTGCTTTCTCAGGCCGCTTACATTCTGACCATCGCCATTCGCCAAGCTGCGGCTGGAACTCAACTGGCAAACGCTCAGGTAGAGCGCCTCCGCTTGCTCCTGATTAAAGGAGCGGCCAAGGTGACGGTCTCGGCTCGTCGCGTTCTGGTGGAGTTGGCAACGTTCTGTCCTTTTGCCAAGGAACTGCGTCTGATTGCTCAGCGCTTATCCACATCCCAGACTCTGAAATTTGAGTAGCTCTTAGCCTGCATAGGATTAGTGTGTCCATTTGTAGTGAATTTAGGCATTTTTAGCCTTTTCGAGGCATTTGATAGCGCTTGCTCCCTTTCTTACTCTTTACAACTATCCCTATTTCCCAGAATTAGCCAAAATTTGTTTCTCTTCATACACCTCATGAATAATGCAGGTTAGGACGGGGTGCAGGGGTTCCACCGCTGCGTGGGGGTGTGGGGGCTGCGCCCCATGTCCTAATAGATCTGTCTATGGTTATACGATCTCTACCTTCAACGCTAGCTCAGGTTTCAGGGTATGATATGGCTGACGGTTTAAATAAACATATGGTAGAGCGTCCAATTAAAAAATCCGAGCAACAAGCTAAAAACTCCTCTAGTGACGGCGGCGATCGCTTTTCTTCCCAACCTTCAGAACAGCCTCGTGCCGATCGCTCTAGCCGTAGCAAAGACCGCGATCGTGGTAAAGGTGGCAGAGGTAAGGGTGGCAAACCCGAGGAACCAAAAGCGGTAAATCCAGCCTTGATGCGCGGGCCAAAACCTGTCAAAGCTAAGCCCCCAGTTATTGAGGAAGTGACTGAAGCAGAAGCTCAGCCAGAAGCAGAGTCAACCGAGGACAGCCAGGCATTGCCTCAGGAGGCTGAGGCTGAATAGAATGCGCATGCGATGAGTATGGAGTATGGCGGTTTTCAGATCGAAAAGAGTATGGGGTATGGGGCCAGTGCCCCAACAAGGGGTTTCACCCCCAAAAATGTTCTCATATGAAAACCGCTATATATATCTGCTTAGAACTTACTTTGGAGCGCCACGCGGTAGGTTAAACCCGGACTAAAGGAAGTTGTTAGTAAAAGCCAGGGACAAGATGTTGTTGTCTCAATCGAAGCAGATGAAGATACCCGTCATGGCAGCGTAGTGCAAGTGATGGACAAGTTGCACGGCATTGATGGCATTAAGATGGCGATTCGCACTCAAAAGCCGAAGTGAATAATATTCAGAGTTGGCGTGTCAGACTTAATAGATCCAAGGAATTAGTTTTTTGACTCGCGAGCGATAGGCATCATAGTCAGAAAACTTGTTCTTCAGCCAGAATTCTTCTTTTCTAGCTTTGAAGTCCAAAAATAGCAGCAAGAGAATGGCTCCGATCGCGTGAGATAAACTCCATTGCCAGCAACTATAGGCGATCGCTAAAAAAAATACGCCACTATAAATAGGGTGTCTGACAATTCCGTAAACTCCATTGGTAACTAATTCCCCATCGTCCTTGGGGTGGGGCAAGGGTGTAAGATTTGTCCCTAACGCGATCGCTCCCCCAAATAATAGCAATGTGGCAATCAAACTAAAAAGACCAGTCATTATCCAACCCGTGTATTTCCAAATAGGAGACAAACTATCTAGAGCAACAGCAGGATAGACGGGTAACAGGATAAAACCGATGAAGAGAGCGATCTGTGCAATTACCCAGTATTCGCCTCTTTCACCGCGCCACCATTGGGCTGAGAATCCCCATTGTTTGAGTTGATTCATATTCATAGCATTTTCCCTGGTTTATTCGGTAGCGATCGCAGGGGGCACAGCCCCTGTTCTGTCCCCTAACCTCTCTCCTGAGGGAGAAGGGTTAAGAGTGAGGTTTGCCAAACTTCTGAGTCAGGCAAGTTTGCAATACATATATATTACTATAAAGCTATAAAGTAGTTTGGCTTCTAAAACTGATTTGCTGCAAAGCTAAAGTCATTGACATTTATATTCTTTTATAGTTATATAATTATTTGATAAGCTAAATTTCTACTCATACTCTTTGAAATTATGACTACTGCTTTGAAACAGCATAGAAACGATGCCAGTTTATGGGATCGTTTCTGCGATTGGATAACGAGCACGAACAACCGCTTATACATTGGTTGGTTTGGAGTGCTATTGATTCCGACAGCCCTAGCTGCGGCAACGGTGTTTGTACTGGCATTTATTGCCGCTCCTCCAGTTGATATCGATGGTATCCGCGAACCAGTAAGTGGATCGCTGCTTTATGGGAATAATTTGATTACCGCTACGGTCGTTCCGACATCTAATGCGATCGGGCTGCACTTTTACCCCGTTTGGGAAGCCGTCAGTATGGACGAGTGGCTCTATAATGGCGGCCCCTATCAGATGATAATCTTCCACTTTCTCATTGCCATTTATGCCTATTTAGGGCGGCAATGGGAGCTAAGCTACCGACTGGGAATGCGTCCCTGGATTCCCATTGCGTTTTCTGCACCTGCTTCAGCAGCTACAGCCGTATTACTGATCTATCCAATCGGTCAGGGAAGCTTTTCCGATGGCTTGATGTTGGGTATTTCGGGAACCTTCAACTTTATGATCGTGTTTACGGCAGAGCATAACGTACTCATGCATCCTTTCCACATGCTAGGCGTAATCGGGGTGTTTGGGGGAGCCTTATTCTCTGCCATGCACGGTTCTCTAGTCACGTCTTCGCTAATCCGCGAAACAACTGAAGACGAGTCTCAAAATTACGGCTACAAGTTTGGTCAAGAGGAGGAGACGTACAACATCGTTGCTGCTCACGGCTACTTCGGTCGCCTGATTTTCCAATACGCCTCCTTTAACAACTCGCGATCGCTCCATTTCTTCTTGACGGCCTGGCCCGTAATCGGTATCTGGTTTGCTTCGTTGGGTATCAGTACCATGTCTTTCAACCTGAATGGATTTAACTTCAATCAATCCATTCAGGACGCTCGCGGACGTGTAGTTCCTACCTGGGCTGATGTTATCAACAGAGCCAATCTAGGAATTGAAGTAATGCACGAACGTAACGCCCACAATTTCCCACTAGATCTGGCTTTCAGTGAAGTTGAGCCGATCGCGCTAGTCGCTCCGGCTATCCCTAGCTAATCTATAAGATGCCTATGCTCAAGGGGGGCAGTGGCATAGCCTCCGCTTTGGTACTTGGTGCTGTTCCCCTCTTTTGTAGGAAAAGGGTATAGGGATGATGGTTTCAAAACTTCTGCTTGAGGGTGAGTTGGTAAAATTAAGAGCGATCGGCGTTGGTTGAATTGGGCTGATGGTGACGTTTTGATTCATTGTGGCGATTAACCGCTATAGAGTAAAATTGTCTCTCATACGGCATTTGCTCGCTTTTTGACTCCATGTTTTGCGACTACCTGGTACAGATCCTGACTGCCCGCGTCTATGATGTGGCGCAAGAGTCACCGCTTGAATGCGCTCCTAACCTCTCTAAACGACTGCATAACAAACTCCTGCTCAAGCGCGAGGACATGCAGTCGGTTTTTTCATTTAAGTTGCGCGGCGCTTACAACAAAATGGCAAACCTACCGCCGGATTTGCTCAAACAGGGTGTTATTGCTGCCTCGGCAGGAAATCACGCTCAGGGCGTGGCTTTAGGGGCATCTCGACTGGGGACAAGGGCAATTATTGTGATGCCCATAACTACACCGCAGGTGAAAGTGGACGCGGTGAAAGCGCTCGGGGCAGAGGTGGTTTTGCATGGCGATACCTACGACGATGCCTATGCCCATGCCCGACTATTGGAAGAAGAAAAGGGCTTGACTTTCATTCATCCTTTTGACGATCCAGATGTAATTGCGGGGCAGGGCACGATCGGGATGGAGATTCTGCGGCAGTGCCAGCAACCTATCCATGCTATTTTTGTCGCGATCGGCGGAGGCGGTCTAATCTCAGGAATTGCCGCCTACGTCAAACGCTTGCATCCTGAAATTAAAATTATTGGCGTGGAGCCAGTCGATGCCGATGCCATGCACCAATCCCTTCAGGCGGGTCATCGAGTGCGTCTGGCTAATGTGGGCTTATTCGCGGATGGCGTGGCAGTCCGCCAGGTGGGAGAAGAAACCTTTCGCCTCTGCCAAGAGTACGTCGATGAGATTATTCTGGTCGATACTGACGATACCTGTGCCGCAATTAAAGATGTATTTGAAGATACGCGCTCGATTTTAGAGCCAGCCGGGGCTTTAGCGATCGCTGGAGCCAAAGCCTATGTAGAGCGCGAACAAATCCAGGATAAAACCTTAGTGGCTGTGGCCTGCGGTGCCAATATGAATTTCGATCGCCTGCGCTTTGTGGCTGAACGCGCTGAGTTTGGCGAACGCCGCGAGGCTATCTTTGCCGTGGAAATTCCCGAGCAGCCGGGTAGCCTGCGTCGGTTTTGTGAATGCCTGGGCAAGCGTAACTTGACTGAATTCAGTTATCGCATTGCCGATAAAGAAGAAGCGCATATTTTTGTGGGGTTGCAAATTCAGAACCGTGCCGATGCGATCGCGATGGTGAAAACATTCGAGTCGCGCGGCTTCAAAACCATCGACCTCACGGATGACGAACTAACCAAATTGCATCTCCGCCACATGGTGGGCGGCCATTCCTCCTTGGCACACGACGAACTCCTCTATCGGTTTGAGTTCCCCGAACGACCGGGCGCGCTCATGAAGTTCGTCAACTCCATGAGTCCCAACTGGAATATCAGCATGTTCCACTATCGCAACAACGGTGCCGATTACGGACGCATTGTTGTAGGGATGCAGGTACCTCCGGCTGAGATGGCGGAGTGGCAGGCATTTCTCGATACCCTCGGCTATCGTTATTGGGATGAAAGCCAGAACCCCGCCTATAAGCTGTTTTTGGGCTAGCACAACGATCCTGGCACCGATTGGGGCTTGGTGGCGATCGCCTATAATTTAGTATATCCAGGACGATTGAGGTTTGCTCATGCTTCAGATAGACCTGAAAAACCTGCCCACCACGGATGAACTCCCAGATTCTGACGATACACCTGTGGATAACGAAGACCAGAATCTACTACCTAATATCTTGTTATTTCTGCTCAAAGCGATCTGGGCACAGCGGATGGATTGGTACTTTGGCGTAGATATGGCAGTTTATCACACCACAGGAAACAATCCCCGCATTCCTGTGGTTCCCGATGCCTTTTTGAGCATTGGCGTGGAGCGTAAAAAAGGAGGCAAATCCCGCAAAAGCTATGCCGTGTGGGAAGAAGCTGAGGTTGTCCCGATTATGGTATTGGAAATGGTGTCGCAAACCCCTAGAGGGGAGTACGGCACAAAGATGAACATCTATGCCAAGCTAGGGGTGCTGTACTATGTGGTGTATAACCCAGAGTATTGGCAACAGAGCCAGCATCAGCCGTTTGAAGTTTACAAGCTGACAGGGGGCAAATATCAGCTACAGAAGGGGGAGCCGTACTGGATGCCAGAGGTGGGATTAGGCATTGGCCGAAGTCAGGTGATGTTCGATCGCGAGTTGCAAGAGCAGTTAGCCTGGTTTGATGTCAAGGGCGATCGCTACCTCACTGCAGAAGAGCGAGCCGCAGACGAACGACAACGCGCAGATACGGAGCGACAACGCGCCGAAGCCGAGCGACGACGACGCGAACAATTAGAGGCATTTTTGCGATCGCAAGGATTCGATCCGGATCGCCTCCCCGAAGATTAGAGGCGATCGTCAACAATTTTTCTAGTATTTGCAGGGGGGCGATCGCTCGGACTTAAGGAAGGCTAACTGCGTTGCCTCCTACCTCTAAAATGTTCGCCGCAAGCATTAAGTTTTGTAACTATTCCGTTCCCAATCTGATTAAAAGGAGTGGAATAGAGAAAGACAGGGTTTATGAGGATGAGGGTATGGCTATTGCTTCCATCAACCCGACCACAGGAGAAACGCTAAAGACTTTTACGCCATTGACTGATGCAGAAATTGCCGCCAAGTTAGACAATGCCGAGCGGGCTTTTTCCACCTACAGACAGACAAACTTTGCCCAAAGAGGTGAATGGCTCAACAACGCTGCCAAGATTTTGGAGACAAATAAGCAGCAGTACGCAGAAATAATGACCCTGGAAATGGGCAAACCAATTAATTCTGCGATCGCTGAAGTCGAAAAATGCGCGCTTGTGTGTCGTTACTATGCCGAACATGCTGCCCAATTTCTAGCAGATGTTGCCATTGCCACGGATGCCAGTCATAGCTACGTGCGCTATCAACCACTGGGAATTATTCTGGCAGTGATGCCTTGGAACTTCCCACTTTGGCAGGTATTTCGATTTGCCGCGCCAGCACTAATGGCGGGTAATGTGGGTTTGCTCAAACACGCTTCTAACGTACCGCAGTCCGCCTTAGCAATTGAAGCGGTTTTGCTAGAGGCAGGATTTCCGCCCGGCGTATTCCAAACCTTGCTAGTTGGAGCCGATCGCGTTGCCAATTTGCTCAAAGATCCGCGCGTAAAGGCAGCGACACTGACGGGTAGCGAGGCAGCAGGGCAAAGTCTGGCTTCCATTGCCAGCCACGAGTTGAAAAAGACGGTTTTGGAACTAGGTGGCAGCGATCCATTCATCGTACTCAAAAGCGCCGATCTGGAATTGGCCGCGAGTACTGCTGTCACGGCAAGAATGCTGAATAACGGACAGTCTTGCATTGCGGCGAAGCGCTTTATTGTTGAAGAGGCGATCGCTGATGCCTTTACGGAACTGTTAGTACAGAAGTTTCAAGCCCTGAAAGTGGGCGATCCGCTTCTACCGGAAACTAATATCGGGCCACTGGCAACACCACAAATGTTGACAGATCTGCATAAACAGGTACAGTTATCCATTCAGCAAGGATGTAAGGTTCTATTGGGTGGCGAGCCACTGAGCGATCGCGCTGGAAATTTTTATCCTCCTACGATCCTGACGAATATCCCTCCCACTAGTGTTGCCTATGACGAGGAATTGTTTGGTCCAGTCGCGGCTCTATTTCGGGTACCGAATTTAGATATGGCAATTAAAATTGCCAACGATACTTCCTTTGGTTTGGGCGCTAGCGTCTGGACAAATGACCTACAGGAACAGGAACGCGCGATCGCGGAGATAGAAGCAGGTGCCGTGTTCGTTAATGGCATGGTCAAGTCCGATCCCAGGATGCCGTTTGGTGGCGTGAAGCGATCGGGTTACGGGCGCGAGTTAGGGCTTCATGGTATTCAAGAATTCGTCAATATTAAAACGGTGTGGGTTAAATGAACACAGCAGAGCTATTGGTACGTTGTTTGGAAAATGAAGGCGTAGAGTATATTTTCGGCCTGCCTGGCGAGGAGAATATGGAGGTGCTGAAGGCACTCTCTAAATCCTCGATTCGATTTATCACCACCCGTCACGAGCAGGGTGCGGCATTTATGGCAGATGTCTATGGCAGGCTGACGAGCAAGCCTGGCGTGTGTCTATCTACTCTGGGACCTGGCGCTACTAACTTAATGACTGGCGTTGCCGACGCGGATCTCGATTGCGCGCCGTTGGTGGCAATTACGGGTCAGGTGGGCACGGATAGAATGCATATTGAATCGCATCAGTACCTCGATCTAGTGGCGTTGTTTGAACCGATCACGAAATGGAACGCCCAAATTGTGCGCCCCAGCATTACGCCGGAAATCGTGCGCAAAGCATTTAAAGTATCGCAATCTGAAAAACCCGGTGCCGTTCACATTGACCTGCCTGAAAACATCGCAGCGATGGAAGTTGAAGGCGCTCCACTTTGCACGACGGATACGGGTAAAATCTATGCTTCCTACCGCAGTCTGGGCGAAGCGGCAGTATTAGTCTCTAAAGCCAAAAATCCCTTAATCCTGGCTGGTAATGGGACAATTCGCTCCCAAGCGAGCGAAGTACTGACGGAATTTGCCACGCGGCTTAATATTCCGGTGGTGAATACGTTTATGGGTAAAGGAGTGATTCCCTACACCCATCCCCTGGCACTATGGACGATGGGATTGCAGCAACGCGATTTCATTACCTGTGCGTTTGAGGAAACCGACCTAGTGATCGCGATCGGCTACGATCTGATTGAGTTTTCACCCAAGAAATGGAATTTCACTGGCAAGGTGCCAATTATCCACATTGGTGAGACGCCCGCAGAAGTAGATAGCAGTTACGTCCCCACCGTGGAAGTAGTAGGCGATATCTCAGATGCGCTGATTGAAATCTTGCATCGTGCCGATCGCTCTGGCAAGCCGGAACCCCATGCGGTGCATTTGCGCACCAGTATTCGCGCCGACTACGAGCAATACGCCCGTGATGAGGGATTTCCCGTCAAACCCCAAAAAATCGTCTATGACGTGCGGCAGGTGATGGGTCCAGACGATATCGTGATTTGCGATGTGGGTGCCCACAAGATGTGGATGGCACGACACTACCACTGCGATCGCCCCAACACCTGCATTATCTCTAACGGATTTGCGGCCATGGGCATTGCAATTCCGGGTGCGATCGCGGCCAAACTAGTTTATCCAAATCGCAAGGTGATTGCGGTAACGGGTGATGGTGGATTCATGATGAACATGCAGGAACTGGAAACCGCCGTTCGCATCGGTACGCCATTCGTAACGCTGATCTTTAACGATGGTGGTTATGGCTTGATTGAATGGAAACAACAAGTTCACTATGGCGAGTCGGCATTCATCCAATTTGGCAATCCCGATTTCGTTAAGCTAGCGGACAGCATGGGACTCAAAGGTTATCGCATTGAATCTACAATCGATCTGGTGCCGACGCTCAAAGAGGCATTAGAGCAGTCAGTTCCGACCATTATTGACTGTCCGGTGGACTATCGCGAGAATCTATTATTCACGCGGAAGTCAACCGATCAGAGTTGTGCGATTTAGGTTGCCAATCATCATACTGCCCAGAAACTGAATTATCCCAAATCTGCACCCATTATAGCGCTTTGCAATTGAGAACGGGTTTTATTGATGGGGTGAAGGGGTAGAACCCCTTCTTGGGGGCAACGCCCCCAAACCCCCTTCTCGTTTTCATCTGAAAACCGCTATATCTCTGTATTGCCTGGCGACTAGAAGTCGCGGCTACACGAGCAAAGTCTGCCTTCGCAGACTCTGAGAAAAGGGGCTAACAAGCCAGAATTTGGTATTAATTGGCGATCTCGATGTCGTGACGATATAACTCGTAGGCTTGTTGATATTCCATGGTGCGAGCGACATCCTGGATGAAGGCATCGTCATACCCGGCGCGCTTGAGCAGATAGAATCCCATTTCCATTCCTGAAGAAATCCCTCCCGCCGTAATGATGCGCCCTGCATCTACAACTCTGGCACGGCTAATGCGACAAGCAGGTGCGATCGCCGCGAGTCTATCCAATGGCACTTTTCCCATTGCTGAGGCTTCTAAGCGATCCGGTTCCTTGCGATTGGTGGCTGGCAGCCCATCTAACAATCCCATTTTGCCGTAAATCCAAGATCCAGTGCAAACGCTTGTCAGCAAGCACGATTCCGGTAACTGGCGAATAAAATTATGCAAATTTTTATTGTGCAGCTCCTGGCGCGTGCCAAATCCACCTGGAATCAAAAATGCATCCATGTCCGGGCGATCGCTAAAGCCGTAATTGGGCATTACGGTAAACCCTGCCTGGGTTTGAACTGGGCGTAGATTCTCTGCGATTAGGAAAGCATCTAGCTCTGGATCGAACCGCCGCGCTACCGAAAACACGCCATAGGGTGCAGCATAGTCAACGATTTCGGCATCTTTAAAAACATAAATCCCCAAACGAAAGCCAGCAATCTTGTGAGACATGAATTTTTCCTGGTGTTGAATAATTTACCGAAGCTTTGTTACAATTAACTTACTGAACGTTCGTTAAAATGTCAAGCCTGCAATTCACCTGATTCCCCCAATGTCTAGAGAGAAACTTGTCGGTCAACTAGTGGATGTATTTCGCGTGTATGGATATGACGGAGCTAGTCTAACCAACATTGCTAAAGCGACGGGCGTGGGTAAAACCAATCTTTATCACTATTTCCCAGGCGGCAAGCAGGAGATGGCAGAAGCTGCGCTCGAACGAGTCGACCTGTGGCTGGAGACAAGTATTTTGGCTAATTTGAATAGCAAGGCAAAGCCGATCGACAAACTACAGACCATGTGCGAGCAAGTGAAGCAATTTTTTAACGAAGGGCATAACTCCTGTCTATGGGCAGTTTTGGCATTGGGTAGATCTAGCAACGATTTGTTTCACCAGCAGATCGGGCGATCGCTCTGCCAATGGATCGAAGCGATCGCATCCGTATTAGAAGAGGCCGGGCTAGAAAATCGGTTAGCAAAATATCGTGCTGAAGATGCAGTTTTACGAATTCAGGGGGCTTTAGTATTGGTACGAGGACTCGATCGCACCGAGCCTTTTCTGCGGCTTATGCAGACTTTACCGCTGGAATTGTTAAAAAGCGATCGGTAGCGATTTCGACAATGGTGGAATGGTAGCTTTCGCAACATGCGGATTTATACCCATTATTCAAAATAGAACTATGCGTTAATTTATAGCCGTATGCAGATCTGTTAGGACAGGGGGTGTGGGGCACAGCGCCCACGCACCGTCCTGAGCCTGTTGAATGCAGCTATATATAGTGGCCTGCGATCGTTCGCCCTTACCGCAATCTGTAGAAAATTGGTATAACATGGGCGAGTGCGTGCTGACTTAAAGGGGATTCTGTCCCTCCCAAGCTGGTTAGTTGTTCTGAATGATATGCTCGATAAAAAACATAAGCTCCGTGTCTTACTCCTGCAAATTCGCAACGAACAAAAAGTACGCTGCGAGGAACTTGCCAGCTTTGCCCGCCACACTGGTCTACATGTGTCGCAAATTGATGTATTGAACGTCTTCGATACGCCAGACTTTCCCATCCACAGCGCTGAAACCTACGATGCTCTCTTTGTCGGTGGTGCTAGCGAAGCTAGCGTTCTAGAACCCGAAAACTATAGCTTTCTTACCCCCAGCCAGAATCTTCTGCGCCATTGCGTTGAGTCGGATATTCCCGTTTTTGCTTCCTGCTTTGGGTTTCAACTGGCAACAGTAGCTTTGGGCGGCAAGATCCTGCGCGACGAGCGAGATTTTGAAATGGGAACGATTCCCATCCAGCTCACTGGATCGGCCACCAGCGATCCCCTTTTGTGCGATACTCCCGATCCCTTCCTTGCTGTTTCCGTACACCGCGAGCGCGCCGTACGAGCACCAGCAGGCTGTCAGCCTCTAGCTTATACATCTGCTTGTTGCCATGCTTTTCGCGTTACGGATAAGCCATTTTGGGCATTCCAATTTCACCCTGAAGTAGATCGCGCCACGTTGGTAGAACGCCTGACTATTTACAAACACAAGTACACTGAGAGCGACGATCAACTCCAATCAGTGTTGGATAGCGCGGCTGAAACACCAGAATCCCACCGCCTTTTAGCCAAGTTTGTCGAGCGCATATTAATTCGCTAACGGCTCAAATTATTTGCTCAGGACTAAATCAGCCTAAAATATATAGTCTGATTTGCCAATCCCCATATTGTACTTAGTTCTATGTCGCAACAATCAGACCGCGTTAACCGTGAGGTTGCTAGCTCTTTCTTTGAAAGCAGCCATGCCCGATTTGAAGAAGAGATGCAAGATGGTCTAGATACGTTAAATATAATCGTGATTGGTAGAGTTAGCTCCGGTAAAAGCTCCCTCATTAATGCTTTACTGGGCAAGGTTCGTAAGAATTCCTTATTTAAAGTCAGAGCAGAATCTGGCGTAACGCAAAAAGTACAGTGTCTCCGCCTCAACGATCGCGTCCGGTTAATCGACTCACCTGGCCTGGATGACGTGCGCGCCGACCATAGCAGTATTACGCGCAAGTTCCTCGAACGGGTTGACGTAGGCATCCTGGTTGTGGATGGTTCCTCTGATGCCAGACAAAAGCAACATTTAGACGATCTGCGGCGGCAATGCGCCCACGTATTTGTGGTATTCAACAAAATTGATGAGTATGACAAGTGGCAGCCTATTGTCTTAGAACGTGTTATTGCACAATGGAAACAGGATTTGGGCGTTGAGACCATCTACCCTACTTGTGCTTTTGGTTACGATCCTGAAGTTAACTATGCCATGCAGTTAGACATTCGTGGCGTTGATGTTCTGAGGGCGGATATAGAGAGCCTCCTGCAGCAAAGATGGCAAGATATCGTCAATGCCCGTGCCTTTAGCGAAACCAGAACCGCGATCCTCGATATTATTGCTAAGGCAATGGTGAAGCTGGCAGAGCAGGCACTAAAGCCGCAGTCCAGCCCCTACATACTCGGTACGCTGGCGATCGCCGTCACCGAGATCCAGCATTTATTCCACGGTAAAACTCCCTCGGGAGCGGAAACCAGAAAGATCATGGCATTGCTGGCATCGGGCGAACCATGCGCCTGGGGGTTCCTGTGGGTTGGCGGCTCGTCGCCGCATCTGAGTCTGGATATTCCCACCACTAGGGATGCGATCGCCGATGGTTTAGCCATGTTGCTCACCCTGGTTGAAATGTTGCGCCAGCAAGTAAAATTCACCCAAGGCAATGGCGAAGCAGAGTTAGCGCGACATCTTAATACCGTTGTCACTAGTTTGACCGAGACAACTCCAGACAAATGGCAGGAGCGATCGTTCTGGCTGGGTTTATTGCCAACATTGCTAGAACCCACTCAGGTAATTTAACTCTCTCCCCAACGACTCCACCTCTTCAATTAAATTCTCGATATCCAGATTCTGAAAATCTCGCGATTTCAGCTTGGCAACCGTATCTTCTACCCAGAGCAGGATGTCTTGCTCGTAAAGCGATCGCGCTTTTACTATTTCCGTCATAGCTTTTATCCTCTTTACCTGACTCTTTTAGGTTTCTAGCTCATCAGGCAAGCTCTCTAACTCATTTGCAATTAGATCTTGCAAGTCGTCGCCACAATGGGCTTGCAAGTGGATCACCGATGCTGTTAGCTCAGCTAAAACATCCGTTGTCTGGTCGCGACTCAGGCTTGATAGCTGAAGTTGATGAATTAGCGCAAGAATATTTTGACATTCCACACCTAGCTCTGCTACAAGCGTACTCAGGGTCGTATTTTTGATTGCCGTTGGACGATACGCTTGAAGTATTAGATCTATAGGTAGCTCAGTCGCTTGCATAGTTATTTCCCTAGTCTTTTTTGTGCTTGTTGAATACCCTTTTCAAAGGCACGAATCTCGACTTGCCAATGCCGAATCAGCCCTAGATCCGGAACGTCTTTTTCTAGCTCTCTTTTAATTTTATCTTCATGCTCAGCTATGCGCTTGTTTAAAGATCTGATAGCTTTTTCATGATTTTTCTTTCCCATTTCAAACTGGCGTAATACTTCCTTTATTTGGCAAGAGCTTAGATATTGCCTACTGCTACTAGTTACATGGCACTAGCTATGATTTTAGCTTCCGCCTACCGATATGATTTAGGAGGCAGAAGCAACATGTAGCGATTGTTATAGCTTAAATTCAAGCGCTGGCTGTAAACCCTTAAAATATATAAGCATTTTGATTCCAGATAACAGCTTAATTTACCGCTCGAAACCACTCAAAACATGACATCTGCACAAATAATTGATGGCAAGGCACTAGCAAAGCGCATGCAGGCAGAAATGGGCGATCGCATCGCCCAATGGCGATCGCAATTCGGACGCGCCCCAGGGTTAGCCGTTCTGATGGTAGGCGATAATCCCGCCAGCGCCGCCTATGTCAAGAATAAGGAGCTAGCCTGCCAGCGTATAGGGATGCAGTCGTTCGGGCAGCACTTCCCCACCAGCGTCACGCAAGCCGAACTGGAACAGGCGATCGCTCAGCTCAACCAGGACGATCGCGTTGATGGCATTCTGGTGCAGTTGCCCTTGCCGGAACATCTCGACGCGATCGCGCTGCTCAATACAATTCACCCCGATAAAGATGCGGATGGATTGCACCCCTACAATATGGGCAAGCTCATGCGCGGCGAAGTGGGTTTGCAAAGCTGCACGCCTGCGGGTGTAATGCAATTGCTGCAAACTGCCAATATTGAAGTGGCAGGCAAGACAGCCGTGGTAATTGGACGCAGTATTTTAGTGGGCAAACCCGTTGCCATGTTGCTTTTGCAAGCTAATGCCACGGTGATTATGGCGCACTCTCGCACCGAGGATCTCAAAGCCACGACCAGGAGTGCCGATATCCTGATTGCCGCAGTGGGCAAACCCGAGTTAGTCACGCGCGATATGGTCAAGCCGGGGGCAGTAGTAATTGACGTGGGGATCAATCGCATTACTGACTACGAGGGTAATTCGCGCCTGGTTGGCGATGTTGACTTTGAGGGCGCAAGCCAGGTTGCGTCGCACATTACACCCGTTCCGGGAGGAGTTGGGCCGATGACTGTGACCATGTTGATGCACAATACTATTTGGAGTTATTGTCGGCGATATGGCACAGCATACAATTGACATGTCAACAAATACATTCAATCTAGAAAACTACCTCAAAGCCGCTAAGGTCGATGTAGAAGCGGCTCTGGATGCTTCGATTCAAGTTGTCTATCCCGAAAAAGTGTACGAAGCAATGCGGTACTCGCTGATGGCGGGGGGGAAACGACTGCGCCCCATCTTGTGCCTGGCTGCCTATGAGGCAATTGGCGGCGATTCCCAGGGGGATGCGTCCCGCCGCGATGAAGCGCTTCGGGTTGCCATGCCCACCGCCTGCGCCATGGAAATGGTACATACCATGTCATTGATCCATGATGACCTGCCTGCGATGGACAACGACGATTATCGTCGCGGTAAGCTTACCAACCATAAGGTATATGGAGAAGACATTGCAATTCTGGCGGGTGATGCTCTTCTTGCCTATGCCTTTGAGTTTATTGCCGATCGCACTGCTGGAGTACCAGCCGAGCGCGTGATTAATGTTGTGAAGCGGTTGGGGCATGCCATTGCTGCTACGGGTCTGGTTGGCGGTCAAGTGGTCGATCTCGAATGCGAGGGAAAGACGGATACTACGGCAGAAACTCTTACCTTTATTCACATGCACAAGACGGCAGCACTGCTGGAAGCATGCGTTACTTGTGGTGCAGTCCTGGCGGGTGCATCTGGGGCCGATCTAGCCAAGCTATCCACCTACGCTCAGAATATCGGTCTGGCATTCCAGATTATTGACGATATCCTTGATATGACTGCCACTACCGAGCAACTTGGTAAAACCGCAGGGAAAGATGTTGCTGCCCAAAAAGTGACTTATCCTAGTTTGTGGGGTATACCAACATCACAACAAAAAGCTGAGGAACTCGTAAATACTGCCAAAGCCGAATTGCAAAGCTTTGGTAGTGCTGCTATCCCGTTAATGGCGCTGGCAGACTATATAACAGCACGCGATCGCTAAACAAAAACTATGCACTCCTTCAAGGAAATCGTTGATAATAGAGTACTATTGATTGCCCTTGCTGCCAGTCTCACAGCCCAACTATTGAAGCTGTTGATTTTGTTCGTGCAGTCTGGGCAAATCAAGCTCCACGTTCTCGTGGAGACTGGGGGTATGCCTAGCTCTCACTCAGCTTTGGTTGCTGCTTTAGCAGTAGGTATTGCCAGAACCCAAGGTTGGGACAGCCCGCAATTTGCGATCGCTTCGGTATTTGCCTTTATTGTCATGTACGATGCGGCTGGCATTAGACTAGCCGCAGGTAAGCAAGCCAAAGTGATCAATCAAATTGTCGTGGAAGTATTTGAAGAAGATCGCGAAATCGATCCGCTGAAAGAATTGCTCGGTCACACGCCCATCCAGGTCCTGGTCGGAGCGATCTTAGGTGTTGGTCTGATGTTCTGGCTGTTGTAACCCAACCCTCGTAACCTAACTACTATTACCCGATAAAACCATGGAACCCGCTATCAGTTATTACTTTCCACTTAATCCTCCCTACTTTTTATTTGGAGCTTCTCTGCTAGCTGGTTTAGCCTGTGGCAAAGCATTTGAATCGACTTTGCGTCAGTTAGTACAAGCATGGACGCAAAACCGTTCTTCCCGCAATCTACTCAATCTCAAGGGGATGCCTGTCAAGCTACCCTACATTGGTATTACTATATGTGTTGGGGTATTTCTCAGTTCTGGTTTAGAGATTTTTGGATTTCCACCTGACTTTGCCTACAAAGTTGCAGTACCGCTAACTATTGGCAGCGCTTCTTTTGTATGGCGACAGTTAGGCAAGCTCCTGGTAGAACTAGAGCGCGGCGGATCGGCAGCTATGGATCTGGATATCTATGAGGAAATTGAGAATTACAAAGAGAAGAGAAAATAGTATCTCGCATTGCTATCTGGATCGCATTTAACATCACACATTACTCGTAGGGCGATCGCCACCTAGATAACAAAAACATGGAAACCAGTGATTTCTTGAGTTTGTATAGATCTGGGCGCAAGGAATTTCCTTCTATCGATCTGAGTGGAGCCAATTTGTGCAATGTGGACTTGCACAAAGTTAACTTGAGTTGGGCAAGGTTGTATAAAGCTAACTTAGCTGATGCTAAGCTCACCAGAGCTAATCTCGTGGGGGCAGATCTCAGTGGTGCGGATTTAAAGGGAGCGGATTTGCATAGGGCGAATTTGCGTAAAGCTAACTTAAAGGGAGCAGATCTGCGCAGGGCAGATCTGCGCGACAGCGATCTCAGAGGCGCTGACCTGAGTTGGGCATACCTGCAAGGTGCAGAACTAGAAGGTGCAATTATGCTGGACACTAAGTTGCATAAAGCAGTTTGGAAGACTGGCAATTAACTAACTGCCTGTATTAAATTCGATCTAGGCAGTGATTGGGCAGAAATGCCGACCAGCCATTATCAAGCTGAACGCGACAACTTACACTAATTACTTGAGAAACAGTACCGCTAAGGTTGGCATATTGCGGTCGGAGGTTGTTAACGCGGACGCGATCTCCAACTTTAAAGGCTGTCTCATCTTCAATCAAAATGCCGTTCTCACTCTTGGGTGGCACTCTTGATGGCTTGGATTCGCGTGTATGGGGATGCGCGATCGGATGAAATGTGAGCGATGCCGCTTTCTGCTCGCCAATTTGATAGTTGTGCCCCCGCGCTTGAATTAGTTGGATGCGATCTACCTCAAAATTAGTTAGATAATGAACTAGCGCCTCTGCCTCCATTTCCATTGCATCGGCAATATCGCCGATCGGTATAGGATAGCTCCAGAAATTTTCACCAATCTCATCTTTAGCCAGATCCTGCCAGGTATTGAAAAGCTTTTGGGCAAATTCAGCTTGGCTCAGCTTGGGCGATATGGTTTGAGGGACAGGAGCGCGCGCGGATATATCAGCTCTAGCATGTTCCTGGTGCTGCATTTCGGTTAGCAATTCCTGGGCATGGGGATCGCCCTGCTCGCTAAGGGTAAGCAGGTAAATCTGGATCTGCTTAAATAATTCCTCACTGATTGCAATTGCCATGATCTTTATCCTCAGCTATCTGAGGTGATTTCGACGAGGCGACCGGACAACTACGCCAAGTGCATAACTTGTGTCTAACTTACCCTAATTTGCCCTAATTGCCCAAAATGTGTAGTAAATGCTTAACGGTTATTAATTATCCGTAACAAACCTGGAAAATAGAAGTTAAACTGGGGTGCAAGGATTCGAACCTCGGAATGGCGGGACCAAAACCCGCTGCCTTACCGCTTGGCGACACCCCAATGCTTTAGCTTTACGCTTGACAAGCTTTACAAATATATCAAAGATTGGCTGCGGTTTGTCAACTCAAGATCGCAAATTTACTGTTGTTGTGACTGGGGCGTGCCTTGTAAAGCCTGCAAAGCTTGCTGAGTGCGATTAACCCACTCGGTACTGTTGGCAGCCTGATATAGCCTCAAAGCTTCTTTGTAAGAGCCGATCGCCAGCTTAACCTCTCCTTGTGCTGCATAAAGAGCACCTAAGCCAAAATGGGCATTGGCAAAATCTGGTTTGAGTTCGATCGCTTTGCTATAGGAAGCCTGTGCCTCCTTCATATTTCCTTGTTCGGCATAGGCTAAACCTAAGATCGTGTAATCCACCCATAGCTCCTCTTTGCCCAGCGCGATCGCTCGGTTCAAAGCCTCAATTGCACCAATTGGGTTACCCTGCGCCCGCAGGAGATTGCCCAAATTACTATAGGCAACTCCATTTTTGGGATCGAATTCTATGGCTTTGCGGAAGGCGGCGATCGCCTCGGTCGGTTTATCGAGATCGGACAAGGCGCGGCCTAAGTTATTATAGGCAGCGGCATAGTTAGGGGTGAGTTGAATCGCCTGCCGATAGGCGGCGATCGCGTCCTCTAGCCTGCCTTCGCGGCGGAGAGCCAACCCCAAACCGTTGTAAGCAGTAGCGGACTTAGGGTTGATAACAACGCTGCGACGGAAAGCTGTAATTGCCTCGGCGGTTTTTCCATCCTGGAGCAGAGCATTACCAAGGGCGGCAAAGGCGTTATCGTTTTGTCGGTCTAATTCCGTAGCCTTGCGATAAGCCTCGATCGCTTCCGCAATCTTGCCATCAGCTACCAAAGCAATCCCTAAGTTGTAGAGGAGGTTGGGGAATTTCTCGTCTAGCTCGATCGCTCGTTTGTAAGCGGCGATCGAACCCGCATAGTCCTTTTGCTCGTACAAAGCTACGCCCAGGGAATACTGAGCCACAACGTTTTTTGGTGCTAGCTTGACTGCTTCGCGAAACGCTTCTACCGCACCCTTGGTATCGCCTTGACGGCGCAATGCTGAACCCAGTCCGCTATAGGCAGTGGCATAGCTACGATCGAGTGCGACCGCTTTTTGAAAAGCCGCCACCGCTGCCTTGAGATCGCCTCGTCCCTCCTCAGCCAAACCCAGATTGTAATAAGTCGGTGCCAGGCTAGACTCTTCCTTACTCAACTCGATCGCTTTTTTGTAAGCGTCGGCGGCAGCGCTCATATTGCCTTTTTTATATAGGGCAATACCCAGACCGTAATAGGCAGGCGTGTACGAGCGATCGATTTGCAGCGCCCGACGATGGGCAGCGATCGCGCCATCTAGATCTCCCTGTTGCCGTAGCGTTACGCCTAGACCGTAGTGGGCAGGGACGAAGTTGGCATCAATGGCGATCGCTTGTCGATACAGTCTGGCAGCCTCTGTCAGCCTGTTTTGCTCCCTACGAGCATTTGCCCGTTCCACCACAGCCGCAACCGAATCTGCAGGGGGTCTGGTTGCTGGAACTGGAGGTCGAGCATTTTGTGCCAAAAGTGCCGTATCTGTTAGGGGAAGGGCTAAAGGGAGAGTACTGCCCAGCAGAGCAATACTAAAAACAGAGAGTTGGATCGGGGCTTTCTCGATCATGTGAAATATAAAATTTGTGTGAAGGAGCTGAAAACAAAAATTGTAAAAATTGTATCGAATAACAGCACTTTTAGCCTCACCACTTTGATGGACTTTTGGATTGGGAACCAGAGCGATCGCGAGCTTGAAATTCAGTCATATCAGTGTTTGGGCATAGTAGCAATCCAGATTATGCAAGTTAGCGTAATCACCTTTTGAACAGATCGGCAGGAGAATATATGTCCAGATTAATAAACAAAATTGCCCTCGTGACAGGGGCAGCTCAGGGTATTGGCAGAGCGATCGCCGAGCGGTTCCATGCTGAAGGTGCCGTAGTTATAGTTACTGATATCAACGACCCAGTTGGGATGAGAGTAACCGAACAATTCTCAGAGCGTGCCGCATATCACCATCTTGATGTTCGCCAGGAAAGTAACTGGCAAAAGGTCTTTGAGATCGTCGAGCATGGGTATGGCCGCTTGGATGTCCTGGTCAATAATGCTGGCATCAGCGGCTTTATTCAAACTCCAGGTCCCCACAATCCTGAGGATATGGATCTGGCTAGTTGGCATCACGTTCATGCGGTTAATTCTGACGGGGTCGCACTGGGGTGCAAGTATGCCATTCGCTTGATGAAAAAGCACCGGAATGGCAGCATTGTCAATATCTCTTCACGGGCTGGGATAGTCGGCATTCCTCACATGGTGGCCTATGCAGCCAGCAAGGCAGCAGTCCGAAACCATACCAAGAGCGTGGCGTTGTACTGTGCTGAAATGCGCTACAACATTCGCTGCAATTCCATTCATCCTGGTGCCATCCTCACGCCCATGTGGGATCCAATGTTTGGCGAGGGCGAACAGCGCGAGAAAATGATGCGAGAGATCTCCAGCCAGGTACCCTTAGGGCGAATGGGCACGCCCTTAGACGTAGCAAATGCCGCCTTATATTTTGCCTCCGATGAGTCTACTTACGTAACTGGGAGCGAGTTACATATTGATGGCGGAATCTTGGCAGGCAGCGAAGCTGCACCATCGGATCGGTCGTAATGTGGTTCTGAGTGCGAGACCGCAACGCGAAGGTTAAAATGCAATTACTTTAGAGAACAGAAGGTGCGTAGGACTATGGATCGACCGATCGAAATTTTGTTGCAAACAACTATTCCCACCACAGAAGATGACTGGAGTATTGCCCGATTTTCGATGCTGAGTAACTATCTGGCATCGCTGCGGAATGAAGATGGTAAACCTTTATGCAACGTTACTGCCCGCGATCGCGCATCAGATTTAACAGGTAACGATCCGATATTAAGCACGTTAGGCGAATCCGATTTCGATCAGCTATGGTTATTTGCCGTGGATGTGGGGGATGGCCTGACAGCTAAAGATGCGGAAGGCATTCAGTCATTTTACGCGCGCGGTGGCGGCATTATGGCGACCCGCGATCACCAGGATCTCGGCTGCTCGATTAACAACCTGGGCTGCGTGGGCGCATTTCACTACTTTCATACCCAAAACCCCGACCCGGATGCCTCGCGACATTGCTGTGACGATACCCAAACCACTACGATCCTGTGGCCGAACTATCATTCCGGCGCGAATGGCGATTTTCAGCGCATCCTGCCGCTAGAACCAATTCACGATCTACTCCGCAATCCCTCATCCCCAAATGGCATCATTGAGTTTTTCCCAGCGCATCCCCATGAGGGTGCTGTGGGTGCGAGCGATCGCGATCGCCATGCTCGCGTCATTGCTCGGGGCAAAAGCCTAACTACAGGTCGCACGTTTAATTTGGCTGTAGCTATAGATCCTCGTCAGGATGGCAATGATTTGGGCAGAGTGCTGGCGGAATCGACTTTTCATCACTTTTGCGATTATAACTGGGATGCCAATGCTGGCGCGCCCAGTTTTGTCTCCGAGCCACCAGGGAATGGCATGAAGGCAGAACCCCGCGCGCTTGAGGATATTCACGCCTATGTGCGTAACATTGTGCTTTGGTTATCGCATAATTAGCTGCCAAACCCGCCAGTTTCCGTAACTTTGCCAGGGGTTTCCAGGTCAAATAACATCTGTAGGGTTTGCATGGCGCGGCGACGAGTTTCAATATCCTGCTGTGCCCGTAGTTGCACCATCGGATCGTGCAGAATTTTATTGATAATCCCGCGCGTCAGATTTTCGATTACCTCTTGATGCCTTTCTGCAAATTCGCTGCCCAGGCGAGATAGTGCTTTCTCCATTTCCTGCTCGCGGATTACTTCCATCTTCTGGCGCAGTTTGCTGATCGTGGGGACGGTCTCTAGCGATCGCCACCATAGATCGAACTCGAGCACCGACTCCTCTAAAAGAGCTTCCGCTTGCAGAGCCATCTGGCGGCGGCTCTCCTGATTGTTAGCAACTACAGCCTGGAGATCGTCAACGTTATAAGTATGGACGTTGGGCAGTTCGTTCGCGTCAGAATGCACGTTGCGCGGTACCGAAATGTCCACCAACATCAAACCAGGATGGTTAGCGGCAAATGGTTCCAGGTGAGCGCGCGAGACTAATATCTCTGTTGAAGCGGTACTGGTAAACACCAGATCCGATAGTTCGAGACGGGAGTAAAAGCGATCGAATGAATGCACCTGAAAATCTACACCCTCTGCATTAGCCCTAAATTCACCAATCATCTCTTCTGCTCGTTCGACGGAGCGATTAAAAATGGCGATTTTTGTAGCTCCCTTAGATAAGAGATGTTTGACTAACAGGCGAGCCATTTTGCCCGCACCTAAAATGGTTACGCGACAGTCAGCCAGGTTTTGCAGTTTTAACTGCGCTAGCTCCACCGCTGCCGAACTGATCGAAACTGCACCGGTACCGATGTCAGTTTTAGTGCGTACGTCCTTACCAGCTTTAAGCGCTTCTTTGAATAGCTGATTGAGGACGCGACCGGCACCATTATATTGCTGGGCCAGGCGATGAGTGTGCTTGACCTGCGCTAAGATTTGTCCTTCGCCCAGCACTAGACTGTCGAGTCCAGCCGATACCCGCATCAAGTGCGTAACCGCATCCTGGCGGAGCAAAATGAATAAATAGCGGCGCAGGAACTGTAGTGGTAGTTGACTGAACTCGGAGAGAAATTGCAGAATTTCCCGAATGCCACTCTCGGCTTCGCGGGTTACTACATATAGCTCCATTCGGTTACAGGTACTTAAAATCGCTGCTTCATCAATGCTGGGGTAACTAGTCAATTGAGCGATCGCCGCTTCTACTTTAGGTTCTGGGATACTGAGTTTTTCCCTTACTTCCACAGTCGCCGTTTTGTGACTCAAGCCGACAACAGCAATATTCATACTTAAAAATTAAATAATTTAATGATGTTTTTATATTGATTTAGTATGTTTAGGTAGCTCATAGTTTGTGAGCTACCCAGAAGAAAGACTTAGTACAGACTGACCGCCCGTGGTTTGTCTCCAGTCATATGAATCGTATCAACAAATCTAGCGGTTTTTGTCTGGCTAGAGATAACTAAAGACTCAGTGCGGGCACCACCGTTAAAGAAGCGTACGCCCTCCATCAGAGTGCCAGTGGTAATGCCACTAGCAGCAAATAAAACCTCTCTACCTGAAGCTAGCTCGTTAGCATTGTAGACCTTATCTGGATCGTTAATACCCATTGACTTCAGGCGCTCGATGTTACCTTCTTTGCTTTCGCCAATCAAACCAGTTTTGACGACCGCAGGATCGTAAATAAGCTGGCCTTGGAAGTGCCCACCCATACAACGCAGCGCCGCCGCAGAAATCACGCCCTCTGGTGCAGCACCAATACCCATGAGAGCGTGGATGTTCGTCCCGCCAAAAGCACAGGAAATCGCTGCCGAAACATCACCATCGCTGATTAGTCTGACTCTGGCTCCAGCCGCACGAATTTCTGAAATCAAGCCCTTGTGACGTTCGCGATCCATCACAACTACCACTAATTCCTCAATCGAACGATCCAAGCATTCAGCCAGAATCTTGAGGTTTTCCGTGGGGGTTTTGCGAATATCTACATGCCCAGCAGCGGCGGGAGGGGCAGCAAGTTTGTTCATGTAAAAATCTGGTGCTGCGAATAAGCCACCCTTTTCAGAGATGGCCAGCACTGCCATCGAGCCGTTTTGACCGTAGGCAACCAGGTTAGTGCCTTCACAAGGGTCTACGGCAATATCAATTTCCTGGAGTTCGTCAATGGTGCATAACTCTGCGGCGTTAGGCTGGGTGCAGATCCCCACTTCTTCACCAATGTAGAGCATGGGTGCGTCGTCTCGCTCCCCTTCACCAATGACAATTCTTCCACGCATGTGAATTTTGTTCATGCGATCGCGCATAGCTTCCACTGCCACCTGGTCAGCGGTATTTTTCTCTCCTTTACCCATCCAGCGCGCTGATGCGATCGCTGCTTGCTCTACGACCTCGATAATTTCAAGGCTGATTGTACTGTCCATGCGTAGCGTCCTCTTTTCCGATCCGTTTTAACATCTAGTTTTTAGTTTTGTTGCTTTTGATTGCGATTGCACAACCCCAGCACTATTTAGTTTACAAGCGAGACTGCCCCTAAGAACGATTTCGTAGGTGGCAAGAAATGTTAAGTTTTGATTCTGTTGATTCTAAATGTCCCCAACCAATAGGACAAAAACACAATGCTGATGCGATTGTGATTAACTTTGGGCTATTTTGATCTGCTTGTATGCGTGTTAAACATAGCCATCACGGGACTATGATAGTGATGGAGCCAGCTATTACTTAAGGGAAGCGCGGTTAAATAATGCCCCACCGTTAGGATGTGTTAGGCGATCGCCGTAACGCATCAGGAATATCTTAATTTTCATGCAAGTCCCTAAGGTGATTTCCATGAGAAAATGTACCGATAAATGCACTGATAATTTGTAGGGGCAGTGCCCCTTCGACTGTCCCCAAATAATTGGAAACCCAGAGCGAGGATTGTCTCTACGGGTATTTTATTTACGCGAAACCTCCTGGATTGAGGTAGGGTTTGGTAATTTACTAACAAATCTTCGTTAAGTAAATTTACAATTATGGGTAAATTGTTAAGAGAAATTTAAGAGCAAAGCTATGCCTTCAGGATCGCGTCTAGATTTTGATGACTTACCAGATTCCCCGGAGGAAGCATGTGGTGTATTTGGCATTTTGGCACCAAATGAAGATGTTGCCAAACTCGCTTATTTCGGGCTTTTTGCTTTGCAGCATCGCGGTCAAGAATCGGCTGGTATTACTACATTTAAGTTAGGCGAGCGAGATTCGCACACCTACAAAGACATGGGGTTAGTTTCACAGGTCTTTGACGAGAAAATTTTAAGTCAACTATCAGGACAATTTGCCATTGGGCATACCCGTTACTCTACTACGGGTTCTAGCAAAATTAATAACGCGCAGCCAATTGTAGTCCCAACCAGATTGGGAGACTTTGCACTTGCCCACAATGGCAACCTGGTCAATACTACAGAGCTGCGAGCCGAGCTCCTAGCACGGGGACATGTCCTGGAGTCAACTTCTGATTCAGAAGGTATTGCCTTTGCGGTTGCCGAAGCAGTGAATGAAGGCAAAGATTGGATTGCAGGCATAATCGCAGCCATGCATCGCTGCCAAGGAGCATTTAGCTTAGTGATGGGCACGCCCCAAGGCATTGCAGCAGTAAGAGATGGTTCTGGCTTGCGCCCTTTAGTAATCGGTCAGATCCCCGATAGCGGCAGTTATGTCTTGGCATCTGAAACCTGTGGGTTAGACATTATTGGGGCAGATTTTCTGCGTGATGTAGAGCCGGGAGAGCTAGTTTGGCTTGATGCTACAGGTATCAGCTCGCATCGGTGGCTGGCTCGACCTGCTCCAAAGCTCTGCGTATTTGAAATGATTTACTTTGCCCGTCCCGATAGCATCATGCACCACGATAGTTTGTACAGTTATCGCAAGCGACTGGGGCATCTACTAGCAGAAGAAGCAGCCGTAGAAGCAGATCTAGTCATCGGTGTGCCGGATTCTGGTATTCCAGCAGCGATCGGTTTCTCGCAAACTTCTGGCATACCTTACGCTGAGGGATTGATCAAAAATCGCTATGTGGGACGTACGTTTATTCAGCCTACTCAGGCAATGCGCGAATCCGGGATTCGCATGAAGTTAAATCCGCTGCGCGATGTGTTGCAGGATAAGCGTATAGTTGTAATTGATGATTCGATCGTGCGCGGTACCACTAGTCGTAAAATGGTACAAGCATTACGTGAGGCAGGCGCAAGAGAAGTACATATGCGTATTTCTTCTCCACCAGTCACGCATCCCTGTTTCTATGGTATTGATACGGATTCCCAAGATCATTTAATTGCTGCGACAAAGTCTGTCAGCGCGATCGCTGAAATTATTGGCGTAGACACGCTTGCCTATCTCAGCCGGGAATCCATGCTGAAAGCCACAAATGCAGATCCTAGCCATTTCTGTACGGCTTGCTTTACTGGAGATTACCCGATCGCCATTCCCGATAAGCTCAAGCACTCGAAACTAATCCTTGAAAAGCAGCACCATGACTAAAATACTGTTTCACTTGGCATTCCCTGTTACTGATATTGCCAGCACTAAGGCTTTCTATGTAGATGGTCTGGGTTGCTTGGCAGGAAGAGAGTCCGACAATTCAATTATTCTGAGTTTGTACGGCCATCAGTTAGTAGCTCATGTAGTGGATGGGGAATTAGAGCCGCAGCCCGGCATTTACCCCCGCCATTTTGGTTTAGTGTTTGAGTGTGAAAGTAGTTGGATGGCTTTGTTAGAGAAAGTACAGGAAAAGCGGCTGAAGTTTTATCAATCACCTAAGGTGCGCTTTGCCGATACGCCTTTAGAACACCGCACTTTTTTCCTGTCCGACTATTCCGGTAATATCCTAGAGTTCAAGCACTATCGCTTTGAGTCGGCGATTTTCGGGGAGACCAGCTACAACCAAATCGGTGATGTTATTTCCATCAGTAAAAAGCAGAAGCATTTAGTACGTAAAGAATAGGGGTTTAGCATTTGTCATGAATTCTTGCGTTTGACGCTAAAGACTGTCGCACAAATGCTAAACCCTTACCGATGATTGGGCTAAACCCTCACCGAGGATTGGGCAGTGTTAAGAGGTATTGCCTTCCTTGAGCTTCTTACGTAAAAGCTGCAACTGTTTTCTCCGTTGGCGCTGGCGAGCAGAGCCGCCTTTACCTTTGTCGTTGCGCCCCTCTGATCGCGGCGATTCCCAACTTTTTAGTCTTTGAGCCATTGTTTTTAGAGGTTATACGTGCATTTGCATCATAACCTCTATCAATCGTGGCAGGAATTAGCACTAAGAAATAGGTATAAATTGGCTGAATACAGCGGCAATGCGATTCAAGTATGGGGCGGGATCGAGGGTTGCCCAACCTTCGGCTGAAGGTACCATAATCTCAAAGTGTAAGTGCGGCCCAGTCGATCGCCCGGTGGAGCCTACAAGACCGATCTGCTGTCCCTTGGCAACGCGCTGTCCGGGGTTAACATAGATTGCAGACAAATGGGCATAACGAGTACCCATATTGTCGTGACCGATCTCGATCAAATTACCGTAACCGCCCGACCATCCTGCAAACTGCACGGTACCGGATTTTGCTGCCAGGACAGGCGTACCCATGGGCGCGCCCAGGTCTATGCCGCTGTGAAACGCCGACTCTCCGGTGACGGGGTTGATGCGCCAGCCATAGCCAGACGTGACGGGGACGGCATAGGGGAGAGGATAGCCGCCGGAGTTGAAAATAATAGCTGGTTGCGACGGGGCGGAGGCTAGCGTAGCAAAGGCTGGTAGTTTGGGAATAACCGGATTGGGTTTCCAAACTGCGCCTGGGACAAACACCACCTTGGGGCGAGACTGACAGCCATTCTGCTCGAATAGGACATCGGCTCTTACGTTAAATTTCTTAGCAAGTGACTTGTAGGTTTCCTCGTTACCAAACCGATAAGAAATGCCATTGCTAGGTGGGATCGTCAGAATTTCCCCCGGTGAAACCGTGCCGTCGCGGGTACTGGGATTCAGCCCCATAATCGTGGCGGTGGTGAGCTTGTATTGTTTGGCGATCGCTGCCAGAGTTTCCCCTTTTTTTACCTTATGCTGCTTGAGACCGTCCATGATTGGGGTGCCGCACAAAGAGGATTTATCATCTGGGCTGGAATCGGCTGGTGTCGTATCTGGATTTGCGCTTGGCTTTGCTTTGGAATCTAGTTTTAAATTAGGCTTTAGAGCGGGCTTGAGTTCGAGCTTTGCGTCTGGCTTTCGATCTGGTACTAAACCCGAACTGCCAGTAGCTCCCATCGCTGCAGGTGACAGTAAATAGGAGTTGGCAACAATACTCGCCAGCCCAAAGGCAATATTCGCAACCAATTTAACCAGTTTTCTGCTCACGAGAAAAGTTAAGCTTCCGTAATATTAGCAATATCGTATTTTCCCAGTTAACGAGGAAAGTGAACTAATGCTTCCGGGTGATTTCCCTGAGTGAATGTCACACAAAAAGCTTAGAATAATCCAGAAAATAAATATTAACAATTATTAAGATTATATGAATTTAGGCAATGGTGATGCCTTGCATACCTACCTGGATATTGCTACCGAGGCGGCATGTGCGGGTGGGGCAATCCTCAAATCCTATTGGGGCAAACTCAAAGACATCCAGGAGAAGCAACCGGGCGACTTAGTTACCATTGCTGACAAGGAATCTGAAGCAGCGGTAATGAAAATTATTCAACGCCATTTTCCCAGTCATAACATTTTGGCAGAAGAGTCAGGTGCATTTGGTACCGCAGAGAGCGAGTTCCTCTGGGCGATCGATCCCCTTGACGGGACTACCAACTTTGCGCATCAATATCCTTTTTCTGCCGTTTCAGTTGGGTTAATGCTTAACGGCATACCAGCTGTGGGGGTAATTTACGATCCGTTTCACGACGAGCTATTTCGGGCAGCAACTGGGCTGGGCGCTACCTGCGATCACCAGCCAATTCGGGTGTCCAACACGACAGAACTCAGTCGCAGCCTGTTAGTAACCGGGTTTGCCTACGATCGCACCCGCACCCACGACAATAACTATGCCGAATTCTGTCATTTTACGCATTTGACCCAAGGGGTGCGGCGGAGCGGCTCGGCGGCGCTGGATTTAGCCTATGTTGCCTGCGGGCGGGTAGATGGCTTTTGGGAACGGGGCTTATCGATCTGGGACATGGCGGCGGGGATCGTTATAGTCAGAGAGGCGGGAGGTAAAGTTACTGCCTATGATGGCAGCGATCTCGATCTCAAAAGTGGTAGACTTTTGTCAACAAACGGTCATATTCACGACTCAGCGATCGCTGAGTTAGCCAAAGTCAAACCTTTAACCGCACAATTCCCCATGCGGTAATTGCACTATCCACAATTTTTGCTCCCCGGTAGTGTACTTAGATACGAAATACGCATATTGTTCGCTTGAATCCTAAGAGAAGTTGAAGATCTAGATCGATCTGTGGGGATCGAATCATGATTGTAAAGTCGCAGCCCTTTCAAGGTCGATCGGTAGATCTTTTAATTGACTAAGGAGAATTAATGACCATCGCCATAGAAAAAAACACGGAAATAGGTTCTAGTGTTGCAATGGAGACCAAAACACGCCTCAAGGTTGGTATACCCAAAGAAGTTCGAGCTGGTGAATGCCGGGTAGCCGCTACGCCAGATACAGCCAAACGCCTGCAAAAACTTGGCTTTGACGTCTTAATTGAATCTGACGCAGGCAAAGCGGCTAGTTTCCCCAATGATGCCTACTTCCAGGCAGGTTGTCAGATCGTGTCCGATCCCCAAGCACTGTGGGCGGAATCTGACATCGTGCTCAAGGTCTGCGCGCCAGATCTGCACCCCACCCTGGACAGACACGAGACAGAACTTCTGCGCGAAGGCGGTACTCTGATTAGTTTCCTGTGGCCCGCTCAAAACCCAGAATTACTAAATCGGCTATCTCAACGTAAGGTCACGGCATTAGCAATGGATGCCGTGCCGCGCATTACCCGCGCCCAAAAAATGGATGCCCTCAGTTCGATGGCAAACATTGCGGGATACCGCGCTGTAATCGAAGCAGCAAATAATTTTGGGCGCTTCTTTACAGGACAGATTACGGCAGCAGGTAAGGTACCACCGGCTAAAGTTCTGGTAATCGGTGCTGGTGTAGCTGGTCTAGCCGCGATCGGGGCTGCCAGGAGTTTGGGGGCGATCGTCCGAGCGTTTGACACGCGCCTGGTTGTGAAAGAACAGGTTAAAAGCATGGGTGGTGAGTTCCTGGAGCTTAATTTTAAAGAAGATGGCTCGGGGGAAGGCGGCTATGCCAAAGTCATGAGCAAAGAGTTTATTGACGCGGAAATGGCATTGTTTGCCGAACAAGCCAAGGAAGTCGATATCATCATCACCACCGCCCTCATCCCTGGCAAGCCAGCACCGCTCCTGATTACGCAGGAGATGGTGGAGAGCATGAAAGAGGGATCGGTAATTGTGGATATGGCAGCGGAACAGGGCGGTAATTGTGCCGTAACCAGGCCAGGTGAAGTATATCGCTATCATGGCGTGACGATTGTCGGACTTACCGATCTGCCCAGTCGCATGGCGGCGCAGTCCAGCCAACTCTACGGCACTAACCTCTGCCACCTGCTGGATGATATGGGGGGAGCCGAAAACTACAAGGTCGATCGCGATAACGAGGTCGTGCGTGGGGCTTTGATCCTGCACAACGGCGAGATTACCTGGCCGCCCAAGCAACCCAGTACTCCACCTGCACCCCCTCAAGCTGAATCTCAGACTCAAAGCGCGATCGCTACTCCCTCTACTCAAGAATTAGTAGGACAGAAATCTAACAATCTGACGGGACTGCTCTGGCCAATTCTGCTTGGTGCCATCTTGATTGGAATTGGAATTGGCGCGCCATCCTCATTCCTATCTCACCTGACCGTATTTGTATTGGCTTGTTTTGTCGGCTGGCAGGTGATTTGGAATGTCAAACCCGCGCTGCACACGCCCCTGATGAGCGTCACCAATGCGATTAGCGGCATCATCATTATCGGTGGGATGCTGCAAATATCAGGAGAACTGACATCACCAACTACCATTCTCGGCGCGATCGCGATTCTCATCGGCACGATCAACATCGCTGGTGGTTTCCTGGTTACCCAACGGATGCTCAAAATGTTCCAAAAATAGAAGAGCTTTAAGGGTTTCAGAATCTTCCGCATCCAGCGAATTCATAAATACCCCCTTCACAACAGAATTACCATGTCGAGCAAACAGAAGAAAAATTGAAACTATGACCAGTAATCTACTAACGGTGGCATATATTGCTGCCAGTGCCTTGTTCATCCTCAGTTTAGGAGGATTATCCAATCAAGAAACCGCTCGCAAGGGCAATCTCTTTGGCATCATCGGTATGGCGATCGCGATTATCGCCACCGCTCTCAGTCCCGCTGTAACTTCCTACGCTACCTTGGCAATGGTGGTATTGCCCGGTGTCGCGATCGGCTCGCTCTTAGCTGCACGGGTGGCCATGACTTCCATGCCCGAACTCGTGGCAATTTTACATAGTTTTGTAGGGGCGGCGGCAGTGTTAGTTGGCTTTGCCAGCTACCTACAACCAGATCCAGCTTTAACCGGAGTGGAGGTGACAATCCACGAGATTGAGATTTTTGTGGGAATTTTTATTGGTGCGCTCACCTTTACGGGTTCCGTAATTGCGTTTGGGAAACTGCGCGCGATTATTGGCAGCAAACCCCTCTTGCTTCCAGGTCGCCATTTCCTCAACCTCGCCATGGTAGCCGCTACATTGTGGCTGGGTTACGAGTTTATGGGTGGCAATATCTTGACTGGCTTGCAATCGCTGTTAATTATGACTGCGATCTCCTCTATCCTGGGCGTTCATCTGGTCATGGCGATCGGTGGTGCCGATATGCCCGTGGTGATATCCATGCTGAACAGCTACTCCGGTTGGACGGCATCGGCAGCGGGCTTCATGCTCTCCAACGATCTGTTGATTATCACAGGCGCGCTCGTGGGTAGTAGTGGTGCCATCCTCAGTTACATCATGTGCAAAGCGATGAACCGCTCGTTCATCAGCGTAATTCTAGGCGGTTTTGGTACGGGTACGGCGAAGGCATCAAATACTGCATCAACTCCAGCCGGTGAAGTAATCGCTACCACTGTCGATGAGACTGTAGAGCAACTGCGCGATGCCAGCAGCGTGATTATCGTCCCCGGCTATGGGATGGCAGTGGCGCAGGCACAGCATTCCGTTTCTGAGATTACCAGGATTCTGCGCGATCGCGGTGCCAATGTTCGGTTTGGCATCCACCCCGTCGCTGGCCGCCTACCCGGCCACATGAATGTATTGTTAGCTGAAGCCAACGTTCCATACGATATTGTCCTGGAGATGGATGAGATTAATGATGACTTTCCCGAGACCGATATTGTTTTGGTAATTGGTGCTAACGATACAGTGAACCCCAGTGCGATGGAAGATCCCGCTAGTCCGATCGCTGGGATGCCCGTACTGGAAGTTTGGAAATCCAAAACCGTAATCGTCATGAAGCGCGGCATGGCTAGCGGTTATGCTGGCGTTGAGAATCCCCTGTTCTACAAACCCAATACGCGCATGTTATTCGGCGATGCGCGTAAAAATGTTGACGCAATTTTGGGCAGGCTCATTCAATCTAACGAGGAAACTTCTCAAGTCCGCGTACCGGAGAAAGTATTAGCAAACGCATAGTAGATGCGTGACCCCTAGACCGCAATTCTGGGCAACAGTATTAGTGGCATGAAGACTCATCTTCATGCCACTATTTTTACAGCAATTCCAAATTCAAAGTTTGCCAAGCAGTGCCGCGATCGTATAGCGTTTTTCAGATCGGAAAGATTAGGGGGTTTGGGGGCGTTGCCCCCAAGAAGGGGTGGAACCCCTTCACCCCATCAATAAAACCCGTTCTCAATTGAAAAGTGCTATAAATGCTCATAAACTAATCATCTCTAAATAGAAAATTTCACAAGTATTTATTGTCAATACAATTTTCTGCTTAAAGAAAATTTTAAGACCTTTCCGAAAGTGATGAGGGAAAAAGACAAAATCTCTTGCTAGGGAGCATTCACGATCTAAAAAAGCAATATAAATATTTTTGTTTCCTTTGGAAAAGTTTTCGATTTCCCTGACGATCTCAGAAGGCTTTAAGCCAGAACATTCAACCTTTGGAGATTTTTTTCTGCTTATCCACCTTAGTTTATCGTCTCTTTGACTGAGTTTTCCAAGTTGCTTTAATTGCTCAGTAAAAAAATTCGTAATTCTTTCTGCATCATCTCTCTGAAGACCTTTAAATCTATTTACCTCTTTTAGTAAAGCATCAACTATTTTACATTTACTAATCCAACCATTTGATGATAGCAATATTTTAAGTATGCATATGAATTCATCCTCTCTCCTAAACAGCAGATTGTCAAATTTTTCAACTAAATTTATTTTCTGGAGGATCGTATCTTTAAGATCTCCATAGAGATACTCATACAAATAACCCTTTGCGCCATATCCACTTTTGAGTTTTCGATAAAATTTATGGCCTATCCATTTGAATTCTTCAGGCAGTTCATCAAGTAAATCACTTCGAGGCTCACTATCCCCCCATCCATCTAGCTTAAGGTAATCAATAACCATATCTTCTGAAACTCCTTCTACTCTTTCCATCATGATATCTATATTTCCAGGTTGTCCACTTAGTGGTCTTCCCGATCTTGAGTGTTTTTCAAAATCCATCCAACCTATGAAACCGTCACCACCATCTGTGAGGTTCGTTAAGGTGCCTGAACCTAAGTTAGCTCGACCTATTTTCTTTATAAGTTTGCATTCTCGATCGAGGGCATCTTCCTCTACATCGTAGAAATCAACTATTCCATAAACTATCTGAAAACCTTGACTCAAAATCTTCCTTATTAAGTTGCTTTTATAGGAATTCACATAATTCTTTCCTAAGGCTTCTTTTTCGTGTGCAAAGATTCTATATACTTTACCTTTCCCAACATAAAATACTTCATTTGTATCTGGTCGGATTAAAACATAAACATAAAAACATCTTTCTCTATTTTGTTTCAAAACCTCTCTAATTTCCTTTTTAGATGTGGTTACAATCCTCATATCACCTTCATCCACTAGGTCTTCAATGACATAGTGGCGATTCTTGTATTCTTCTAACTGAGTCATAATTCCTAACACGCCTTTGGAACAAATGAGCCTTACCGATCCGCCTAGTGCCGACAGCTAACGGGCATCCTTGTTGAACGACTACATATTCTAACTCTTTTGTTGTTGCAGCCAATTACGCAAATTCCACTTGGCCTGCTTTTCGCCCACCTCAGCGCAGTCTCGCAAATACTCATAAAGCCTCTCCTTGGGAACTCCCGGAAATGTTGGACTAACCTCTACTTCCTGATAGCTGTCAGCTTCCAGAGCATAAATTGTGAGGGTACGTCCGTTATAGCGCCAAAACTCTGGCACGCCCATTTCAGCATAGAGCGCATTTTTGTCGATGTCGGTATGAGTAATATCCACTTCCAGAATTAAATCGGGCGGCGGATCGGTCTTGAGATCCACTGTCTTTCCTCGTACCAGCGACTCATTGGCAATATAGTAAGCTTGGTCGGGTTCGGCTCCTGAATGCAGAGTTGGGAAATTAAGCGTCGTCGATCCCATACCTTTGATGCCCTCAAAATCCCCTTCGTCCACTAGGATTTCGATGAAATTTCCAATGACATGCTTAGAATTCTCGTGCGACTCCAACGGGGTCATAATTTCCAACATGCCTTTGTAATAAGTGAGCTGTGCCGATCGACGATCGCCCAGTGCCGCCAAAATCGTCTCATAGGCTTGCCAACTGAGGTCGTAAAGCACCACCCGCTTCTCAGGTAGATCGAAAGATATAGGTGCAACTGGAGTAGTGACCATGCGATCGCGTCAAAGCTACAGTCTCATTTTATAGCTATAGCCAATAGGCTTAGGACGGGGTGCAGGGGTTCCACACGGCAGTGGCTCTAGCGGGGAACCCCCAAGACCGCCCTGCCTCCCCTGCGTGGGGGCGCAGCCCCCACACCCCCTGTCCTAACAGATCTGTCTACGGCTATACCTTTGTATAACATAGGGTGGGCATTGCCCACCCTACAAATTATCGGCATTGCGATTTGCGGAACGCTAGGTTCCTAGAGCGGCGCGATCGCTGGTTTTCTTGCGGCGATTTTGTTTGACTCTTGCCAGCTTGCCATCACCAGCCATACCAATATGCTGAATGACTTGATGTTTGCGTTCTTCTTCCAATGCCGCTAACTCGGGGTAGCTAACCCAGGCAATGCAATCCACAGGGCAAGTGTCGATCGCTTCTTGAATCGTCTCTTCATCATCGCCATCCTGACTGATTACCCGCGATCGACCGTAGTTATCTTCGATAAAGAAAGTATTGCGGGCTACATGGGCGCAGTGCTTGCAGCCAATGCAAATATTTTCATATACGTATACGGCATTCTGTCGCAGAGTGCCGCCGAGTTCGGGTTCCAGGCCAGAACGATCCGCATCGGGCTCGCGTAGCGAGCCGCCAAGCTCAGGTTCTAGCCCAGAAACTAATTCTGATGAGAGATCTGGTGAGAGATCGTCCATGTCTCATCTATGCCTCATCCGTGCCAACGCTGTAAAACTAAGCGCACTGAGCCATCTTTTTGAGTTTCTTGTTCGGTGAGGTTAAAGCCCTGATGCGCTGACTCCGTCATTACTGTCTGCACGGCGTATCTTTGCAGGACTTTTCTTAAAAAGCTTTCCACTGTCCAGGGCTGCTGCCAATACTGCATGTCGGCGACTAGTTCGTACTCGGAGCCATTCCATCTAAACCCGACATCGTAGCCATTTTCCTGTTGCAGTACCACTTCGGCAGAAGTAGTATCACCACGATAGCCGCGCAGGATAGACGGACCTGACTTCCATGTTAAACCTAAATCGGTCAGTGCTTTTTGCAAAGGCTCAAGGGAGCGAATTTGGGTTTTAACCTGGCTGAAGTGTGACATATGGATACTTTCCTGAACTTAATATTTTTCAATTGATAACATAGCGATCGCTACAAGAAATAACGAGATTCCTTGCGATTGCTAAAGAATTATTACCATTGACTGTAGTCAAGGGCTGTTTGCTGGCTAACCCGCTCTCCTGTAACTGTCGCAAGGGATTGGGCAAAGTTTTCAGAAGTGAGTTCGCGGGACGCAACCGTGCCTAGCTTGGCTTCAATGGCAGCCGTAACAGCAGCACAACTGGAGCCAACTATACCAGTTACTCGCTCTTCGACCCGACCGTCAGGCCGAATGATAAACTCTAAAGTTTCCATACTTGTAATACTGCAAACTTATTTAGATAGTTTCGCCCAATCTTTATGAAAGCGTCAATATCTTAATAAAAGTACATATAAATCATTAAAAAAGCTGCAATGAGTGAGCGTTTACTTGTGAAATACAGAAACATTTACCAGGATGCATGGGGACAAAATTGGGCGACAAATTTATGAAATATCTGGCACACTGATGGCGGTGAAATTCTGTCTTTAGGGGTATTAAAAATTTAAATATGCAGTCCCCATCCATAGGTATTGGTTTAATTAGCGGTACGTCGGTTGATGGTATTGATGCGGCACTGGTTAAGATCTTTGACACTGAAGGTGCGCTTAAGGTCGAACTGCTGGCTGGCGAAACGATCGCCTACGATCCGGCGCTCAGAGCGGAAATCCTGGCAGTCTGCGCCGAGCAGCCCAGAACCATAGCGCAAATTTGCCAGCTTGACGACGCGATCGCTTCGGCATTTGCCACCGCCGCGCTCCAACTCATGCAGGCCAGTCAGATCCAACCAGATTTTATTGGTTCCCACGGTCAGACAGTATTTCATCGCCCGCCGTTAACTACTGGCGATCGCGTTCGACTGGGTTACAGCGTGCAATTGGGTAGAGGGGCAGTAATTGCTAATCTGACTGGCCTTAAAACCGTCAGCGACTTCCGCACCGCCGATATTGAGGCTGGCGGTCAGGGCGCACCGATGGTGTCGATCCTGGATTGGCTGCTGTTAAAGCACCCAACTAAAATAACCTGCGTGCAAAACATTGGTGGGATTAGCAACGTTACCTACCTGCCAGCCGCCGCAGAGTGCGATGCTGTTTTTGGTTGGGATAACGGGCCGGGGAATGTTTTGATGGATATGGCGACCCAAAAACTCTTCGGTCAATCCTACGATCGCGGCGGTCAGATTGCTGCCCAGGGTAAAGCCGATCCGCAATTGGTAACGCAGTGGTTGAGCCAGGATTACTTTGAAATTCCGCCGCCTAAATCCACAGGACGGGAGCTATTTAGTCCGGACTACCTCGATCGGTGCTTAGCAGATTGCGATCGCAAGCAACTGGACGGTCAAGATATTCTGGCAACGTTGACGGAATTTACGGCTGTCGCGATCGCGCAAAGCTACCAGAAATTTTTGCCGAAGCTCCCCGATCGGGTTTTGATTTGTGGTGGCGGCAGTCGCAACGACTACCTGCGGCAAAGGCTAAAACACCACTTAGCACCTGCCGAGGTGACAGATACTACATCTGTGGGATTGAATGCCGACTTCAAAGAAGCGATCGCCTTTGCCGTTTTGGGATATCTCAAATTACAAAATCGTCCTGGCAACCTCCACCGGGTCACGGGCGCATCGCATCCCGTCGTCTTGGGTCGCGTACATGGTTAGCTAGTCACCGTCTTTTCCAATAATTTAACGCTGGCGTAAATTGCATCGATGCACGGTGTAGGGGTTTGCGTGAGTCTTCCTAATTCTGCGACAGAACCGACGATCGCATCGACTTCGGTGGAACGATGCGCTTCAATGTCCTGTAGCATTGAGGTTTTGTGCGCTCCCACGCCTTCTGCTCCAGCGATGCGTTTCTCTAAAGAGATACCGAAATCCACGCCCAGTTTTTCTGCGATCGCTTGGGCTTCGCGCATCATATTGGCTGCTAGTTCTCTGGTAGGCGGATACTGACAAATTTGCTCTAATGTGGCGTGGGTAAGGGCGCTAATCGGATTAAATGCTAAATTTCCCCACAGTTTTACCCACAATTCGTTACGAATTCGCTCGCGCACGCGAGATTTGAGGCCAGCACTGTTGAACAGTTGCGATAATTTTTGGATGCGATCGCTCCTACTGCCATCCAGTTCTCCCAGGTTAAAGCGATCGCCTTCGATATGCCGAATAACACCAGGAGAAACAATTTCGGCAGCAGGATAGACGATGCAGCCAATCGTGCGATCGATCGGAATATTCGCTTCCACAATGCCGTCGGGATCTACCGCTCGAATGCGATAATCGGCATAGGGACTCTCTAATTTGCGAAAATACCACCAGGGAATTCCATTTTGCGCCGTGACGATCGTCGTCTCTTTGCCGTAAAGTGCTGGCAGCAAGGGAGCTATGGAAGGAACGCTTTGCGCTTTCAATGTCACGATAACGACATCATGTACGCCAGCAGCAGTCATATTCTCGGTTGCGGCGACATCTTTAACGATATCTTCAGTCCCATCTGAGTATCGCAAGATCAATCCCCGCTCCTGAATTGCTTGCAGGTGAGTGCCCCTCGCAATTAGGGTGACATTAGCACCTGTTTGAGCTAATTTTGCGCCCAGGTAGCCGCCGATCGCGCCAGCACCAACAATACAAACTTTCATCGCTATTCCTCTCTCTATCCCTCGGTAAGATTCAGCAATTTCGCCATATTCAGACGCTGTAATTTACCCGTTGCTCCTCTAGGTAGCTCATCTAAAATATGGAACTGTCGCGGCACTTTAAATTCTGCCAACGATGCCGAACAATACGCCTTTAATTCTTGCTCGGTAATGGATTTATCTGTCACCACGATCGCGGCATGAATATCTTCGCCTAGCATTTTATGAGGTACGGCAAAAGCGATCGCCTCCATTACAGCAGGATGTCGCAATAAGATATCATCTACTTCGAGCGGAGAAATTTTCTCGCCGCCTCGGTTGATTAGTTCTTTCAGCCTTCCTGTCAGGCGTAAATAGCCATCTTCATCTAACATTCCCCGATCGCCCGTGCGAAACCAACCGTTAGTAAAGGCTTTAGCATTGGCTTCGGGATTGTTTTCATATCCATCGACAACATTTGCACCTTTAACTACGACTTCACCTGATTGACCTCTTTCCTGTAAATTCCCATCTTCATCCATAATCGCTACATCTACACCGAATCCATAGCCAACGGTTCCAGGCTTGCGGATTTTAGGTGGCAAGGGGTTAGTTGCCATCAAGTGAGCCGCTTCTGTCATGCTGTAGGATTCCAATACGGGAGCATTGAGCGTAGCTTCCATTTGTTCGATGATGACGGGTGGCAGAGGAGCGCTGCTAGAGCGAATGAATCGAAATGGATTGGCTTTGACAATGGCTTCATTGCGAGAGGCACGCGATAGAATTGCCTGATGCATCGTCGGCGCGGCAGAATACCAGCTTGGTTTGTAGATATCTACCAACTTCCAAAATTCCAATGCATTAAATCCATTGGGGCAAACTAACGTTCCTCCCGATGCAAAAGTGGATAACAAACATCCCACCAGTCCGTGAATGTGAAATAAAGGCATCAGGCATAAAGTCGTGTCGGCAGGAGATAATTCATAGGCGCTGGTAATGTTACCTACAGAGGCTGCTAGATTGCGGTGGCGAATGGGGACGCGCTTAGGACGGCTGGTGGTGCCACTGGTATGTAAAATCGTGGCGATATCGTCGGATTCTGCGAGTTCTTCTACACGAGGCGATCGCTCTATTCCATTAATTTTCTCGAATGATAGCGTTCCATCAGGATTTGATGTAGCGCGGATGACGAGTATATCAGGTGTTACAGCAGCTAGTGCGGCTTCGATTCCTTCGTCAAGAACAATGAGCGCGACAGCATTGGTATCTTCATAATAAAAGACGAATTCCTCCCGGTTATATTTAGGATTAAGAGGTGCTGCCGTCGCACAGGTAGCAGTGGCGAGAAATGTAACGACCATTCCAGGGCTGTTAGGAATGGCAATAGAAACGCGATCGCCTTTTCCTATACCGAAACCATTAAGCTTAGCAGCGAGTTCTCTGACATTCCGCCGCAGTTGTTTGTAAGTTAGGTCAGGTTTACCTGGTGCGGTTAAAGCTATGCGATCGTCTTCTCCAGCTAATAAATCCAGCACCGTATTGTTATGATTTGCCATTTTTCATTACACCCTACCAGCTTGTAAAGATACCCTAACAAACATACTGAACCTTAACACGCAAATATTCACCTGTGAAATTCGGTTCGTACGATCGAACGAGGGCAAGCTGCACTCAAGAGAAGCGCGACCGGAAAGCTTTACCAGTATTGCTGCCACTAAGATAGAGCTTTCCAGACTTCGATGAAAGTTATATGATTATTTTACGATCTTGCGATCTGACCATCCTTAATTCCTTATACCCCTAGAGTAACTGCGAATTAATACGTAATGAACGGCACAGAAGCGATCGCCGTGTTGTATGAAGTCATGCGGCAAAGAGGGCGATCCGATACCTTCACAGATGTTCAAGAATTAGTAATTCGCCAAAGCTGCGAAGGAAGTACCTATGCGGAGATGGCAAACAACTCTGACTATGATGGAGACTATGTCAGGAAAGTTGGCTCTGAGGTTTGGCATACCCTGAGCGAAATTCTCGGCGAACCAGTCAGCAAAGGAAACATTCGAGCCGTCCTGAGTCGTTGTCAGCGACGAGTAAAAGTATTGGATACTGAAATTACTTTGCCACAAAGTCAGAAAGTATCGATTTACCAGGATTGTGATGAGGTAATTGATGTCTCAATATTTTGTGGGCGCGTGCAGGAATTGGATACTTTGTTTGAATGGATTACTTCCGATCGCTGCCGTTTAGTTGCCATTCTAGGCATGGGGGGAATTGGGAAGACATCTTTGGTAGCGAAGTTAGTTGAAAAGATTTTAGAGTTTGGCGGTGAAGGGCTGGAGGTTGGAGAAGATGGTGAGGAAAGGAGGGAAGCACGATCGGCGTTTAAGGCTTTCAGATTCGTGATTTGGCGATCGCTGCGGAATGCGCCTACAGTGGAAAGCATCTTAGTCAGCTCCATCCAGGCGATCGCGGATCGAAGGGGAGATAGCGTGGCAATGCCGCAGACTCTTGATGGGTTGTTGACAAAATTGATGGATTATTTGCGCTCCGAGCGCTGTTTGATCGTTTTGGATAATTTTGAATCAATTCTTAGAAGTGCTGGGGATGGTGGCAGCGAGATCGACTATCGCGTTGGCTTATATCGACCTGGCTATGAAAATTACGGTCAAATGCTGCGTCGTATTGGCGACGAACTTCATAACAGTTGTGCGATCTTGACTAGCCGCGAGAAACCAAGTGGAATGTCATCGAATGAAGGGCCAAGGTTACCAGTACGTTCGTTTCTCTTAAGTGGATTGCAATCGGAAGGAAGCGAGATTTTTAGGGTGAAAGGTCTGTCCGGTTCTGAAGAACAGTGGCATTCTTTGATTCAGCATTATGGGGGCAATCCATTAGCTCTGAAGATTGTTGCAACCAGGATACGCGAGCAGTACGGCAGCGATGTTGCTGCTTTTTGGACGAGCCATAATTCTGTGTTTGGCGACATTCGCGATTTGATCGAACAGCAGTTTAACCGCCTCACTCATCTAGAGCAACAGGTGATGTTCTGGCTGGCAATTAACCGTGAATGGATAGATATCAGTACCCTCCAGGAAGACTTTGTCACGCCAGTTTTACCGAGGCAGCTAATAGAGGCATTGGAGTCGCTCAAAGTGCGATCGCTAATCGAAAAACAGCAACACAGCTTTACCCAACAACCCGTAGTAATGGAGTATGTTAGCGATCGTCTAGTCGAGCAAATTTACTTGGAAATTACCAATACTCGACCTGTTTTAATGCACGATCTCCCTTACTGGAATACCTACGCTCTCATCAAAGCCCAGGCTAAAGACTATATTCGCGAAACGCAAGTCAGATTAGTCCTCAAGCCGCTGGCAGACATGTTACGGCGTTTTTTCGTGACTGAAGATCGTACCAAAGCCTACTTCGATCGGATGCTCTCAGACATGAGAGAGCAAAGTCCTAAAAGATTGGGTTACGCTGGCGGCAATATTCTCAATTTGATGCACTGTTTGGACATCGATTTAAGCTATTTTGATTTTTCTAACATTGCCGTGTGGCAAGCCTATCTTCAGGGGATTAATCTTCACTACGTCAACTTTGCACGAGCTGATTTAAGCAGATCTGTATTTATTAGAACGACTGGTAGCATTCTTTCGACTGCGATTAGCCCCGACAGCCAGGTTCTGGCTACGGGTTTAGAGCAGGAAATTTGTATCTGGCAACTTAGCAGTGGTAAGTTACTTTTTAATCTTTGCGGTCATACGGATTGGGTAGTAGCGTTGAAGTTTAGTTCCGATGGCAGTATCCTTGCCAGTGGGAGCCATGACGGTACTGTAAGGCTGTGGGATGCTTGCACGGGGCAATGTTTAAAGACCTTACGCGGTCATAGCGGGCGCGTCCTTTCTGTTTTCTTTAGCCCGGACAGCAGCATTCTGGCTAGTGGTAGTAGCGATTGCACGATTAAATTATGGCAGGTTAGCGATGGTGCCTGCCTTCAAACCATACAGGCACAAGGCGATCGCGTTACGGCAGTAATTTTTAGCTCCGACGGAAAAAACCTGATTAGTGGCAGCGATCGTTGGGTAGATTTATGGAATTTAACTACAGGAGAGTGCCAATATATAATTCCAGTCAATATCAATTGGATGCTATCCATCGCGCTCAGTCATGATGGAAAAATTCTGGCGATCGGCTGCGATGGCAATAAGATCGGATTATACAATGCCATAACTGGTACCTTCTCGCACGCCTTACAGGGCTATAGCCAATATGCCTGGGCGATCGACTTCAGTGCCGACGATCGATTGCTTGCAATTGGCAATGAAGACAGAACCGTGCAGATATGGGATATCGCCAATGGTAAACGAGTGAAAACTTTCCACGGTCATAGCGATCGCGTCTGGTCCGTAAACTTTAGCATGGATAGATCTGTGCTGGTTAGTGTGGGTGAAGATGAGATCGTCAAGATTTGGGATACCGCAACTGGGCAATGTCTAAAGACATTGGAATCGCATAGTAATATGATTTCATCTCTATCGTTCAGTAGTGATGGACGTTTGCTTGCAAGTGGAAATAAGGATCGGTCGGCAAGGATATGGGATGTAAGTACTGGCAAATGCATTAAAGTATTGCGAGGGCATACTAATTGGGTGCCAGCGGTAGCGTTTAGCCCCGACAGCAAGACTATTCTCAGTGGCAGCGACGATCGCAGCATAAAGCTATGGGATGTCAGCAGTGGCGAATGTATGAGAACCTTCCTCGGGCATAGTAGTTGGATTCAATCTGTGGCATTTAGTCCTGACGGTAAAACTATCGCTAGTAGCAGCCACGACCAGACCGTGAGGTTGTGGGATATCGTTACTGGCGAATGCTTGCATATTTTTAAAGGGCATAGCGATCGCGTCAAGTCGATAGTCTTCCATCCTAATGGCAAGACACTCGCGAGCGGAAGCGATGACAAAAACGTTCGGATCTGGGATATCGCAACTGGCAATTGCCTCCAGGTTTTATCCGGTCATGAAGGATGGATCTCGTCTGTAGCTTATAGTCCTTGTGGCGCTCGCCTGACCAGTAGCAGTGGCGATCGCACGGTGAAATTTTGGCATGGTGAAACCTATGAATGCCTCCAAACTTTGGAAGGTCACGAGCGTCCCGTGCGAGCCGCTATCCTGCATCCCAGCCCTAAACATAAGATCCTGGCGACCTGCGGCGATGATTGCCTCGTTAAGGTCTGGAGTCCTCGCGATGCTGTTTGTATCCAAACACTCGTCGGGCATAGCAAGCCAGTCTGGGCGATCGCCTTCAGCCCTAACAGCGAAGAAGCTCACATTTTAGCCAGTGCGGGAGAAGATGAAACCATTCGTTTTTGGGATACGCGATCGGGGGAATGTCTGAAGACCCTGCGCGTAGATCGTCCCTACGAAGGTATGAATATCAAAGGTGTCACGGGTTTAACTACCGCTCAAAAAGTTACCTTGCAGGCTTTGGGTGCAGTTGAGCGCTGAAAATCTGTATTATTGCGAAGTTGGATTTCTTGCTACTGGCGCTTAGCATAAAGTAGGAAAACGCTGGAACCTTTGAGGATAGGTTGCTGGTCTACGGTAATCGCGTCCAGTCCGCGTGCTTTGAGCAAAGCCGAAATCGTCTCGACTCGACGATCTACATCGTGAACTTCGATCGCAACTTGTTTGATTTTAGGCCAATCTCGTTCTTCAATCCCGAGAAGAACATCCAACTCACCTTTTTCGACATCTATTTTGAGCAAGTCAATCTGACAAATGCATTGTTCGCGGACAACTTCAGAAAGCGTCCTCAATTGACAGGTGACGCGCTCCGCATTCCTAGTTGTTCTCCCAAACATATAATCAACAAAGGCTTTTCGCAGGAAACCGGGAAGACGCTGAAACCAGAGAGGTGTTGCTTCGATATTGCGGAGTACGGCATTCTTTGACTCCTCAATCTGTTCTTTGGAAAAGTCGAGATCGGCACTCGACCACAGTGTTGCAGCGGGATAATAGGCGAATGTCGCTGTTTTAGGTTCCTGTGCCAGCCCGTATGGAAATACTTTCAGATTCTCGAAATTGAAACGTCGAGCATTGCGGAACAGCACGTCAAAAATTTTGGGAATTGGCTCAAAGGCATAGATGTTGGCATTGCGATCGCATAGCTGGTATGCCCAGATTGTAAAAACGCCAATATTAGCGCCTACATCGAATATAGTATCGCCTTCTTGAATCTCAATACCATGTTTGAGATACTCTTTGACCTCTTCAGCCATAAATTGTGCTTCACCTTTATGCAGGCAGAAGATCTTTGCGCCGTTCTTAAGGGTGACCTCTGCAACAGAAGGTAGATTAAATCGTGTCATTCAGAAATTTGCTCCTAAACGATAATGTGGAAATTGCTAGGTTACAACTCTGGGTGGAACTTTGAGTTGTGCTTCGATCGCATCGCAAGCTGCCCGAACTCCAGTTTCTGCCCGCACTCGCAAGCTAATTTCTGCAGCGCGGTTCGTGTAAGAGCTGTCTTCAAGCAACGATCTCAGTTCGATTGCGAGGCGATTGGCCTTATAGCGACGGCGAGAGAGAATGCGCGCAACGCCCAACCGCTTAGCGCGAGCAGCGTTATCCGGCTGATCGTGGGCGTAGGGAACGAACAACATCGGGCGACCGGAGCGCAGTGCTTGGGCTGTAGTCCCAATGCCGCCGTGGAGTACAATGGCTGCCGCACGTGGGAACAGAGCTGAATGGGGAACGTAGCCAAAGGCAACGATGTTTTCTGACAGACACTCCGATGGCAAGCGATCGACATCCGGCCCGGCGAGCAAGACGGCGCGATAGCCTGAGCGTCTCGCTGCCAGCGCACTCTCTATAAAAAAGTCATCCGCATCCCAAACGGCTGACGAACCCAGCGTAAACACGATAGGAGGAGAACCTGCATCCAGGAAGTCGATTAATTCTGGCGGCAAGCGATTGGTACGATCGCGATCGTCAAACATAAAACCAGCGATGCGAACCTGAGAAGGCCAGTCCGGTTGAGGAATAGCGAGAACCTGAGAGAACAGTGCCAGGACGAGGTGAGGCGAAAACTGACCTTCAAAGAGCGGATCGCCTCCAATGGATAAACCCAGTTCGTTACGTAGCTGTCGTATTGGTTCGCTCCAGGGACGCAGGTACCATCTACCGAGTTGCTGTAAAAGGCGAGCCAGCCAGGGCTTAACCATTTTCGGCTGAATGAGACTGTCTGCGTTCAGGACGGCAGGATCGTAAATCGAAGGAATTGAAATGGGAGCCAGTACGGTAGACACCCAGCGAATGCCCGTTTTCTCTGCTACTAGGGGGCCTGCAAAGAAAAGTGGGTGGGTCAGCAACAAGTCAGCTCCGCGTACAATATCCATCATAGCATCGTAACTAGTTTTGACATGAGGGATCAATAGCTGGCGCAGAACGTATTCCGTACCTCGTTTACAATCCATCATCTTACTTATCGCTGCTCGCAGTGCTTCAGGAGTATAAGAGGAAAGATCGGGTTGAATGGGATAAAACTCAATACCCTGAGTCTCAACCTCTGTTTGGTAAAGTCTTCCTGTGGCAAGGACTACTGAGTGACCCCGCGCTTTCAACTCCAGCGCGATCGCCAGATAAGGATAAAAGTCGCCCAGGGTGCCATTGGTGCAAATTACGATGCGGCTGCTCATAGAAACCTCGCATTTAAAGGAGCATAACTTTCTGCCATTGAAGACTGCCTCTCTTTTTCTGAGCGCTTCCCTTTGAGACGCATGGTTACCCCTCCTGAAGGAACGAGCAGAAGACCCCGAACTTGGGGGCGTATGGATTCGCGATCTACCAACTCCAGTTCGTAGTTTGAGAGGATCGTTGCCAACACTAGTGAGATCGTCATCTGCGCTAAAGCTGCGCCAATACAGCGACGGCTGCCACCGCCAAAAGGCAAAAACTCATAAGGAGAAAACTGACGTTCTAAAAATCGTTCTGGTTTGAATTGCTTGGGATCGGGATAGAGATCTTCGCGCTGGTGCGTGAGATAGATGCACCCGAGCAGAACCGTACCGGGGTCGAGATCGCAGTCCAGTAAGCGAACTGGCGATCTCACCACTCGCGGGAACGTCATGAAGGCAACAGGATAAATTCGCATGGTTTCCTGGCAGACGGCTGTAAGGTAGGGAAGTCGATACAGGGATTTAGGGTCGCGATCGCCGTCTAATGCATCTAACTCTGCCAGCAATCTCTGGCGGACATCGCTTAAGTGATGCACCCAATACAGCGCCCAAGCTAGAATGGCGGATGTCGTCTCGTGTCCTGAGAGCAAAAGGGAGAGCAATTCATCGCGTATCTCTACATCGCTCATCGGGATGCCATCTTCATCGCAGGCTGACATCAACAGCGCCAGAATGTCATGCCGTTCGGAATGGGGATTTTGACGACGATCGGCAATTTCAGTATAAATCAGTTCGTCTAACTCTCGCTTTAGGGAGAGGAAATGTCCCCACGGACTCCAAGGACCTAAATCCCAGCGTGCGGCAGTAGAGAATATTAGCGTGGAGCTTACAGGGGATTTGAAGATCTCGAAAATCGCGCGAATCAGCCATTCAAAACGCTGACTGCGCTTCCCATCGCTGATGCCAAATATGACTTCTAGCATGATTTTCAGAGCGATTTCCTGCATGTTAGAGCGAGCCGTAAACGGGCGATCGCAAGCAACTCCATCCATCACCGATCGCGTGAGGCTACAAATTTGTTGGCCGTAAGTCCACACCCTTTCTCCATGAAAAGCAGGCATGAGGAGGTGGCGTTGTCGCTGGTGGCGATCGCCATCCACTGTCATCACTGAGTAATCTCCCAAAAATGGTTTGAAAAACTCATGTAACTGTCCAGGAGCATCAAATTGAGTCGTTTCATTTGCGAACATCTGACGGAGAGCCTGCGGGTGATTGACAATCACTAGATGGTTGGAATTCCAAGCGGATTTCAGCGCAAATAGATTGGGGCACCTTCGATTAGCCGCTTCCAGGTAGTGGGTGGGATTGAATCTTAGCTGCAATAGTTGTAAGAGAGTGGGGGCTTGAGGGCCATTTGGCAGAGTCATTGCTAGATTCCCTCCGAGTAAAATTGACACGCCCAGTGACGGCATTGCATAATGGGGCCATCGCCTTCGCAGAGTAAAGGAGCGCTGCGGTAAAGTTTATTTTCCATAATGGGGATGTCCTGTTCGATCAGTTTAATTGTGTCTGCAAGGGTCTTTTTGTAGATGGCTCGCGTAACTGCACCATTTGCAAATTTCCGAATACTGTAAAGGATATGTACGTCGAGATATTCGCGATCGATTGGAGTTAGCATGAAGATCAAAATGGTGTTCAACTTTAGGGTTGCATCGATCCAGCTGCGAACCCTATGCAGCCCGGTACTGTGAGTTGTATACAAACCCAGACCGTAGAAGGTGTAGTCGATTTCAATATCGCCTCGAATCATAAGTTTTTCTAACAAGGAGACGTTATATCCCCCGCGCATTCGATTGGTTAATATGGTGCCATCTGTTTTTAGGAACGCATGCTCGCAGGTATGTGCCCCGTGTAGAGCTACAAAGTGCGTTGTATCCACGCTATTCTCTACCATCTCTTGCGCGTGCGTGCGAATTTTCCAGGATTGACGGTGGAAAGGAGTCCAGTCTTTAGCATTCCACTGCGTAAATTCTGGTACTTGCCATGAGGGAGTTTTTCTCTCTGCATCGTGGTACGCGAGAATCAGGCCGTTAACTTCACAAATCGGCCAAGAGTTAATCTGTGCTCTAGGAGGAACCTCCTTTGTATAGGGGACGTTTGTACACCGACCGCTGCCATTGAATTGCCAGCCGTGAAAGGGACAGCGAATCGTTTCGCCTGCAACGCTTGCCCCATAACCGAGATGAGCGCCCAGATGGGGACAATGGGCATCGAGTAGATGTGGAATACCATCAATGGTGCGAAAGAGGACGAGGTCTCTACCAAAGTAGTATAGTGGCTTGACTTCTTCCAGAGCGAGTTCGTCGCTATAGGCCACTCTAAACCACCCATTAGGGAAAGACGTGAAGGGAAAACGAGAGTTCGTACTGGAATTTTCAACTTCTAAGTCGGAAGCGATCGCAGAATTTCTTGACATGGTACTATCTTTTGCTATTGACTGCAGAAAAGAAATCTAGTAATGCCGCTCCAGTAGATAAAATCCGAAGGCACGCAGCATAATCTTGGTTTGGGAGTCCTTAAGCAACGGATCGAGAGATTGCCAGGCATTTTCTACCATTTCCCTCGCGCGATCGCTGCAAGCCTCTAGAGCGCCACAGCGCGCGATCGTGTCAATACAGGCGGACACGATTGCTGGTTCTTTGGGTTGTGACTGTAACGTATTCCAGAGCCAGGTTCGATCTGCATGGGTTAGCCGCGACATGGCTTTGACAACGGGAAGCGTCACCTTTCCTTGCATGATATCCTCGCCACGGAACTTGAGGTTGCGCTCGAAACCTCGCAAGTTAAGAATATCGTCGATAATTTGAAAGGCAAGACCGAGGGCTTCGAGATACTGTCCGAGAGCTTCGATTTGCTCCTTGCTACCACCACCGATGAGACCGCCCGCACGGGCTGCCGTTCCTGCTGGTACAGCCGTTTTCAGCCAGCATGTTGTAAGCACCTGGCGTTCTAGTTTCGAGCTATCTCCGCTGGCAACGACAGCATCCATCTCGGAATTCAACCCTGCTAGATCGAAAGCCTGGCCCGTATGCGCGGCGCGAAATGTCTTGAAGAATAGCTCGTAAAGTTGCAATCTGATATCGGGGGAAAGGTTTGCAGACGGAAGCAGAAGTTCGCTCAAGAAATAGCAGGCCGTTCCGGCATTGATTGCCAGTGGTTCGCCATAGAGTAAGTGACAGGTTTTTCCACCTCGGCGAACCGTCGATCGATCTTGTACGTCATCCACGATGAGGGAACCAACGTGGATCAACTCGGGCATTCCCAACAAGTGCATGTACGGACGGAAGTCGCCACCTACGGCATTGCAACAGGCCATCAGCGCGTAGGAACGCCACGACTTACCGCCGCGATCGCTTATCTCTCGGATTGGCTCGATGATATTGCGCGCAAATCGATTGGTATCGATGTCATTCAAGAGTTCGTGGTTTCCACCGTTAGCAATCAGAAAGCGAACCTGCTCGTTGCTTGGGATATCCGGCAGGAGATTGTGGATTGACTTCTGCACTTCCCGACCGACAGCGGTAAAAAAATCGTCGATGCTGTGAATTGTGTTAAAGCCTTTGCGTTCCAAGTATCCGCGACCGACAACCGACTGCCCGTCGATGGTTCCGCGCATCGATATGCATCCTTCCCAGAATGCTGGTGCTGCAATTAACGTGATGAACTCCTGCTCGTCGAAGCAAGCTGCAATCTGTAGCTCCAAATTCGCCGCCGGAACCTGGAGTACCCAGTGCGTTGGATAGTCGTTGAATGTCTGCTGACTGCGCCAGAGATTGTCAGGACTGAGGGAGAAATCTTCGTATTGACGAGAATTACCCTTGGGATCGACAAGGATCGTAAATTTGTCTATGAGTTTATTGTTGCTTTTGTCAATCAGCATAGAAACGAGCAAATCCGAGCCGCTGTCAAGCTGAATGCTCATCCAGGTCCAGGCAGCCCCTGCCACGCTGTTCTCGCGATCGCTCTCATCGCGATATACACTGCCAAATTCGCGATCATACCAGGCAATACCTGTATCTATCGCATGTTTGCTACCATTTTGTTCGATATAACCGCTGGCATCCAATCTGGGAATGAAATAGTAGAACGTAGTTAACTTATTGAACTCGATCGCCCCATTATTTCCGTAGCGGGTAGGCGGCTTTGTCGGAGTTAACACCAGCTTGCAAGCAATTTTTGCTTCTGGATCGCAGAGTTCGAGCAAGTAGCTACCGTCCTCGCGCTTGAGAAATCGCGAGCCGTCGTAGTTCAGTTCCAGGCGATCGCTGGCTGCATATGCTTCTCCTGCAAACATGCGATCGGGGGCAGGAATTTTCCCAGCTTCTAACATTTTGCGCAGCGTGCGTTCCATCCAGGGATCCTGGAGAATCTTTTCGCCACCATCCATCATCTCCAGCACCGTCTTTGGCCCAGAGCGATCGCCCAGCGATACCGCATGGTAACGATGATTGTCTGTATCGCTCAGCGCCCACGTTAGCGCGTGACCGTATTGCGGCTCTTGCGTTGCGTCGTCATAACCGATAATTTTACGAAAAAACGATGCAAAGAGCGAAAGAGAACGACCGTCAGTGGTTGTGAAATGGCTGTTGATATACCACCACTCAATGGCAGCATTGTGAGGTAGGTCGTGTATTGCTAAATCGATAGGCCCCTGGGCAGGCCAGTTCTGTGGAATCGATCTGGATAAACTTGGAAGGGTAGAGACCATGGTAGTTGCTCGGTTGAAAAAATTAAAAATTGACTCGACTTACTGGCGTTCTCATTCGCATCGAAATATCATCTTCACTTCAATCTTGAAACGGTTCGCGTGCATTGGTCTATATCAGCTCTAGCCCAACGATCTAACGCAGACTCTGGAAATTCAAAGAAGTATCGCTTTTCCCCATCAATTTCGGTTTGCGCCAATAGGTGCGCGCCAGCCCAAAGATAAGAGCGAAGAGGTCGTTCCGCAGTTGTTCCCAGAGCACTCTGGCAACCCTGTTGACGTAAGTCGGTGAAGCAGTAGCTCAAGAGTTGGAGTAGTCGATGCAGGTGTCGATTGCGAAGAGAAAAGATGTTTATGAGTTCGCAATACTGCCGATCGCTTGCTGGAGGTGAGAAGCCAAACGCAGCCGATTGAAATTGTGAGGGTTTGTAGTTTACCGCTAGAGCAGCATCTAAAATACCGTCTGAATCCCGCACTGCATAGATTAGTTGGCGATCGTAAGGGATGCGGGTTCGCAAAGTTTGCTTGGTGTCGTCCCAAAGCCAGAGCTTTCGGACGAGACGATTTGAGGTGAGGTTGGCAAAAGCTTGAAAAAAAGCACGCTCGTATTCATTGCGCTGGAATGGATCTTGGGGATCGAGTAGAAAAAACTGCATTTTCTTTCCCTCCTAACGATGGCGGCGATGGAAACGGTACATAAACCTACAGAGAGCATCAACAGCCTCAAGGGTCACTGCATTGTAAAGCGAAGCGCGCAGTCCCCCTAAAGTTCGATGTCCTGCCAGCCCAAAGATTCCATTTGCCTGAGCCTCTTGAGCGAACTCCGCCTCTAACTGTGGACTGGCCATATTAAACACAACATTCATCAAAGAGCGATTTTGAATTGCTGCCCGACCTCGATAAAATCCCTCGCTTTCATCAATCGACTGATAAAGTCGTTCTGCTTTCTGTTTGTTCAGATCGTGCATTTCATCCAAGCTCGCGATCTCCCGTAGCATCCAACGCGTTACTAACATCATGACGTAAATGCTAAAAACCGGCGGCGTATTGTAATTCGATCGCTTGAGAACATGGGGGCGGTAATCCAGCATCGTATGTAGATTGTCTGGGATGTTAGCCAGGAGATCTTCGTGCAGAATAACTACTGTCACCCCCGAAGGGCCTAAATTCTTCTGAGCGTGAGCGTACACCAGGGCATACCGATTTATGTCAAAGGGTCTAGAAAGGAAATCCGAAGACATGTCGCAAACCAACGGTATATTGGGAAGTCCCGGAATACTATTAAATTGCAGCCCTTCAACTGTCTCATTTGAAATATAGTGCAAGTAAGCTGCGTCGGGAGTCAAGTTGAGTTCGGAGCGATTCGGCAACCGCATGAATCCATCCGCACTTCCATCCCATGCAATCCGGACATTGCCTTCTCTTTGGGCATCAGGAACAGATTTTGCGCTCCAATACCCCGAGACAATGTAGTCTGCCGTGCGATTGCTCCCGCGCAAGAGATTCATCGGAACCATCGAAAACTGCAGGCTGCTACCACCTTGCAAGAATAAGATTTTATAGGATGTGGGAATATTTAGCAGGCTTCTTAAATTCGACTCCGCTTCGTTTAGGATCTCATCAAACCATGGCGAACGGTGACCGATTCCCAAAATTGACAAAGGTACGTTTGGCAATCGTTCGAGCGCCTGTCTAGTTTCCTCTAAAACCACCAGAGGAAGCGCCCCTGGGCCGGGAGAAAAATTAAAAGTAGAAGTTGTTTTTTGAAGCGTTATCATTATGTTTTACCCTTGAAGAGCAACCTATCATTCGGTAGCCCTACTTTATCGGGAAGAGGTTTTTGAAAACATCGTATAAATGTCATGTCTGGCTGATTACACTTGTCATGACATTGCTCGTTTTGCCGATTACATTTGTCATGACATTACTCATTTTTGCCTTGTGCAAAACTTTAAGATACCTTCGGGGTTATTATTAAGACTGGCTTTTTGAGTAAGTAAATTGGGTAAAGCTGATATGACGATTAAGGTAGGAATTTTAGGTTTTGGCGGTCTGGGTCAGGCGGCAGCTAAACTACTAGCTGGCAAGCAGGAAATGACATTGGTGGCGATCGCAGATCGAGACGGCTACGCCTACAGTTCCAGCGGTCTAAACGTAAGTGCGGCGATCGCTGCCTACCAAGCCAAGGGTTCGGTGGGTCACCTGGAGTCCTACGGCACAGCCAGTCAGGACAGTATTGCCAACCTGATTGCTACGGCACGGGATGTGGACGGCTACTTTCTAGCTTTACCTAACCTACCTAACACTTTCATGGCAAGCGTGGCTCGGCAATTCATCCAGTCCGGGTGGCAGGGTGTTTTGGTCGATGCAATCAAGCGTACCAGCGCCGTCGAACAATTAATCGATTTGTCTGGCGATCTCGCCGCGCATCGCATTACCTACATGACTGGTTGTGGTGCGACACCGGGCTTGCTAACCGCAGCAGCTTCGATCGCTGCCCAAAGTTTTGCCGAAGTCCATAGTGTCGAAATTACCTTTGGTGTCGGTATTGCCAACTGGGCCGCCTATCGCGCCACCATTCGCGAAGATATTGCCCATATGCCCGGTTACAGCGTCGAAACCGCGCAGGCGATGACTGATGCGGAAGTGGAAGCGTTGTTAGAGAAAACTAACGGCATCATTACGCTCGAAAATATGGAACATGCCGACGATATTTTGTTGGAGCGGTTGGGAATTTGCGATCGCTCCCGCGTTACGGTTGGCGGTGTTGTGGATACGCGCAATCCCAAGAAACCGCTCAGTACGAATATGAAACTCACGGGCAGAACCTTTGAGGGCAAAATCTCCACGCACACATTTACTTTGGGCGATGAGACCAGTATGGCAGCGAACGTCTGCGGGTCAGCCTTTGGTTATCTCAAAGCAGGGAAAATGCTACACCAGCGTCATATTCACGGTCTCTTTACTTCCGCCGAAGTGATGCCTCTATTTGTACGCTAATACCATTCTCACTTGCAGAATATCCCTATAGAGAATCTTAGAATCGCTCGGCAGGAAATGCTGTGTCAATGTGAGGTTTTGCCCCTTCGCCACAGGTGCGCGGCGTAGGGAAAATCTTGGTGGGATTCGCGATCGCTTTAGGATCGAATACCTGACGCACCCATTGCATCGTAGCCAGGTCAGCGTCGGTAAACATTTCGGGCATGTAGCAGCGCTTGTCAGAACCAATGCCGTGCTCGCCGGAGATGCTGCCACCGACTTTAACGCATAGTTTGAGAATCTCTCCACCCAATTCCTCCACAACTTCCAAAGCTCCAGGTTGAGAATTATCGTAGAGAATCAAAGGATGTAAATTCCCGTCGCCCGCATGGAAAACATTAGCGACGTTGTAGCCGTATTTCTTGCTGAGTGCCTCAATTTCCCGCAGAACGTAGGGTAACTTCGTGCGCGGAATCACGCCATCCTGTACGTAATAGTCGGGGCTGCACTGCCCCATAGCTGCAAAGGCAGCTTTACGACCCTTCCACAACTTGAGGCGCTGCTCCGGATCGCTCGCCGAGGTAACGTTACGCGCTCCATTTTTGCGACAAATTGCTTCCACCAATTTGGCATTCTCTGCCACTTCCACCTGCGAGCCATCCACTTCAACTAATAAAATAGCGACAGCATCGCGGGGGTAGCAACCAGTGGCAACCGTATCTTCGACGGCATTGATGCTCATGTTATCCATCATTTCCATGCCACCAGGGATGATGCCAGCACCAATGATATCGGATACAGCACTGCCTGCTGCTTCCACGCTATTAAAATCCGCCAGCAGTACGCTAATTGCTTCCGATGTTTTGAGGATTTTGAGCGTGATTTCCGTAGCGATTCCCAATGTCCCTTCCGAACCAACGAAAATGCCAGTCAGATCGTAACCCGGCATTTCGGGAATTTTTCCTCCAAAATCGACAATTGCTCCATCAGGTAGCACCACTTTTAGCCCCAGGACGTGATTGGTGGTAACGCCATACTTGAGGCAATGCACTCCACCAGAGTTCTCCGCCACATTCCCACCAATGGAACAGATAATCTGACTGGAGGGATCGGGCGCGTAATAGAATCCCGCACCGCTCACCGCCTGCGTCACCCAGTTATTAATTACCCCAGGTTGCACTACCACGCGCTGATTCTCTAAATCCACTGCCAAAATCTGCTTCATTCTAGCGGTCACGATCAGAACCGAATTCTGCAACGGTAACGCACCACCTGACAAGCCCGTACCCGAACCTCTGGCCACAAAAGGAATATTGTAGCGATCGCATACCTTCACCACTTCCGACACTTCCTGCGTGGTGCTGGGCAGAACCACTATTTCGGGCTGCTGGCGATAGCTGGTTAGGCCGTCGCACTCATAGGCAATCAGATCTTCGCGCGCGCGTACGACATTCTTTGCTCCCACGATCGCGGCAAATAGTTGCGCGATCTTCTGCCAATCAGTTTTTCGCGGATCGGGTTGAAGGGGCTGACGATCCGGATCGATTGTGGGTGATGGTTGAGGTATCGCAATCATGGCACTAGTTAGCAACTCATTAATAATTTACTCTGTCGCCATCGCGATCGCAACTGTATCTTGCGTTGTAAGGCGACCGTCTTCCATGTTGACGATGCGATCGGCAACGTCGAGAATGCGATTGTCGTGGGTGACGAGTAGAATCGCACATCCCTGCTCCCTTGCCAAGCGTTGCATAATTTCCACCACATCTCTACCAGATCGACTGTCCAGGGCGGCGGTCGGTTCGTCTGCGAGGATGAGTTTGGGATGGCTGACTAAAGCCCGCGCGATCGCCACCCGCTGTTTTTGCCCGCCAGATAGAGCAGCGGGATAGTAGTCAGCGCGATCGCCCAAACCAACAGCCTCCAGCATCGCCACCGAAAGTTTGGTGCGATCTCGCATGGGAATGCGATCGTGCAAGCGCAGAGACATTCTGACATTCTGATGGGCAGTGAGGCATTCCAAAAGGTTGTTGGACTGGAAGATAAAGCCAATATTGCTGCGCACCTGTACCATTTGCTTCTGGCTGGCACCATATAGCTCTTGGCCGAGGATTTGCAAACTGCCCTCCTGTAACGATCGCAACCCACCAATCAAAGTAAGCAGCGTAGTTTTACCGCTCCCTGATGGGCCGGTGAGCAACACCACTTCGCCAGGATTGATATCTAAATCAATATCGCTAAGTACTGGTTTACGGAGATTGCCACTACCAAAAGCGTGGTTGAGATTGCGGATAGAAACGGTGGGTTGTGGAGGCATAGTGCGGAATAGTTAAAATCTAAAACACATCGGCAGGGTCGGCAGATTGGAGTTTGCGCGAGGCGATCGCGGCGGAAATCGTACACATGGAAACAGTGAGGACAAACACCTGGGTAGCGACATGAGGACGCATATTTACGGGTAGTTTGGTCAGATGGCTCAAACCAGCGTACATGCCGAGGGAAGCCAAACACCCCGGCACAAAACCGCAGACTGCGAGAATCACTGCCTCTTGAAAAACTACTCCTAGCAATCGTCGATTAGAGTAGCCCATTGCCTTTAGGGTAGCGTATTCTGGTAGATGATCGCTGACATCAGAATACAGAACTTGATAGACCACGACAACTCCGACGATGAAGCCCATAATCGTACCAAAGCCAAAAATCACTCCGGCGGGGTGCTGCGACCAGAAGTCGATCTCTACCTGTACGAAGTCTTTACGGGTGAGAACTAGAATCTCTTCTGGGACGCTGGCTTTAATATTTCTCCGTACGGTTTGGATATCCGCACCTGGATTGAGCGCAATTACGCCAACTTGAATTTCGTCCAGACTATCTTTGCCAAAGATGCGCAGGTAATTCCAATCGCTGGTGATAACGTGGCCGCTTTTAAACAAGGTGCCACCCAAAGTGAATGTACCAGTGGCAATAACTTTGCGTTTGTTAATTTCAGAGGTGACGCGCTTCCCTTGTGCCAACATCTCGGGTACGGGGCCGAGCGTCACTTGAGATAGGCGATCGAATAATACGGTATCGGGAATAACGATCTTATCCATTTGTTGCTCCACCTCTGGCAGATCTAGAATTGGCTGCGAGGGGTTGAAGGCGATTACGCCCACATCTTCAAATAGCCTATTTTCAGGGTTTCGCCATCCTGACAGGGCATAGTAAAAAGGGCGGGCTGAAGCAACGTTATCCACTGCTGCTGCCTGGTATAAATGACTCCGAGGGAACCCGCGATTGCCGAGATATCTCGATCGCTTACTGACAAGAAATAGATCTCCTTTGAGGCGATCGTGAATGCGGGTAACTCCGTCAAAAAGAGCCGAGCTAAACCCAAGCTGCATAAAGATCAAGACGTTGGCAAACCCAATTCCTGCCAGCGCTACGGCAAAGCGCACTTTTTTGTGGGCGAGTTGCGACCATCCCAGCGGTAGTTCGTGCGCGAGATTATCTAGCAAATCTTTGGCGGGTAGCAGTTTCATGACGATTAAACTAATTCAAGGAGATCGAAATCCGCGTCTGAAGGTTAGTGAGAGCCTCCACTTTCTTACTATCTTTGGAATCGATGCGAATCTTCACCTCAACTACACGTGCATCTTTGTCGGCAGCAGGATCGGAATCTAAGACATTTTTCTTTTTAATTTGCAGACCGATACGATCGACAGTGCCTTGTAGCTCTCCTTCAAAGCCACCATTTTCGCTGGTTATTCTGGCTCTCTGACCTGGCTTAATCTTATAGACATCGGTTTCGTAGACTTCCGCGATCGCGTACATCCGATCGGTTTGCCCCAACTCCACAATGCCCTGCTGCGTATTCACCTGCTCGCCGATGCGGGTATTGATCTTGAGGATTCTACCCGCTACGGGTACGCGCACGTAAACATCATCGAGATCGGCTTTAGCAGTCGCCACCTTAGTTTTGGAATATTGCATTTGCGCTTGCGCCACTCTCACATCAACGGGACGCACTTCTTGCAACTTATCTAGAGTGGCCTGCTGCTGGCGGATTTGCTCCTTGAGCGTAGATTCCGCGTTCGCCAACTGTGCTTTTGCCTCATCTAATTTAGCTTGGGAAGTTTCCCAATTCTTACGCTTTTCATCAATATCAGAAGTATTGACCGCCCCCTCCTGGTGGAGAGTTTGATAGCGTTGATAGGTAATTCGATCGTTACGCAATTCCGCCTCAATGCGAGCGATGGCAGCCTTTTTCTCAGCCGTTTCGGTACGCAGGCGGGCTTCTAATTGAGCTATATTAGCTTCCTGAGCAGCGATTTCCCCCACTTTTGATTCTCCGGCAAGGGTTTGCGCTAGTTTGGCTTCCTGCACGGCTAGCTCCTGTTCCGCCTCCGCCAACGCCGCCTTCTTTTTATCTAAACCTTGCAAAACTGCAATTACCTGCTCTGCCTTTACGTAGTCACCTTCTTGAACTAAGAGCTTATCAACGCGGCTATCCTGGGCATTAATTACCGATAGTTTAATTACTTGCCCCATTGGCTCGATGCGACCGAGGGCGGTAACGTTTTTACTGGGGGTGGCAGTGGCGGTCTCTGTAGGTTTCGGCGCTTGAGCTTGCAGGACATTAGAAATTATGGCAAATACCCCCAGGGAGGTGGCGATCGCGATCGCGCCCACTACCCAGGGTTTAAACGTTTTCTGCGAATCTCGTACTTGAGCCATAATCGTCTTGTTGCTGGCGCTTTGACGATGCATTTGTATCCTGCCTATCGTAGTTTATCTGCTACAAAATTGCGTGCTACCTGCAACCAGTTCACCCAATCGGGTGAATTTGGCAGATAACGCACTTTTTTATTTACGATAGGATAGGACTAACCCATTTGGGAACTCATCATGTCATTGCGCGATCATTTTTTCCCTCCCCTCAGCACCAAACGGCATTGGCATAGCTTTCATAATGCCTGGTCAACTTACCTCGCTGAAAATCTAAATCAACTATTGCCGGAGGGTTACTTTGCGGAGCCGAACGTTCAGTTTGGCATTGAAATTGATGTGGCAACCTTGAGCGAAGTTCCCTTAACGAGTTTCGCTCAACAAACCCCAGAATCGACGCAATGGAGTCCACGGCCACCCACAGCAACGCTCCCATTTCAACCCACCACAGACAGTGTTGAAGTACAAATCTTCAATACCCAGGCGGGGCCGACTCTGGTGGGAGCGATCGAGTTGGTCAGTCCTGCCAACAAAGATCGCCCGACTCATCGCAATGCTTTCACCTCAAAGTGTCAGACCTATCTGCAACAAAGTATTGGGCTAGTAATCGTTGATATAGTGACAACGCTTTCTGCCAATTTACATCACAACTTGATGCAGCAGCTATCGTTGCAAACAGAGTCTTTGAAGTCAGACCTGTATGTTGTTGCCTATCGAGTAGCAGAAATCGATGGGATATCCCATCTCAGTATTTGGCAGGAACCATTGACCATTGGCGAACCTCTGCCAATGGTTCCTCTCTTCCTAAAAGGCGGTATTTTTCTTCCGCTCGATTTAGAGCAGACCTACACCTACACCTGCACTAAGCAACGAATTCCCGATCCCGTTTAGAGAACTTCAAATGACTATCGAATTTTGGTGTCAATTCTGTTTTGTTAAGTAACGCTCTAGTTCCACTCGGCGCTGGTTGGTGATGCGCGTCTTACATGCATTCAAAAATCCACTAAAACCCGTACCGCCACGACTCCTGTAAACTTCAAATTCGCAGGTATTATCTCGCAACTTAATCCATCCCAGTTGCGCTTCCGTCAGGAGCGATCGCTCCTCCGGCGATACCTTCGCTGTCAGTTGTCTGTACGCCTCATTCAACTTGCGATCGGCTGTATCGTATTCCAACCAGATACAAGCTTTAATCCCAATATTGTTCCCTTGCTCCTCTCGACAAAGCCTCTCTTGTTGCTGGCGTATTCGATCGGGAGTAGTTGCGATCGCTGCTTGGAAATCGGCTAAACTAGATAAATAGTTCCCAGTCAGTACCATCAATGCCAGGGTAAACGACCTCAAGTTTAAGTGCTTGCGCATAAATTCGACTTTCTCCTCATGCTCATTGCATAGGTACGATCGCTGCCATCTCTATCCGTACCACAGCGCTTTTATTAAGGTTGCTCGTCAGTATTCTCGAACGTCAATATCCGCGATATGTAGGGATTTAGCAGCGATCGGTTGCTGCCTGCCATATTTCTAAATTATGGATCGCCTTCCGGCAATTTGAAACGATCGGAAAGCTTAAGATTTTGCAAAATTTCATGAAAAAAGACTCTGTATGGTTGCGCCACAGTGTATATATGTTTTTGACAAGCATGGTTGCCCTGATATAATCCTAGCAATTTGGGCAAAATAGATGTAATTGTTTTATTTGAGGAAATTCAAAGATGTCTATTGCAGCCCAATCCGTCCGGGCAATCGAACAAAGCTTTGACGAGATCTTGAAACAAAAAGATGAGTTTGCATCTCGTTTCTACGTCAATCTCTTTCGCCTGGAGCCGCAATTACAGCCGTTGTTTGCCAAGACAAACATGGACGAACAAAAAAAGATGTTGATATCGGCGCTAACTCTGGTGGTAAGAAATTTAGAAAAGCCAGCTATGCTAGCTTCAACTCTTAGAGGATTGGGTGCCCGCCACGTTCGTTATGGAGTCAAAGAAGAGAATTTGTACCTTTTTGAAAAAGCCTTGCTTGCAACATTTGCCGATTCTAATGTTAGCAATTGGACTATCGCAACAGAACGCGCCTGGTCGGAGGCCTATGCTATAGTTATGCAACTTCTAGCTGAAGGCTTACGGGAAGGAGCCTCCTGATATCTGTAGTCCTGACAAACACAGACCGACGAGGTATGGGAATTAAAAAAAATCATTGGGGAAACTTACCAATTTTCATAGTAATGGTCTGGGGCTTAAACAGTTGCAGTCTTTTCGTGTGTAGTAATAAGGTTATAAGAGAGATCGCCTCCCCAGATCGTACGAGGAAAGCAGTTGTATTTGAGCGGGACTGCGGCGCAACTGATGGTGGCAGTACCCAAGTCTCCATTCTTAATGCAGATGCAGTACTTCCTACCAACAAGAGCAGTAATACTTTTGTCATCAAGTATTATCCCAAACTGAATGTCATTTGGCAGGGCGATCACAATTTAATAATCCAACATCCCGAATCTACTCGTATATTTACACGTGAAACCAAAGTGAACGATGTCAGTATTCGTTACGAAGTTCAAAAACTGGAGTTTTGAGAGGATATGGCAGAATCTATCTGTAGGGGTAGTGTGCCCCGTGCCTACCCCTACAGATTCAAGCTTGGGGAAGGCTGAGAATTTTGGCAGTAACTTCCAGGCTCTCTTCATAGAGAACTTCCCGTCCCCAGCGTTGGAGTTGCTGAGATAGAAGCGTATCTGCCCTTTGATCTGCCAGCGTTGTCACCTGATGGATGTGACAGACCTGAGCGCCACCAGATGCTTCCATCCGCATACAACCCATCGACTCGGAACAGAAGACATTACAAGCATCGGTAGCATTTGGATTAGTTGAGGTTAGCCTTAAACCAAGCATATCTCCAATAACATCGCCAGGATCGGCAGTAGGAATCGCAGCTAGCTCTGCTTCGACATGAATGTCGTTTTTACCCTTAAAGGTAATCAGTTGGATATTGTAATCGCCACCCTGGTTTGTAATCGATGTGGGGTGCCAATCCAGGCGACTCGCAATCCACCCCAGAAACATCATAGCTTGCGTGCTATTACCGCGTTCGTAGTCGATCGTGATCCGATCGACATCCCAAATTGCCGCACGCCGATCGGGTGGATCGAAGGCTTGGGCTGTGAGTTCCTGCCAAGGTGCGAGGCGACGCCAGTTGAGATCGGCAACCTGCGCTCCGGCACTAATCATCTGACTGACTTTGCGCAAATCTGCTTCTGGCTCTGTAAAGTAAGATGAGTCAAAAATGACGCGATCGCTAAGACTCAGTAACTTCTCGAACAAGCTGGTATTGGGGGCGGGACTGCCCTGCCACCAGAGAAATACGGGTAGATCGGAAATGATTAGATCCGATAGCAGGGTATGAACGCGCTTCAAAGCATCTTGAGTACCCTGCAGCGTAATATATTCACCGCAGATCAGCGCGCTGCGACTCTTTTGAATGGGGCAGTAGGCGGCTACTTGCGCCGTAATCCCCTTATCCTCACCATCTTCGGATACTAAGTTAATTACCCGACAGGGACTTTGAGAGGCGATCGCGTCAACAAGAGCATTTTTCGAGCTATTGCTGGCTTGCGACTCATAGACGACCAGGTTAAACGTAGTTGCCCTGGCAGCAGCATGTTCGCCATAGGATTGCCAGATTTTAGCTAGCTCTTGCTCGACCTGAGATACGGAAACATCCTTAGGTGCTTGTAAGGATACAACTGGCATTGCTTGAGTTTCAATCATAGTTTGGTTACCCGATCGTTAATTTGGTTAATACAAGCGATTTGCAGTTAATTCACCGTTAATTAGAAATTACAAACCTATAACCTGCGCCACTGCCTGCCATCGCGGTTGATTAATTGCTCTGCCTCGGTTGGCCCCCAGGTTCCAGCCTCGTACAGTGGGATGGCATCTATGGGACTTGGTGCTTCCCATGCGGCAAGGGCGGGGGTTACCACCTTCCAAGCTGCTTCCACCTCATCACCGCGGGTAAATAGTGTTTGGTCGCCCAACATACAATCTAGCAAAAGTCGATCGTAAGCGTCGGAACCCTCCACACCGAAGGTCTTACCATAGCCAAAGTCCATTTCGACCGATCGCGATCGCAACTCGGCTCCGGGCATTTTAGCTTCAAAGCGCAAGGCAATGCCCTCATTAGGCTGAATTCTCAGGGTGAGAACATTGGGACTGACCTGCTTCGCCGCCGACTGGAATAGCATATACGGCACCTCGCGGAACTGAATGGCGATTTCACTGACTTTTTTGGGCAAGCGTTTGCCCGTGCGGAGGTAGAACGGTACGCCTTGCCAGCGCCAGTTATCGACAAAGAATTTCATGGCGACATAGGTGGGCACGATCGACTGCGGGTTGACATTAGGTTCGGAGCGATAGCCTACAATCGGCTTGCCTTTCATCCAGCCAGGACTATATTGCGCCCTGACACTGGAGTTACTGAGATCTCGTATATCAGCGAGGTGAGTAGCCTGAATTACCTTCACTTTTTCATTTCTCAGGGAGTCGGCATCCATGTAGTTGGGCGGCTCCATGGCAGTAAGGCAAAATAGCTGCATTAAGTGATTCTGGAGCATATCCCGCAGTGCCCCGGCGGTTTCGTAATAGCCTGCCCGATCTTCTACACCTACGGTTTCTGCTACCGTAATTTGCACGTGATCGACAAATTGACGGTTCCACAAGGGTTCAAAAATGGCATTGGCAAACCGCAAGACCAAAAGATTTTGTACGGTTTCCTTACCCAGATAATGATCGATGCGGTAGACCTGTCGCTCGTCGCAGGCAGTTTGCACCACCAGGTTTAGTTCTTGGCACGAAGACAGGTCGCGCCCGAATGGTTTTTCAATCACCAAACGTGTTTTGGCAGGATTGGCGATCATGCCTGCTTCGCCGAGTTTGGCGATCGCTTCTGGGAAAAACTTGGGCGCGACAGCTAGATAAAATACGCGGTTACCTCTGGTACCTCGCTGTATATCAAGCTCGCTAAGCAAGGCATCTAGTTTTTTGTAGCCCTCGATATCGTCCATATCGGCAGCGCAGTAAAACAGACCCTTAGCAAAGTCTTCCCACAGCGCTTCAGCACCGATGCCATCGGAGAAATTTTCCACGCCTTCGCGCATCTGCTCGCGGAAAAAGTCGTGGCTCCAGGGTCGGCGAGCCACGCCCACAATCGTCAGTTCGGGCGGCAGCCGTCGTTGCTGTTTCAAATGGTAAACGGCGGGCACCAACTTACGCATGGTGAGATCGCCCGAAGCTCCAAAAATCACCAGAATTAGCGGCTCAGGCGTTCTTTCTTGCTGTAAACCTACCCTTAACGGATTTTCAAGTAGTTGAATCATGAAGTAAAGACTCTAGAGCGTGTATGGCAAACTGCTACATGCATTCTAACCAAGCTTGCTCGCACAATTCATTTACTCAGCATTTTCTTTAGGTTTCGAGGAAATTATTAAGTTGAGATACCGCGATCGCGACATCATTTGTTGTTTTTGGAAGCGATCTTCTACTGTCATCAACTAAATTTGTCTGTATTGATTAATACATTAACAGAATGACAAAACTCGATTAGCTCGAAACTTGTTGCTTGAGCCATGCCGCAAATAGCTCTGCCAGAATTTGGGTGGTTAAAGCCCGATCCAGTTCAGGCTCGATCAGTTCCTCGACAAAAATGAGATGCGCTCCATTGGATGTCACGATCGGTTTCAAAAGTTGAGGAGGTTTTGCCGCAAACACTGCCGCAGAAATCTCGGGTCTGAGATCGCTACGCCGTAATGGTTTGCGGTAGCCGCCCGTGCGACGCAGTTCCCGATCTTGAATGTATTCGCGCCCGACTTGGAAAAAATTCAGTTCGCCTTCCTGAATAGCATAGAATAGCTCCATTGCCAGATCTTCGTCTTCAAATACGACTTCGTACGCGATCGCCTGCGCGTAGTCGAGCTGGCGATCGACAAATAAAGGCTCGATCTTGTTGGCAAATAGATGGTTGGATAGCTTAGCAGTAAGGATATTAAAGCGTAGCATTTCTTCAAATTCATCTAGGGATAGACCGTGTTGCTCCATCCACTGCCAGGCATCTTCGCTGCGTTGCAAGCGATGCGCGAGTCGAAACGCATCCGCCGCCTCTTGTAGCTCTGCGATCTCTACCTGAATGCCTGCGGCGCTAGCAGCCTTCTCGATCGCGGCACGGGTAGCGATCGCTTCCAATACCGACGGGAGTTGAAGAGAGAGTTTGACTTGCTGAAGGACTGCCTCTGAGGAGAGCGCACGATCTTCTGATGACATAGCTGACATAGCTGACATAATGTGAATTCCTTGTTTAACTAAAGTTTGAGTCCATCGCTTTGGAGTTGCTTGAACGGATCGAGGATGAGATCGATAACGCGCCGCTGCCGCACGATCACCTCAGCAGTAGCAGTTTGACCTGGGGTTAGAGCTACGCGCTTATTCTGCGCTTGAATCTCAGTGCGATCGGGGATAATCTCTAATTCAAAGGTTTCTACTTGTCCCTGAGCGGTTTGGGTTTGTTTGGAGTCGGGAGAAACCCAGCTAACCTTTCCCGGCACTACGCCATAGTCTTGGAAAGGATAGGCATCAAACTTAAGCTGGACGGGCATGCCGACGCGCAAAAATCCACTCTCGGAAATAGGCATTTCGGCTCGAATGATTAGAGGTACGCCGTTAGGTGCAATCTGAGCTATATTTGTACCGGGCTGGACTACTGCACCAGCTTTCTGAATCGGTAATTGGAAAATCGTCCCAGAAACCGGGGCGCGAATTATCCGTTGCTGCAACTGCCATTTTAGCGATGCGATCGCTTTACGAGTTTGCGCGATCTCCGATCGCAGGTCGCCCATTTGGGTCTTGAGTTCCTCAGCCTGCTTTTCGCTTTCGACTATAGCCAGCTCGCCAGTTCGTACTACGCGATCGCTGCTACTTCCCTGTTTCTTGAGTTCTGACTGAGTTTGTTGGATATCAGCTTGGGCTTGTTCAAAAAGCCGTTTACTTTCGCTTGCAGTCCGCTCCAGTTCCACTAATTTGATCTCGGGTACCACACCTTCTTGAGACAGGCTGCGATAGCGTTCTACCTCTCGGAGGTCCTGATTCAGACGCTCCTGTGCAAGCCTATAGGCACGTTGGGCAGAGATGAGCTTGGTTTCGACCTGGCTGGTTTGGGCTAGTTGTTCCGTAGTCTGGGCTTGACTTAAAAGCTGCTGCGTGCGCGTAGCTATGCTCAACTGATTTTTGACTCTCTCTAACTGTGCGAGCCGATTCAATTGTCCCTCCAACTTTGCCTCAGACTGTTGCAGATCGGTTAGAACTAGATCCGATTCTAAACTGAGCAAAGGTTGCCCGGCCTTAACAGTGCTACCTTCCTTAACATCGATCGCAACTACTTTACCCGCAACCGGAGCATCCAACTTAAAGGTTTTACCCTTTGGCTCTAAGCGTCCCCTCGCAATTCCAGTCTGATCGACTTGAGAGAACATCGCCCATGGCAACGCGATCGCGGCAAATCCCACTAAAAAGTAAAGCAGCCCTCGCGTCCACACTCGCGGCATTGTATCGATCAGATCTTGGGTTAAGGGATCCCAATCATCACTGCTAGATGCCAAGACTTCAGGATATTCTACAGGTTCTGGAGAATTACCAGTTTGGACTTGTTGCGATCGCCTGAGAGTGCTGAGCGTTCTATCTCTTGCCTCTGCGATATCAATCTCTGTCAATGACTCAGATACGTTTGGCGCGACCTTGTAGTGACCGTTGCGTTGAGCCAACTGTTCGGTTAGGTTTGATGGGTTAGACATAGTGCGAATAGCGTGGAGGGATCAAGAACTGTAGGGATGTGCTGGGTGACAGCCGTAACGGGTGAGCGTGGGAATTGTAGGATGCGATAGGCGGCGGCCATAACATCATCGACAAATTCAAGATTAGAACATTCTTGAAACCCAAGTTCCTCAGTTAGTAGAAGCAAGCTGTTGTTGGTTTAAGTAGAAATATTTTCCACGTTTCGCCATCAGCTCGTCATGAGTGCCGCTCTCAACTATGACACCGCGATCCAGCACCAAAATTAAGTCTGCATTTCTAACAGTAGAGAGACGATGAGCAATCACAAAAGTAGTGCGATTATGGAGAATTGAGTTGAGGTTAGTTTGAATAATGCGTTCCGATTCCGCATCCAGGTGACTGGTCGCTTCATCCAGAACGAGTAAAGGAGGATTGCTCAGCAGGGCGCGGGCGATCGCCAGGCGCTGTCGCTGACCGCCAGACAGCATGCCCCCACCTTCACCAATTTGAGTTTCGTAGCCCATTGGCAACTCCTCAATGAATGAGTGCGCGCCCGCAAGTTTAGCTGCTTCTACGATCTCCTCTAGGGATGCTCCAGGGTGACTCGTACTGATATTTTCACGAATGGTACCGCCAAATAAGAAAGTATCCTGATCGACAACGCCAACTTGCTGCCGCAGCGATCGTAAATTCAAGCTAGCGATATCGCAACCATCGATGAGAATTTTTCCTTCGGTGGGCAAATAGAGACCTAGCAACAGTCGAGACAGAGTTGTTTTGCCAGAGCCGCTACGACCGACCAAAGCCACTGTCTGACCGGGTTTTACAGTAAAATTAATATTCTCCAGCGTGTTGACATCGCTTTCGGGATGGTAGCGAAACGTGACGTTATCGAAACGAATATGACCTTGAATTTCTGGTAATGCCAGCCGAGGCTGTTGCAGATCTTCTTCTGGTTGTGCTTCCAGTACATCATTAATGCGCTCTACAGCAATTACAACTTCCTGCAACTGATTCCACAGTACGGTCAAGCGTCGAAAGGGATTGATCACGTTACCTAGAAGCATGTTAAAAGCGACGAGCTGACCGATTGTCAGTTCGTTTTGAATCACCAGCCAGGCTCCAAACCACAGCAATCCAGTGGTAGCCACCGTTTCAATTGTGGCACTAAAGATTTGCAGGGTGTTGCCTATAATCTGTCCAGAAAAATTGGTTTTAATGGAGTTTCTAAATAATTCTTCCCATCGCCAGCGCACGTTTTGTTCGATCGCCATTGCCTTCACAGTCTGTACGCCTGTCAGTGACTGAATCAAATAACTGCTCTCAGTGGCGGAAGCATTAAAAATCTCTCGTGAAACGCGCTGTAGGAATGGGGTAGCGATGAGTGCGAGCAGGATAAAGGGCGGTACGACTACCAGCGCCAGTAGTGCCATTTTCCAGCTATACCAGAACATCAATCCCACATATACGAATACTGTCAGCAGATCGAGCGAAATTGAGAGCGCTTCGCCTGTGAGGAAACGCTGAATCTTATGATTTTCTTGTACGCGGGAGATAATGTCGCCAACATAGCGAGACTCAAAAAAGCTCAAGGGCAACTGAAACGTATGTTTGATAAAACCGATAATTAAAGATAAATCTACCCTATTTGCCGTGTGGTCGAGCAGATATTGTCGCAAGCCAGTCATCGCTACGCGAAAAAGACCAAACAGCAGCAGACCCAATCCCACCGCTGTTAGCGTAAGGGCGCTGCGTTGCACGACTACCCGATCTAGAATTAATTGGGTAAACAGTGGTGTAATCAAGCCAAAAATCTGAATTAATAGCGATGCTACGAACACTTCCAACAGAACCAGCCAGTGAGGTTTGACTAGATTGAGAAACTGCCACATGGGTTGGCTGGCTTCGGGAGTTTCTTTCAGGAAGGCAGTAGGTTGCAGGAGGAGAGCATATCCCGTCCATCCTGCTTTAAAAGCGGCGTGGCTGAGCGTCCGTTGTCCGATCGCTGGGTCGGCAACAACTACATGCTTCCGCGCAATCTCAAAGACAACGATATAATGCTTCCCTTCCCAATGGACGATCGCAGGTAGAGTTTGTTCTGCCAACTTGGTCAGACCAGTTTTTACGGGTCGCGTAGAAAAGCCAATGCTTTCTGCCGCCGATGCCAGACCTCGCAGAGAAGCTCCATTGCGATCGACATTAGCAAGATCGCGCAGGCGATTCATACTCAGCTTTTTTCCCCAATAGACTCCCACCATAGTCAGACATGCTGCACCGCAGTCAGCCGTACTTTGCTGTGCCATAAATGGATAACGTCGCGTCACCCACTGCCACCAATGTCCAACTCTTAGGGAAGGGCTGGGGAAATAAGCCTTACCTATCTTATTGCGTGAGTTCCGCTCGGGGCGTTTCTCACTATTAGCATGTGGAGGTTCTATTACCCGATTGGCAGGATTAGGTGTGGAGCGGGAGATAGAAATGGGGCGATCGTAGGCAATAGATCCCAAGTCGCCAGTTTCAGCGATCGCCATACAATCTATCAATTCGGGTACGAGCGCGATCGCTTCTTCCCACTTACTGAGACTGAGAGTATGTAAGTCGCTGTTTCGATCTGCCTGCCAGGTTTGCGATCGATCTGACTGAGATGGGAAATAAAGACTGCCAGTCGTGAGATATTTACCCGATTTGCGATCGAAGCTACTGGAGAGTTCGCCGTGACGGATTATCCATACCTTCTCCTCTAGCAATGATGCAGGCAGCTTGCCAACTGGAATGTTATGTTGTTGTGTGAATTGCAAGCTCTGCCTTAATTTAGATGGTGACACATTCTCTAAACAAGGCTGTTGTCGAAGTAGGAGGGTTAGATCTTGCAGCACTGCTTGTTGGTAGAAATGTTCCCCAAGCTGAGGATATTTCGCGAGCGTCGCGTGCAACAAATCTGCTGATATAAATCCAACTTGCGTCGCAACTGAAGCCCGAGCTGAATAAGCGGTAAAATATCGATCGGGCAATAGTGTCAGCTCGCCAAAAGACGTACCTGCTTCCAGCGAAATTATCAAGCGATCGCTGCGATCTAAGATTCTAACCTTACCCGTCAAAACGACATATATTCCGGCAGCAGAACTATCTGATTGCCAAAAGTGCTTGCCTGGCAGCGGCTCCAGGATTTGTATTTGTTTGCAGCAACTATGGAGTTCTCGTTCGGGAAGGATATTCCCTAAAGCTTTGCGTGTCAATTGCTCAATAGTCGATTCGATCTGCGATTGGTTTGATTGCGAGTGTGACAGTGGCATGTGGCTCAATACCCTAGAGACATTGCGAATACTCCATTGGAGTTAAAATGATTCCAGTCCATTTCTGCAGAACGGAAGTGGGTTGCCTCCCAAACATGAGAACGATCGGGTTCGTTCAGTTCTCTATCGATCTCATTTGAGCAGGAAATGTCCAACTTGCGATCGCTACCTTGGGATGGCTGAGAATAGGGCAGATCGCGAATGGCGACGCGCTCGTTAGCAGAGTCAGACGCATTAGCCTGTGTTTCTGATGTACCTGCAGGCATCCGCGTGGAAAGTCCCATCGATTTCAACAATCGATTAACATGGCGATCGCTAATGGTAATTCCTAATTCTTTAGCCAGATGCTTGCTCAACCAGTGAGCGGTCCAGCGTTGAAACGCATAACCATAATTGCGAGGACTATGCCCAACCAGTTCTTGCAAGCGCTGGCAATATTCTTCATTGATTGCCTTGGGGCGACCGACAGAAAACTCGCTCCATCGATGTGCTTGACCTGACCTGGCGATCGCCACCCAATATCGCACCGTTTCTTGGGCACAGCCCAAAGCTTTACGAATTTGTGCTTGGGATTCACCGCGATCGGCAAACAACATGATCTGAATGCGATGCTGATACTCTTGACGTAGATCTTCTTGTAGGTTCTTGAGCAGGAGTTTGCGTTGAAAGGATGTTAGGAAAAGTCCTTGTTCGATAGAGCTACTATCTAAATCCATCTCTTTATTGCTAGTCGTCATAATTATTAACCTCTAATTTGTCCAACTAGGAACTTTTAAGCTATTTCCCTAGTCACGATCGGTATGCGTACAGAAGCCTTACAGTACAGATAATCAACTTTACTTGATATAGAGATAGCGAGCATTTCAGAGAAGGAAACCCTTACAAGATTTGTGCAAAGTTCTCCTATGTTTATTGTGTCTGGAACAAACCCATCGGGAAGTGACTGCTATCGCGCTGGCATCGTGATTCGTGTCACTACTCTAATAGGAGTGCTATAGCGGTTTTCAGATCGGAAAGAGTAGGGGGTTTGGGGGCAACGCCACCAAGAAGGGGTGGAACCCCTTCACCCCAAAAATAAAACCCGTTCTCAAGCGAAAACTGCTATATATTGACTTGTCAGAGATATATTGAAAAAGCTAACATTTTTTACTGCGATTCGTAATTCAGGGAAAGTAAGTAAAAGCCAGAAAAGTTAAGTTAAGCTGCTATAGCAGTTTTCATCTGAAAACGAGAAGGGGGTTTGGGGGCGTTGCCCCCAAGAAGGGGAGGCAGGGCGGTCTTGGGGGTTCCCCGCTAGAGCCACTGCCGTGTGGAACCCCTTCACCCCGTCAATTTAACCTGTTCTCAATTGAAAAACGCTATAAGATGCACCCAAAAGCCTAAATTGGGTAAGATCGAGCTAGAGTCTATGGTAAATGCGATCGCATGGGTATAATCGGTCAAATACTGAACGGACGCTATGAAATTCAACGCCAGTTAGGAGACAATGCCGTCAGGCGGACTTTCCTAGCTCGGGATTTGCAGGCTCAAAGCTCCGCGCAGGAGCTAGTCGTAGTCAAATTGCTTACCTTTAGTCATAGCTTTACGTGGGACGATCTGAAACTCTTTGAGCGGGAAGCGGAAACTTTAAAGCATCTCTCCCATCCTGCCATCCCTCGCTATCTGGATTATTTCGATGTCGAACTTCCACTTGGTAAAGGCTTTGCCCTGGTGCAGAGCTACGTTGAGGGTAAATCTTTGCAGGAGCACCTCAAAGCTGGGCGAACTTTCAGCGAAGATGAGATTATCCAAATTGCCAAAGACCTGTTGGGAATTCTGACTTACCTGCACCAGCGTCAACCGCCTGTAATCCACCGCGATATCAAGCCTAGCAATATTTTGCTGAGCGATCGCCACGAAGTTTATCTCGTCGATTTTGGCTCGGTACAGACCAAAGCCGCCAGAGCCGGTAGCACGATCACTGTCGTGGGTACCTATGGTTACATGCCGCCCGAACAATTTGGCGGGCGCACCGTCCCCGCCTCCGATCTTTATGCTTTAGGGGCTACGCTAATTTATTTGGCGACGGGTCAACAGCCCGCCGATTTACCGCAAAAAGAATCGCGCATTTTCTTTGAGTCAGCAGTGAGTCTCAATACTGCTTTTGTTGATTGGCTGAAGTGGATGACCGAACCAAACGTAGATTTACGTCTAGAATCGGCACCCAAAGCTCTACAAGCTTTGGAAAAGCGCCAACAAAGAAGAGCTGATTTATCTGTTTCGTCGCCATCATCAATACAATCCACTGGTAAACCTGCTGGTAGTAGGGTGCAGTTGATTAAGAATAGGGAAAAAATAGAAATTATCTTGCCACCAATGGGATTTAATCCCTCGCTCGTGTTTCTCGTTCCATTTGCGATCGCTTGGAATTCCTTTTTAGTAATGTGGTATGGCATTTCGATCGCCACCTGGAGTTCGGGCGGCTGGTTTATGGGATTATTTGCGATCGGGCACCTTACCGTCGGTCTTGGCTTAATCGCAACTATCCTATTCACTCTATTTGGGAAGATGGCATTGCGAATAGATCGGCAGTTAATTACTCTTTCGTTTGAAGTACTTGGCTTTAAGTGGAACAAGCCCCGCCCCAGCCCCAGAGAGCATATTTGTAAATTGGAATTGACCAAACGCTCCTATCGCAGGGATTCTGATGGCGATCGCGTTGAGGTAAAGCCACAGATTAATATTTGGGCAGGCGTGCAAAAGTATGAATTTGGTGGCGGCGGCATAATTGTCGATCCCGAACTTGAATGGCTGGCGCAGGAACTGAGCGATTGGCTAGGACTGCCAATTACGAGTAGTTAGAGGAATAGATCCAAAGGTTTTAGGCTATAGTGCTGAAGTAGTTTATACCTGGTTACCGTGTCCCCAACTTTGGCAAAATCCAAAGCCGATCGCGCGCTGCAAAAACGTCCCATCTTTCCATTTACGGCAATTTTGGGACAGGATGAAATGAAGCTAGCTCTGTTGCTGAACGCGATCGATCCGAAAATTGGTGGGGTCACGATCATGGGCGATCGCGGGACGGGAAAAACTACGGCTATTCGCGCTCTGGCCGATCTGTTACCGGAAATTGAAGTGGTGGCAGGCGATCCGTTTAACAGCCACCCCAAGGATGCAGATTTGCAAAGCGAAGATGTGCGGCAAAGATTGCAACGGGGGGAAACTCTGGCGATCGCCAAACAACCCGTTCTCATGGTAGATCTCCCTCTCGGTGCTACGGAAGATCGGGTTTGCGGCACGATCGACATTGAGAGAGCGTTAACTGAGGGAGTCAAAGCATTCGAGCCAGGATTGCTAGCCAGAGCCAATCGTGGCATTCTCTATATTGATGAAGTCAATCTGCTCGACGATCATCTAGTAGATGTATTACTGGATGCCGCCGCCTCCGGCTGGAACACGGTAGAGCGCGAGGGCATCTCAATCCGACACCCGGCTCGATTTGTTCTGGTGGGTTCCGGTAACCCCGAAGAAGGCGAACTGCGCCCGCAGTTACTCGATCGCTTTGGCATGCACGTCGAGATTCGCACGGTCAAGGAACCAGCCTTAAGAGTGCAGATTGTCGATCGGCGCGCGGAGTTCGATTGGAATCCCTACAAATTTATGAAGCACTATCACGCGCAGCAAAAGGCTCTACAACGTCAGATTATCCAGGCTCAGCGGAAACTCAAAGCGATCGAGATTCCCTATGACATGCGCATGAAGATTTCTCAAGTATGCGCCAACTTAAACGTGGATGGCATACGCGGCGACATTGTCACCAATCGCGCTACCAGGGCATTAGTTGCGCTGGAAGGCCGTCAAACCATCACTGTCAACGATATTCAACGGGTAATTACGATCTGCCTGCGTCACCGCCTGCGTCGCGATCCTCTAGAGTCGATTGATTCTGGTACCAAAGTGCAAAAAGCGTTCGATCGAGTTTTTTCTTTATCTGCGAATTTACCTGCTTATTGATAAGTATTGATAAGAAATTATTGAATAAACTGAAACCATTGCTGAAATAACGGCCCTACAATTGGTAATGGCTTTTCTTCACCGTTCAGTGCTGCAATCAATCCCAGAACCCAGAAAACCAAAAGAACAAGCCCGATGAGCGAAAGTAATGACGATAGAAAAGGAATGAAAATCAGCGTCCAGAACACAAAGTACAGTGCGAAACCTATTGCAAAAATACCAAAGCTTTGACGGAGATGAAATCTGGCAAGAGAGTTTTTGGAATTCATATTGCTGTACGTTACAAATGCAATAATCCATCCTATAATCGTAAGATAGCTTACCCAGGCAGTAGTTTTTGCGTCCATAATAAAGATGTTTTAATAGTGACGAAGGAACAAATTCTGCTTCCAACCAATTAGTTTGAAGAACGATTAGCCCCTGGCGGTACGACACCGAAGAAAGCAGTAGAAGTTTGGCTTCCAATCTATATCTTGTATAGCGGTTTTCAATTGAGAACTGGTTTTATTTTTGGGGTGAAGGGGTTCCACCCCTTCTTGGGGGCAACGCCCCCAAACCCCCTACTCCTTCCGAATTGAAAACTGCTATACCTAACAAGTAGGTGCAAGAATAGAGAGATTGTACAATACTTTTGGCGCAATACTTTTTGAGACTAAACATTGCGATCGATTGAAATATTTACAATCCTGGCATTGGTATATAGCCTGGCAGTTGTTTAACGCGATCGATCCAGGCAAGCACGTGGGGATAGCTGTCCAGATCGATTTTGCCATCTCTGGCGAGGGCAACGTAGGGAAAAACGGCCACATCTGCGATCGTTGGATGTCCTAATTCCAGCCATTCTCGATCCGACAGATGAGCGTTCAATCGATCCAGAATAAAGGCCGACTTCTCAATGGCACGACCAATATCAATGCTGGTGAGTTTGAACAGATGATACAACCGTGCGAATTCTGGCCCCTGACGGACTTCTCCCGCTGCGGTTGAAAGCCATCGCACCAATCGGCTCATCGGTTCTGCCTCTAGGGGCAACCAGGACTCACCACCGTACTGCCGCGCTAGATACACCAGAATTGCCTGCGCGTCTGCTAACACTCTATCTCCGTCAACTAAAACTGGAATCTGCCCAAAGGAATTCATTGCTAAAAATTCCGATCGCTTGTGGGCACCCGCCATCACATCAACTGAATTCCATTGGTAATCTATCTTGAGCAAATCCAACATCAGTTTCGCCTTATAGCTGTTACCAGATAATTCGTGACCGTAAAGCTGAATCATCATCGGTTCTCCTTAAAAATTAAACATTGCATTTGTACCGTTCGTTCGGTATAATAAAACTGTACTGTCCGTTCGGTACAATGTCAATAGCACTCAAAAATTATTGGCTATGCCTAAAGACACCTATATCCCCAACTTGTTAAAACTGTTTCGGCAACATGGTTACGATGGTGCCACCCTATCCAGGATTTCTGAGGCGACGGGTCTGGGTAAAGCTAGCCTTTATCACCACTTTCCGGGTGGTAAGGATGAAATGGTCGAAGCAGTACTGGATTATCTCGATCGCTGGGTAGCGGACAACATTCTGCCTGCCTTGCAAAGTCAAGGTGATGCCCTGACCAGATTCGCGAGGATGTGCGATCGCCTGAGCGAGTTGTATGAAGAGGGACAGCAACCGTGCATGTCAGCGATCTTGCTGCTGGGTTCCACCCGCGATGTATTTCACGATCGCGTGGAGGCGACATATCGAGCCTGGATTGAAGCAATGGCAAAGGTTTTGATGGAGGTGGGCTTCGAGCGAGAACTTGCCCAGGAACGCGGCGAAGAGGCAGTAATTGCCGTGCAAGGTAGTTTAATTCTATCCCACGGTTTGAATGACTCTAACCCATTTAAACGCACGATGCAGCAACTTCCACAACGGCTATGCCGCGATCGCTAAGGGACTGGCATGGAAAAGATACCAACGATGTGTTACGGCTAACACCTAACACATCCTACGATTCGGACTGCTAAGGAGGAAAACTATGGCAAATCTCGATGGGGCAACAACTGAATCGCCCTTTCACAGGGGCGAACAAGCGATCCATGCTCGGCTGGGAATTCTAGAGCGGATGGATAAGCAAGGGCGGAGATTCATTCGAGACTACATGCTCGACCAACATCGGCAGTTCTTCGCGCAATTGCCCTATGTAATTGCGGGTACGGTGGATGCCGCAGGTGCCCCTTGGGCATCGATTCTGGTGGGGAACCCAGGATTTCTCTCCTCATCAGACGATCGCGCCCTGCGCGTAACGGCAAAGCCGCTGTTCGGCGATCCCTTAGGCCATACGCTCGCTAAGGGTGCTGATATTGGTTTGCTGGGAATCGAGCTGCATACTCGCCGCCGCAATCGCTTGAATGGCACTGTCGTGGCGATCGATGCCGAAGGCTTTGATGTCAAAGTAAAACAAAGCTTTGGCAACTGTCCCCAATACATCCAGGCACGCATGTTCGAGCTAAGAGAAGATATGCTGAGCGCCTCGCGGGTTGTTTGGGAAGTTACGACCCTAGAAGCGCAAGAACGAAAGATAATTAGCACCTCAGATACATTCTTTATCGCAACTGCCCATCTAGACGCATCAGCAGGGACTGCTAGTGGTGTAGATGTTTCGCATCGGGGCGGCAAGCCTGGTTTCGTTAGGATCGACGGCGATCGCAGTCTCACCATCCCCGATTTTTCTGGTAATTTGCATTTCAATACATTCGGCAATTTAGAATTGAATCCACGCGCAGGGCTATTATTTATCGATTTCGAGCGCGGCGATTTGCTCTACCTGACCGGTACTGCTGTGGTTATTTGGGATGGAGATGAAATTAATACCTATGCTGGAGCAGAAAGATTATTGCGTTTCCACTTAGAAAAAGGCTATCTACTTGAAGGCGGGTTACCGCTACGTTGGACGGAGCCGGAGTTTTCTCCATTTCTAGATCGCATGGGTGCTTGGCAAAGTTAAGGTTTGTATCTTTTTTGTATTTGATGCGATCGCTGTTGCAGTTTCTGCTAATATGTTAATTGGAAATGCAGATAACTTCTAAGATAGAAGTAAGTGGTACAAGCCCTTAAAGGGTAACGCCAAACCAGAAGTTGGATAACGTTGCTATTAGAGAAGTAAGTGATGTCTGTAATTCCGGGTCAACTTTATCCCAGCGAGTAGGAAAAGTAGTGATAAATCAAATAGACCAGTGTTAACGGGCGAAGTCGATAATGACGGAGCCCGTTACCATATGCGGGCTTTTTGCGTAAATTTTAGAACTGCCAAAGTATAGCTGTAGAACTATCTGTGATAGGGGTATGGGGTCTGTATCCCCACGCAGGGATTCTACCCCTGCACTCCATCCTGAGCCTGTTAGCCATAGCTATAACTTCCTCAAAGATTTAAAGGCGTTATTTGAGGCATTAGTTTAGAGGCAAGCGATCGTGGTTCGAGTCCTGAGTGAGAGTAATCGGGAGAAATTGGTCTCCATTAAGGCTGGATCGGTGACGATGAGCGCAAATCTGGCGATCCCAGCATATGCGCGCGGGGTAGTTCTGTTCGCACATGGTAGCGGTAGCAGTCGCCACAGTCCCCGCAACCGCTACGTAGCGGAAATATTACGTCAAGCTAAGCTGGCAACTTTACTCCTCGATCTCCTGACCGTAGAAGAAGAAACGCTCGATCGCTACACCAGGCAAAGGCGTTTTGATATTGGGTTGCTGGCCAAGCGCCTCATCTATGCTACCGATTGGCTGCACCACAATCCATTAACTAGAGATTTGCGGATCGGTTACTTTGGTGCCAGTACGGGTAGTGCCGCTGCCCTGGTTGCCGCTGCCGAGCGATCGCGAGATATAGGAGCGATTGTTTCTCGCGGCGGGCGCGTTGACCTTGCGGCTGCGTCGATTCCGCTAGTTCGCAGTCCCGCACTTTTGATTGTAGGCGGAGAAGATATTCCCGTTCTGCGGATTAATCAGACCGCTCTAGCTCAGTTTTGCGTAGAAGTACAGTTGCAGGTAGTCCCAGGCGCAACCCATCTGTTTGAAGAACCAGGCGCATTGGCAGAAGTGGCACAACTAGCCAGCCAATGGTTTGTCCGCCACCTCATTCCCGTCCACCAACAGACCTAGCCACGATCGAGCGCTATACTGGAGAGGCCCCATAGGTAGGGTGGGCATTGCCTGCCTCGTAGCCTGTATGAGTAAGCAATCAATTGTCTTAATTGCTGGGTTTGAATCGTTTAATACGGGTCTGTATCGCCAGGTTGCCAATCTAGTCAAAACCCGTTGCCCAGATTTAGAAATTCATGCATTCAGCGATCGCGACCTTACTACAAACCCCACAGCGATCGCAGATACCTTGAAGACGGCTCAAGTATTCTTTGCCAGCCTGATCTTTGACTACGATCGGGTCGTGTGGCTGCGCGATCGCATTCAGACCATCCCTATACGTCTGATCTTTGAGTCAGCCCTAGAACTGATGAGCATGACACAGATTGGAGCCTTTACCATCGGTGACAAGCCCAAAGGTATGCCCAAACCCATAAAATTTATCCTGGATAAATTTAATTTAGGGACAAAAGGACGTGAAGAAGACCGCATAGCAGGATATCTTAACTTCCTCAAGACTGGCCCTCAACTTCTAAAATTCATCCCAATTCAAAAGGTTCAAGACCTGCGCAACTGGCTAATTATCTACAGCTACTGGAATGCTGGCGGCTTGGACAACGTCGCTGCCCTCTTTTGGACGATCGCGGAGAAATATCTAGGCTTAAAAATAGGCGACATCCCACCTGTCCTGGAAACTCCTAACATGGGCTTGCTTCATCCCGATAGTCCATCCTACTTCACATCCCCGCGCCAATACCTGGAATGGTACGCCGAAAATCGTCGCGATCGCACCGCATCGTACCCACCCCACGTAAGGGTTAAGCATTTGCCCGATCCTCTTTGCATCGAACGGAGAAATTCCACGCAAATGCTTAACCCCTCCGATACCCCCGACATCCCCGACATCCCCGATATCCTCGCCTCCTCCGACCCCCTCGATGCCCAACCCCCAATAATCGCCATCCTCCTCTATCGCAAACACGTCATTACCAAACAGAAATACATTCCCCAACTGATTCGCTACTTCGAGCAAGCCGGACTGATTCCGCTCCCAATTTTTATCAATGGCGTGGAAGGGCATATCGCGGTGCGGGACTGGTTGACCAGCGACTATGAAATGCAGGAAAGACAAGCGGGAAGAATTGCCATTTCATCGCTTTGGGAAGAATCCGTTAAAGTTGATGCCATCGTTTCCACGATTGGCTTCACCTTGGTAGGTGGCCCCGCCGGATCTATGGAGGCGGGTCGCAAAGCCGAAGTTACGCAAGAAATTCTCAATGCCAAAAATGTCCCCTATATAGTGTCCGCACCGCTGCTGATTCAAGACATTCATTCGTGGACGAGGCAGGGGATTGGGGGGTTGCAGAGCGTTGTCCTCTACGCTCTACCGGAACTTGACGGCGCGATCGATACCGTGCCGCTTGGTGGATTAGTGGGAGAAGAGATTTATCTCGTCCCCGAACGAGTACACCGTTTGATTGGCAGGCTCAAACATTGGGTCGCTCTGCATCGCACTCCAGCCGCAGAGAGACGCACAGCCATTATTCTGTATGGATTTCCTCCCGGTTACGGTGCCGTGGGCACGGCGGCGCTTTTAAACGTACCGCGATCGCTATTGCAACTCCTGCACGCCCTGAAAGCACAGGGCTACGATGTCGGCGACCTACCTGCGGAGGGAGAGGATCTGATTCGGCAGGTGAAAGAAGCTGACGAGTTAGCCTATGCCGTGGAGGGGAAATCCGCGAGCGTCCGAGCGCTAGAAACATGGCTGGGTCAGCTTCGGACTGGCTGGATTGAAAAGCAATGGAAATCTCTCACCGGCAGCGGCATCAAAACCTATGGTGACGAATTCCTCATCGGTGGCGTGCAGCTTGGGAAGATCTGGATCGGCGTGCAGCCACCCCTGGGCATTGCTGGCGACCCCATGCGGTTGATGTTCGAGCGAGATTTGACTCCGCATCCGCAGTATGCTGCTTTTTATAAGTGGTTGCAATGCGAGTTCTGCGCCCATGCGATCGTGCACCTGGGCATGCACGGCACCGTGGAATGGCTGCCCGGCTCTCCTTTGGGTAATACTGGCTATTCCTGGTCGGATATTCTGCTGGGAGATCTGCCCAATCTCTACATCTATGCCGCCAACAACCCCTCCGAATCGATTCTAGCCAAGCGTCGGGGCTATGGCGTTTTAATCTCGCATAACGTACCCCCTTACGGACGGGCAGGTTTGTACAAAGAATTAGTGGCGCTGCGCGATTTGATTGCCGAGTACCGAGAAGATCCTGATAAGAACTTTGCGCTCAAGGAAGCGATCTGTAAAAAAATTACCGATACTGGCCTCCAAGCCGACTGCCCCTTCCCAGAAGCTAAGCGCATGGGGTTGGAGTTCACCTATGAGAACATCAGGATGTTTGGCGAGCCGACATTCGATCGCTATTTAGTCGAACTCTATGCCTACCTCCAGGTTTTAGAAAGCCGCCTCTTTTCGTCAGGGTTGCACGTCCTGGGAGCAGTACCGTCGCCGGAGCTACTGCAAACCTATCTCCAGGCTTATTTCGGTGAGGAATTGCCAGAGCCAGTCATTAGCGCGATCGCGAATGGAGTCGATCGTGCCGAGGCAGAATCGATTCTGCACGGGGCGAAGATTGCATCTCAGGGCAATGGAGATCGATCGGAGCAGGACAATCTCTCTACTCTCACGGCTCGACTAGATGAAGCCATTGCCATCCGTACGTTACTGGCTCAAACTGGCGATGAAATTACGAATCTATTACGGGGTTTGAATGGGGAATATATTCCCCCTGCTCCTGGTGGCGACCTCCTGCGCGATGGAGTTGGTGTTTTACCGACGGGTCGCAATATCCACGCCCTCGATCCGTATCGCATGCCCTCACCCGCTGCCTATACTCGCGGTCAGGCGATCGCCCAGCAAATCCTGGCACTCCATCTCAAGGAACATGGTACTTATCCAGAAACAGTAGCGGTGATGTTATGGGGTTTGGATGCAATTAAAACTAAAGGTGAGTCGCTGGGAATTCTGTTGGAGTTAGTCGGAGCAGAGCCAGTCAAAGAAGGAACGGGGAGAATCGTGCGCTACGAGTTGCGATCGCTCTCCGATTTGGGGCATCCCCGCATCGACGTTCTCGCCAATCTATCGGGCATCTTCCGCGATAGTTTTGGCAATATTCTAGAGTTGCTGGACGATCTGTTCCAAAGAGCCGCAGAATTAGAGGAGCCGGAAGATCGGAACTTCATTCGCAAGCATGTCTTAGCGTTGCGATCGCAGGGCATCGAGCAGGCTTCTGCTCGCCTGTTTTCTAATCCTGCTGGGGATTTTGGTTCCCTCGTCAACGATCGCGTTGTCGATGCCAACTGGGAGTCAGCGACAGAATTGGGGCAAACCTGGCGCGATCGCAATGCCTTTAGTTACGGTCGTCAGGATAGAGGTAAAGCTAGACCGGAAGTATTGAGCCAGTTACTGCAAACCACGGGGCGCATCGTTCAGGAAATTGACTCGGTGGAATACGGTCTCACAGATATTCAAGAGTACTATGCCAATACGGGCGGTTTGAAGCAGGCAGCAGAGATTCAGCAACGTAGCGGGAATGGGAATGCGATCGTGCAAACGAGCTTTGTGGAGAGCTTCTCTAAGGATACAACCCCTCGTAACTTAGAAGAATTACTGCGCATGGAATATCGCACCAAACTGCTCAACCCTAAGTGGGCTGAGGCAATGGCCAGTCAGGGTTCCGGCGGTGCATTTGAAATCTCGCAGCGCATGACGGCACTGATTGGCTGGGGCGGCACGACGGGCTTTCGGGAATCGTGGGTTTACGACCAAGCATCCGACACCTATGCCATCGATCCTGACATGGCAAAGCGACTGCGCGATGCTAACCCTGAAGCCTTCCGTAATATTGTCGGTAGAATGCTAGAAGCCCACGGTCGCGGATTTTGGCATCCCGATCCGGACAAGCTAGAGCAATTGCGCGCGCTCTATACGGCATCTGAGGATATCCTGGAAGGATTACCAGGGGATTATGTCTGAGTTAAGGTAATTACAGTGACTTCTGGAGGGCAGAATAGTCGTCCTGGCATATAAGTACCTAAACCTCGGTTGATGTAAAGCAAGTTGTTCCCTACCTTATGCAGTCCTTCCGACCATTCCCAACGATCTACAACCTTGTGGCAGCCAGGACGCAGAAATGGGAATGCGCGGGTGACTTGTTTGGGAAGGCTGCGATGGATAGTTTGCATTTTGCCCACAATTGGCCCTATGCCTGGAATCACAATCTGACCTCCATGGGTGTGGCCGGAAAGTTGCAGATCGACCCGCCAGGGCTGTAAATCTTCTGCGCTGTCTGGGTTGTGGGATAGGACAATGCGCGGAATGTGGATGGGTATGCGATCCATGACTAGTTTTGGCTCGAATTGCTTTGCCCAGTAGTCAGGCAGCCCCACGATCGCGATTTCCTCTCCCAACGGATACACCACATCGTTCCACAACACCCGAATGCCGCTCTGCGTCAGAGCATCAGTGATTATGTCCCTAGCGCCACGTTGAAATAGATCGTGATTGCCCAGAACCGCATAGACTCCAGCGCGGCTGCGCAGGCTTTTTAACTGCTGCGCCAGCCTATAGATGGGCTGCGGATTGTCGGTGACATAGTCGCCAGTAAGCACGACCAGGTCGGGATTTACCTCGTTGCTCTTAGCGATCGCCTTTTTTAGCAAGCCTTCAGAAAGCCTGAGTCCATCAAAGTGAAAATCAGACATCTGCACGATCTTAATTCCTCTTAAAGCAGGAACCAGGTCGGGAATAGGAATAGCAATCCTTTCGATACTGAGGGAGCCAGATAAGTATTTTTGTATCACTTCTGCACCACACCTAGAGTTATCTGAACCTTCTTCTTAGTCTAAAGAAATTTTCTAGAACTTGCTTTAAGGTTTGGTTATCGGCAAATTTGCGTTTGCTTAACAACAATGCGGCTTTACTATTCAGTTCCGCTAGAGTGGGGTAAATATGAATGCCAGTCAGGGCTGAAACCTTAAGCTTATGAGCCATTGCCAGAACAACCTCGTGGATTAATTCGCCTGCAGATGCACCCACGAGATGAGCGCCCACAATTTCACCGTTACTGCGACAAATAAACTTGGCAAACCCCTGCGTTGCTGCTGTTGCTTGCGCGCGATCTACTCCAGCATAATCCTGTTTTAGCACCGCAATATCTTTGTAGGTCTGGTGCGCTTCGGCTTCGCTCAAACCCACCCTGGCAACTTCCGGATCGGTAAATGTTGCCCAGGGAATTACGTGGTAGTTAATCCGCGACAGCGGGAAAAATAGGGCATTCTTGGCAACCACAACCGCCTCATAACCTGCAACATGGGTGAATTGGTACTTGCCGATAACATCACCACACGCATAGATGCGAGGATTACTGGTCTGGAGTTTTGCATTTACCTTAATGCCTTGTCGATCGAATTCAACGCCTGCATTTGCGAGGTTGAGGCGATCGCTATTAGGAACGCGACCCACAGCCAGCAAAATTTGCTCGCACGCTATACGTTCGCCCCTGGCAAATACAAACTTAGTATTGCCCTGTAATTCCACGCGCTCGGCTCTGGCTCCGGTCAAAACTCGAATGCCTTCAGCTTCAAACTGAGCCGTTACCACAGCCGCAACATCGGGATCTTCTTTCGGTAAAATGCGATCGCCGCTAGCCAGAATCGTTACCTGCGCCCCCAGCCGCGATAAAGCCTGCCCTAGCTCGCAACCAATCGGCCCTGCACCGATTACCACTAAGGTTGCCGGACAGGCAGTTAAGGAAAATACCTGTTCGTTTGTCATAAAGCCTGCGCCCGCTAAACCTGGAATGTCTGGTACAGCAGGACGGGAGCCCGTAGCAATGACAAAGGATCTGGCTGCGAGCGAGCGATCGTTCACTGCAAATACATGGGGAGAGGCAAACGCACCTTCACCGGAAATCACCTCTACCCCCAAGCCCTCAAATCGCTCCGGCGAGTCATGGGGCTGAATTGCCGCAATTACCCGCTCGACGTGGGCGATCGCCTTACTAAAGTCAATCTGCAGATCCTTACAGCTAATGCCCAAGCGATCGGCGTGTCGCATGTCATGGGCGAGGCGCGAGGCGTGAACGAGCGACTTACTAGGCACGCAGCCAAACCAGAGGCAATCTCCACCCAGGCGATCGCGCTCCACTAAAGCCACCTTAGCCTTGAGTTGGGCGGCAATGCTCGCTACCACTAAGCCAGCCGAACCACCGCCAATAATTACCAGGTCATAATCAACTGCCACAGTAGTTTTTTGGGTTGCTAACTATACAGATATATTTATATTAAGAGCGGCCCTGGATAATTTGTCCGCTGCGTTTGAGTGCCGCGATTAACTCCTCAATTACAATTGGTTTGCTCACGTAGTCGTCCATCCCGGCGGCCAAACAGGTTTCGCGATCGCCATGCATAGCATTTGCAGTCATGGCAATAATACGGGGACGATGCTTGCGACGTGTTTGGGCAATGGTTTGACTGTTATTCTGCGCTGCGCGATCGGCCCATTCCTGAATAATTTGCCGTGTCGCCTCCAAACCGTCCATTTCCGGCATTTGCAAATCCATCAGCACGACATCGTAACTCTGCCTTTGCAAAGCTTCCAAGACTTCCAGACCATTAGCCACAATATCAGCGCGATATCCCATGCGTTCGAGGATGCGAAGCGCCACTTTTTGATTCACGAGATTATCTTCAGCCAGGAGAATTTTTAAGGGTAGGGTCTCTGCCAGCTTAGGATTCAGTTTTGATTTTACTTTTGGTGCTGGCTTGGTCTCCTTAATACTTTGCTTGTTTAAGACCCTCACTAAAGTATCGTAAAGTTGAGATTGTCTGACCGGCTTGGTGAGAAATCTCGCAAAGTTTTGCCCCACATTCACTACTTTAACCTGGCCGAGCGATGTCAGCATAATTAAAGGTAAATTACGACATTGGGGAAAGTTTTGAATCTCAGTTGCCAGTGTCATGCCATTCATGTGAGGCATTTGCATATCGATAATAGCAATATCGAACTGTTCTCCTCCGCGCAGCCATGCGATCGCTTCGTTACCTGATTCGGCTGCCCGCGCGTGCATGCCCCAAGCTTTAGTTTGTAAAGTTAAAATCTTCCGATTGGTGGCATTGTCATCCACGATCAGCAACTTTATACCAATTAATTGTGACTGAGCGTAGCTGACTGGATAAACCTGAGTATCGTCTGCAACAGCGCTAACCGTTACAGAGCAATAAAAATTCGATCCCTGTTCTCGATCTAATTCTGACTTTTGATCTGCATGCCAATCAAGTGGCGGGCTACCTCCCAATTGCCCGCTGCTTTCTACCCACATGGTGCCGCCCATCATCTCGCTCAGTCGCCTGCTAATTACCAAACCCAAACCGGTACCACCGTACTGACGGGTTGTAGAGGCATCAATCTGGCTAAATGGCTTAAATAGTCGCTCCATCTTATCGGGCGCAATACCAATGCCAGTATCCTTGACGGAGAACTGAAGCTGGTATTTTGGCTCTAGCGGTTCGCTACTATCGGCATCGGTTGACGATCGCTCCCCTGGCAATTGCTCCGTTGATAGTAGTTTGGAGGTGACTGAGACTATGACCTCACCTCGATCGGTAAATTTAATGCTATTACTCAGAAGATTAACCAGAATCTGACGCAATCGAGTAATGTCACCTCTCACTGTTAAGGGGGTATGAGATGAGATCAAATATCCTAGCTCTAAGCCCTTTTCCGCTGCTTTAGGAGCTAACAAATCCATCGCGCCTTCTACGCAGGAGCGCAGATCGAATGGTTGCTCTTCGAGATCCATGCGACCGGATTCAATTTTTGAGAAGTCCAGGATGTCATTAATGATGGTCAATAGGGCATCGCTACTATTGCGAACGGTTTCTACATATTCTTTCTGGTGCTCGGATAGCTCCGTGTCTAGCAGCAACCCCGTCATCCCAATCACTCCATTCATAGGAGTGCGAATTTCATGACTCATCATTGCCAAGAATTCACTCTTAGAACGGTTAGCCGATTCTGCTTCCAGCTTAGCCTGCTCTAAAGCCAGATTTTTCACTGTTAGCTCTTCGCTTTGCTGGCGTTCCTGTTCCAGAAGTTTAGCTTGGGCGATCGCAATACCGACCTGGTCTGCTACAGCCTCAAGCAGTTCGATCTCGTCATCGGTCCAGACGCGGTGGCCGTCGCACTGATGCAGGTATATGATACCGTTAGGTTCGCTTTGATAGGAAGTTCGCACGGCGATAATCGATTTCAGCCCCACCCGTCGATAGATTGGCTCCACGGCTGCTAAGAGCGGATCTTGATACACGTCATGGGAAGCAACCGCTGAGTCCTGCGATAGAACCCGTTCCGCAAACAGATTGCCATCAATCGGAATCTCAAAACCTCGTAAAGATTCATACCCATCCTCTAGATATTCTGCCATCAGTTGGAGCCTGGGAGTTGGCTCGTGCATGTATGTGGAGATCAGACAGCGGCTCGAGCTAAAAGCATGACCGATTTGACTGGCAGCAGTGGTAAAAATTTGGTTGGCATCTAAGCTCTGGCGGATTTCAGTAGTGATTTGCTTGAGCAGAAGAGCGCGATCGATCTGGCGCTGGATTGCTTCTTGGGCGCGCCTGCGATCGCTAATATCTTCCACAATCGCCACGAAATACTTGGGCGCTCCCAATGACTCGCGTACCAATGATAGGGTGAGATTTGCCCAAATAATATCTCCGTCGCGCTTGATATAGCGCTTCTCTGTCTTGAAGGTCGAGATCTCGCCTGCCAGCAGTCTGCTTCTGCCCTCCAGGTCTTCGGCTAAATCGTCAGGATAGGTCAGATCCATATGAGTGATCTCCAGAATTTCAGACTGACCATAGCCCAAAATTTCGCAATATTTTTGATTAGAACGCAGGAAACGGCCATCTAATGCGATATGGCAAATTCCGACCGTGGCTTGCTCGAACGTGCTGCGAAAACGCTCCTCGCTCTCGCGCATTGCGGCTTCAGATTCTTTATACCCAGTGATATCGCGTCCTACCAAAATGACGGTTTCGTTGGAGAGGGGGGAAATATTGGCATCAAACCAAATTTCTCGATCGCCAATCGTAAGGCTATACTCGCAGCTTACGGTTTGTTGAGTATCGAGCGCTCTTTGAATGTAGCTCAGGATGCGATCCGCCTGTAATGCTGGCATGGTATCGTGCAGCGTTTCGCCAATTGCTTGAGGGGTTAGCTTGTAAAGGTGTTTGGGATTGGTCGGTGCGATTTTGAGACAGCGTCCCTGCCGATCTCGCACCACCACCACATCGGTCATGGCAGCAAAAATAGTCCTGAGTTCTGCTTCGGAATCCTGTAAGGCTTTTTCAACTTGTTTGCGATCGCTAATATCGCGACAAACACAGATAAACTCGTTACCTTCAATCAGGGTGACAGATAGCTCGGCTGGGAACTTACTGCCGTCTTTGTGCTTGGCAATCACCTCACCCTGCCATCGCCCCTGGCTTTTCAATCTTGGTAAGACCAGCAATTTTAACTGATCGTATTCGTGTACCTCTTCCCAGCTTTTGCCAATCAGTCGATCGGCATGGGTATAGCCAAACTGTCTGACATAGGCACCGTTGAGATAGGTAAATATGCCCTCGTAATTGAGGATAGCGATCCCATCAGTTGCAGCCTCAATCGCCATTAATTGTTGCCGTAGCCGCTTTTCCTCTAGTTTTCTTTCGGTAATGTCGCTGACCCGACCCAGAGTACCGATATATTGCCCCTCGCGATCGAATAGGGGGGTGGTCACCACGATGACATGGACTTCTTCGCGATCTTTACGCCTCAATTGAAAGCTGTATCGATCCGGTCTCGATAGCTGTTGGTTGTCAGACTGGGTCTCCTCAACATCCATAAATTTAGATAGAGGCTGTCCGATCGCTTCCTCAGCCGTACATGAGAGTAAGTCCAGTAGCTTTTGATTGACAAAGGTGATGTTGAGATCTGCATCAATTACCCATATCCCCTCTGAAATGGTATCGAGGATGTATTCGTACGACCGTTGCGAAGGATCTTCCAGGTATGAAGCATTAGAAGCACCTTTACTATCTAATCTGGCGGTTTCTTCCTGGTTGGTTAGATTGGTCTGAGCCAGCGCCTGTAATAAACTATTGTGGTGAATGACTCCGATTAGATGTCCAAAGCTATTAACAATCGGCAAGCTATGTAAATGTTGCTGTACAAATAGATCGAGCAATACTTTGAGATCGTTAACCTCGCTATCTAGTAGTGTAATAAATTCCGTTTGCATAACCGAGCCGATCGCGATTGACTCATAACCATCGCCTTGCAAGATCGAACGGAGAGCATCGTTCTCGGTAAAAATTCCTACCAGACGTTGTGCCTTAACCACTAATACCTGACTGACTGCCACCTCGCTCATATACGCAACTACGTCTCCCACTAGCTGCTCGGGTGTAACGGTTACTAGTGAGTAGTCAATTACTCGATCTAAGACTGAGGTAAAAGGATAGGGCATAATGCTTTTTGGGGCTAAATGCCATTATATGAACTTTCCCATCGACTTGCTCCACAGTTTATAGCATTGCCAAATTGTCCTGGGACGGGTTGCAGTAGGGTGACCCATGCGTGGGGAAGTTGTCCCTACTCCTCCATATCGAGCCAGATTGTTTGCTGCCATAGGTTTATGGTTCGCGGTCTGATAGCCAGCCCCTGCGCCAAAAGTAGATCAGCAATGAGATCGCGATCGCTGCCATCGCAGTCAAAATCAGCGGATAGCCATAGTACCATCCTAGTTCTGGCATGTTTAAAGGTGAGGCACTGCGATCGAAGTTCATGCCGTAGATTCCGGCAATAAAGGTCAGGGGGATAAAAATAGTAGAGATTACAGTTAGTGTCTGCATGACTTCATTCATGCGATTGCTAATCGAGGACAAATATATATCCATAAGGTTAGATGCCAACTCGCGGTAGGTTTCCACCATATCGATTACCTGTACCGTATGGTCGTAGCAATCGCGTAAATAAACTCTAACCAGTTGACTAATTAACTGGCTATCCTCCCGAATGAGGGAGTTGATCGCATCTCGCTGCGGCCAGATAGCCCGACGCAACAGTAGCAATTCACGTTTAATCCGATGAATTTTATCTAGGGTGCGCTTAGTAGGCTGAGAAACCACCTCATCTTGCAGATCTTCTAGCCGTTCGCCATAATCTTCCAGTACTGGGAAAAACCCATCGATTATTGCATCAATTAGAGCATAAGCAAGATAATCTGTTCCTTGTTGTCGGATTATACCCTTATTATAATGAATTCTTTCTCTTACAGGCTCAAAAGCATCTAGCTCTGGTTCTTCTTGAATAGTTAAAAGATAGTTGCGACCAACAATCAGGCTGACCTGCTCTACTAAGAAACCATTGGCATTGGCTTGCTTATTTACCATATGAGCAATAAGCATCAGATGTCCCTCGTATTCGTCTACTTTAGGACGTTGGGGTATATTAACCGCATCTTCTAGCAGGAGTGGATGCAAGTTAAATACCTTTCCCAGTCTCTGGAGGACATCTTCCGATCCTAAGCCTTGCACGTCAACCCAAGACACAGATTCAGTATCCAAATAGGGTAGGCATTCTTCGGGCGTAGCAACAGTAATGTCAATCGCGTTGTTGGTATTGTAGTCAATTAAAAAAATATTAGGAATTTGGGAGTCCGCATCAATAATCAAGGTGCCCGGCGGACTACCTGGCTCATTGTAGGCATAGGTCTCAAAATCACTGTCGCTACTCTCTTTGAGGACAATATTTCGATCGAGATTGAATCGAGCAAAGTTTTGCAGCATAACGATATTTACCAACTATAGATTGTAAGGAGTTATATCCTGCAGAGATATAACTCCTTACTACCTTCATAGCCTGTTAATTTTTGAGATCGGTCGGCGATTGCCTGCACCGCGCTAGCTAATGTCGCTGGTTAACCGCCCGCGATCGCTGGAATAATGCTTACCTCATCTCCATCCTGGAGTTTGGTGCCAGCACCTTCTAGGAAGCGAATATCTTCGCTGTTTACATAAAAATTAACAAATCGGCGCAGATTGCCTCGATCGTCGCAAATCCTTGCTTTAATGCCCGGGCAGCTAGACTCTAAAGAGTCGATCATTTCGGAGACGTTGCTGCCTTCGCATTCTACAGTCGCTTGATTGTTGGTCAGTTGTTGTAAGGGTGTGGGGATTAAAACTTTAACAGCCATGATTTTTATTTCAAAAAATTCCTTCTCGATTCTGCCATATAGCTATCCCTTTTGGTTCAGGTTTAACAAAAAAACAGCAGTGCCCAAACCAACCCAGGCATTAGCCCAGGTTACCTGACACTGCTACTCTCTGTTAGTCTTCAGAGCGAATAATGACGTGGTGATTCCAGCAAAAAGACTTCAAATCAAATGTATCAGGTGGGCATTGCCCACCCTACAAGTTGAATTGAGAGAAATGGTGGCAAGTTTTACAGTCAATCAATGACTGGAATCGTTAGATCCGAGCTAAACCTGCCCCTAAGAAGATTCAATTGCTAGAGATCTCCTTAAGATATCGTGTAGTAGCCTTGTTGCCCGGCAACTTTCTGCCACATACCATTCACTTTGCCCTTGGACAAGCCCTTGGTAACTCGATCCTTGGCAATCTTGTACAAGCTGGGCTTCAAGTCACCATAGAGAGCTTGAACGACATCTTCAATACTCACAGAATTACCGCTTTGCTCTAGTAAAACTTGTCCGATGGCATCAAGCATGGTTTTGCTTTGGTATGCCTTGACAAATCTAGGTGCGGAACCGCGCCTGGCAGGTGCTTCGCGCTTAGATGCGGGCATCCGAGGCATAGGAGCGGGCTTGCTCGGGGCTGGAGTAGGAGCCTTAGCAGTGAGGATAGCAGCCGGAGCTACTGCAGCGGCAGGCTTAACCGATGTTGGGCTGGATTTAACCGAAGAGTTTAATATAGCCTCTACATGCTCGAGCTGCTCCCGAGCTTGCTTAGCCATATTCTCGTAATCAGTTGCAATGGTTTGATAATAGAACTGTAGGGATTCTAGAGTTGGTTGGACTTCAGATTTCTGTGACATAAGGTCTGTACTCATGAATTAAACGATAATGGGTCAATTTATTGGTAATTTATTGGTAGATTGTAGATAGACATTGGTTTAGGAACTATTCCAATCGTCTAGCTATCGAGCGTAACTTAGTGAAGTATGAAATCGCCTGCGGAACAGAAAGCATCAATCGGAGAAACGACTCTTTCAAGGCTTTTCAAAAATACAAGGCTAAACTAAAGGTCGATAGACTAACTCAGTTGACTTAACCTGCTCCCCATTAATCTCAAACTCTTAGAAAATGATATCAACTAAATTACATTTTCGCTACGATTTTCCAAAAAATTTCTCAGTTTGATATTTTTCTTTAGTCATATTCCCTCATTTATGACCTCATGTTCGCGTGAGTTTGACAGACTTGAAACGGGTGCATCTCAAGTTGGCAGATTCATAACCCCACCCATCCTCCCCTTGCCAAGAGGAGGTGCCGAAGGCGGAGGGGTAATTGCACAACTGGGATGCTCCCCTTGAAACTGGCCTCTCTCTACCTCTTCTCCTTAACGGTAGGGGGACTAGCCACTGAATCGGATTCCCCTATCCCCAAAAGAAAAATGTTGAGATCTATTGACTAAACCCACATTCCGTCCTTGCTCTTTTAACCCTTAATTATGAGGGTGCTTGCAGGTCAAAAGAGATGCTAGGTTTGCATAACAGAAGTTAATAGCATTTTGGGTACAGACAACTATAAGCAATCTAAAATAGAAATGTTTATTCAGAACTCACGCAAAATAAACTTTTCTAAACTAACGCGATGTGCAACTAACGTACTCCCTCATCCCCCAGCCCCTTCTCCCAAGGTAGGAGAAGGAGAGCCGGAATCGGTCAAAATCCCTCTCCCAGAGCGGGAGAGGGATTTAGGGTGAGGGCAATGGGGAAAGTTGTACATCGCGTAAACTATATACGCGTACTAAGGTGGGCAATGCCCACTCTATAGCGTTTTTCAATTGAGAACAGGTTTTATTGACGGGGTGAAGGGGTGGAACCCCTTCTTGGGGGCAACGCCCCCAAACCCCCTTCTCGTTTTCATATGAAAACCGCTATAGCTATAGGGGGACTTCGTGTAAGTTCTATAAATGTTTCTAAAGCAACAACTGAAACTGTATCTAAGCCAATTAGCTTAGATTGCTAGAAGTAATGAAAAAGTAATGGAAAAGTAATGGAAAAGTAATAGAAACTATAATTCGGCGAGCACTTGGGTATGGATTAGCGCGCGATCTACTAGAGATTTAATTTGGGCAGAACTAAGTGGCTCTCTGTTGGCGAACTGTTCTACCCATTCTCTGCCGATCGCATCGGGGCGATCGGGTAGCTCTGCTAGCTCCCACCCTTGAATGCCCAGATCGCTCATCAGGCGGGTTACCTTAGGATCGTAACTAATGGCACTACAGCGACATCCCTCCGCTGCTGCCATAATTAATCCATGAAATCGCATGGCGATCGCCATTTCTACACCCTGGAAAATTCCTTTGAGTAGGCGTGGATTATCTTGCACGATAATTGCACTTTTAGTAGGAAGACTTGCATGAATTTGCCGCGCAATCTCCTCGTCTTTGCTTGGTTGGAATGGCACGAGCAGTATATAGGCATCAGTTGCCGCTTGCAGATACTTGAGAGCCTCGATCGAGCAGGTGAGTTTAGCATTGGTTAGTAAAGGGTGGGAGCGGAGCATAACGGCGATCCTGGGAGATGGCAGCGACAATAGCTGCGGGGTTGGTTCCGCTTTGAGCGCCCACACCGGATCGGGTGCCATAATACAGGGAATCTGCCAATCAGCCAGTAGTTGAGCCGAACCACTATCGCGTACGGTGATGCGATCGCAAGCATTAAATGCCAATTTTGTAATCCAGCGGCTGAAGGGGCGATGTAGCGGGCCAATCCCCTGCGCCCATGCCACTGTATTTAAACCCATGCCACGGGCTAGTCCCATCAGACCGCCGTAGTAGATTGGATTGCGAGCGCTAGTGGCATCTTGCATGAGACTACCGCCTCCCCAGATGAACGCATCCGATCGCTTAAAAGCTCTGAGTAAAGATCGGACAGAATAGCGATCGCAACTCTCTACTTGATGGAGCTTTTCCGTTGCTTTGGGGTTTGCCGACAATACCAATGGTTGTACGTGGGAGGGCAACATTTGGAGGAGGGATGCCAGGAGAGCTTCATCTCCACCGTTGCCCATGCCGTAATAGCCGCATAAAACTGCACGCTGCATTGAGTTCAATTTATAACAATGTAAAGAATTCCGAATCAATTTCGTAGCCTAAAGATTGTGCCATGTGCTGTAGTTTTTCATTACTGTTAATACCTCGCTGTTTTAGCCATTGCGAAATCATGAATACTTTGTGCATGACAAAAATTTGTAGAGCTTCAGCGTTGAATTCAATTCCCTCAGTGCGGCTAAACTGATGCGGTACTAGCATAGCTGTATATCTAGTTAGCTCGCCTGCGCGCCAGTTAAGCAGGTAAGGCAGCCAGGGGTAAGTGGCATCCAGACGAATAAACCAGAGACGAACCTCGGGAATTTCGGATAGCTCGCGCGGATCTCCCTGCTCGCGGGGAAATAGAATTTCAAACTGAATTTGCGGATCGAATCCAGTTAGATCGTGGGGTGACTCTGCCAGGAGTTTATCTAAAATCAGTCGGGCGGGTGTAATATCGATATTCTCTATACACGCCAGATTTACATTAATCGTGGTTGACATAGAATTCCCTGAAGATTAACCGATCTATTCGGTTATTTCTGCTAATTTTGGCGACATTCATAAGATATATATTTCGTCTTCAGTTAGATAAAGGATATTTATAACATGGCAAGACAAAGCCAATCCTTTAACTTAGGTAAGCCGGGATCGAGCGTGAGGTCGTATTTCAACGGAGTAATGGTTATGTAATTATCCCGAATTGCTTGTATATCGGTACCAGATGTTACATCTTCCTCTACTACTTCACCCGAGAGCCAATAGTAGATTTTACCTCTTGGGTCGATCCGCTTTTCAAATATATCGCGATAGCGTCTAATCCCCAGCTTAGTTACAACTATGCCACAAATGGCGTCGGCAGGAATTGCAGGAATATTGACATTAAATAATACTGGTTCGTCAATGGGATGGTGGGCGATCGCCCCTACCAATCGACTGGCAAACTCTGCCGCTGCGCTGAAGTCCGTTGCTGTAAAACTGGTCAAACTAAAGGCAATACTGGGTATTCCTTCTAGCACTCCTTCCATCGCCGCCGAAACCGTGCCGGAATACAACACATCCGTACCCAGATTAGCACCGCGATTAATACCTGAAAGAACTAACTGAGGGCGATCGCTCATCAAGGCATCAAGAGCTAGCTTGACCGAATCAGAGGGCGTGCCAGAACAAGCCCATGCTTTAACTGAGGGATGGTAGACATTCTCGATCGCCTCGACACGGAGGGGGTGATGGATAGTAAGAGCGTGACCTGTGGCGGAACGTTCGCGATCGGGACAAACTACAGTAATTTCATGCTCGCCATGACTGAGAGCATCAGCCAGAGCTTTAACCCCAGGGGAATAGATGCCGTCATCATTACTAATTAGAATATTCATTAGTCAGTTCTCAGCTACTAGCGATCGATTATTCAGTTATCCGTTGCAAATAGCAATCCTTGGAAATAACCTATGACCTCGTACGCTCCCGATCTCAATAACCTGCATAATCTACGGGCAATGCTGCGCTCTGGGCAGCAAGCTATGGCGGATTGGCAAGGGGGAGAATTAGCGGTGTCCGCCGTACCGGGGGCTGGCAAGTCTACGGGGATGGCGATCGCTGCCGCCATCGCTATTGCCAAATATAAGCTCAACCGCAATCAGCAGTTAGTCATCGTTACATTTACGCGCTCTGCCGCCAGCAATATTCGCAAGAAAGTTCGCGACGAGCTTAGTAAGTTGCAACTGCCTCAAAGCGCGTTTACAGTCAATACATTGCATGGCTTAGCATTTAGCATAGCCACTTCCCAGCCCGCATTATCCGGTTTAGGTAGCTCGGACGTACAGCTTATTTCCGACGCTCAGAAACAGCGACTGATTCGATGGGCAACGATCCAGTGGCTGAAGGAAAATCCACAACAATACGAGGAACTAGTAGCGGGAATCGGATTTGATGGGGAGGATACAGAAAGAATGCGGCGGCAGACGGTACTGCGTACTGATGTTTTACCAAATCTCGCCAAAGAAGCGATCTCGACGGCAAAGAGTTCTCGCCTCACGCCTGACGATCTGCGTTACAGCGATGCGGGTGAAATTCTGACCGTGGCAGCAGGGTTGTATGAGGTCTACGATCGCCTGCTGCGACAGCAGGGCGCGATCGACTACGACGACATGATCCTGGGGGCGTTGCGAGTCCTGGATCGCCCATCGGTGCGCCAGTTTTGGCAGGAACGCATCTTTGCCGTGTTTGAAGACGAAGCCCAGGATTCATCGCCGCTACAAACTAAACTGCTGGAGATTTTAGCGGAAGATGTGAAAGAAACCGGACTCGATCTTGCCCCCCTCACCCCTAGCCCCTCAGGGAGAGGGGAACAAAACCAGAGCGCGGACATTGCCCCTGCGACCGTTAGTGCAACTCCTGGTGAGTTAAATGAGGATAGGGGTGCGCTCCCAATCGTTAGTAATTTAGTTAGTAATTTAATCAGGGTTGGCGATCCGAATCAGGCGATTAACTCTACATTTACTACTGCCGATCCTAGATTCTTTAATGAATTTTGCGATCGCTGCGCCCTCAAAAATCGGCTGGTGGAACTCGATCGGGCTGGACGCAGTACTAAACCTGTAATTGAGGCGGCTAATTTTGTGTTGGCATGGGTAAACCAATCGCAGTATGGCAAAGTCGAGAAGCCATTTCGCGCCCAACATATCCATCCCGTCGATCCCGACGATCCGCAACCCGATGCGAACCCCGATCCACTCGGTAAAGGCGTAGAAATTCAGTTTCCTCAAGATATCGAGCAGACAGCCAGGTTAATTGGGGTGAGGGCAAAGCAACTATTCGCTGCCGATCGCAATCTCAGTATGGCGGTGTTGGTACGCCAGCACAACCAGGGCAAATTTATTTGTGCGTCTCTACAAGCATGGTCGAAAGCCAACGATATCCCCATCTACGACGTGGAACAAAGCGATCGCCGCTCTCGCGTACCAGTCGATATGCTGTCGATTCTGCAATTTATGGATCGTCCCCATTCCCCCGATCTGCTCAAAGCCGCTTTAGGTGTATTGGCAGAACGACAAATTATCAAGCCGCAGGATCTCAATGCCCTTGCCAGCGCGCCGGAACAATTCCTCTATCCCACTATGCTCGATCCCGAGCCAACAGCGATCGCCGCCTCTGCTCAGGCGAAATGCATCGGCCTACTGCGTGCCAAGTTAGAACTACCTCTCTATAATCTCATTCCCTTTATTGCCATGACCTTAGACTACGACCAGGGGGAATTGGCAACGGCGGATAAACTCTGCGATCGCCTGAACCAACAACTTGTGGGTAACTACACGATGGCAAGCACGATTGCCGCTTTGCAAGAGATCGTCCTATCTGAAAATTTTGAGGCGGTGGAGGAGGAGAACCTGGAAGGGCGCTACATGAAACCCGGTCAGTTGACTGTAATCAGCCTTCACAAAGCCAAAGGCTTGGACTGGGATGTGGTATTCATGCCTTTTTTGCACGAGCGCATCTTTCCGGGCAAATTATTTTTACCGGAGTCGGTAAAGTTCTTGGGCGACTTCACGTATCCCGAGGTTGCCCGCGCTCAAATTCGAGCGTTGATTCATCAGGAACCGATCCCGACACCAGCGATCGCCTGGGAGCAGTGTCAAATGCTCAAGCAAGCTGAGGAATTTCGCTTGCTTTACGTCGGCATGACCCGTGCCAAGCGCCTGTTGGTATTATCTGCCTGTAGTAGCACGCCTTTTAACTGGAATAATCTCGACAGTAGAATTGATAACGTGCCCGCCTGCCCTGCGATTTCAGCTTTGGCGCAAAAATTTCCTCAGTTTGTTTTGCCAGTTTAGTCAACAACCATTAGGGATCCGCAATTAAATAACCTACCACGATCGGGAATGCGCCTCTGTAAGGGCGAACGGCCGTTCGCCCTTACGATTGGTATCCTATCAACTGGAGTTTAGACTAAAAGGCAACAAGAAGCATCTCGCTAGATAGAAACTAGCGAGAGAGAGGATAAAAGGGAAGAAGTTGAGCTAAGCAGTTGCAGCGGAAGCTTTTTTGAGGGGCTTGGCATAGCGTTTTTTGACAGTAGGATAACGAATCCGTTGGGTTCGTTTTTTCCCAAGAGGCCAACCTGGAGACTTACCGCGAGGTTTAGGGTCAGGGGAAGGAGAGCCAATCCTGACCAAAACTAAAGCAAAAGCATTTGCAACTCGACCAGGAGACAATTTAGTCATCGGTTTCTGCCAAGGCAGAGGAGAGTCTTGGACAAGTTCACGAGCGAGCCACAATTGCCAAGTAAGTAAAGGCATCAAGTCCGACCAAGTCTCCATCTGAGCAGGGGTAGAAAGCTGAGGGATTGTCCAATGGAGACGTTGACGCACCAAGCGATACCAATGCTCAATGGCAAATCTGCGCAGATATTTTTGCCATACCTCACTCAAGATTGGCTCGTCTTTAGCGACCCAAATCAACCACAGGGGTTTCGATTCAGGCATATCAAGACGTTCGACCAGAATGAGTGTAAAGGGATGGTCTGCGGCTTGCTTTAAGTGCAGGTTTGGCCATCGACGAATTTGCAATCGTCCCAGTTTAGGCTCTGCAATTGTGATGTCTGCTTGGGGAATAGACCAAGTGTCAGAGTCTTTGAGGCTAAATTTCTCTCCATGCTTATGGGGTCGCCCATGCCCCTCGTAATCCTTTGGGGCATGATACAGAACCCGGTTGGGGCGTAGCCTGAGCAGCTTGATACACGGGATGTCTGCTGTTTGCTGCAAAAATGGTGCGCACCCATACTCGCCATCCCCCAGGAAAAGCACAGTCCCAGGAATTTCCGCACAAACCAAGCGTAACTGACTAGCGGCTTTCTGAATCGGGTTCTCGAAACTGGTGATCCGCTCATGCCGCAACGGTAAGGCAAAACTCCCTTCTGACTCTGGAATCCAGGCAATTGTGCTGTATCCTTGCCCCACCGTAACAGGTTTGCTTCCTACTCCCGGTTGAGGTTGATGTTCGTAGGTGCGTTCTTGTAATGTCACCGCATAGGGACGCGACCAGGCTGTATGGTCGCCCGCCAATATCGTCACCTCTGCTGCCGGCATTTGCTGTATGTATTGCTTCATCAAGTCTTCACGTGGAGGATGACTATCTTGCAGTGCTTCATAGATACTCGACCACTCCCTCCGAAATAATGGGCTTAACGAAAGTTCCACAAACGATGAAACACTCCGACTCGTCAGTACCGCATCCATCAAGTCGAACAGCGCATCTCTCCCGTTCCCTATAATTTCGTACGTGTACTTGCGAAATTGCTCAAGTTTATCCAAACTAATCATGATGAAGCTGTTGATTTTATAGTCTTTTCAGCTTCCATCATCAAGCGGTCAGTCTGCAATGGCTGGCTGCTTTTTACCACTTTTTAGTCTAAACTCCAGTATCAACCTGCAACTCCCTTACCTCAGGCGTTCCAAGATGCGATCGCCTACTCGCAGGGCATTGGCAATAATCGTTAGGGTGGGGTTGACAGCCGCGCTGGAACGGAAGAAACTGCCATCAACGACGTAGAGATTATCGACATCGTGGGTGCGACAGTCCAGGTTCAGAACGGAATCCGTAGGATCTTCGCCAAAGCGACAGGTACCGCATTGATGCGCTACGCCCTGGATGGGGATTTTCTTGCGGAAGTAGAGGGAGCAAGGCAGGATGGTATCGCCGCAATTAATCGATTTTAAAATACCAGTCCAGCGATCGAGCAGGCGATCGAAGCCCATCGAGTTGTTGTCGGTATAGGAGAGTTGAATCTTGCCATTGCTGACAGTAACGCGATTGTTGGGATCGGGTAGATCCTCTGCCGTCAGCCACCAGTCCACCGATCGCCTTGCGATCTCCTCTAAAGCCATCCCAGGCGCAAACTTAGGTGCATCGAGTGCGATCGTATCTTTGTTGACTTTCCCAAGTAGCTGGACGTGACCCATAGGATAATCAAATCCTGGTTCGCCCCAGTAGAAATCGTTAATCGCCATCGTTTTCTGGAAAGTTGTCGGATTTTCCTTTTGGGTAATTCCTACGATCGCGCCGTTCTGATGTTTCATAAAATTCCGACCTACCATATCGGAACTATTGGCTAGTCCGTTGGGGTGGCGATCGTTAGCGGAGCGCAGTAACAGGGCGGCGGAATTAATCGCACCGCAAGCAACCACCACAATATCAGCCGAGAAATTAGTAATGCGATCGCCATGCTTAACCTCGACGCTGGTGACCTCTCTACCCGATGGACTGGTATGCAAGCGCAGGACTTCAGCTTCAGTAAGCAAAGTGACATTATCAAACGAAGTGGCAGGTTGGACGCAGTTAACATCTGCATCGGCTTTACCATTCACCAAACAGGGAAATCCATCGCATGTATCGCAGCGAATGCACGCACTAAGGCGGCGGTTGACTTCATTCAGCTTAATGGCAAGCGGAATGTAGAAAGGATGCAAGCCTCTGGCTTTGAGATCGTCGTGAATTTCTTGAATGCGCGGCTCGTGACTGATGCGGGGAAAAGGATAAGCTTCGCTAGCGGATGGTTCGGTAGGATCTAGTCCGCGCTGACCGCGAACTTCGTAGAGTTTTTCCGCTTCGGTGTAGTAGGGTTCAAAATCGCGATACTTGAGCGGCCAAGCAGGGGAAATGCCGCCCTTATGGACGACGCGCTCGAAATCCCGTTCTCGCCAGCGAAAGAGCGCACCGCCGTAGACTTTGGTATTGCCTCCTACCCAATAACCCGTGCCGGGGTGGATTTCGCTGCCATCGCGATCGTGCCAAACCTCAGTTGTGTGGTAGCGTTCTTTGTGGAACACCTGGACGGTATCCCAGTTAGCTTTTTCGCGTGGTAGGAAAGCACCGCGCTCTAGAACCAGGATTCGCTTGCCACTGGGTGCTAAGCGATAGGCCAAGGTACCTCCACCCGCACCCGTACCGATAATGATGATGTCGTAGCGATCGTTTGACATGGATTTCTCCTATTCGTTAATCAAAGATATAAGGGTTCTACCTAAAATCATTTACGAACCCATTGCTGTTAGCTGTTTAGTTCTCTCTGCCAGGCGACGAGCTTGGGATTTTTTGGCTTCCACATCGTAGGCAATGTATATCCAGGTTAGGGTCATGAATAGGATATTCTTATTGAAACTTTCAGCACCATTGGGGAAAAGCGTACCTGCTGGGATAATGCCAAAAGCCAGGACAATACTGAGCGTCATCACAATTAAAATCAAGCCCGTCCATCTTACCCAAAAGCCTAAAGCGAATAACAATCCCAACACGATCTCAGCTCCAGGCAGAAGCCAGGCATAGGGAATGGCAATGAAAGCAGGAAGTGGCCCTATCCCCTCCCAACCCGCTGGAAATGGCCCCCACAATTGCAGCTTCAGAGTCAGAACGGTTTGATAGAATCCATTTGGCACGCTAAAGTTGATATAGTTGGCAACACCTGAGAAAAAGAAGAACATCCCTAAGACAATGCGATTGATCGTCATTGCTTTTTTGAGGGATAGCTTATGGAAAGGAATTAGCTGTTTAAACATGATTTTAATCTCCTATGATGGCAAGACTCGTTTAGTATTTATGATTTGGGAGGTAACGGAGGAGCCAGTCGATCTAATAGAACTGGCAACCCCGACCAACCCCAACTTTGTTGAAATTGTTGAGGATTCGCGGCACGTAATGTTAAGGGTAATGCGAGGATCAGCCCTGCCGCGATCGCCATTACACCCGCCCAAACTCCCCCACGCTTTTGTGCGTCGGGATCGGCTTCGATCTCAATCCCTAACTCATCTTCTGGGATTGCTAGATGGGGTTGATGGCGATGGAAGATTTCATCGGTTAACCACTCTGCCGTGACTTTAAGATTGCGAGTTGGTGTAGGCAGAAGTTCCAGGTATGTGGCTTCTCGAATCAGGTGACCGGGCTTGCCTTTGACCTCAATGCGATCGAAGATATTCGCTACCCCCTCACCCAATCCTAACTTCATCAAGGTACCGCGCATCGTAATTTTTGCCGGAGCAGGCATATTGCCTCGCGCCAGAGCTTTGAGATTATCTGCGATCGCCGTTCCCTGCTGATAGGCTGCCTGAGCCGTAGCAGGTTGGGGATTGTCGGCAATGAAGGCGCAGTCGCCGCCAACAAATACCTCGGGGAAATCCAAGAGTTGAAGAGTGGGGGTTACTTGCAAGCGCCCTCGCTTATCTCTATGCTCGGGTGCGACCGGCAAATCCTTGAGCAAAGCCGGAGGTTCAGTGCCAGCCGTCCAGGCGATCGCTCCGGTTGCTAGAAAATTCATTCGATCCTGTTGGCGATATTCCACGCCATTGGCGCTAATTCCCGTCACTGAGGCATTCAGGATTAATTCAACTGGAAGCGCGCGACTTTGGAGCGCAGATTTTGCCGTATCGCGCAGGCGACTGTTGATATCTCCTTTGAGAATTTCATCGCTGCGATTCATCAAAACTACACGGGCTGGATCGGGACTTATACCTGCTTCTCTACACCAGATCGGCATGAGGTCGGCGAGCGTACAGGCTAGCTCTACTCCAGCAGGCCCAGCCCCAACGATCGCCACGGTCAGCAGTTGTTGGCGTTCGTCATCATCGTTACTTTGGGCGGCTCGATTCAGATTAGCTTTGATGCGATGGCTCAAAGCGATCGCTTCGTCAGCAGAAGTAAAAGGTAGTGCGTGTGCGGCTGCGCCAGGTATATCGAAGTAAGTGGTTTTCCCACCGAGCGCTAGAACGAGATTGCTATAGTAGTAGATTTTGCCGGAGTCTAAGATCGCGCGACGATTGGGTAAATCTATCGATCGCACGCCATCCTGCACGAAGGATACATTGCTACCTTGCAGCAACTCCTCGTAGGCAGGGCAGACCTGCTCGCAATGCATCTCACCGCTGAGCAATTCGTATAGCAAAGGTTTGAAGTTAAAGTGGCGGCGGCGATCGATCAGAACTACGGCATGCGGGTAGTTCTGGTGACTGAGATGTAGGGCGGTAAATAACCCCACAAAACCACCACCAAGGATTACAGTTGAACTTAAAGCCTGACTCATAAAGGTTTACTCGATTAGAATTTTCGTTTCTGTAAAAGATTCGTCGATATAGGTTCAGGTTTTGGTCGAGCGCTATTGGCGAACATCAAAAGATTGTAGGGGGAAGGTTTTGCCAGAGTGCTATTGGTGAAAATCTAAAATTTCTAGCCAAACCTGCCCCTACCTATGGCGCGTCGATAGAGAATTTTTAGACGGGAATTTCCCACACCCTTGTTGGCAACACATGGGACTGATACAAGGGGTTTCTTGATTCGGACATAACTTGCAACATATTTGGGATTGATGCTTCTTTTGCCCCTGTCGCAGATATACTTCTGCGGCGAGTAACATCCCTAAGGGCGGAGCCGTGAAATAGAGCCAAATTGCCTGCCAAATCTGAGCGGGAAGGGCAGAAGCCAGGGTGCGAGCGGGATTCATACTCATGCCGGAGATGGGGGCTTCAAAGGTAATATAAAGAGCTACCAATATACCCGCGCAAATCCCCGTATACTGCGATATCTGCATCCGATTGGAGACATTCAGAACTAAAGTCATCAATCCAAATGAGATGGCGAACTCGGCTAGAAATGCTACCAAATCTCCCTGTTGCCCTGGAATTGTCACCACGTAGTTGACGGCTGGATCGGCGATCGCCGATCCCAGTAACATCGCCGCGATTAATAGACCCAGCCATCCACCGATAAACTGGGCGGCGATATAACACAAAGCATCCCAGGTTTGGATTTTCTTGAGCCGCCAGAAGGTCAGAGTTACGGCGGGGTTGATATGCGCGCCCGATCGCTTGCCCCAAGGGGAGTAAATAATCGCGATCGCAGTTAAGCCCATAGCTGTGCCGATTAGCAAACGGCGGAGGAGGGGATCGGCGATCGTCTGGTGCAGCGGCAATGTGGGAAGTTCTAACAGGGCTGTCACTACAGAAGCAGAAATCATGAAGATACCCAGACCCACTGCCTCAATCACATATTCAGCCAAGTGGAGTCGTTGAGTTTTCATTACTGCTCCTGATAGTTCCAGAGTAGGCCGCCATCGGCAAAGAAGGTGGTACCAGTGATGTAGTTGGCATCATCCGATGCCAGGAATGCTACAAGCGCCGCTACATCCTGGGGTTGCCCCAACCGCCCTAGGGGAATATTTTTGAGCAGGGCACCTAATTTTTCGGGGTCGTTCAATAGTTTGGTATTGATGGGAGTTTCGATCGCACCTGGAGCAACGTTGTTAATTGTGATGCCCAGCGACCCCAGTTCAACCGCCAGATTGCGGGTTAACATCTTCATCCCACCTTTGCTGGTGCAGTAAGCCGTGAAATTGGGAAATGGCAATTCCTCGTGAACTGAACTGATATTGATAATCTTGCCAGGGCGCTTTGTGGCGATCAGATGTCTCACCATTGCCTGCGTGGCAAAGAAAACTCCCTTTAAGTTGACGTTCAGGACAGCGTCGTAGTCGGATTCCGTGACATCCCAAAATGGAGCGTGCTTCTCAATCCCCGCATTATTGACCAGAATATCCAGCTTGCCGAAATGTTCTACACTCTCCATCACCAGGCGCTGCACGTCTTCAACCATACCCGTATCGGCTTTGATGGCATAACCTGGATTTTTCGGGCACTGTGCCATGTAGCATTTGCCCCCTGACGCTTCCACCTTGGCTAGAGTTTCCTCTGCACCTTCAGGATGGGAGCGATAGTTGATAATGACGCTGGCACCTTCAGCCGCCAGACGGATTGCGATTCCCTGCCCGATTCCCTGGCTGCTGCCAGTGACCAGGGCGACCTTACCATCAAGCCTCATGTCTGTCTCCTGATTTGAAAAGTGTTTGTCGTTGCCAATTCTGCAAAAATCTACGTACGGGCGAACGAACGCTCGCCCTTCCAGCAATCTGTTAATTTGCGTTAGAGAATTTGGTATTACTTAACTTCACCAGGATCGAATTGGGCGATCGCGCCTTTCTTCACCGCTACGACGACATCGAAAGTCGTGCAGAGAGAGAGAGTAGTGTCATCTTTCTTACTGTACAGGTTGACGACCATGCCTGCACCGCCGGGCTGAATCCCAATGGGTGTTAGATCTTTCTCATATAATTTCCGCATTAAAGCGGCGCTACCAGGTTTACCCTTGACGGCAATAATTTGGTCGATCTTTTGTTGTGCCGTTACCGCAGCAACTTTGATTTCTTGGGCTGCTACCTGGCCTAAATTGGGGCTAAATGCTTGGAGAGGAATGGTAGAAATTGTAACGGCACTAGCGATCGCGGTTGTAGCAAGTAACGTAGATAGTTTCATTGGGGACTCCTAATGTTGTTTGGCTTGTAGCTATAGCGATCGCAAATGATTTGTGAAAAAGGGGGGTGGAGGCTGCGCCCCACGCAGGGGTTCTACCCCTGCACCCCATCTATAAATGATTTTGGATTGCTATAGCTTTGATTGAGTTAACTTGAACTTGATGCCATCTTCGCTTGCTGACCTGCTTAAAAAATTACGACGATCTAAGGAGTTAACTGAAATATCCTGATACTTTGATAAGAGACGCTTTGCCAATTTTCAGCAAAAACTTATTTTTCTGTTACGCGGGTTTACGCAGAGACCCCACGGGTAGGAGGAGCAATGCCCACCCTACAATGTATGTAGGTAAAAAAGTTGATTTTGCGTAAGCCCTCATTCAGTAACAATCGAACACCCACTTTACTATGGCCTTAAAGAAGTCGCCCCAGCTTGATATTCAGTTACAACAAAAGCAACGCATTCTCGATTTTTTGCTCGATCTGAGCTACCGCACTGGCGAACCAATCGACTATTTGCAGGCGATCGCCCAGGGTGTAAGCAAACTGGTATCGCTGGACTGGTCGGTGGTCACGCTCTGCCAAAATGGGGTCGAGCGCGTGATGGCAAGCACTGTAGATATGGGTGAGGGCGAGCATATCTACGATCTGCACGGACTGGTCACGAACACGGTTATTACTACTGGTCAATCCCTAGCAGTGGATGATGTCAGATTGCGCCCCGAATGCGGTCAGGCTCCCGAAGGCTATCTCTCATATTTAGGCGTGCCGTTGCGCACATCTCAAAAAGAGACGATCGGTACCATTTGCTCCTTTTGTCACGAGCCGCGTTTATTTACTCCAGAGGAAATCGCTACGGTCGAGATCTTTGCGGAACGAGCTGCCACTGCGCTGGATAATTATCTGCTCTACCAAAAGCAGAAAAACTTCAATCATATGCTGGAGGAAGAGGTTGCCAAGCGCACGGCTCAACTGCAAGCCGCTCAGGCTCAATTAATGGAAGTGAACGCTCACTTAGAAGAGATGGTCGAACAGCGCACGGCGGAATTGCGCCGCAGTCTGGAACGCTTAGCTGAAATTGGCGGTCTGGCTGCCAAAATCGTCCATGAAGTACGAAATCCCCTCACTACGATACTATTGGGATTAAATTCATTTAAGCGCTTGGAGTTGCCAGAAGCAGCACAAATGCGCCTCGAACTTTCCTTGGACGAGGGCGATCGCCTCAAGCGTCTTTTAGATGAAATTCTCAATTATGCCAAGCAACCCACCCTCCAGATGGTAGAAATAGAGTTGAATAAATTCATCGCGGAAATGGTAGATTCTATTCGCGCACTACCATCTGCCCAGGATCGGCAAATTGAGTTTATCCCTGCATCCTCTGAGGTTGTTGTCGATGGTGACCGTGACAAGCTAAAGCAGATATTTGTAAACTTGATAAATAATGCGTGCGAGGCGATCGCGGTCGGAAATACCGTGCGGTGGGAGATTGACGATCGATCTGCACCAGATCGAATATACGTGAAAGTTCATAATGGAGGTACTCCCATTCCACCGGAAGTAATTCCTAAGTTAACCGAACCATTCTATTCCACTAAGCCCTCTGGAACTGGTTTGGGGTTAGGTATCGTGCAAAGTATAGTCATCGCTCATGGAGGCGATCTATCCATCCAATCCTCTGAGGAGATGGGAACAGTTGTCAGTTTTTATTTGCCAAGGAGCGATGTATCTCAATGAATTTCAGGACAATCCTTGTAAATTTACCTGTAAATTTCCCTGCGAGCCTGGTAATTGCAGGTTTAATCTGTTGCTATCCGTTAGTATCCCAAGCTGAGAATGTAGTGTTGCAAGTGTCAAAATTACTGGACAAAGAGACTACTAATTGTCCGCCGCAGGTTACGATCGCCGAAACCAGCAAGCACTATGAAGGAGGCTATCTGCGCAGCGGTCAGGCTAACCTGCAATGGTTAGCGGGGAAATTTGCGATCGCTAACAGCGATGCCTTTAGCGTGACCTGGGTAGCAGCTTTAAAACCTCAATACAGTACATGTAGAGCTTCGGCTGGCATAAGAAACTCTCAGGGATACGGTTCGCCCCACTTGCGCATGAGGTTGATCGATTCCCAAGTATTTCTGACTTTAGACATGACGGGTATGAGAGACACAAACAACTATACGCCATCGATCGTTTCTCGCAGCACGAGAAACGGCGTACCTGCTTGGCAGTGGGCAGGTACCGATTGATTAGTAGTATCTACCCTAACGATTGTAGGCTTCATTGCTAGTGGCAATGTCGCGATGGATATCTTTCAGACTCCAACCATAGTAGTAGTACTGATTGAGATAGTGTTGAAGCCCTTCTGGATCGGCATTACGTCCTAACTCTTGACGGTAAATCGCATTGATTTGTCGCGCTAGATTCGAGTTGTAACTGTAGTTATAGTTGTAGTAACGATAGTCGTTATAGGGTCTATACGTGCGGTAGTTGTTATAAGGCGTGTAATTGCGGTAGTTGTTATAGGGTGTGTACGTGCGGTAGTTGTTGTAAGGCGCGTAGTAACGGTAATTGTTATACGGTCTGTACGTGCGGTAGTTGTTATAGGGCTGCACGTTCTGACACTGCACGACGGACCCACTCCTCCAACACCTGGTTTCAGCTTGTGTGGGTTGTGCATTTCCTAGAGCAAGAGCCGCAGCGATCGCCGCGAGACATGAAGCAACGATTTTTTTCATTGCCTTATCCTCAAGAACTCTCCACTTCCAGCATACTCATTTCGAGCGTGGATTGGTTGTACCAGCCAGTAATGCAGGGACAAAAGCTCTGGGGGCGATTGCGGTCTAAGAGCGAAAATCCGTTCAAACGGATTTAAATTCCAATTTCAATCGCGAGTTTTAAGGAATCTCACATGGCAGCGCTACGGCGATCGCTTATGCCATCTCAGACGGGACGGGGGCATTTAGGGGATAGCTCTTTTGGCTTTTTACCTTTATTATTCTTAACATGTCGTGCCTGTTCCTATTAAGCATTGCGATCTCAAACGAACAGTTAAGTGCAACCACTGAGTAAGCCACCTATTAAATCGTCGCAGGCATCCGCTAAGTTGGGCAACTGGCTCGATCGTAGCGCCGTATCTGCCTGGATATTTCTAACCCCGGCCCTGCTACTATTAGGCATATTTGTCCTCTATCCCATCCTCTATCTTGGCTACCTCAGCGTTACGGGCGGTCACCTGACGTTGGGCGGCGTGAGGTGGGTGGGATTAAATAACTACATCCGACTGCTTCTGAATCCAGAATTTTGGCAAATCCTCGGCAATACTGCCTATTTCACGCTGGCAACTGTCATTCCCAGTGTAATTTTGCCGTTGGGAATGGCAACATTGTTGGATCGCAGTTTTGTCGGCAAAGGGATATTGCGATCGCTGTATTTCCTGCCCTCAGTCGTATCGATTGTAGCGGCTGGATTGGGCTGGCGCTGGCTATTTCAGCCCGATGGTGCGATTAATAGTTTTCTGAACTGGGATCGCCCCCCTGCCTGGTTTAACGATCAGGCTTTAGCAATGCTAGTCTTGATTTTGCTGAGCATTTGGAAGCAGTTGGGCTTCAACATGGTGGTATTTCTGGCAGGCTTGCAGGCTATTCCGCAGAGCCGTTACGAAGCTGCCGAACTCGACGGTGCGAATGGATGGCAAAAGTTCTGGCACATCACCCTGCCCGGCTTGCGTCCCACGACAATATTTGTCATCATCTCCACAATTATTTTTACATTTCGAGGTTTCGAGCAGGTATACGTGGTAACGGGTGGTGGGCCTCTCAACGCCACCAATATTCTGGTACACTACGTTTACGAGCAGGCATTTGGCCTATTTGACTTTGGTTATGCGGCAGCAGCAGCAATGGTTTTGCTGGCGATCGTTTTGGGATTAGTTTACTTACAACTCAAAGTGTGGGATGAGAAGTAACTAGAGCCGATCGCGCTAAAATGTTGAAGTTTAACTCCTCCAATATTTTAGAGAGCTTCGTCACATGCAGCAGGGACAGATCGTATCTTTGGAAATTTCTGACCTGGCAGATAATGGAGATGGGGTGGGGCGCGATCGCGATTTTGTGGTGTTTGTACCCAATACCGTACCTGGCGATCGCATCGAAGCGAGGTTGTTACATGTCAAAGCCAATCTTGCTTACGCTCAGATCGAACAAATTATCGAACCTTCACCGGATCGCGTACGTCCTAGCTGCATTGTGGCGGATAAATGCGGTGGTTGCCAGTGGCAAGCGGTGAGTTATCCGCGCCAGTTAGCTGCGAAGCAAAATCAGGTGATTCAGGCTTTACATCGCATCGGTGGCTTTGCGCTAGAAGAAATCGCCTCTGTAATGCAGCCAATTATTGGAGCGGAGTCAACTCTGGGCTATCGCAATAAGGTGACTTATCCATTAGAGTGCGATCGCTCTGGCAAAGTAAAAGCAGGCTACTACCAAAAAGGCAGCCATAAAATAATTAACCTCAACCAATGTCCCGTGCAGGACAACCGTCTCGATCCGCTCCTGGCAGAGATTAAACAAGATATTCAGGCTCTAGGCTGCTCGATCTATGACGAGCAAAAACATACGGGACTGCTGCGCCACCTGGGGTTCAGAATCGGACGACATACAGGCGAAATATTACTCGTACTGGTTAGCAAAGAGTGGGATGTCCCAGGTCTAGCGGCGCAAGCCAAAATTTGGCTGACAAGGTACCCGCAGCTAGTTGGCATCCTGCTCAATCGCAATCGGGATCGCACCAACGCCATCTTTGGTAAAGAAACCCGTTGCCTAGCCGGACGAGATTACTTAGAAGAAATATTTGCAGGCGTGCGGTTCCAACTCCGCGCCGATACATTTTTTCAGGTCTATACCGAGCAAGCAGAGAAAATGCTGGCGGTAATTCAACAGGAGCTTAAACTCACCGGCACGGAAATTTTGTTAGATGCTTATGCTGGTATAGGCGCACTGACTTTACCTTTAGCGCGACAGGTGAAGCAGGCAATCGCCCTGGAAATGCAGCCACAAGCTACAGCCCAAGCAGAAGTTAATGCCGCGATCGAGCAAATTACAAACGTTAAGTTTTACACGGGTAAAGTCGAGCAGCTACTATTCCAACCCGATATCCAAACGTACGGAAAACCCGATATCGTCCTACTCGATCCACCGCGCAAAGGCTGCCATAGCGATGCGATCGCCAATTTGCGAGATCTTCGTCCCGATCGCCTGGTCTATGTTAGTTGCAATCCTGCCACTTTAGCACGAGATCTCAAGCAATTATGCGTAGATCGCTTCTATTGCTTAACTAACCTCCAAATGCTAGATTTCTTTCCACAAACTGCCCATGTGGAGTCCGTTGCTTTTTTGACTGCAACCTGAACCTGTTGTGTATCTTGAGATACAAATTCATCTCATCAGGTTTGGTGTGATTTAAGTCATCACCATTACTGATTAGATTAACTGTCTTAACTCCAGAGAGGAAAATTCTATAGTGCTAGTTTCTAAACTAAAGAGCAAAAGAAAGAGGAGCCAGACGGTAAATTGGTCGTACTGTCTACCTCTCGCCGTCATAATTTGTGTATTTTGGGTCTATTCGGCGATCGCCCAGGGTACACCTGCCCCTGCAACACCTCCCCTTACACCTGAAGCCGTCCAGTCTGAGCTGAATGTGGCCCTAGACACGATGTGGGTCGTAATAGCTGCCTTCCTCGTCTTCTTTATGAATGCTGGCTTCGCACTCGTAGAGTCAGGATTCTGCCGTCGCAAAAACGCCGTTAATATTCTGGCAAAAAACCTGATCGTATTTGCGATCGCCACAGTTGCCTACTGGGCGATCGGATTCGGGTTCATGTTTGGCGATGGCAACGATTTTATTGGTCTAGCTGGTTTCTTTTTAAGTGGAGATGATAATAGCCCAGCTTTACTCAAAGACTATAAGGGCGTGTTCTCTGCCCTAAACTGGACGAGCGTACCCCTGGAAGCTAAGTTTTTGTTCCAATTGGTGTTTGCTGGTACCGCCGCCACGATTATCTCCGGTGCTGTGGCTGAAAGAATCAAGTTCCTTGCCTTCCTGATCTTTAGTTTCTTGCTGGTTGGTATTGCCTACGCGGTTACAGGTCACTGGATCTGGGGCGGAGGCTGGGCAGCCAAAATGGGCTTCTACGATTTTGCTGGTTCAACAGTCGTGCACTCAGTTGGTGGTTGGGGCGCGCTGGTAGGTGCTGCAATCTTAGGGCCTAGGTTAGGGCGTTACAGTGCTGAGGGTCGAGTTAATGCCATTCCCGGCCACAATATGGGTTTGGCAACTCTGGGCTGTTTAATTCTGTGGTTGGGTTGGTTTGGTTTCAATCCCGGCTCGACCATGGATGCGAATGGCAAGTTAATCGCCCATATTGCCCTCACCACTAACATGGCTGCCGCCACTGGTGGAATTGCGGCGACGGCTGTAGCGTGGCTATATCTGGGTAAGCCGGACTTATCCATGATTATCAACGGTATTTTAGCCGGACTGGTCGGCGTTACTGCTCCCTGTGCGTTCGTCAGCGTTGCCAGCGCTGGGATTATCGGTCTAATTGCTGGTACCGTGGTAGTCTTTGCCGTCGGTTTCTTTGACAAAATCAAGATTGACGATCCCGTAGGTGCTACCTCAGTTCACCTGGTCTGTGGTGTGTGGGGCACTTTAGCTTTAGGACTTTTTAGCGAAGCTGACAAGTTTGGTGCTGCACCGTTCCCAAAACCAGGTCTGTTCTTTAATGGTGGTTTTGAGCAGCTATGGTATCAGTTTGTTGGTGCTATTGCAGTCGGTGGCTTTACCGTTGTATTTAGCTTGATCGCCTGGTACTTAATCGCCGCTATAACAGGTGGCATTCGCGTACCGCGCGAAGAAGAACTCAAGGGTTTGGATATCGGCGAACATGGTATGGAAGCATACAGTGGCTTTGCCAAAGAAACTTTAGATATGGAAATCTAGAGACACGATTGTTAGGGTGGGCAATGCCCACTTTATATTGGTCGGTAAAAAATCCCCTAGAGAACAAAGGAGGTGGCGATCGCCACCTCCTTTGATTTTTCGCTATTTCAAAATGCTTGCAAGATATAGCCATAGACAGATCTGTTAAGCCAGGGGGTGTGGGGGCTGCGCCCCCACGCAGGGGTGGAACCCCTGCACCCCGTCCTAAGCCTATTGGCTATAGCTACAATACCAATTTAAATTGTTGTGGTTACGGATGGGGGGTGGGGGCAAAGCCCCCACGAAGGGGTAGAACCCCTTCAACCCGTTCGATCTGTCGCGTTTACTGTTCAAATTGTTATAAGACTTTAAAAAGCTGGCCGCTAACCGCTGCGTGCTAATAGCTCTCTTAAGACTTTCTTAAGACATATTTTCCGCTAAGATTAGTCTTATGTATAAGTTATATTCGTTTTACTTCTTTTAGGAGACCCTCTATTCATGCTTACGCTCAAAATAGTTGTTTATATCACCGTCATCTTCTTTGTTAGCCTATTCATATTCGGATTTCTCAACAGCGACCCGGCTCGCAACCCTGGCAGACAGGATCTGGAGTAGCCAGTTGTAATTTTTAAGCTTTTTGCTTTTCGGCCTGAGACTACCACAGTCCATCGAAAATCCGAGACAGTAATTGCTAATCTTAAGGGGCAGGATTTAACGTCTGCCCCATCTATTTGCGTGTAAAATTTTTTGTTTGCCATGGTTGCTCCTAGTCCAAACGATCGACGCGCCCCTGTAGATAGCGACTGGCGCTTGCTTCTGAGGCTTTATCCCTATGCGAAGCACAGCGCCAAAGAGTTGATTGTTTCGCTGATTCTACTGGTGCCGCTATCTATTGCTAACGCCATACAGCCAATTTTGGTGCAGCAAGCCCTGGATGGCCCAGTTAAAAATGGTGACTTTGGGGGATTGCGATCGCTCAGCATACTTTTGCTATTGGCGATCGTGGTAAGGATGTTACTCCAGGCTTGGCAGGGGTTCCTCGTCCAAAAGGTAGGGCAGAATATTACGGCTGACATCCGCGACAACCTGTTTCAGCACGTTACATCGTTGTCAATTAGCTTTTTCGATCGCACGCCTGTGGGCAAGCTTATTACCCGCCTCACGAGCGATGTGGAAGCGTTGGGCGATGTATTTGCCACGGGTGCGGTGGGCATTATTAGCGATCTGGCATCGATCGTTGCCATTGCTGGCTTTATGTTCTGGTTGCGCTGGGATCTAGCCCTGTTGCTAATTGCGATGGTAATTCCAGTGACGGGTTTAATTATTTACTTTCAAAAACAGTTTCGCAAAGCCAACTACAAAGCCCGCGAGCGCCTGTCCGAACTTAACTCCATCTTGCAAGAAAATATTATTGGGGTAGGTATAGTACAGCTATTTCGGCGCGAACGCTATAATTCGCAACAGCACCTACAGGTGAACAAAAAATATATTGCCGAAGTGAACGACACGATCTGGTACGACTCGGCTGTATCCGCGACGCTGGAGTGGGTGGCACTGGTGGCGATCGCTGGCGTTCTGTGGCTGGGGGGCGGCCAGGTCATCCAGAAAACCTTGACGTTTGGCGAACTATCCGCGTTTATTCTGTTTTCGCAACGACTATTCGATCCGCTGCGGCAGTTGGCGGAAAAGTTTACCGTGATTCAGGCTGGTTTTACCGCGATCGAGCGCATTACCAATATCATCAACGAGCCGATTGAGATTCGCGATCCAGAGATGCCCAAATCTTTACCCAAAGATGGCAAAGGCGAAATCCGCTTTAAAAATGTCTGGTTTGGCTATAAGCCAGGGGAGTTCGTTTTGCAAAAAATTGACTTCACGATTAGGCCCGGCGAAAAGGTGGCGTTAGTCGGCCCGACAGGTGCGGGTAAAAGTTCGATTATCCGCCTGCTATCGCGACTGTACGAACCAACCAGGGGACGCATTCTCATCGATGGAGTAGATATTCGTGAAATCGCTCAAAAAGAGCTACGGCACTATGTAGGTGTAATCCTGCAGGATGTTTTTCTCTTTTCTGGCGATGTCAAGGAAAATATTACGCTGGGTGAAGACTATAGCCTGGAGGAAGCGATCGCTGCAGCTCAGAGCATGAACGTACACCAGTTTATCGAAGATTTACCCGATAGTTACAATACAGAAATCAGAGAGCGCGGCTCTAATCTGTCAGGCGGGCAGAAACAACTATTGGCATTTGCTCGGGCAGCCATCCGCAATCCGCGCGTTTTGATCTTAGATGAAGCAACCTCCTCAATGGATGTCGGCACCGAATACCTGGTACAACAGTCTTTGGAGCGCTTGCTGGCTGGACGCACGGCCATTATTATCGCGCACCGACTTTCATCGGTGCGCAATGTCGATCGCATTTTAGTTTTGAAACAGGGCGAAGTGGTGGAGTCCGGCACGCATGACGAATTGATCGAGCATAAGGGACTATATGCGAGCTTGTATGAGTTGGAAATGATGGCGAAGGTGTAGGGTTTTATAGCGGTTAGCAAATTTCGGTAGGGTCGCTCTAGATGTCGCAATGGCAAGAGGTTCGGTCAAATCATTCTAAACATGATATAGCTATAGCCAACAGGCTTAGGACGGGGTGCAGGGGTTCCACCCCTGCGTGGGGGCGCAGCCCCCACACCCCCCTGTCCTAACAGATCTGTCTATGGCTATAAAACTGCTATTTATTTGCAGTCGCAATCGACTGCGAAGTCCCACTGCTGAAGCAATATTTGCAGGATGTGAGGGAGTGGAGGTAGAGTCAGCGGGATTAGATCGCGAGGCTGAAGTATCGCTGAGTAGTGAAACAGTCCAGTGGTCAGATATCATTTTTGTGATGGAGAAGTCGCATCGCCGCAAATTATCACAAAAGTTCCAACCTTGGCTTAAAAACAAGCGCGTAATTTGTTTGGATATTCCCGATCACTTTGAGTACATGGAGCCTGCTCTTATAGACATCCTGAAGCAAAAAATTCTACCACTACTGGGAATATCTAGCTGAAATAGTAATCTGTTCCTAAAATAGCTTAATCATCATGAGCGCCTATTGGCAAGACTATAATGCCAAAAACTCAAGCCCTTGAAAGTGAGTGGGAGCCGGATACTTTGAACGACTGGTAACCGGTGCATACGCTTCGATAGAGTTGAGGTTATGGATGCAACGACTTAAGCTCCCATACCCTCACTTTAATATTCAGAATCTACAGGTGTTTGTCTAGCGCTTGACTGAAGGTTTCGTAAGTGGCCTTGCCCACAATGGTTTCCACCACCTCGCCACCTTTAAAAACGAGCACGGCTGGAATGCTGCGAATGCCATATTTTTTGGCATTGTCTCTGTTCTCATCGACATCAAGCTTGACCACTTTGGCGCGGCCTTCATACTCGGCTGCCAGGCGATCGATGAGAGGGCTAACCAACTTGCAGGGACCGCACCAAGTAGCCGTGTAATCGACAACTACAGGTTCGTCAGAGGCTAGAAGAGAATCGAATTCGGCGCTTTGCACGTAACCCGCTTGTGCTGTAGATGTCATAGATGTTTTACCTAAATGTTTTACCTAAGTTTGTGAGTTGGAAATCCAAGAGAGAAATCTATTAATAGAGGTTATCTTCTTGATGGGTAAGAATGGTGCAGTCAGAAGTGGGATAGGCAACGCAAGTGAGGACAAAGCCGGCAGCTATTTGTTCGTCATCTAAGAAGGCTTGATCGGATTGATCGACCGTTCCTGAGACAATTTTGCCAGCACAGCTAGAACAGGAACCAGCTCTGCAAGAGACGGGCAGATCGAGGTCGTTCTCTTCTGCGGCATCGAAAATGTACTGGTCGTCAGCTACCTCAATCGTGCGGTCGAGACCTTCAGCTTCGTTAACAAGTCTAACTTTGTAAGTTGCCATGGATTTTTCCCTAATGTTGTTGTTCTAATGTTGCAAATAATGATTTTGATAAGTAATTTCTGCGATCGCTTTTGAGTAATAAGTTTATGTCCCGCTACGCTGGTGCCTGGATTTTCAGCAGGTCTTGCAAGACGAGATTAACCTCTTCAAATGTCCGGCACCAGTTCTCCCGCATTGACATGAGCCTCTGCCTGAATGCTCAATCCTGTTTTGTGCGCGATCGCTTGCCGCAAAATGTCACCAGTGGAAACATGAGGAATTTGCAATTGCTCTGCCAAGACGCTGGCTTGAGCGCTCTTGCCGCTTCCAGGAGACCCTAAGAAACTTAATCGCATTTTTTTAAGGGTTATTGCTAAGCTATATTGATAAACTGATAAACAAGGTTCCTAAATTGCTGACAGTTATGCCTGCTGAGAATTCAGACAACTACACAATCTGGGAAAAGCTCAATCGCGGCAGACGGGAAAAAGCCTCTAGAGGTGGCTATGCCGGCTATGGTTCGCCAGCATTCGGTCAAATTGCAATCGATGGCGAGTTGGTAGAAGACGGTCGCGAGCAGCAAATAATCGAGTTAATTCGCCGCCACCATAAGTCTGGTAAGTCCCTCCAACAGATTGCTGATTGGCTAAATCAGCAAGGATATCGCACGAAGCGAGGGCAGGAGTGGAAACGCATCTCAGTCAAGCGAGTTTTAGATCGACTCTACGGCAAAACACCCAGGATATCTGGCTTAACCAGCGCGCAAACCTAGTTTTGTTTTTAGGGTTGCAATCTAGCTAATGCGTTTTGAATTTGGCTCGATCGACAAGCACCCCTAAGGATGTAGAATCGTTACGTTATTGCGATTGAAATTACCGTTTTGATTTAACCTATAAAGGCATACAACCCTCTCCTCATAAAGCTCTTCTCGATTTTTAGCGTAACATTCCTCTATGATACACCTTTATTGGTCTAAGGTGTATATTATTTCTGGCTAATGGCTAGTTTTTTTGTTACATCCCTCTACAACCATGCAAACGCAAGATTCGCTTGTTAGCACGCTAACCTTAGAGGAGGTAGTTGACCGCTATCCCCTCACTGTAGCTGCTGATACCTCACTCCTGGAAGCGATCGATTTAATGGACATTACGCGGGGCAGGAGTTGCCTGTTATCTGACGTGAATTCGCCATCAAATGAGCTTTTCAAATGCGAAACGCGCGCTAGTTGCGTTCTGGTCTTGCAGGGAGAGAGGTTGATAGGCATTTTTACTGAGCGAGATATTGTGCGTTTCACCGCTGCGGGGATAGACTTTGAAGGGGTCAAAGTTGCCGACGTGATGACGCAACCAGTCATCACCCTCCATCAAAGCCAGTGCCAGGATATTTTTGCGATTTTATTTCTGTTTCGGAGGTACCAGATTCGCCATCTGCCGATTGTCAGCGATGGCGATCGCTTAGTTGCAGTTGTTACGCCTGAAAGTATTCGCCAGGTACTTCGACCGGCTAACTTCCTGAAGTTAAGGCGGGTGTCAGATGTGATGACTAGAGAGATAATCCATGCTTCTATAAACGCCTCAGTCATGGTTTTAGTCCGATGCATGGCGAAATTTTGCGTCAGTTGCGTTGTAATTACCACAGCAGATGACGAAGATAGCGTCCGACCTGTGGGTATCGTCACCGAACGAGATATCGTGCAATTTTTATCGCTCAAGCTAGACCTGACTAATGTTCTGGCTGGCGATGTGATGAGTACGCCCCTCTTTTTATTGAATCCTGATGATTCTCTGTGGACTGCCCATCAGGAGATGCAACGCCGACACGTGCGGCGGTTGGTCGTATCTTGGAACTGGGGAAGGGAATTAGGTATTGTTACCCAAACTAGTTTGTTAAAAGTATTCGACCCTATGGAAATGTATGGGGTAATCGAAACGCTGCAACGAAGAATTGACGAATTAGAAGCTGAGAAAGAACGCTACTTGCCGAGCAGCCATACAAAGCCTAAACCGCAAGAAGCTGTGGGGAATCTCTGAAGAATGAATTTCAGTCTTATTGGAATTCCTCAGGTACCGACTGACCGTAAATTGCCTTGCGATCTAGCCTGCACTATTCATGAGGTGTATGAAGAGAAACAAATTTTGGCTAATTCTGGGAAATAGGGATAGTTGTAAAGAGTAAGAAAGGGAGCAAGCGCTATCAAATGCCTCGAAAAGGCTAAAAATGCCTAAATTCACTACAAATGGACACACTAATCCTATGCAGGCTAAGAGCTACTCAAATTTCAGAGTCTGGGATGTGGATAAGCGCTGAGCAATCAGACGCAGTTCCTTGGCAAAAGGACAGAACGTTGCCAACTCCACCAGAACGCGACGAGCCGAGACCGTCACCTTGGCCGCTCCTTTAATCAGGAGCAAGCGGAGGCGCTCTACCTGAGCGTTTGCCAGTTGAGTTCCAGCCGCAGCTTGGCGAATGGCGATGGTCAGAATGTAAGCGGCCTGAGAAAGCAGCAAGCGAAACTGATTGGCAATAAAGGTAGTGCAACTGAGGCGATCTGCTTTTCAATTGCTGATGGCCATGCGTCGGATCGTCCCAGCCGTCAATATCTAACACAATCTCTTCAGGTGCAGTCTTGTAACCCTGGATAAATCCATCCACCATCCGGCGGCGCATCGCTGCCACTTCCGCTTTGCTGACATGGTTCTCCAGTCGCGTTATCGTTGCTTGGCTTGCCAATAAATCTTGCTCTGCTATTGGCAGTCGTTCGCAAGCTATTTTGTAAATGGGGTCGTGCCGCAATACGTTACTATCATTGGCATCTTCATATCCTCCTACCAGTTGATACACTCGTTGGCTGACCAACTGATTCAGGCTATGCGTGATTTTGCTGGGGTCGCGCCATTCCTCAATACACTCTGATATCCCCAGACAGACTTGCACTTGTTCTTCCGCTTGACGAGCAAGCAATATACCTGCATCTGAACTTAATTCCAGCCCTGAAAATCGAACCACTAGCCCTCGGCGTGAGTAAAAATCATAGGGCAGTTCCGAATTACACTCTGTCATGGCAAAATGAATGTACTAAAAATTCTAGAGAGCTTGATTCTAAATCGTTTCAAGCTCTTTTTTTGTTCTCTTTCTTCTTTCTTATGAATTATTCAGGCTAAGCCTGTTGGCTATAGCTATAAAAGGCAACCTAGAACCATTTGCTATCCTTAACTTTCGGAACGCAAATACCTGATATTTATCCATCCACGAATTCCTCCCCACCAGAAGCTTTTAAGGAGTCCAGGTATGTTAAGAACGCTCCGGTCATTGTTAGCATTAAATTAACCATGTCCCATGCGATCTCGATCGCATACTAGCCCATGAAAATCCGCTAAACTAACACAAAATGCCATAATACCAAGACTATGAGTGAAATAACCCTAGAATGGCAAGAGGCAGGAACACTAAAAACCGAGACGGTGAGCAAATCAGCTACCATCGGGCGAGATCCGGCCCGCTGCAATATAGTTTTGTCGCACCCCACAGTTTCAGGGGTACATGCGATGATTTATTTTCGGGATGCAGATAGCCTGTTTTACCTGCGTAACCTGCGCGACAGCAATCCTCCCGTTGTCGATCGTAGGAGATTGGTTCAGGGCGAAGCTCCTTTGCACCAGGGTAGCAAAATCTATTTGGGGCAGGTATTGCTGACAGTGACGAAGACCAGCGCCCACGCAGCCGAGCAGTACGGGCTTAAATGTACTAATGTCGCATGTGGGCGCGTTTCTCCCTACGATCGTCTCAAGTTAGTCTGCCCCTGGTGCGGTACATCGCTGGCAGCAGCTCCCAGTGTAATTATGCCCCCGATTAAAAATTAGGCTAAAAAATTAGGTAAGAGGTGCGAATGAGTTCCGCTGATTGGCAAATTCAACTAAATTGGCAAGATCCGTCTACTGGCGAAGCAAGGCAAGAGCAATTCACCCCACCGATCGCGATCGGTAAGGATGCGTCTATCCTCCCGTCAGAAATTTCAGGATTGCCAACAGCACATCTCGTGCTTAGCGATCGGCAGGTTTCGCGCTATCACGCCACGATCGCCCTCGATCCTAGCAGTACTGAAAACCTACTCCTCATCGACCAGAACAGTACCAACGGCGTGGCTGTTAATGGCGCGCGCCAAAGTCGTGTTGCCTTAAATAGCGGCGATCGCATCCAAATTGGCACCGTTGAGATCCAAATTACGTTTTCCGTCCCTACTTCCGCTGCTACAGTAGTGGCACCAATCGGCTCGCCTCAAGCCGCAAACGCAACTGCTCCAATCTCCAAGCCTGCTCCACCTGTTATTCCCTCAATTCAACTTTCATGGGAAGATCCCACCACAGGCGAACTCCAGAAGCATTCATATCAGGCTCCAATTGTCCTGGGTAGAGAAGAGGCACGCATGCCATCAGAAATCAGAGGTTTGCCTGTCACTAAATTAAAGTTTAATAGCCTGCAAGTTTCTCGCTATCACGCCTCGATCGATATCGCACCAGCTAATCCCTTGCAATTTGAGATTAGCGATCGCAATAGTTCGGGTGGAACTTATATCAACGGTCAACGCCAGACTAGTCAAGTCCTGGCTAACGGCGATGTCATTCAAATTGGCACCTACTACATTACGGTATCTTTAAATCAATCTGAGACTCAATCTGGCAAAGCAAGCTCGTCCGCTGGCGCATCAACTATCCTGTTTAATCCATCTACGGGGTTGCCAGATCCCAAGCTAGCTGCGACTCAAGCTGTCACTGGCGTGCCAGCCACCGTGCAGGCATTTCCACCACCCAGCTTTTATATCCCAAAGGTCATCGTTCAAGATCTTTACGCCACGGGACTGCCCGTATACGAAACCACCTATATCGCAGTTGGGGCTGGCTTGGGGAGTTTCATCTGGACGGATTTACTGAGAATTTATGGTGTATCTACCGATAAAATCGCCGCGATCGGTTTAGAACCAAAACCATACGCCCGCTATCAACGGCTTTGCCTTAATTCCCAAATCCCTGCCTACGAACGATTGCGTTCAAATTCAGATTCTTGCCCCGATAACATTTGGGGTTGGCCCAGCTACGCCCTACGGGAAGCCTGGCACGATGCCATACGCGGCCACATGGGTGGAGCTTTGAAGTATCTCTGGCAAGTATTTGCAGAACCAACCCTGGCGGAAACCTACACTCCTAGATCGGGCAATGTATTTGATTCCATCGATCGCGAAACCAAGCGCGTTGGCTGGGAGCAAACCTACCGCTACGGGCGCGTTCTGGCAATTCGCAAGACTACGGATGGGCGCTATGCGATCGCCGTTTCACTGGGGCAGGGCAAGCATTGCTTCTGGATCGGCCAGTACGTGCATCTCTCTCCTGGCTATGCTGCCATTCAGTTTTTACCAGATTTGCAAGAATACCGTACCAGCACGAACGACTTCACCTCTGTAGTCAATGCCTACGAAGAACACGATCATGTCTACAACCATTTAGAGAAACATGGCGGCACGGTCATGATTAGAGGCAGGGGCATTGTAGCATCGCGGATCGTGCAGCGCATCCACGAGGCAAGGCGCAAGAATCCCAACATTTCGCTATTGCATTTGATGCGATCGCCGAAGCCCCAAGGCAACAAATATGGTGTTGCACAGCGTCAAGTAGAAAACCACTACGAATTTCAACCATTCAACTGGCCCAAAGCTTGCTGGAGCGGCGATCTGCGCGTTGAGTTGGAAGCCGCCGATCCCAGACGTCGCCAGGAACTGCTCGCTGATTGGGGCGGTACTACCACCGCCGATCGCGGCGACTGGAAGCGCATCGTCCAAGAAGGACTGGATCGGGGCTGGTATCAAATCGTCTTTGGAGAAGTAGAGCGGGTGGAACAATCGCCTGAAAAACGCACGATTACCTATATCCACGAGCGCGGTTTCAGAGGAGAAATCAAGTTAGAAGCTGACTTTATTATTGATGCCACGGGTTTAGATGCCAAAGTGAAAGTCAATCCCTTATTTGCCGATCTCATCGATCATTACCAACTACCAATTAACGGACTCGGTCGGCTTACGGTCACCAACGATTTTGAACTCGCAGAGATGAGGAACGATCGCGGATATATGTTTGCTGCTGGCGCTCCCACCCTGGGTGGGCCATACGCCGCCGTTGATAGTTTCCTCGGCTTGCAATTTGCCGCGTTGACTTCCGTAGATCGACTGGTATCTCTGAGAGCACCGCAGTTGAGATATCTCAATGGCTTCAGTTCCCTCGGACAATGGCTGAAATGGGTATTCAATAAACCTCCTTCGTAATGTAAGGGTTTAGCATTTGCACCGAATTCTTTCGTTTAAGGCAGAGATTAACATACAAATGGTAAACCCCTGCGTCCACCACCAACCACCAACCACCAATAAAAAATGACACCTACACTTCTTGGCAGATGGCAAACACGACTACTCCTACTCGCGACGGTTGGAGTTTTAATTACCATTCCCTTTGCTCTTGGCTTCAACGATACTAAGCTTTACTGGATTTTGGGTTATGTCGCTTTTTTTGGTGTCTTTTTTTGGGATGTTTTGTATGACTATCTCCAAAAAAGACGCTGGGATCGCGACTGGCCTGGTGTATATCAACTAGCTGCTGGAGTTTGGGAGGCAATATTCCTAGGAATTCTATTTAGTTTGTTCGGCAGAGTATTGCCAGGGCTAGATAGTTTTAATCTAGGCATAAATCTAGGCATATTTATTTTGCATTATAGTTGCGTTTGGTTGGGGATCTATATCGTGTCACAATCTCTCATGCGGATTGTTTTTCCCCGCTGGCGCTTTCGCGGCGGTCAGTGGTTATAGGGGGGCATAAATGTAATATAGCGGTTTTCAATTGAGAACGGGTTTTATTTTTGGGGTGAAGGGGTTTCACCCCTTCTTGGGGGCAACACCCCCAAACCCCCTACTCCTTCCGATCTGAAAACCGCTATAGATACGGCATGACATTTGTAACGATCGTTAAATTACATTTGTCAGATGTGGGAGCTTGTTCTTTAGGATACCTTAGATTAAGATGTTACGCAGCCCTTCCAACGCTTTTGCAAGTAGGGTAGCGCTTCTTTCTCTATTCCCATATCCTGAAGAGGTAGACAAATGAGCAACAAGATCTCGGCAACTCAAGTCTCTCTCCCAAAAGGTGGAGGCGCGATTCAGGGGATCGGCGAAACATTTCAGTCAGACGAGTTTACCGGAACTGCCTCGCTGTCTATCCCCATCCCCACGTCGCCCTGTCGGGGTTTTGAGCCAAAACTGAGCGTGGAGTACAGTTCTGGTGCAGGAAATGGGATTTTTGGCTTGGGATTTGGCCTGTCTATTCCCAATATTTCCCGCAAAACCTCGAAGGGGATTCCCACATACGATGAGTCGGATACCTTTCTGATTTCCAATGCTGAAGATCTGGTTCCCATTGATGGAGGGCAGCGCCACGAAACCGCTAACAATGCGACCTATCAAGTCACTACTTACCAACCTCGCTTAGAAGGACTGTTTGCCCGCATCGAGCACTGGTGTAACACGGCCTCAGATGGAGATTCCTATTGGCGCGTAACCAGCAAAGATAACATAACCAGTATTTTTGGCAAAGACGAGACCGCCAGAATAGTCGATCCGGATAGCCATTCCCATATTTTTCAATGGCTGCTTTCTGAAACTTTTGAGGCTACGGGCGATCGCATTGTCTATGAATACGAATCGGAAAACGATGACAATTTACCTGCTGATGCCATCTATGAGGTAAACCGCACCCAGTCGGCTAACAAATACATCAAAACAATCAAGTATGGCAACGTCCAACCTTTTCAAGAAGGAAAGGTAATTCAAGACAATTGGATGTTTGAGGTGGTGTTTGATTATGGGGAGTACAACCTCGACGCGACCAATGCCAAACCCTACACCCCGGTGCAAAAATGGCTGAGTCGCCAGGATCCGTTTTCGACCTATCATGCGGGTTTTGAAATTCGCACCCACCGCCTGTGCCGCAATGTCCTGATGTTTCACCGCTTCAAGGAGTTGGGCAGCGACGCTATCCTTAACCCGGTTCTCGTCCATGCTACGCAATTCACCTATACCGAAGACTCTCATCTCACGCTGCTGGCGGCGGTTACGTCTACGGGCTATCGCCATGAGAACGGCAAATATCAAACTAAAAGTGTGCCGCCATTGGAGTTTAAATATACTGCTTTCCAGCCAGATAAGCAGGCTTTTGAGCCATTACTAGGAGGAAACGGTCAATCTTTGCCAGGACTGAATCTTTCGCCAGATTACTTGTTAATCGATTTGTACGGTGAGGGGATTCCGGGCATTCTCTACAACGACGGTAGAACGACCCTCTATTGGGAACCGGAGGGTGATGGGAATGGACAGGGAACGTCAACAACGGTGCGTTATGCTCCGCCTCTGGTTCCCCTCACTTTGCCGATTGAGAGCGATCGCCAGAAAATTAACCAGCGCTTGATGGATCTCACGGGCGACGGACAACTCGATCTCGTAGTCAGCACTCCAGCCAGTACGGGCTATTACGAAGCTAATCCCGATCGCACCTGGAATAATTTTCAGACATTTCCGGCCTTCCCCAACGATTTCTCCAATCCAAACAACTATCTGGTGGACGTAACTGGGGACGGACTGGCGGATATCCTGCTCGTGGAGAGCGATCGCATTTGGGTCTATCCGTCTCTGGGCAAGGATGGGTTTGGGGCACCGTCGATCTGCCTGCGAGACAAAAACAATGACCTGCCACTGACCAAACAGAGTGGGGCGAATGAAGTCATCCAGTTTGCCGATTTGCTTGGTTCGGGGCAGCAGCATCTCGCTCGCATTACCAATGGCAAGGTTGAGTGTTGGCCCAACCTGGGATATGGCAAGTTTGGCAAGCCAGTGCAATTAGACAACGCTCCCAAGTTTGAAGGGGATCTGGATGCTTCGCGGCTGTTTTTGGCAGACCTCGATGGTTCGGGAACTGCCGATCTGATCTATGTTTATCCGGATCGGGTAGAGGTATTTTTCAATCAGAGCGGCAATTCTTTCAAAGATCCTGTATCCATTACTCTGCCCAGTACGTGGGACAGGTTAGCGCAAATTGAATTTGCGGACATTCATGGCAATGGCACGACTTGTTTGGTCTTTAGCGAAACCCATCCCGAACCGCGCCATTGGTGTTACGATTTCAGCGGGACGCAAAAGCCCTATCTCTTGAACGAGATCGACAACAATCTTGGCGCAAAATCCACGATTACTTATAGCAGTTCGACTAAGTTTTACCTGGCGGATAAGAAGAAAGGAACTCCCTGGATCGTCAATCTGCCATTCCCAGTGCTCGTAGTAGAGAAGACAGAAAGTTTCGACTTGATTTCTCAAACCAAACTGGTCAGCACGTACAGTTACCATCACGGATTTTACGACGGCATCGAGCGGGAGTTTCGCGGCTTTGGCATGGTGGAGCGACAGGATGCGGAAACGCTGTCAGCCAATGCCCAACTTACGGATGTACCTCCTGTCTTGACCAAAACCTGGTATCACACGGGCGCATGGCAACAAAACGGGTCGCTGTCGCGGCAGTACGAACGAGAATATTTTCAAGGGGATACGCAGGCTCACCTGTTGCCTGATAGTGCGGTTGACTATTCTGTCTATACTGGCGGCAAACCCGATGATGACGCTCAGCGCGAGGCTTTTCGGGCGTTGAAGGGGACAGTGCTGCGGGAGGAAGTATTTGCGATCGATAATTCTTCGCTGCAAAGCAATCCCTATACGGTCTCGGAGACGAATTACCGTGTCAGGTTGCTGCAACCACAGGGAAGCCACAAATATGGGGTATATTTTGTCCATCCACAGGAAACCCTCACCTACCATTACGAGCGCAATCACCAAGATCCACGCATCCAGCACGATTTTGTCTTGGAAATCACTCCCTTCGGGAATGTTTTAAAGGCTTGTAGTGTTTCTTATGGCAGACGGGCAGACGCTAATATTACTGTTTACCCAGAACAGACTCAACTGAAAGCTACTGTCCAATTAGGGGAATTTATCGAGATAACAGAACCCTTCAGGCTGATCGGAGTTCCTTATGAACAGAAAGCCTTGGAAATCAATGGTTTGGATTTACAAGGGCAGCAATATTTCAGCCTTGACGCGATTCAGGAACAGATAAATGGGGCATTAAAGCAACAGGTCGCTTATGGTGTGCCATTTAGCGACAATGCTCTAAAATCTCGCCTAATCTCATGGCAACAATCCTATTTTTGGCATGAGCATCAAGAGCAAATGCTTCCTCTGGGACAGATAACAGCACAGGCTTTACTACACCATCAACAAGAAGCTGTTTTTTCCAATGAATGGCTGCAATCAGTCTATGGCAACAAATTAGACCAGACCATACTCAGTCGAGACGGGGGATATTTTCAGGAAGATAACGGCTACTGGTGGAATAAAGGGCTGGTACAACATTATTTTAAGCTCGAAGGGTTTTATCTATCTTGGCAAACTAAAAACGACTTCGCAGAACAAGCTGCACAAGCTGATGGACTGCAGGGGAAAATGATTGTCAGCTATGATTCCTACTATCTCCTACCCATCAAGACTGAAGCTTATCTCACGGATACAGAAAAGAATGTCACTACGGCAAGCATCGATTATCATAATCTAGCACCTTGGCAATTGACAGACGAAAATGGAGTGATTCATCAAGTCCTGTTCGATCCTTTGGGGATGGCGATCGCGACATCCATCTTTAAAGAGGCGACTGATGGATCGTCCAGAGAGGGCGACGGGGATCTCAGCCAGTTCAAAATCCCAATAGATGCGACTTTTGACAAGATCCTGGCTCAGAACTTGTCTGACAAAGAACTTGACAAGAATCTGGCGGATTATTTGCAGAAAGCGACGAGTTTCTTCTACTATGACCTGTTGGCTTGGAAAGAGCGTCAGCAACCCGTTAATCATATCAGTCTAGTGCGGCAAACTCATGTCAGCGATCTCAAATCAGGAGAACAATCTGTTATTCAGGTTTCTGTGGGCTATGCGGATGGTTTTGGCAGGGCGATTGAACAAAAGCTGTTAGTGGAACCGGGAGAAGCAATTCTACGGGACGAGGCAGGAAATTTACAAAGAGACGAGAATGGGCAGCCAGTGCGAGGGGAAATTCTGCAACGATGGCTGGTTTCCGGTCGCACCGTTTATAACAACAAGGGCAACCCTGCTGAACAGTACCTGCCTTATTTTTCTAACACGGCTCTCTACGAAACACAGTCGGAGATTGTCGCCGAAAAACTGGTGCCGCCGCCCACTGTGATGCATTACGATCCCTTGTTGCGCGTGATTAGAGTAGATACGCCCAAGAGCTTTTTCTCCAAGGTAGAGTTCACTGCTTGGGAAACCAAGCACTACGATCGGAACGATACGGTCAAAGACTCTGCCTACTACAAGAAATTTATAGACAACTATCCTGCCAACCCCACAGAAGAGCAAAAAAATGAAAAGGATGCCCTGGATAAAGCGGCAGTCTTTTACAATACACCGCAAATGATGGTGTTAGACAGCATGGGTAACGCTTTTCTAGAAATTCAAAACAATTTAGGAGCAGTGTCAGAGGAGGCTTTTAAAGATATTGTCAGTGGAGATATTACCTCAAAGGCAGTCTGGGATCTCTTAATTACTAAGGGTTATCTGAGCAAGGCAGAAGGCAATACTCAGGCATGGGTAACGAGTAAGTTCCGACCTTATAGCAGCGATTTCAAACCTGCATTTATATCAGATATGGCTCAGCCATTTGCCGAAGAAATAATCGATCTTTTAAGGCAAAACTGCTTGACTTCCTACCATAAATACGATACCCAGGGAAGACTGATAGAGTCCATCGATCCACGCCTTTATCATGCCAATCAGACTCAGGGCACAGCTTATTATAATTTCAAATATCAATATGCAATGGGTGAGGAGAATCCTGCTGCTACAGATAGTGCAGATGCTGGATTAGATCTAAGTCTGAACAATATTTTCGGCAGCTTTTTATGGATTAGAAGTGCGAGGAACTTCGACCAGGTGATTGCATACGATCGCTTCCAAAGAAAAACCAAAATTCGCATTAAAGGGCTTAAAAATGACGGCACGGTTGCCACTGACAATATTGTGGAAACCTATACCTATGGGGAAACTCATCCGCAGTCACAGGCTTGCAACTTGCGGGGACAACTTTACCAACACCAGGATCAATCGGGGCAGATTATTAATGGCAAATACAATATCCAAGGGCAATTACTGGAAACAACGCGGCAGTTTACTCAGGAGTACAAAGATTACATTAACTGGGAGACAGTTGTTAATTTAGAAACAGAAAGTCCCTACAAGCATCAATTTGCTTTTAATGCTTTACAACAGTTGATAACAGAAACTACCCCCGATGGTTCCATCACCACCAATACCTACAATCTATCCGGTTTGTTAGATCGGGTTTCAGTCAAATTCCCTGACGGCACACTACAGCCAATTATCAATCGCATCGAATACAATCAGAATCAACAACGGGTTGCTGTTGCCTATGGAAATGGAGTTAATACAACTTATACCTACGAAGATACTACGCTGCATTTAATTAAGCTTTTTAGTACGCGATTGGGCAAGGATGCTACAGGGAAGGATCGCCCAACGGTGCTTCAGGATATTACTTATACCTACGACCCCGTAGGGAATATTACCCGTCTTTTGGATAGGTCGCATGAAACCATTTTCTATAACAATCAAAAGGTAGAACCGCTTTCTGAATATACCTATGATGCGCTATATCGTCTGATCGAGGCAAACGGCAGGCAGCATCCAGGTATCAATGGCGCGACCTATAAGAATAACGAGAAGGATGGAGACTTTAAGCAGAGCAAGTTTATGCCGTTGGTTAATGATGCCAATAAACTGGAAAATTATACGGAAAGCTACACCTATGACGAGGCGGGAAATTTAATTACAACCGCTCATAGGGCAACGAATGCCTGGACGCGCAGTCAGGAAATCATGCCCGATTCCAATCGCTTAAAAACGATTCGCTCTGGCAATGGGGTTAATGATGCTCAGGATGTCAGTTATGACAATTCGGGAAACATGAGACAGTTCAAGATTAACAGTAATGTCAGCCTGACCTGGAGTTGTTGCGATAACTTAGTGAAGGTGGGAATTATCCAACGTCCTGACGAGATGGATGATAGCAATTATTACACCTATGACAGTAATGAGATGCGAACCCGCAAGGTATCGGAGCGGATGGCAAATGGTGGAGCGATCGTTTGGAAAGAGGAGAAAAGGTATTTAGGTAATTATGAGGAGAAATTCATCAAAAATGTAACCCAGAATGGGGAAGCCACTATTCTAAAGCGGCAAACGCTGATCGTGATGGGTGTCGTTATCCATTACTGGGAGCAGGATGATTCGCAACGGGAAGTTGACAAAGCGGGAACGAGAAGCCTGCGCTATCAACTGGGTAATCATCTGGGTTCGGTTTCTCTGGAGGTGGATAATGATGCGCAGATTATCAGCTATGAGGAGTACTTTCCTTATGGGGGAACGGCGTTGATTGCGGGGAGGAATCAGAAGGAGGTGAAGTTGAAGGAGTATCGGTATAGCGGCAAGGAACGGGATGATAGTACGGGGCTTTATTACTATGGTGCGCGGTATTATGCGCCCTGGTTGGGGCGGTGGATGAATCCCGACCCAGCGGGGACGGTGGATGGGTTGAATGTGTATGCGTTTGTGGGGGGGAATCCCACTAGTTTTGTCGATCTGACAGGAATGAACATAAGCACTTCAAACTTTACATATTTAAGACCCCAAGACCAAACTGTTCAATATCTTATTCAGGATGCCCAAAAAATCCATAAGAAGCTTAGGTTTCGTTCTGAGTCTACCGTTGCCACTTCGGAACTAAGTAACGGTACTTATATTGCCACTCTTAATGGTAGAGGGTCATTTAGCCAGCAGCAGATTCAAAATCTTAGTCAACGTAATTTCAATTTTCCACTTAGATTTTTAAAATCGAAAGAGTTGGAGTCAAACAAAAGGCAGACAACAATTAACTCAGGGGAAACAAAGTCTTTAAGAGTAGCGGGACTTGGAAATGTATCTTTTAAAATAAAGACAAATAATTCCAGATTGAAAGTGTGGTTCAGCGGTAATATTTTCAGGAAAGCCTTAACAAATGGGAAAGGAGAACTATCTCTTGATTCAACAGTATTCCAAACTGTAGTTCGCGCAGCAAAAATATCAGTAAAGAATGTACAGAATGTACAATCAAGTGCGGGCAGGCATACTGTAATCATAACGTCTTATCCTCATGCAGAGACGCATGCAAAACGTTTTGCAGCAAAAAGACAGTTAAGGGTACAAAAATCCGGATCGGATAAACCAACGTGTCTTAATTGCGCAAATTTGCATGAGCAGGCGCAAACAGTATTTGGTGATGTTACTCGGGCATCAGCAAATTGGACTCCTCCATAGAGAATTGCAATGGAGAAAGAAGATGATAAAAGTGCTACTCAAACCATTTTAGATTGATTTGATAAACAAAGCTCGGCTCTTTCTAAAATATCAGTGACTTTGTACTGTTCGGTTAGTAAAAACGAGGAAACTAAAATGGCAACTATTAAAATCTCGGATAACAATCTCGATCGCTTTTACAGTCAAAACTCGGATTTTGACATCCTTAAGTTTAATTTTAGCGATCGAGCTGAACTGTCCCAGTTACACTGGCAGGGGTTGGAGCAGGAGCAAGTAACAATCCTGGAGCTATTAAAAAAATATCAGCGATTACTGCGGCTGCATCCCGAACCATCTGTTGCTACTGCCCTGTTGAACTCACCGCTGCCCCAGTCCGTAGAACCTGCACCTACTTCTGGAGAAGCTCTGACTGCTACCCTGGCTGTCAGTGCCACGCAACCCAAACGCAGCCTTGACTCTGCCCATGCCATAGCTGCCATACCGCAGGCACAGTTCGTCAGAGACTATGGGGCAACTGTCGGTGGTGAAGCAGTTGCTAAAGAAATTCATCAAAATGCCACGGCGGTGAAAGCTAAAACGACTCTTTTGTGGGCAAATGTCCATAATACGGTTGCATCGCCTCATTTTCGGGCAATGCTGACTAATAATGTGGGGGATGATATCCATCAATTTGAGAATTTCCCTGATTATCAAGAAGTATTCGGTAGCCTTAATTACTACGAATGCGAACATTGCCATTCTATTTTCAGTCCCGCCGCCTATTTTGTCGATTTGATGCGGATAACTGAGGCATCGATTACAACTAAAAACAACATCGATTCGAAATCCACCCTCAAGTTTCGCCGCCCCGATCTCGCACAAATCCCCCTCACCTGCGAGCAAACCAACGATCTGGTTCCTTACCTCGACATCGTTAACAAGGTCGTAGCCCTTCAGGTAGATGGTTTAAAAGATAACCCTAGCCTACCCACAACGCCCGAAGACCAAAAGACAACGCCCGAAGACCAAAAGATAGATGGTGCCTATAAATTCCTCGCAACCGCAACCTATCCCTTTAACCTACCGTTTAATTTGCCACTAGAGCAAATCCGCAGCTATCTTGGTCAACAAAAAACAGACCTCGCTTCCATCTACAAAACCTTTAATGTTTCAGAAGGAGCGATTGCTAGAGAAATTTTAGGGCTTTCAATTGAAGAATGCAACCTCATAACTACTCCTAAACCTACCGAAACAGATTTACTGAGCGTCTATGGGATTGCTGTTGCGGGAATTAACCTCGGCGGTCTGATAAATCTGGACACCTTCCTACACCAGACAGGATTATCCCGACAAGAATTACACGACCTACTTTATCAAAACTTGTCGCAAAAAGAGTTGAATAGCGGTTTAGCTCATCATTTCTATATCAACCAAGTTCTAGAAAGCCAATATCTTCAGATTGTAAGTAACCAGAAGGCTCCCGATACTATCCAGAATCTTAACCTGGCAACTCTAGACCGAATTAATCGCTTCGTGCGCCTTGCCAAAAAACTCAACTGGTCGTTTGCCGATCTCGATTGGGTACTGACCTCGATTGGTGTAACTGGAACCAAGGATATAGATCTGGATGCCATCCAAAAAATCGCCAAGATCGCACAACTACAAGCAAAATTGAATCTGCCTTTGGATGTACTGTGTAGTTTTTGGCATGACATTAAAACCATTGGTGTAGGAGATGCCGAGACTTCCCAAGCACGTTTCGATCTTATCTTCAACAATGCTGAACTTCTGAACGGCAAGCCCCCCTATCATCCTGCTTATTCTGGAAATTCGCTCTATACATGTACTGCACTCACACTCCCAACTGAAAACAGCGGAAATACTGATAATGCTCCCATAGCCCTCACACCCCCACATATAAAAAGTAAAATTGCCGCCGGATTGCGAATTAGCCTGGATGATTTAACAGCCCTTGTAGAGGCATTTTGGGGTACCGATAAGAATCTAACTGTGGAAAACCTTTCAGTTCTCTATCGTCATACTATCCTCGCATCACTGCTGAGACTCCCCATCGACCAATATCTAATTTTCTTGCATTTGATCGGTAAAAAGTTGTCAATTTTTTCCATCGACGATCTTGACTATGTCTTGGAAAGTGCTTTATGGTTGGGGAATTTAGGTTGCAACGTCTACGAACTAGACTACATCTTGAATGGAATCGAAAGCAAATTTGTAGATAAGAAATACAAAGGTGAAGATATTCAACCATTCTTAAAAACACTTTGGGCTTTGAGCCTCAGTCCACAACCCGAAATTAAAGTCAGTGACATCACAGACTGGACTGGCTTTGTAACTAAACTGAATCCCCCACCAGGTCAAAGCACCCGAACAGGTCTAATAACGCTTTCTCAAGACATTCAGACGGCATTGGCTTTGACACTACACTCGGCACAAACAGAAACAAGTAATACAAGTCTGTCAGAAACACAAAAATGCACGATTATCCAGGATTTGAATGACTTCTGTAAACGTCCAGATTTTTACCAAACTCCGGGATTATCAACTGTTGCAGAAGAAGCCCAAAAACTTTTGACATCAAAAGAAGTTCTCTCTCAAAACGAAATTCAAAAGCTCAATCGTTTACTACTGGAAGCATCTTATCCCGAAATTGCTAAGAGCAATATCAGTAAAATTGGGGACGAATGGAAAGAGAAACTGATCGAACAGTTGGCTACATTTTTAGGAAGTACAACAGATATAATCAAGGCTCTCCTTGATTTAATTCCTAAACTCACACCCTTCTTGCCTATACAAGTCTCTAATCGTGTACATAGCTATATCGATATATTTTTAACTCCAGACCCCAGCAATCGCAATTTTGAGTACATTGAGCAAGTCATAAGTGCTTTATCCAGAGGGTTGGTGCTGAACCAGAAACTCCAGTTTACTCAAACTGAAATTGCCAGCGTTCTTAGTCATCCTACTTGCTACGGCATTGCATCAGATTTCCAGAACTTGAGTATCGATAATATAAAAAGCCTTTACACTTTTAAACAATTGACTAAGGCTTGTAACGACACTCAGGATGAGTTAATCCAGTATTTTGCTGAATTCTCATCGCTAGCTGATTCGGAGAATAAAACAAAGGCAACTCAATTAGAAAAAATCACAGGTTGGAAACAAGAGCAAATTGAGGAACTTGCAACAACCAATTTTATGGGTGTTGCCAACCTCTATAACTCGGTTGAAGGAATTGCCAAGCTCAAAAACGCTTTCGACCTAAGTAAATCACTGGGAGCGGATATATCTTTTTATCGGCAGATAAAAGCTCTAGCGACTATGAGCGCCGCAGACAATGATAACTGGAAAGCCTACAACGAAACGGCCCAATCAATTGCTCAAATTGTCAAGGCAAAGTATAGCGATGATGACTGGGCAAAAGTCAGCGACAAGCTAAATAGTACGCTCAATGAGCTAAAGCGCAATGCCCTAACTGGATATGCCCTATGGAAGCTCAATCAGGAAGACCATAGTTTTAAAACTCTACGCAATCTGTCAGAATACTTGCTGATTGACGTAGAGACTACAGGGTGTGCCACGATTTCCTACATCAAGCAGGCCATTCTCTCACTGCAAATGTACATGCAACGCTGTCGGCTAAACGTGGAACCAGGCGTACTCAATGTGAATATTCCAGAAGTCTGGTGGGAGTGGATGCTAAATTACCGAATTTGGGAAGCCAACCGCAAAGTTTTCCTCTATCCAGAAAATTACATCGAACCGAATCTCAGGAAGAGCAAATCCGATCTGTTTAAAGAACTAGAATCGGAGTTAATGCAATCTGATATCACTCAAGAATCAGTCGAAGCTGCCTATTACAATTACTTTGATAAATTAGCAGAACTGGCGAAGCTGCGTATAGCTGCAACATACCGTTGTTTTGTCCAACAACCAGATAGCTCAAAACTCGATACCCTCTTTATTTTCGGTCGAACTGCCACCGAACCATACACCTATTATTACCGCGAGTGCCTCAATCCAACTAATAATCCCCCAACCTGGAATCCCTGGTCAAAAATCGATATCCACATTAACTCGGATTATATCTCTCCCGCTTTTGCCTTCAATAAGCTCTTTGTCTTTTGGGTCGAAATCACAGAGAATAAGACCTCGACCCTGATGAATGGTATGACTGAAAAAACTACTATTCAAAAAGCAACGATTAAGTTCACGTTCCAGACAGTCAGCAAGAAATGGGTTCAGCCCCAAACACTTTCTAAAGATATTGTAGTTAGTACTACTACTGGCGATCGCTCTACTTCTACTACTGACTTGGATGCATTTTTGAAGAAGGTTTATCCGCTTACTATCCCTGGGCAAGGTACAGAATCAGAAAAGTTTCTGGTTTTGTTTGCAGACATTCCTAAACCTCCAACACTAACCAGTGATTTGTTGATAGAGAGTCAGACTTTAAGTGGCAGAATGCCAAAGCCTCTTGATAATTATCTTGGTGATTTTTGTTCCTCGCACCCACCAGTAATAGCCAACCGTCCGTCGGATAAAAATCTACCCTTGCCAGTAGCCAACTGGCCAATGAATGAGATGTCTGGGGAAACCGTTCATGCTACTAATACTGATTTCAACGGGACGTTGTTAAACGTTGATAAGTCTCACAATAACTGGGAGTTGGCTGAAGATTTTCCTGGAGGTTATCGTTATGTATTGCAATTGAATTTTCATAGTGATACCACGTATAGTTTCGTTAATCTACCTGTTATGGATTTTGATTATTCTCAAGGATTCACTATAGAAGCTTGGGTATGTTTTAAGAAATATTATCGTGGGTCGCGAATCATTGATTTCAGTGATAACAAAGCACAAAATGGAATTATCTTTGCTAGCGACTACGAGGATGGGAAGACCCTCTTATTTGGAAGAATTAGAACACCAGAGGTTTCACCAGCCAATACTTGGATGCACTTAGTAGCAACCGTCGATGCTTCAGGAACTGGCAAAATTTATAGGGATGGGGAACTGATCAAAGTAGGTCAAATGGACGTTCCCAAAAACATCTTACGAAATTCTTGCTATTTCGGTAAAAGTAGTCAAGACGACGGAAAAAGCAACCCTGATGCTTATTTTAGTGGTCGAATGGCTGGAATCCGCATTTGGAATGTAGGTCTTACCTCCGATCAGATCCTTTCTTCCATTTTTCACTGCCCTCCTCTACTAACTACAGAAGTCTCGCAGAATAACAGCTTTACTCTCACCGTTAAGAACCAGCCTGGGTGGTTCACCTTTGATAACGGCGACGAAGCTTTTCTGGTTATGCCACAGGCAGAGAAACTCAAACCAATCAGCGATTCCTTAGTGGTTGAGACTGATTCAAATGGAGCTATAACGTTATCTTATACTGATAATCCGCCATCGAACTCAGAGAAATATACCTTTACAAGATTAACAACCAGTACGGTTCGACATTTGAGCCAAAAAGCGTTTATTGGCGGAATAGACCATTTATTAACGCCGGACTCACAACTCACCCCCGAACTCAACTTCGCTAGGTTTAATCCGTCAAATCTAGTCATTCCACCGACCAGTAAGGCACTGGACTTTAACGGTTCCTATGGACTGTACTTCCAAGAAATCTTCTTCCATATCCCATTTTTAGTCGCTAACACCCTCAACGCCAACCAACGCTTTGCCGAGGCTCAGAAGTGGTATCACTATATTTTCAATCCCACTCAACAAATTCAACCTAACAGCCAGAGTTGGAATTCCGATCGCTTTTGGCGTTACCTACCCTTCCGAGGCAATACCCTTAAAAAGCTCGAAGCGATTTTAACCGACGATAAGGCGATCGCTGCTTACAATAACGATCCCTTTGACCCTCATGCGATCGCCCAGCTAAGAATTGGGGCTTATGAAAAAGCGATCGTGATGAAATATATCGATAACCTATTGGACTGGGGCGATAACCTTTTTGCTCAGGACACTTGGGAGTCAATTACCCAGGCAACCTTGCTCTATCTATTAGCTTACGACCTGCTAGGAGCAAAACCCGAAGACTTAGGCAAGGAGAAATCTCCACAGCCTGAAACATTCCAATGTATCCAAACCCAATATAAGGATAAGATTCCGCAGTTTTTAATCGAGTTGGAGCAACTTGTTGGCACTGGTCAAAGCTCAAGCTTAACCAATACTCCCTTCAACGATATCAACGCTTACTTCTGCGTCAGTGAAAACGAACAATTTACCGCCTATTGGGATCGGGTAGAAGATCGATTGTATAAAATCCGCCACTGCCAGAACATAGAGGGAGTCATGCGTCAACTAGCTCTCTTTGAACCTGCGATCGATCCCAACCAACTCGTTCGTGCCGTGGCGAGTGGTAATCTGCCGATGAGTGTGGTGTCAGGTCTGAGAGCAGAAGTTCCCAACTATCGTTTTGACTATATGTTAGAGCGTGCGAAGAATATCACCTCCACCGTCATCCAGCTTGGATCGTCACTCCTAAGTGCTTTAGAGAAAAAAGATGCAGAACAGATCTCCTTGCTGAAAGCAACCCAAGAGTCAGCTATTTTACGGCTGATCCAGATGACCAAGGAAAAACAAATTACGGAAGCTCAGGCAAATGTGGATTCTCTGAATAAGAGCCTCGACGCAGCCCAAAATCGACTTAACCATTATCAAAACTTGATTGACGGCAAATGGAATGCCGCTGAAATAGCGAGCGTTGCGCTAGCTGGAGATGCTATTCTAACTGAAGTAGCTGCAACCGTGTCTAACACTCTGGCAGCGCCTGCTTATTTAACCCCTGATATCTATGGACTCGCTGATGGTGGGATGAATTTTGGTGCTGCCGTAGCGACAATAGGCGCATCGTTGAGTGGAACTGCCAATACACTCAATCAAGGATCTTCTCTGGCTGGAGCGATCGCCCAATATCAGCGCCGTGCCGAAGACTGGCAACTACAACTGCAAATGGCTCAAGATGATGTCGCTCTCATTACCCAACAAATTACTGCCAGCCAAATTAATCTTGATATTGCCACCGCCGAACTGAATGCACACCTGAAGAGCATCGAACAAGCCAATGAAGTTGAAAACTTCTTCCAAAATAAGTTTTCCAACCAAGATCTATACCAATGGATGGTTAGCCGCCTAGCTATTCTGTATTTCCAGACCTTTAAAATCGCCTTAGACATGGCGCTAGCTGCCCAAAAAGCCTATCAATACGAACTCAATCAAGATGATACTTACATCAGCTTCGATTATTGGGACAGTTTGAAGAAAGGACTCTTAGCTGGCGAAGGCTTGATGCTGGGATTGAACCAACTCGAAAAAGCCTATATTGAGGGCAATTTCCGTACCCTAGAAATTGAGAAAACCATCTCTCTCTCTGAGTTAGATAAAATAAATAAAAAACATGCCCTTAATGCCCTGAAAACAAACGGGACATGCACAATTGATTTGAGCGAAAAACTCTTCGATCTGGACTTTCCCGGTCACTACTGCCGTCAAATCAAGACAATCTCTATTTCCATCCCAGCAGTCATCGGCCCCTATCAAAATATTAAGGCAACCTTAACCCAACTATCTGACAAAACACTGATTAAACCAGATGTAGGTGCAGTCGAATACTTACTTGGCAATTCGAGTACGCAGCCAGATACATCTATTCTCAGAAGCAGTTGGCGACGCAATCAAAAAATCGCTCTTTCTAGGGGTGTAAATGATTCTGGTTTGTTTGAGTTGAATTTCAGAGACGAGCGCTATCTGCCCTTTGAAGGCACGGGAGCGGTTTCCACCTGGGAACTCAGCTTACCAAAAGAAACCAATAAACAGATTGATTTTGACAATCTGACTGATGTAATCATCAATTTGAGTTACACGGCCCTTGATGCTGGAGAAGGTGAGTTCAAAGAAGCCGTCCATAGTATCGTCTTTTCCCAAAAAACTACCAAAATACAGCAGAAGGTTTAGGGATCGGTGCGATCGCAAATGACCATGACACGGAATATTGTCCTAGGGACAATCCCCCTGTGGTTGCCCCGATGCGTAAGGGGTAGGCACTACCCCTACAGATCCTGTTATATCCTCTCGAACCTAGGCTAGCTAGTCGTCCCATCTTATTTCAGTGCCATTCCATTATACATAATAAAACTTCATGTATTAATGCCTATTCAAACAGCCGATTAACTGTATTTCCCCTAACTTTACCCGCTTTTTGATAGCTTAATTAGCGATTATAATATTCCCATTACAGTGGGATAGTTTCTACCTGGATCGAACACCAATGTTACACAACTTCAAACTCGGAACAAAGTTTAACTTACTGCTAGTATCGGTGTTTTTAATTGGCATCTTAATTAGCGGAGCCGCTTTGGCAGCGATCTTGAATCGCAGTGCTGAGAACCAAGTTACCAATAAGGCTCTAATTCTAATTCAAGCCATGAACTCGGTTCGTAACTATACCAGCACGCAGGTAAACCCACTGTTAAAAGACAGACTGAAAACTGAGCCTGAATTTTTAGCGCAGACAGTACCAGGCTACTCGGCACGAGAGGTGTTTGAGAACCTGCGGAGTAATAAAGAATACAGCGATTTCTTCTACAACGAAGCCACATTAAACCCCACAAATCGGCGCGATCTAGCTGACGACTACGAAAAAGGTTTGATCGAACGCTTTCGCAGCGACCAAAATCTTAAGGAGTTAACGGGCTTTCGTACTTTCCCTGGCGGAAACCTCTATTACATTGCTCGCCCGATCGCTGTTAAAAGTCAAAGTTGTCTAGAATGCCACAGTACGCCAGAGGCTGCTCCTAAAAGCCTGATCGCTACCTATGGACGTAGCGGCGGGTTTGGTTGGCAGCTAAACGAGATTGTGGGAGCGCAAATTATTTCCGTCCCTGCTAGTGAAGTTGTAAACACTACCAGACAATCGCTGCTGCTGGTAATGTCGGCAGTAGGCGGAGTTTTCGCAATTACCATCCTGCTAATTAACCTCATGCTCCGCCAGGCAGTAATTAAGCCGCTCAACCGTATGGCTATGGTCGCGCATGATGTGAGCGTAGGTAAGTTAGACTCCGAGTTTCAGCAAACATCCCACGATGAAATTGGCGTACTGGCAGCAGCATTCAATCGCATGAAGTTGAGCCTGTCTATGGCGATGGAGATGCTGAATAAACAGCAGTAGACGCTTCGGGTTACACGCGACAAAATCTATGTATTAATGTCTATTTAAATGGCCGCTTAATTGTATTTTCCTTAACTTTCCAAGCTTTTAATAGCTTGTTAGCAAATTATAATTTCGATATGTATATAGCCGTAGACAGATCTGTTAGGACAGGGGGTGTGGGGGCTGCGCCCCCACGCAGGGGTGGAACCCCTGCACCCCGTCCTAAGCCTATTGGCTATAGCTGCAGTAGACAGAATCTGTCATATCAAATTCGCGTTGATTAACCCTAATGTTGTCTGGCGACTAGAAGTCGCGGCTACACAAACAAAGTCTGCCTGCACAGACTCCAAGATAAAGAGAGTTAACAACCCAGGATTTGGTATTAATGCAGGGGAGTGCAGCCCTCACAAAGGGATAGAACCATGTCCTCAGACTGTTGGCTATAACTATAACTTGCTAACTAATATTGAGAATAATGTTGCAGAACTTCAAACTTGGAACAAAGTTTAATTTGCTCCTGGTGACGGTGTTTTTAATTGGTGTCTTAATTAGCGGAGCTGCTTTGGCAGCAATCTTGAATCGTAATGCTGAAAACCAAATTACGAGTAAGGCTCTCATTTTGATCCAGGCCATGAGTTCGGTGCGTAACTATACCCGCACCCAGATATATCCTCAACTCAAGGACAGGTTGATAACAGAGCCAGAGTTTTTGCCTCAAACGATACAAGCCTACTCAGCCCGAGAAGTGTTTGAGAATCTGCGTAACAATAAGGAATACAGCGATTTCTTTTACAAAGAAGCAACTTTAAACCCCACAAACCTGCGAGATCTGGCTGATGACTATGAAAAAGTTATAGTCGAGCGCTTTAGGAGCGATCGCAATCTCAAAGAGTTGACAGGCTTTCGTTCTTCCCCTGGCATAGATCTATACTACATTGCCCGTCCGATCGTTATTCCAGAACAGAGTTGCCTGGAGTGTCACAGCACGCCGGAGGCCGCCCCTAAGAGCCTGATCGCAACCTATGGCAGAAACCGTGGGTTTGGCTGGCAGTTAAACGAGATTGTGGGAGCGCAAATCATTTCCGTTCCTGCTAGTGAGGTAGTTAACGCCAGCAGGCAATCGCTACTGCTGGTGATGGCGGCAGTTGGTGGAGTTTTTGCAGTTACCATCCTGCTGATTAACATTATGTTGCGCCAGGCAGTGGTTAAACCACTGAACCGCATGGCTAGGGTTGCCCATGATGTCAGTATAGGTAATTTGGGATCGGAGTTCCAGCAAACATCCCACGATGAAATTGGCGTACTGGCAGCAGCATTCAATCGCATGAAGCTGAGCTTGTCTATGGCGATGGAGATGCTGAATAAACAGAAGTAATTAATGCAGTCGAAATTACACCGAGGGTGTATCTTACATTAATACTGAAGTTGACGCTGGGTTGGGAGACGGTTATGGGTGATTTGGAGCGGTTACCAGTTGCGATCGTTGGGGCATCGGGCTATGGAGGAGTTCAGCTTGTCAGACTGCTGTTAGAGCATCCTCTAGTTGAAATTGCTTACTTGGGCGGTAGTGGTAGCGTCGGTCAAACTTTTGCCGATCTATATCCGCACCTATCTCATAGAATCAGCTTACCAATTGAAGATTGCGAGCCGGAAGCGATCGCGCAGAGAGCTAAGGTGGTATTTTTATCGCTACCGAATGGCCTAGCAGCAAATCTTGCCCCAAGACTGCTGGCAAAAGGCTGCAAAGTCCTGGATCTTTCTGCTGACTATCGATTTAGAGATCTCAATACCTACGAAGCTTGGTATAAGGGAGAGCCGCGCCGCGATCGCGATCTAGCCAGCAAAGCCGTGTATGGGTTGCCGGAGCTATATCACAATCGCATTGCTGAAGCCGACCTTGTCGGTTGTCCCGGCTGCTACCCCACGGCTAGCTTATTGGCATTGCTACCTCTACTCAAGCAGGGGCTGATCGATCTCAACAGTATTATTATCGATGCCAAATCCGGTACTTCTGGTGGTGGCAGGCAGCCTCCTAAGACCAATTTGCTCTTAGCCGAAGCCGATAGTTCGTTAAGTGCCTATGGCATCACCAATCACCGCCATACGCCTGAAATCGAGCAAATTTGCTCTGAAGTCGCGGGGCATGAGGTGCTGGTGCAATTTACACCGCATTTAATTCCGATGGTGCGGGGTATTTTGGCAACGGTCTATGCTCGTATGCGCGATCCTGGGTTAACTAAAGACGATCTGCGCACGATATACAAGTCGTTTTATCGGTCTTCCAAATGGGTCAAGATCTCGCCTAATGGGGTTTACCCTCAAACTAAGTGGGCGTGCGGCACTAATCTTTGTTATATCGGCTTAGAAGTAGATCCGCGCACGGGGCGGGTAATTGTGGTATCGGCGATCGATAACCTGATGAAAGGGCAAGCTTCTCAAGCATTACAATGCCTGAATATTATGATGGGTTGGGAAGAAACGACGGGGTTACCCCAGCTAGCGTTTTATCCTTAAAAATTAGCTTTTAGCAGTCAGCCTTTTCAAACAATCAGCCGTCAGCTTTTTGACAGCCTATGACGGAGGATGTTGATAGCTAGCTAATAGCTAATAGCTAGTTAAATCTTTTAGTTATTGAGCTATGTCCAGTCGTTTAAAGGCACTTTTTTTCTACATATTGACCAGGTTGCTGCTAGCACCTTTGATGATAGGGCTAATTGCTTCCGTTGTATTCGGCTTAATGCGTGCCACGCCAGGCGATCCCATCGATGCAATTCTAGGGCCGCGCGCGCCGATCGCTGTTAAGGATGCTTTAAGAGAGCAAATTGGCTTATCCGGCCCATTGTGGCAGCAGTATTTTCGCTACATGAAGAGTTTATTGAAGTTTGACCTGGGTACGTCCCTCAGTACCAAGGGGCAATCCGTATGGGAAATTATTCAAAGTTTTTTTCCTGCCACGGCTGAGTTAGCAGTATATGCAATGGCGATCGCCCTGGCAATCGGTTTGAGTGTAGGTATTCTCGCTGCAACTAGACCTAATACTAAGTGGGATGTATTTGGGCGTTTGTTTGGCATCGTTACTTACTCTCTGCCTGTATTTTGGGTAGGCATGTTATTGCAGTTATTGCTGGCAGTGCAACTGCGCTGGGTTCCTTTTGGCACCCGCTTTCCTGTTACCCTAACCCCTCCAACCAACCTAACGGGATTTTATACGATCGATGCCTTGCTAGCTGGTAATGGTCAGCAGTTTTGGGTAAGCCTGCAATATCTAGCTTTACCAGCATTAACCCTAGGAATCGTGATTAGCGGGATCTTTGAACGCATAGTGCGTGTCAACCTTAAGCAAACACTGCAATCCGACTATGTAGAAGCAGCAAAAGCAAGAGGAATTACCGCGCGTAGCATCCTGTTTAACCACGCGCTTAAGAATGCTTTAATTCCCGTAATTACCATTCTGGGCTTAACCTTTGCAGCCATGTTAGGCGGGGCAGTTTTGACAGAGGTAACTTTTTCCTGGCCTGGTTTGGCAAATCGCTTATTTGAAGCTTTGACCGCCAGAGACTATCCCGTCGTTCAGGGAGTAGTGGTATTTTTTGCAATCATTGTGGTTGTTACCAGCATTATTGTTGATATTATCAACGCTTGGATCGATCCGCGTATTCGTTACTAGTGCTGCAGATCGTCAGTCCTACAGTAATTGAGGGCGTGGGGGCTGCGCCCCCAGAAGAGAGGGCAACCCTTCCCCCTTTTTAACACTTTTGTTTTTGTCTACTAGAAATGCTCAAGGTTGTTCTCGTTTACCCACAAATTCCCCCGAATACAGGAAATATTGCGCGTACCTGTGCTGCGACGAAAACACCACTACATTTGGTAGAGCCATTGGGTTTTGAGATCAGCGATCGCACGCTCAAACGTGCTGGCTTAGATTATTGGGAATACGTCGATCTGCATCGCCATGCCAGTCTGGCAGAATTAGCTCAAATTTCAGGCCGTTGGGTGTGCTTCTCTAAACAAGGCGACTACCATTTTCGCGAGTTTCAGTATCGGCAAGATGACTGCTTGCTATTTGGCAGCGAAACGAATGGATTACCCCCCGAAGTTTTGGCACGGCACCCCAGTGTTTATATCCCCATAGAACAGCCGATGGTTCGCAGCTTTAATCTGTCCGTCAGCGTAGCGATTGGCTTATTTGAGGCTCGTCGTCAATTAATGCCATAGCTCCACTCATTCCGAAGGTAAAAATATTTATGCTTGATTAGAGGAAAAATTAAGAAAATATGTAAATATTTTTTTACTTAGTAACAATAATTTTTTTTGCTCGACATTATACCTAGCATTTTGAACTAAACACGCGATAAAGCGAGAGAAACAGAGTATATTACCTCAAAGTCTGGTTCGTAGGATTATGGCCTTCCTAATTTTGTTATACGAGCCTAGAAACCCAAAAAGCCTAATTACAGAACGTTGCAGATAATTAATTTTTATTTATTTTCATAAAAGTGCACTTCATTTACCGAAATGGGAACGCTAAGATTCCAGGGTTTTAAAAGTTTATTTCCTGTAATTCCATGTTGACAATGAATAAGTATTTATGCTCCGAGACCTTCATGCGAGTGTCATGCACAAATTGCTGTTTATTTCTGTTCACCATGAACTTGTCTGCCGGAAAAGATCGATGTACCTTAACACAGGGTAACGTAAATCTTTGAAGCTCCTCCTGAATTCATAAGAATTCATTAACTTTTGTTGGAGGTAAATGTACACAGAACCTGCGTCGCAAACAAATTCGGGCGCAGCTAGTTTAAGGAGGCTACTTTTGAAAGGAATATCTTCTAAGGAGCAAGATTGCACGGAAGTGCCCACAACGATACTAAATACTTCAGAATCTTCTCTGAAAGTACGTAAGTCGTTTGCACTATTAGGTCTAGCTCTTTCTGTTGGTACGGTGGGGGCATTAGTTAACCAACAGCACTCTAAAGCTTTGCGCGTGACACCAGTTGCTCAGTCACCTCAAACTCTTGCTGATGTTCTATCGCAGAACAAGGAGCGCAAATATGAAATGGCTCGTGCTGCAATTGCAGCGGGCACTTGGGACAAGCATACGGGTGTAGTAGTGCATGAGGTGCGCGAAGATGAAACCCTATATAAACTGACTCAGGTATATCAGGTAGATGCGGCGGCGATCGCTACATCTAATGGCATCAGTGCTGCCACACCTTTGCAGCCCGGTGCTAAGCTGGTTATTCCTCCTGTGAGTGGCATCATCCATAAGGTGAAATCGGGGGATACGCTGGATTCGATTGCCAAGTTTTACAAAGTGCCTAAGAGCGACATCATCAAATATACGGATTTGAAGTCGCCTGAGTTAATTGCTGTCGATCAGCCTCTAGTGATCCCAGGTAATGTTGCGAGCCTGATGAAAGTACGCGAGGATGATGCCAAACTGAAGCTAACTGCAGAGCGCGATCGCTTGCGCCAAAAACTGCAAGAGGTGGAAGGCAAGCCTGTTTTAGTCAGTCATTCTTCGTCTTCGCTCAAAAAGCAACCACAGTTCGTTACCTATAAGGTTCTTAGCGGCGATACAATCGAAACAATTGCGAGAAAGCATGGCGTTTCTCAAACTTTAATCGCACAGCACAACAAGCTAGATAACCCAAATTGGTTAGAACTAGGGCGCGAGTTGAGAATACCATCCGGGAAAGATACTGCATCGATGCAGATGGTTGCTTACAACAGCCAAAAGCCCATGAAGGTCGTATTCTCGAATACAGGTAGCACGAACGTAAAGCCTGCTATTTCTGAGAACACCACTCCTAATATTAAAGCTGGTAAGGTAGGAAGTAAGTTAGGGCAGGTTGAAGCTCGCCAGCCCGATCCCGAGCGGACTGAAGTTGTAGCAATGCAGGTAAAAGCAGCTACACCCATGATTCTTCCGGCGAAAAATTCAACAGCAACAACTCCATCGCCTGCAAGCCAGCCTATTCAAATGCAAGCTACTCTGCCATCAACTTTGGATGGTTTAATGCAGCTAGCTGGGAGCAGTTTGCCCAAGAATATGCCTAGCCAGGCTCCTTTAGAACAGATCGCCGCTGCTAGACATTCTCTTGAAGCGACTCCGATTTTGCCTGTGGAAACAGAGTCAACTTTAAAGATGGCAGCATCGCTGTTTCCATTTACACCTGATAAGTTGATAGAACAACAAGCAAGTGCGGTTGCTACTAAGGTTATCCCTTCTGTACAGCCAGCCCAAGAGCCATCAATTCGACCTGCTAAGTCGATCGCGCACGCTCTTAAATCGGATAAACCCAAAATCAAATCTAGATCTGCAGGAGCGATCGCAGAGCGCACCAGCGATCGGGAGTCTTTCTCCCTCGATTTCCCAGATCTCCTCGATCTCACCGTGTTGCAGCCCGCAACGGAGATGCCTGTAAAGGTCTCTAAATCAACAATCGAACCTTCAACTTCGTTGCTGAAAAAAATTGAACTCCCTGTAGAGTCAAACACCAGGTTAGGGGTTGTTAACCAGTCAGCTCGTCGAGTTGTTAGTTCCACACTAACACAGCCAGTCGTTGAGCCATCATCAGTCGATGTCACTAAGCTTGCGGTTTTGAATTCGATTCAATCGCCTGAGGTTGTCGAGCGACAGCTTGCCAAGCAAAATCCAGTGGAATCGGTTACAGAACAACCAGCCCAAGATCCTTCGGTTAGCTTACCCAAGTTACCCAAACAGGCAATACCTGCTTCTATTCCCTCCGCAGGACTTGTCGAGCAAAAGATTGCTGCGCGGGACTTGCCCATGGAAGCCATGCCCGTTCAGCCCGTAGCTGAGCCATCCGTAAAGTTGCGAAAAGGTTCTGTATCTTTTAAGGTACCAACGGAGCCAGCTAAAGCAATCGAGCAGAGCAGCCCTACGGTAACAAAGCCTACCGATTTAGCTTTGCTACCAGAGTCCGAAGCTCGCATGACTTCAATGGAAATGCGCCGCTTGGAACTCGAAATCGACCAGCTCAATGACAAAGTAAAACAGGCTGAAGCTGAAGCCGCTGCCCGTCGCGCTGAAGCTGCCCGCCAAGCTGAAGTTGCCCGTCGCACCGAGGAGCTAAGGCGTGCCGAAGAACTGAGACGTGCTGAAACTGCCAAAGTTGCTGCAGCCAACATCAGCCCATCCAGTTTTGACAGTACCCGAGAAGCGATCGCTAATACAGGTAAAGCTTCACCTCTAGCACCAGAACTGCCCGAGCTTGTAGCTAAAGCCTACTTGCCCGACACCTCAGGTTATGGCATTTCCACAGGCTTCATATGGCCTGCGCAAGGGACTCTGACATCTGGTTTTGGCTGGCGCTGGGGTCGGGTTCACCAGGGTATTGATATTGCAGGCCCGATTGGCACTCCTATCCTGGCAGCAGCGGCTGGTACAGTCGAGTATGCAGCTTGGAATGATGGTGGCTATGGCTACATGATCGACATTCGTCATGACGACGGCACGATCACCCGTTACGCTCACCTCAATGCCATTCTGGTCAAAGAAGGTCAGTCAGTGAATCAGTCTCAGTTAATTGCTGAAATGGGTAGTACTGGATTTAGCACTGGTCCTCACCTGCACTTTGAAATCAGACCACAAGGCGGCAGAGCAGTCGATCCAATGGCTTTCTTCGCTAGAAGATAGATCTTTATAACGCGCAACTAACCTGAAAATCACCGATCGAAGGAGCGGGCATACTGCCCGCTCCTTCGATTTTATAGCTATAGCCAATAGGCTCATGACGGGGTGCAAGGTGGCGCAGCCCCCACACCCCCTGTAATAACCGATCTGTCGTACGACTATAGGAATTAGGAATTACGAGAAACCTGGTATTTTGAAATATCGAACTCGCATTATTAGGCATAATGTAGGCATAGCAAATTTCTGGCGTAGATGTAATGACTGCCGATTTAGATAACTTAAAATCCCAACTGCAATCCCTTGCTGACAATGCAGAGCAAGCTGTAACTGAAGTGCAAACTGCCGAACAACTAGAGCAGGTTAGAGTGGAGTATCTGGGCAAGAAAGGAGTGCTGTCGCAGATCCTAGGGGCAATGGGGAAGCTGTCTGCGGACGAACGCCCGCAAGTGGGCGCGATCGCCAACCAAATTAAGCAGTCGCTCCAAACCCAACTTGAAGACCGCAAAATAGTTTTGCAGAAAGCAGAAATTAATCGACGGTTGGAAGCAGAAACCATTGATGTGACAATGCCTGGCGTAATTCGCGCCCCCCAAGGTAGAGTACATCCAATTCAAGGGACGATCGATCGGGTTTTAGATATCCTGGTTGGTTTAGGTTTCACAGTGGCGCAAGGGCCAGAAATTGAAACTGACTACTATAACTTTGAAGCCCTGAATACACCCGCCGACCATCCTGCCCGCGATATGCAGGATACTCTCTACCTGAGCGATGGCAAGCTATTGCGCACGCAAACATCTTCGGTACAGATTCGCTACATGGAGGCAAACGAGCCACCATTGCGCATTGTTTGCCCTGGGCGCGTCTATCGTAAAGATGACATCGATGCCACCCACTCGCCCGTGTTTCACCAGATAGAGTTACTGGCTGTGGAGGAAGGGTTGACATTTGGCGATCTCAAGGGCACGGTTACGACATTTGTGGAAGAGTTGTTTGGCGAACGAGAAGTGCGGTTCCGCCCCAGTTATTTCCCATTTACAGAACCCTCCGCTGAGGTAGACGTACAGTGGAACGGTCGCTGGCTGGAGTTAGGTGGCTGTGGCATGGTCGATCCCAACGTATTCAAAGCAGTTGGCTACGATCCTGAAACCATTACCGGATTTGCTTGGGGATTTGGGATCGAGCGCATTGCTATGGTGATGCACCAGATCGACGATATTCGCCGCTTTTTCAGCAGCGATCTGCGCTTTTTACAACAATTTTAACTAATGGGCTTAGGACGGAATGCAGGGGTGGAACGCGGCAGTGGCTCCGGGTCCACTTCAATAGACCTCTTGCAAATTAGCCAACTGAGGAGCCTTGAGAGCGTTCAAAATTGTAGAGACCAGCAATTAGATTGCAACGCAAACCAAAGCGGTGACGACGATTGCGATAGCGTCCAGATAAGATGCGGAAGATCTTCAAGCGGCGATTAACATGCTCAATGCCAACCCGTTGGCGCGCAAGTTGGCGGTTGAACGCTTTCTGCTCGGGCGTAAGCTGACCACTGAAGTGGCCCCAATCGCCTGAACAACTTTGAGGGATCTCTAAGCTCTGAGAAATTGAGATCTCTAATTTCCTCATCAAGTGGTTTTAGGAAATGATTCTCCAGTGGAGACACTACCTGAAAGCCTTTCCCAGTAAACAAGTTCTGGGGTGCGATAATTCAATGCTTGATGCGGACGCTCTTGATTATACCAATTAAACCATTTTCGTACTTCCTTATTCAAATGAATACCATCTTCGAAAGCGATTAAGTAAATCAACTCGTATTTCAGCGATCGCCACAACCGTTCGATGAAAATGTTGTCGTAAAACCGTCCACGCCCATCCATGCTGATTTGCACTCCAGAGGCTTTCAGACATCCTGTAAAGGCATTTGCGGTAAACTGACTGCCTCGATCCGAGTTAAAAATCTCAGGACTGCCATACTGAGCAATTGCCTCCTGCAAGGCTTCAATGCAAAACCTTACTTCTAAGGTGTTTGAAATCCGCCAAGACAAGACTTTCCGACTGTACCAGTCCATCATTGCCACGAGATAGAAATGCCCTTTCAGTACTGGCAAATAGGTGATATCAGTACACCAGACCTGATTGGCGTCGGTAATAGCTAATCCACGCAGCAGATAGGGATATACCTGATGCTCTGGATGTGCCTGGCTTAAACGGGGCTTGGGATAAATCGCTGCTATCCCCAACTGACGCATCAACCGTTGTACCCGTTTGCGATTCACCTCATGACCTTGTTGGCGCAGCACTACGGTCATGCGACGACTACCATAAAATGGTGTTTCTAAGTATTGCTGGTCAATCAGCTTTAACAATCTCAACTCTTCCTCTGTGGGTGCTTGCGGTTGATAGTAGAAGCTGGAACGAGCAATCCCTAGCAATTGGCATTGCCGCACCATACTCAGTTCACAATGGTCAGACACTACCAGGGCTTTGCGTTCTTCAACCCCAACTGTGCTGACCTGTTGGCTAAAAAATCCCGTTCTACCTTCAACTGTCCGATCTGACGATATAACTCGTCAATCTCGGCTTGTTGGCTCTCATCAGCTTTATGCGCCCCACTACTTTTCTCAAACAGGCTAATGGCTTCATCCAGCAACTGTCGTTTCCAGTTGTTAATCAGCGTTGCATGAACTTCATACTGACTTACCAATTCCGAGATGGTCTTCTCGCCCCGAATCGCTTCCAGGGCAACTTTCGCTTTGAATTGCGGATTGTACTGCTTGCGTTTGTTACTCATGAACTACTCCTATCATTATTTTGTGTGGTTCAGAGCTTAACCCCCTGTCCAGTTTTTGGGGTCCACCTCACACCTTTCGGTTTCTTGTGGGGTAAGCGGCAGTAGAGATGCAGTTTCTGGATGCCTTGATAACCCTTGTCCTGCAAACTCTCGGTTTGAGGATGGAAATGGATGCCAGAAGCTTTGAACAGCTTGAAATCATGCCGTCGCCCCTTGCCGAAAAACGTACAGATAATCTGCCCAGTAAGAGCGTCAATTATGAGTTGACATTTGAGCGTGTGCCCTTTCTGTTTGCCGCTATAAAAGGCACGTTGGTGCCGCTTAGGACGCTCAATGCGAGTTTCAGTCACATCAACGATCGCGACTGTAGGTATCCCAAAGCCCCGCACCAACTGGCGCTTCCCAGGTAGTCGAAAGCGACGTGAGCGGATTAAAGTCTCCTCTACCCAATGCACTATTCGACAAACTGTAGACTCGCTGATGCCCCAACTAGTGGCGATGTGAAAGTAGGTGCGATATTCCCGCCAATACTCGAAGGCAACCAATATGCGGTCTTCTAGTCCGAGTTTAGGCTTGGCTCCAGGTGTTGGCGTTGCTCGCCACTCTGGTTTAAGCACTTTCACAATTGCTTTGAACGTATTAGTCTCGATACCAAATCGACGCTTAAAGTGTGCAGCAGGTAGGGTTTGCGCTATTATATAGTTCATCATCAGGACGCTTTTTCGTTATTGCTATGTCCTGATATTTTCCTATCTTGGGGTTCTTTGGCAACTCAACCTCAACCTAATCTGCAAGAGGTCTAATGCAAACCTATAGTCAGGTAAAGAACAAAACTCCTATAAACAATAAAATCCCCAATAGCTTTAAAAACGAAGCTGAGGCTTTGAAAGGTGGGTGCAAAATACTCAAGCTAAAAAATAATGCGCTGACAAACTGTGTGATTGAAGAGCGAGAACATGAAGGAGTATACACGCAAAGAGCTTTTTATAAACGTTCAGTGATACTAAACATCTACGATCGCAACGGTCTCGGCGAATTTCACAAAGTGACAGAATTTGTAATTCCATCGTGGTATGGTCGTGCGAGGATTTCTTTCGAAGATTTAATTGGAGATGGAAGGGTGTTTTTGATAATTAACGATCTTGAAGGAGCCAAGGGTACTGGCATCAGTCAAGATCTTCTTACTATTTTCGGCTGGCACAATGGTAGATTTGTTCCCATCCTTATTGAGACCACGAGATATGTCGAAGCTTTTTCTGCAGGGAATCACACGCATGAATTGAAGGCAAATTATCAATTTGTTGGTAGGGGTAATGCGAACAAACTTGCTATCTTACTCGACTATACATATGAACTAAATGCTCCAAAACAGAAACTAACAAGAAAGCTGGAATGGCAAAATGAATTAAGATGGAACGAACAAAATTTCTCCTTTTATAATGAGGAATTAGAGAAAAGAAGATTACAGATCCCAAAAAATCAAATAGAAAGCTCTATCTCTGAGGTTAGACTAAATCTAATAAAGTCAATGCCGACTGACTTAGCCCCTGATTCTCTATGGAAAACTGATATCACCAAACTATACACAAAATGGAGGCGCGGGTAAATGCAAAGAATATGATAGCCCTGCATTGCGAGGTGGAGTCAATCGATAACGATCCCGGCTATTGAAGCGAGCACCCTCGAAATCGCATTTTTTGTCAGCCGCGATCGCTCCATCCCATCAACAAAACGATCGCCCTTTTAATTCTCTCCCAACTAGCGATCTGTTGCTAGTAAAATTACATGGCGATCGCGCCGTTAATTCTCACTTAGCTTGCGATCGCCCTATCCCATCAACAAAGCGATCGCGCCATTGATTCTCTGTCAACCAGCGATCTGTTGCCAGTTAAAAATCACAAAGCGATCGCGATTTTAATTCCCTATCAACCAGCAATCTGTTGCCAGTTAAAAACAGCGAAGCGATCGCCCTTTTAATTCTCATTCAGCTTGCGATACGTTATTAGTTAAAACACAGAGCGATCGCGCCATCAATTCCCTATCAACCAGCGATCTCTTAACTAAGGGGATTTAGACATTTTTGGACAAGGAAGAAGGCTCAAACCTATAAAAAAGAGGTGGTGACGATCCACCTCTTTTTCTATCTAAGCTGCAAAGCTACTTGACAGTGCGCTTACCTGACTAAGCAACGATTACGAGTTGATTAATCGCAAAGGCATTACCAAACTGAGGATTAATCTGGGCCACCTGCGTGTAGACCGTACCAGTGCCACCACCATCAACGTCATAGTAGAGACCGCCGCCTACGGTGTCGTAGTAAAACGCTGAGGTGCCAATCGTTGCAGCATTGATCGTAGAGTTCGATCCTTCCACACCACCTGCTCCAAGAAAGGCTTGGAACTGTGCAGGCGCTGCGCCAGAAGCAGTCTGTCCGGCGATCAGCGAACCGCCAAAGCCCGCTGCACTAATTAAGATGTTGTCAAATTCGGTCACGGGTTTGTAGTCCGTAATCGTATCGATGATGCCAGGTTGGAAGATATCGAGGACGAAGTTGTCCGAACCAGATCCACCAGTCAACGTATCAAAACCTTGACCGCCGATGAGGGTATCGCCAACTCCAGAAGCTGTATTATTGCGATCGCCTGACAAAGGATCGAGGGAACTGTCGCCACCATTGATGCTGTCATTGCCAGCACTGCCAAACATAAAGTCGTCGCCTTCATTACCAGCTAGCGTGTCGTCGTTGACAGTCGTGACTAGCTGAATGCCAGCGGCGGTAGTGGCAGCGGCAGGGTCATCCGTAAAGGAATCTGCCACAGGACTGCCCACCAGGCTCTTACCTCTGATATTGCCCCCAGGTTGACCGTTGCCAACCGTAAAGACAGATGTATCGCCAGAGTTGACCGTGTCATTGGTAGTGATGAAACTGCCGTTGATGGCGAATAACTGCGCGCCAGGAGCCAATAGTGCATCTCTGCTCGCACCCACAACCGTAATCGTTTGGTTGGCAGGCGTGCCATCGCTAGCCGTGCCGGCAATGGTAATTACCGCTGCCCCAGCTGAGTTGGTAGTGATGCTAACCGTAGCATTGCGGTCTAGTTGGGAAATGGAAATTGTGTCGCCGGTAGAGAAGTCGAAGATGGTGTCAGAACCACCGAAGCCACCTCTACTTCTGACTACTTGTTCCGCGCCCGTAAACGCAACCAGATCTTGCGGTACAGCGGTGAAGAATTGGAACTGGTCGTTGCCAGTCCCACCAAACATATCGTTGCTGCCCGCGCCGCCTATTAGGGTGTCGTTGCCATCCGCACCCAACATGCGATCGCTACCGTTACCAGCAATTACCACATCATCGCCAATGTCACCGTTCATGGTGTTGGAGTTGGCGACACTACCGTAGATCGTGTCATTACCTTGACCGCCAAACAGGGTGTTACCACCATTGGTAGAAGCGATCAGCAAATCTTCGCCTCTGTTACCGCCGAGGCTGTCAGCACTGAAGCCAAAACGAGCGCCTACCAGGGTGTCAGCCCCTTGACCGCCAAAAAGGCTGTCGTTGCCACCTGCGGTTTGAGTTAAGCTATCTGCAAACAAAAGGTCGTTGTCCGCATTGCCATTGAGCGTATCTCTGCCGCTGTTGCCGATCAGAGTGTCATTGCCTCTGGCACCTCTAGCGTTATCGCCTTCGGTAGTTGCTAAATAACTGTCGTTAGCGTCGGTTCCTATAAAAATTGCCATTTTAGTTGCCCTTCCTCTCAATTTTTGAGTTCACAAGTTCTGCCTGGTCTTCTATTTCGCACTTTATCCATTCGCACATTACCTACTAAGACGACAATTCCGTTGCGTTGTTGCCGCCAGGAGATATTTGTACGGGTACCTGTAAGCGTACCTAGAACATGTTTTTAAACTGAGAACTTACCACCTTGCATTGTCAAGATAACATAACCTTAACCTTTAAATGTTGCAGGTTTCAGCAGTTTACAGATCCAAGTTACGATCGCTTATAATCCCCTACCCCAAAGCGTTCAGGTCTTCCAATCGCTTAAATCTAATTCTAAGAATTTAGCCAGGGTATCGACTTCGCGATCGTATAGTCGCAGTAGATAATTTCTATCTCGTTGAGACATGGGTTGATAGTTACCGCTTAAGACTCGCTCTGGCTCGGGAGGGATGATATTACTGTCAACATTGAGAAATTGATAGACGCGCTTCAGGGTTTGGTGGTGGTGTTTCTGGAGGTCTTCGTTGAGGAGTACGAGCATTTGCTCTCTGGGAAAATAGCGTAGCAAGTGGTGGATTTGTCGCGCATAAAAGCCGCGATCGCTATAGGAATGGGTTCTTAACCCCGATCGCTCTGGCTTGTCATATTTCTCTGCGATCTTAGCGATGCGCAACCGCAATGCTTCAAAGCGGATTGCTAAAGGAAAAGGCAGCCACTCCCAACCTCTAGCTCGTTCCATTTGGTAGTGAGAGTAGGCGCGTTCTACGGGATGGCGCAGCAGAACGATCAGCTTCATGTTGGGATTGTAGGCTTTAATGCGATCGGCAATCCAGGGGAAATACATGTAGATGGGAGTTGCTTCGCCGACGGCAGGTTGGTTGGTGTAGTTGGGGAAGAAGCTGTGGTAGCGATCCGTGGGGGTTGGGGGTTGGGGGTTGGGGATATCGCAAATATCGGGGATATCGGAAGGATCGGAGGGGTTAAGCATTTGCGCGGAATGCCTGGGCTTGGTACCAAGATTATTGCGCAAATGCTTAACTGGGGGCAGGAGATGAGGTGGAACGCCCAGCCAGGTAGGGTGAGTGGTTTGATAGTTTTGGTCGTAGTCGAAGAAGTGAACCTCTTTGGCGGGGGCTATACAAATCTGGGGGTGGTTTGATAGAAACTGAGCTAATGCGGTCGTCCCTCCTTTTTGGGTGCCGACGATGAGAAAATTGACGAGCATGGCTTGTTAGGTTAGGTAGATCTGGGAAAGTAGAGCAGAGATATGGACGACGCTGATGCACAGTTTAATATAGCTAATTCACTGGTTGCTCGTGGCAAGCTGAATGAGGCAGTTGCGAGCTATCAGAGGGCGATCGCTCTGAATCCTCAACATGCCAATGCTTATTTTAATTTGGGCGTGACTTTTCGCAAACTGAGCCAACTCGAAGCAGCAGTGCAAAGTTACCGACGTGGTTTGGCAATTGACCGAGACTCTGCGCTGGCTCATTATGGGTTGGGTAACGTGCTGCGGGAATTGGGGCAGCTAGACGCAGCGATCGCTGCCTACGAGCAGGCAGTTAACTTGGAACCCCAAAAGGTGGAATTTCTATTTATGCTGGCTAGCAGTCTCGCGCAACAGGGCAACTTTGAGAAGGCAATCCAAACCTACAACATAGTACTGCAATTGCGTCCTGACGATCCAAACGCCTATTTCGATTTGGGGTGCATCTTCCGCGATCTGGGCAATTTAGAAGCATCTGCGACCAGCTACCAACGCGTCCTGGAGCTAGACTCCCATGATGCCCAAGCTAGTTTTAACTTAGGTAATGTCCTGACACAACAAGGTGAATACGAGCGCGCGGTGACGGCTTACCAGGGCGCGATCGCTCTCGATCCTAAATATGCTAAAGCTCATGAGGGATTGGGGTTAGCGTATATGAAACTGCGCCAACACGAGCGCGCGATCACTACTTACCGCACAGCACTGAGATTAAATGCCCATCAAGCAGAGGTCTGGTGCAACCTCGGGGATGCCCTAGCGCAAAAAGGCGAGTATGAGGAGGCGATAAAATGTTTGCAAACATCGATCGAGCTAAAGCCAGAATTTGCCGGTGCTTATTGCAACTTAGCGAATACCTCGTTTCTGACTGGCAATCTTAAAAAAGCTTTGGAGTATTGTCATAAAGCTCTGGCGCTGAATCCAGAATTCCCAGAGGCGCACAATAACCTCGGGTTGATTCTCTACGTACAGAATCAGGTGGAGAATGCGATCGCCTGCTATGACAAAGCTATCGCAATTAATCCAAATCATGTCAATGCCCGCTGGAATAAGGCATTAGCTTTGTTAAAATTGGGCGATTTCGAACGAGGATGGGTGGAATACGAATATCGTTGGGAGAGCGACTTTATGTCGCCACCTGGTTTTACCCAACCGCTTTGGGATGGCTCGTCTTTGGTGGGTAAGACAATTTTGCTCGTAGCGGAGCAGGGCTTTGGTGACATGATTCAATTCGTGCGCTACGTGCCATTGGTGGCTGCATGCGGTGGACGGATCGTCGTACAGTGTCCTGCCGCCCTCATGAAATTGTTTTCGACCTGCGATCGCATTGAGCAACTAGTAGAAACAAGCTCAGAGTTGCCAGCGTTTGATGTTTACGCGCACTTTATGAGCCTGCCAAGAATTCTCGGCACCACCTTAGCAACAGTTCCCAATCAAATCCCTTATCTTCAGGCACTTCCCAAGTCACATCCCGACGATTATCCTCATCTACAGATTTTCTACTCCGATCGCATCAAAGTAGGAATTACTTGGGCAAGTGGCTATAAGGATGAAACGATCGCTCTGCTTAAGGACTATAAAAAAAGATCGTGTCCCCTTGCTTATTTTGTCGAACTTTTGAGAGTGCCTGGAGTTAGCTTTTACAGCCTTCAGGTGGGAAAGGATGTGGCGGACTTGTACGACTATCTCAGCGACGAGCCTGACGCGCAAATTATTACCGACCTCAGCGATCGCATCGACGACTTTGCCGACACGGCGGCGATGATAGATCGACTAGATCTGGTGATTTCTGTGGACACATCTATAGTGCATCTAGCAGGCGCAATGGGTAAACCAACCTGGGTATTGCTTCCCTTTGCATCTGATTGGCGCTGGTTGCTAGAGCGCCAGGATAGTCCTTGGTATCCTCATACCATGCGCTTATTTCGCCAACCCCGCGCTGGAGATTGGCAAAGCGTATTTCGTGAGGTGCTGATCGCTCTAAGCGCATATCGTCAGCCATAGACTAAGGTGTCCTGGGTTCTTCGGGTGCTGGTGTGGGAGCTGCCTGCGGTGGCGGAGCCTCGGGTTGAACTGGTAGAGGCGGTGGTTCTAGAGGAGCCGGAGCTACCTCAGGTTGAACTGGCTGAGGTGGTGGTTCTGCCGCTTGTGGTGCGGCTGGTTCGGCGCGGCGCGGTACGGCTAGCGGGTCAGCTTGTGGCTCTGGATCAGAGCGACGAGTGGTGGTTTGCGGGGGCGGTTCGGGATCTCTTCTGGGAGCTTCGTACCGCGCTGGCGGTCTGTAGGGCTCAGGAGCAGTCTCTTGAGGAGTGTTACTAGCTTGTGGTGGATTATTGGCTGGAGCAGGTGCTGTCTTCTTCTTTCTACTGTAGGGGACTTTATCAGTTTCAGTTGTATTGGAGGAGATTGTATAGCGCGACTCGATCGCCGCTAAGCTCTCTAAACGACTATCAAAGCCATAGATCAACCTGCTCTTGGCGAATTTCTTTTCAACCGCTGCCACATCAAGGTCTTTGGGTTTTGAGACCGTGCCATCTGACTTAATTGTCAGCTCTTGCCCTTGTTTGAGGTTAATGGGCACGGAGCCACTATTAAGTTTGACTTCGACATTACCCTGTAAAGCCAGAATAACTCTATCTTTGGCGGCATCCTTCGGAATATCGATGAATACAGTTGTGTTTTTCAAGGAAACAATGCCAAAAGGAGTTTCGATCTGCGTGGGAGAGGAGCGATCGGGGGCTGACCAGGCAAGTAATTGCCCCTTATCAAGATTGACAGTATCTTTTTTAGCGATCTTCAACGATGATTCACCCTCAACGCGAACCAGGTCGCCGCTGAGCAGGTGAATTTGGACGCGCGCCGCCTCTTCGGTGCGAATGACCTCACCAGGTTTGACCGAGGTTCCGACCGTAGCAGATTGTTCGCTATCGGCATTAAGAAAACGAATCCATACCGGACGACTCTTAACTTCGGTAACTTTGGCAACCGAGTCTGTAGGGTTGACTTCGCTGCTAAACGGCTTAGCTGGGCTGTTAAAATTGCAAGCTGGCAGAACGGCTAAACTTGAACCTAAGCAAATTAAAGATACTAGCCGCCAGAGCTGCCGCGATCGCGCTTTCTGTATCTGAGTTTTGTGGATCACGTTTTTTCGATATACTAGAAATTCTGGTTAAAGCTGCTAACCCCAGCACTAAGTAAATTAATACTTAAACAAATCTTAATTTAGCCTTCATTGACCCAAAACTGCAAGGATAAGGAATAGACAAACCATGTCAAAGAGCGATGTTCAGGTAATGCTGACCAAGGAAGTGAAAAAACTAGGAAAAATAGGAGATTTAGTAGGTGTTGCGCCTGGCTACGCCCAAAACTACCTGATTCCTAAAGGATTCGCCGTACGCGCTACACCAGGAGTAGTTCAAGAAGTAGAACGACGCAAGGAAGCAGAGCGCCAACGCTTACTTGCTATCCGCCAGGAAGCAGAAAGCAAAAAAGTGGCACTAAGCACGATTGGCGGCTTTATCATCAAAAAGGCGGTGGGCGAAGGCAATAGCATTTTCGGTACCGTTACCGATCGCGAAGTAGCGCAACTGATCGCCCAAAAAGCCATGATGGAAATCGATCGCCGCGATATTTCCGTACCTGATATCAAAAAGATCGGTAACTATGACATTGACATCAAGTTGCATGCTGAGGTGACTGCCACGATTAAGCTAGAAGTCGTACCGGAATAAATTAGCTAAAGCTATAGCCAGCAAGCTTAGGGTAGGGTGCAGGGGTTCCACCCCTGCGTGGGGGCGCAGACCCCACACCCCCTGTAATAACCGATCTGTCTACAGCTATATCAGCTATTAGCTATTAGCTTTTTAAGTATGGCCAATGAGTTTGAAGGAGTAGGCGATCGCCTGCCACCTCAGAATATTGAAGCGGAAGAGGCAATTCTGGGGGGTGTCCTGCTCGATCCAGAAGCCATCAGTCGCGTGATCGACCTGTTGCAGCCCGAAATGTTTTACGTCGTGGCGCATCAGGAAATTTTTCGCGCCTGCCTGCAACTGCACGGTCAGTCCAATCCGACGGACATGATGAGCGTTACCACCTGGTTGAGCGATCGCGAGCTGCTGGAGAAAGTCGGCGGACAAAGCAAGATCGTGCAGCTTTGCGATCGCACGGTCAGCGCCATTAATGTTGACTATTACGCCCAGCTCGTCGCGGAAAAATACATGCGCCGTCGTCTGGCGGAAGCGGGTCGGGAAACTGTCAATATTAGCTACGACACCAGTGTCGAACTGCCCCAAGCGCTCGATTTAGCCGAGCAAAAAATATTTGCCGTCACTCAATCGCGCGCGCAGCAGGGGCTGACCCTGGCTGGTGACATCCTCACTAAAACTTTCCAAGAGCTAGAAAATCGCTATAACCTCAGTACTTCCGGCACCAACTATCCTGGTCTGGCTACTGGTTTTTACGATCTCGATTCCATGACTCAGGGCTTTCAGCGCTCCGATTTGATCATCATTGCGGGCAGGCCATCGATGGGCAAGTGTTTGGTTGCAGATAGCGAAATTGTCCTGGCTGATGGTAGCATCGCCAGGATCGCCGATCTTTACCACCGCCGTCAAGCGGAGTTATTTACGCTCAAACCTAACTGGCGGTTTGGGCTTACCCAGCCTTCTGCCTATGTCGATGATGGTATTAAGCCTGCTTTCCGCGTTACCACCAGGTTGGGTAGGTGTATCGCATCAACGCTGACTCACCCTTACTTAACTATTAATGGATGGAGAGCGTTGTCTGACCTGCGATCCGGTGACAAAATTGCTGTACCGCGCAGGCTAGCGATATTTGGTCAAGAGCGACTGCGAGAATGCGAAGTTAAATTACTGGGCTATTTGCTAGGGGATGGCTGCTTAACTGATACCACTCCAGAATTTACTAATACTAATCCTCTCCTACTACAGGATTTTACGAATGCTGTACGGGAATTTGCCAAGCTAAAAGTTCGCTTAGATGAATCAAATAGCACCCGTGCAACTAGTTTATGCGTCTCTGTCGATCTCCGAGGACAGCCAAATTACCTCACGATCTGGCTCCGAAAACTAGGGCTATGGGGCAAAAATTCTCATGCTAAGTTCGTGCCGGAAATTATATTCAAACTGGAGCGATCGCAACTTGCTCTCTTTCTAAACCGCCTATTTGCCACTGATGGCTGGGCTTGCGTTCTGGCTAGCGGTCAGTCACAACTAGGCTATGCTTCAGTCAGTGAAAAGCTAGCACGTCAGATTCAGCATTTACTCCTCAGGTTTGGAATTGTGGCGCGGCTGAAAAAGCGGGCGGTAAAGTACAAATCCCAGCTAAATCAGGCATGGCAACTTGATATCACCGATGCAATTTCAATTAAAACTTTTATCTCTGAAATAGGTATCTTCGGCAAAGAGGCAAATTTAGAGAAAGTACAGGATGCCTTAGGCGATCGCAAATATCAAACGAACTGCGATCTAATCCCAATCGGAATTTGGGAACAAATTGCAGTTGCTAAAGGCAAGGAATCATGGATAAATCTGGCACGTCGCGCTGGTATTAGAGGTGAATCCAACATTCATGTTGGGGTACGCGCTCCTACTCGCGATCGTTTGTTGACACTTGCGATGGCTTTAGAAAATGACGAATTGCAGAACCTTGCAGTTAGTGATATTTATTGGGATGAAATTGTTGAGATTGAACCTGTGGGGATGAAACAGGTCTACGATCTGACAATTCCTGAAACCCATAATTTTGTTGCTAACGATATTTGCGTCCACAACACGGCATTTAGTTTGGCTACCGCCTATAAAATGGCGAGTTTACACAAACTGCCCGTAGCGATCTTTAGTCTGGAAATGTCGAAGGAGCAGCTCGTCTATCGTTTGTTGGCGAATGCTTCGAAGATCGATAGCAGTCGGTTGCGATCTGGGCAAATTAGCGAACATGAATGGGGCACGATCGCCAATGCGATCGGCACTCTTTCCGATCTGCCAATTTTTATTGACGATGCCGCCAATCCATCGATTATGGAGTTGCGCTCTAAAGCCCGCAGATTGCAGTCCGAAAAAGGCGGCGCGCTCGGTCTCATTTTGATCGATTATTTGCAATTAATGGAGGGTTCCGGCTCCGACAACCGCGTGCAGGAGTTATCTCGCATCACGCGATCGCTCAAAGGTTTAGCACGGGAGCTACAGGTACCCGTAATTGCGCTTTCGCAACTCAGTCGCGGCGTAGAAGCTAGAACCAACAAGCGCCCCATGCTCTCCGATCTAAGAGAATCAGGTTGCGTGAGTGGAGATACCCTGATTGCTCTGGCGGACAGTAGCGCTCGAGTGCCAATTCGAGATTTAGTCGATCGCTCTGGCTTTGCTGTTTGGGCGATCGATGAAACCAGCTTGAAGTTAGAAAAAGCTATTGTTAGTAAAGCTTTTTGTACTGGCATTAAGCCTGTCTACACGCTTACAACTCGACTGGGTAGGAATGTTAAAGCGACTGGCAATCACAGATTTTTGACAATTCATGGCTGGAAGCGCTTAGACGAATTGCAACTTGGCGATCGCCTGGCTCTACCCCGCCATATTCCTAGCTCTACCCTGCAACTTATGAGCGATAGCGAACTCGCTCTACTTGGTCATTTAATCGGCGATGGCTGCACCCTCCCCCGTCATTCTATTCAGTACACTACTAAAGAGCATGACTTGGCAGAAATTGTGCAAAACTTAGCAATTCAAGTATTTGGAGATGCTATTGAACCTCGCATTAAGTTTGAGCGAAATTGGTATCAAGTCTATCTATCTGCTAGTTATCACTTAACTCATAACGTTAAAAACCCTATTGCCAAATGGTTAGAAAACCTAGGAGTTTTTGGACTTAGATCCCACGAAAAATTTGTTCCCAGTCAAGTATTCGAGCAACCTCAAGAAGCGATCGCAATTTTCTTGCGTCACTTGTGGAGTACAGATGGTTGTATCAGACTGAGCAAGAATAGAAATTACTTTTCGATCTATTATTCTTCTAGCAGCGCAAGGCTAGCAAGTGATGTGCAGTCGCTATTACTACATCTTGGCATCAATGCCAGAATTGGAATACTTTCACAAAAAGACAAGGGGAGAGATCAATATCAGGTAGCTATAAGTGGTAAAACAGACGCATCAAAATTCATCGATTTGATTGGAGCTGTCGGGAAATACAAACAGGCAAGCTTACAAGAAATCTCTAATTACATTAGAAGTAAGTTTGAAAATACGAATAGAGATGTCATACCAAATGATATTTGGCAGATATATGCCATACCGGCTATGCAAAACAATAATCTTACACAACGCCAAATGCAGGCTCAACTAGGGAATGCATATTGCGGAACCAGTCTTTATCGACAAAATACGAGCAGGGAGAGGGCAACAAGACTGGCTGAAGTTGTTAAATCTGAGGCAATAGCCAGGTTAGCAACCAGTGACATTTATTGGGATGAGATCCTATCTATAGAACCTGATGGTGAGGAAGCAGTCTACGATCTTACGGTTGAGAGACTGCATAATTTCATTGGCAACAATATTGTTCTGCATAACTCGATCGAACAGGATGCAGATTTAGTGATTAACTTGTATCGCGATGAATATTACAACCCCGATAGTGCCGATCGCGGCGTGGCGGAGGTTATTATTGCTAAACACAGAAATGGCCCCGTCGGCACCGTGAAATTACTATTCGAGCCGCGATTTACATGGTTTGAGAATATGGCAACGTCAACACAAAGATAATGCAACGACGACAGGTGATATGGGGCTTAGGGGCTGTAACTTTGGGTTTAGGCAGCGGTGGATGCAGTCTATTTGCCGACCCGCAGCGACTGAGAATTGTGGGCTTGTCCGGCTCCATACCCAGCAAGATCGTCGAACAATTTGAGAAAAAATTTGGTAAGCCCGTCGAATTTGTCGCTGCCAGAACTCCACCCGAACTGTGGAAAGCACTCCAGGAAATTAATAAAAGCCAGGATGCCAATAATATTCCCGATGTCATGAGCTTGAGCGACGGTTGGCTCAACATGGCAATCGACCAATCGCTGATCCGACCGTTTTCAGAACAAGAACTAGCCCAGATTCCCCAATGGCAAAATCTCGATGTCAAATGGAAAAATAGCGTCACCCGCGATCGCCAGATCTTAAAAAAGCTGGCACCATCCGACCTGGCCGAAATTGTCCAGTCACCCCAACCCCTGGATCGGAAATGGCAAAGCCTGCTTACCCGCGAACCTCAAAAAGTATGGGCCGTGCCGTACCGTTGGGGCACGACCGTAATTGCCTATCGTACCGATAAGATCCCCTTTGAAATTACCAGTTGGGCAGACCTGTGGCGACCGGAGCTGCGGCAAAAGCTGAGTTTGCCAGACGATGCCCGCGAGGTAATTGGCATCGCGCTCAAGAAACTCGGTAAAGCCTATCAAACTGCCGATCTAAATGCGGTACAAAGTTTGGAGTCCGAGTTAACCGCACTCAATGCCCAAACGCGCTTCTATTCCTCCGATACTTACCTCCAACCCCTCATGATTGAGGATACCTGGGTGGCGGTGGGTTGGTCGCAGGATATGCGCCGTGCCTTGCAACAAGAACCACAAATTAAAGTAGTTGTCCCCAAGGAAGGGACTGCGCTCTGGGCCGATCTATGGGTATTGCCCAAGCAAAAGCTGTTGCAGGAAACGCGACCGCAAAACCTTGACTTTGTGCGCCAGTGGATTGACTTTTGCTTGCAACCAGAAATTGCGGCTCAGATTACCGCGCTTACGGATGGCACCACGCCAATTACAGATTTAGCCAAAATACCTGCTAGCGTCAAAGCTAATCCGCTAAAATTTCCGCAGCCCGAGGCGATCGCCAACAGCGAAACCCTCCTGCCCCTCTCCCCAGAAACTACGGCGCAATACGAACGGTTATGGCGTAAAATTCGTTGGGGGTTGGGATAGAGATAACCGATGGGGTCGCAGGGGCGCAGCCCCCGACATGGTTTTCCCTCTCCCTCAGGGAGACGGGTTAGGGGCGAGGAACATAATCCGCATAATCCGCATAGGTTAAGTAAATTAATTATGGCTGTCGATTACGATCTGGCGATTATTGGTAATGGTGAAAAAGCTGTGTTGTTGGCACAGCGAGCCGCGCAACTCAAGGCAAGAGTCGCATTAGTGACTGAAGCCAGCGCTCTCGAATTCGAGCATCTCCTGGCTTGCTTGGGGCAAATGTTGCGCGATCGCACGCCGCCCGAGCAATTTCCTCAAGCGATCGCCCGCACTCAGCAAGACCTGTATGCCTACAATCGACTGGAATTCTTACAGGCACTAGGTGTGGATGTAATTTTGGGAACGGGACAATTTAGCGATCGCGCTACCTTTACCACCGCCGCTCCATCATCGCGAGACATCCGGGCGCGAGCTTTTGCGATCGCTGGCGATCGCCCGCCGCAATTACGTCAGATTATGGGATTGGATGAGATTGCGCCATTAACCTACGAGCATTTGCTGCATCTGGATAAATTACCAAAACAAGTAGCTGTCATTGGTGGTAGAGCGATCGATTGCACGATCGCCCAAATCCTCTGTCGCCTGGGATATCAGGTTGCTCTATTCACAGATGGCCCCCATATCCTGGCCGATCTGGATGTGGAGATTGCCAGAATCTTACAGGCACAATTGGAAGTTGATGGAGCAAAGATTTACACCTCTACGCGCATTACCGCCGTTACCAAGCTAGAGCGCTCTACCTATCAGGTGTGGGCGGGCGATCTTACCTTTCGCTACGAACAGATTCTACTGCCCTCATGGCATCTCAACTATCTGCAAGCTCCCTACGATCGTTGGGAAAATCAGCTCAATCTGGCGCGTGCGGGCATCTCTTTTTCAGTGGGCGAGATCCGCGTAAATCGCAAGCGACAAACTACAAATCGTCGCATCTATATTTGCCAACATCGCACGGATATACATACCATTCTCACAAATACCCTATTTCTGCCCATCGCCAAAGTTGCAAAACAAGATCGAGCAATGGTACCGCAGGCGATCGCCATGTCACCCCCCAATGCCAGTGTAGGCATGAATGAAATTGAGGCAAGATTGCAATACGGTCAGGATTTATATGTTTTACACCAGACTGATGGAGAAAATCCTGGATCGTACAAGTTGCTCTGTCGGCACAATGGCAAAATTGTCGGAGCGCATGCGGTTGGGAGTAATGCGATTTCTCTGATTGAAACAGTTGCGATCGCCATGCACTCAAAACTAAATATCTACCAACTATCGCGCCTGTCGGATGCAGTACCAAGCCCGATCGCCCAATTGGCAGTCAAACTAGACGAACAGATTTACAGCCGCAATCTCCGCAAACAAAGATGGCTAGAGAGATGGTTTAACTGGCGGCGACAATGGGATATTCGATCGCCAGACCTAGCTCAGCAAGCTTAAAGTCTTTCGTAACAGTTCAGCCTGGCTAAAAGGCTTCGGCAGATAATCCGTAGCACCAGCTAGACTTGCCTTAGCGCGATCCATCAGATTCCCCGTAATCATCACAATGGGTGTCTGCTTTAAGGCAGGATTCTTGCGTAGAAACTTGCAAAGATCGTGACCATTAATCTGAGGCATCATTATGTCTAGCAAAATGAGGTCGGGCTTAATCTTTTGAATTTGTACCATCGCTTTGCGCGGATCTTCAAATGAAAATACCTCAAAATCGTTATCATCTAGGAAGCGATGGATCTCTCTAAGTACTGCGGGGCTGTCGTCTACACAAACAACCTTATACGTAGGAGTTTGACCGATCGCAGTATCTAACTCTGGTGTCAGGGGTTCTTCGCGATCGCTATTCTCTTCACCTCGACCACCATTAATCAACCGAAGTGCAAATTCTTGGAATGCATGTGGGATAGTAGATGGGATTTTGGGTAGGCGATCGAAAGGTTCTTCGGGATCCCTTAAAACTATTATTTCCTCAGTAATGAAAGGTATTAAACTGGCAGCTAGTTTCAGTTCGTCTTTTTTCAACAAGGTAGCTAGATGTCTAAAGCTAAAGCCATGCAGAATGGAGCTAAATTTTTGATGCAACTGTAGCTCGGGCAGTAGCTTCTTTTGCTGCTCGGTTGGCCCAAAAAAGTAGGGACGTTGATATACTGACTGGATGTGAGGTGAGAGTAGCTGCCAATAAGTCAATCTTTGGAAGCATTGCATTGCCAGGTTGGTGAAATCTAGCCTGCAAAGCGTGAGTGGACTACCAATCTGGCTAATATATTCATAGCTGACTTCTTCTAACCAAAATAGAGGCTCGATGGATTCTAATACTAAGCCTTGAATAACTAAAGATGCGCGATCATCCGTGAGATATTGATGAGTTACTAACCAGCACAGGGCTGAATAATCATTAGTTTGGAAGCTGGGATTGCCAGTATCCTGGTTAATAGGATGGGAAACATGCTTAAACATGGAGCGTAGCTCAGAAAACAGTTCCTTAGTTAAACATGGAACTTCCAATCTCAAACGAGATAAATTACCAAGCAGGCGCTCAAATGGTTCAGCTGAATTATTGACATAGGTCACCATGCCATTCTCTAACCGCACGATCCAACTAATCCGATCGCTGTTTAAGCGAACCAGCCCAGTTACTCGATCGCGACAAAGCTCGTCTAAAATTTTTAGAGGAGAACCCTTAGCCAGACTCTGACTATCCGTAAAGATGGTTCCCTCACGATCTTCCTGCCACACTGAAATAGAACGAGCTTTGGAAGCTCCTGAAGTCATGTTAGACATAATTGCAACATAGAATAATATTAAGTTAAATAATTCAGCGACACAGTCGTAGGGGTACTAAGGCGACAAAACTTAGAATTTTGCACCCCTAAGACTCAGCGATGACCTCAGACTAACAAAAGATAGTAAGTAACCAGTAAGGAAAAGGTAATGAAATCGTAAAGAACCCGCATTATTCATGAAGAATAAAAAGAAAGAGCGATTTGGACAAATTCCGAAGCCGCGTTCCACTCCCGCACCCCCTCCTAAACCCGGCGGTGACAGCTATAACTCAAAAAAAATCCCTGGCTAGAGTTGCCAGGGGTAATCTTGAATGCTCTATCTCGATATATATATTGACCGCATTCTGACCTGCTGTATGCGATCGCGATCGCACGATCTGTGCGATCGATCTAACAATCCACAATCAAACCTGCCCTACACCATGTCGGGCAATACCAAATCCGCATTAATTACCCCTTATTGGCTGGCGACTGGCAGTCGCGGCTGCACAAACAAAATCTGCCTGCGCGGACTTCAAGTAAAAAGGGGTTAGCAAACCAGGATTTGGTATAAGTTCTATTGATTCTTTGGCTCATTGCCCTTAACTTGGTTGAGTTTCACGGCATAGTAGCCAAGCGTAGTGGCAACGGTGAAGCCAGTGAGGAACAAGGCGACTAAAATGCCGCCACCTGTGGTGTTAATACCAATTTGCCCCAAAATTCCCTTGCCAGTTACTACTTCGCTAGCTAGTGCTGCCAGGAATCCAAGCATGGCCATCCGACCGTTCCAGATTTCGGCAAAGTTACTGAAACCAAATACGCCCTGACCGGATGGATTGACGTTGAGTTCGTCCAGATTAATCTTGTTGATGGTTGTGCTGGTGGTTGAGTTAGTAGCAATATTGGTGGTCATAAACTTCCTGCCGTTCGTTTCTAAGCTTGCGAAAATTATGTCAAGTTTTGTTAAGTATTGTAAATCTGTCGCAGGAAATAATCGCTGGGCGAGCAGCAAAGCGACGAGCGATCGCCAGGTTATAGCGGTTTTCAGATGAAAACGAGAAGGGGGTTTGGGGGCGTTGCCCCCAAGAAGGGGTTCTACCCCTTCACCCCGTCAATAAAACCTGTTCTCAATTGAAAAACGCTATAATTCCGGGCATCAGTGCAGAAGCTGCCCTTTTCTCCTTTTTGAGAAAAGGAGGAATTGGAGAAGAGTTCAAGTCCGCAGTACGTATCCAACGCTGCGAACGGTGTGAACCAGGCGCTTCTCATTATTTGCTTCCAACTTGAGGCGCAAATAGCGGATATAGACTTCGATGATATTGGAGTCGCCCATAAAGTCATATCCCCAAACTTTCTCTAAAATTTGGTCGCGGGTCATGACCTGGCGCGGATTTGTCATTAAATATTCCAGCAGATCGAACTCCTTCGCTGTCAATTCGATTTCTCTTTCCCCTCGATGCACCATGCGCGTGCGTCGATTCAGAGTTAAGTCCTCAAATTCCAAGATATCTCGATCCGGTTCGTGGGTGCGCCGTAGATGGGCGCGGATTCTCGCCAGCAGTTCCTCAATGCTAAAGGGCTTCACGACATAATCATCAGCCCCAGCATCAAGACCGGCAACGCGATCGCTAATTTCATCTTTTGCGGTTAAGAGAATGACTGGTACGTCGCTACCCGTAGCGCGCAAACGACGGCAGACTTCTAATCCGGTCAAGCCAGGTAGCATCCAGTCCAGTACGAGCAAATCGGGAGATGATTCTCGTGCCATCATCAGCCCCGTTAACCCATCGTGAGCGACGCTGATGCGGTATCCCTCACAGCTTAACTCTAGTTCGACAAATCGAGCGAGTTTAACTTCGTCTTCAACTAAGAGAATATGACTGGTCATAGTGTTCTTAACTTAGCCCTAAACTACGGCTGGTAAACTAATTGTGAACGTACTGCCTTCACCGCAACGCGATCGCACTGCAATCGTTCCGTTCATTCCCTCAATCGACATTTTAGCTGTTGCCAAACTGCGATCGCCGCCAGAGGCGGCAGCAGGTCGAGCAACATTGATGCGGTAAAAGCGGTCAAACAGGTTCGCCTGTTCTTCTAATGGAATATCGCGACTGCGATCGCTAATTTGGAGGATAGCTCGATTGCCTTTCAGATCCAGCCCGATCGAGATATCGGATTGTGGGTTAGACCGATCGAGCATGTAATCGATTATCCACATGACTGCCTGCTTGAGTCTCGTGCGATCACCCGCGATCGTAATTGGCGAGTTAAATACCTCAAGCGTAATACTCGGCATCGGCATCGGTGAGTCGCGCACCATCTCTACCACCTCCATAACTAATATATTCAGATCGAGATTTTCCCAATCGAAGTCGGTATAGTCATTATCTAACCGTCCCTGTTCTAATAATTCCTGGAGTAATTTTATTGTACGATCTGTTTCCTGCGTCGCAATCTCTAAGCCTTTGCGTTGAGCGGAGGTAAGATTATTGCTGCGTCGTAATGCACTTTGTAGATAGCCATACACAACTGTGAGTGGAGTTCGTAGTTCATGGGAAATAATATCGATTAACTGCTGCTGTTGCTCTTGCAGTCTGGAGATGCGATTGTCAGCATTGCGATCGGCATTATCCATTGTTTTTAGCCGATCCGGTAAGGTTTTTGAGCTAACTTGGGGATTGGATTCCGGCACTGATTCAGTCGATATCCGATCGACCCTGCGAAGTGCTAGTATTGACTTGGTATAGAAAAAGCTCCCTACGCTCGTACCAATTATCGCAAGCGCGCTAGCTTGGGAGATCCTTTTGTTCATCTCCGCTATTCTAGCAGATGAACTATGTGTCTGACTTGCATGCATCAGGATTTGCATTTCCCAGTGAACGTAGCCAACCACAGTTACCGTTCCTAAAATAGTAACGATCGATATCCCTATTGGCAATGAAATCTGTAATGGTAGCTGTTTAAGGTAACGGAGCAACCAATATTTAATCCGATAAATTTTTCTCCCATACCTTGTCAACATATCATTACATTGCTTGCATTAAGTATCTCGAATTGTTCCTCAGGCGATCCACGTTTAGCAAAATATAGCGGTTTTCACTTGAGAACGGGTTTTATTTTTGGGGTGAAGGGGTTCCACCCCTTCTTGGGGGCAACGCCCCCAAACCCCCTTCTCGTTTTCATCTGAAAACCGCTATATACTGAAACCATCACCCCCTAAGCTGAAGAAAAATAAAGTGGGAGTTCTGTCTGCGCAACTCTTAACTGTGAGGGTGCTAGATAAGCATAGATTACTGTTTCTCTCTATTCCTAATATAGCCGTAGACAGATCTGTTAGGACAGGGGGTGTGGGGGCTGTGCCCCCACGCAGGGGTGGAACCCCTGCACCCCATCCTAAACCTATTGGCTATAGCTATATATTTAACTTTAGCTGTAGTAGTTAGATATATGATGAAATACGCATAATTAAAATCTGAGTTTTTGCTGAGAAAAAACAGCAAGCAAGATAAATCTACTTCTCAGCGATCGCTAATGGTAATCGCCTTTAATAGAACTAACGTTCCACTTCTCCTGGCTTATGCCTAAACTAATTACTCTAATTATGCAATTCCCAAGCAGAGCTTATCTGGCAATCGCCACGCTCATTTTTGGGGCGGCAAATGCCGTAACGCGCCAACTCCACACCCTCGGCGCGCAACATCTCGTGGAAGGGAGAAATCCCATTTCTTTTTGCAATAGCTTGTTCGTCGGCAATCTGTGCGCGCTAATAGTTCTGATCTTAATTTATCACCGCGAATTAAATGCCCAACGGTTAAAGCGCATAACTTGGAAAGACTGGATGGCATTAACAATTGTGGCGCTTCTGGGCGGGGCTTTAGCACCTGCCTTGATTTTCTCAGGTTTAGAGCTGACTGCAGTGAATAATGTGGTGTTGATCGGGCGGATCGAACCACCGATCGCGCTTGCCCTGTCCGTCTGGTTGCTTCGCGCTAAAGTTAACATCTGGGTTGTAGCTGGCGCGATCGCCGCGTTTATGGGAGCAGCCCTTACCGTTTTACTCCAACAAGTAGGTTTTAGTTTGGGTAAAGGCGAACTCGCGATCGCGATCGCGGCTCTAGCTCTAGCTGTATCGGCAATTATCAGCAAAGTGCAGCTCAGTCGCATTCCATTAGGTATTTTCAGCGTTTTTAGAATGTTAGTTGGAACTTTAGTTTTCTTTTGTGTAGTCCTCAAACTCTACGGAGTGGAACATTTCATGGATGTCTTCTCTCCATTCCTCTGGCAATGGATGCTGGTTTACAGTGCTGTTATCGTTGTTGGGGGTCAGTTGGCATGGTTTATGGGATTAAGGAAATCCACAGCGTCGGAGGTTTCGCTCGCTAACTCGTTTAACCCCATCGCAGGCATATTGGGCGCTTATTTTATTTTAGGTGAGGTGCCGAATATGGCTCAATACATTGGCGGCAGTTTAATTTTGCTCGGCATCGTACTGGGGCAAATTGGCATATCGCGCATGAGCGATCGCGCCGCTACACGCATGCCCGTGGCGATCGCGATGGATATGGAAGTTGGCTTTAAAGGAGTTTGAAATTCTCCTATCCCTACGTGCGGCGACAGAGAACCCAACGTAGGGAAATTGGTGCTTCTCGATCGGCGAGGAATACATCCTTCCCTATAGCCCAATTTTGGAACCATTTGGTTGGCGGCCATGCTTCTGCTGGTAGATGTTCCTGTTCGTAGAGGAAAACCGACTCGTTAGAAAGTACCTGTAGTGGTAGACCAGCCATCACCCCTAGCATCTCTTTAGGCGTGATGATGAAAGACCATTGAACTTGAGATAGTTCGCGCACGGACGTGGTTGGTTCATAACCCGGCAATCCCAGGAAAGAGCTGAATAACAGCAATCCACCAGGTTGAATCGCATCGCACATGCGGACGAGGAACTGACGCACCTGTTCTAAGTTGCGGAAATGAGAAACTATTTCCGACGCGATCGCGAGCTTGTAATGCGATGACTTCAGTGGGATGTTGGGATCGATGACGTTGCCTGTAATTGTGTTAATGGATAGGTCGCCCGCGACCGCCATGTTACTCAGGCGCGTGGCAAATGCTGGCGCTAACTCCAGGGCATCCACGGGAAAGCCCAGCTTCGCCAGGGGTATGGCATTGCGACCGGTGCCCGCACCCACATCGAGAATAGGGGCATTGGCAGGATCGCCTAATTCTTTGATAACCGCCATCACTTTGGCATCGGGATGACTGCCAAATAAAGGCCCCTCCCGCGTTTTCGTCCATTCTTCATATGTCTCTTCTGTGGTTGGCGTGCGGAGGTTGACGCTGAGCTGTAATCCCCCATTTAGACCTAATTCGAGATTAGCTAATTCATATCGAAAGGCCAGTTTAGAATCGGGGGAGGCATTAAATCCCTCCTCTAATTTTTTGGCGATCGCCGTTCTGAGATCGGCCAATTCATCGGCGGAAAAAGTTTGGCCTAGCGCTACGAACAGCCCGGAGATCTGCTGGACGTAGTAGTCCAGAAAGCTGGGAATGCATGGGATAATCAGCTCCCCTGCCACGCTGGTCAGATGTTTTACCCTGTAAGTAGCGGTCTGACCTAAAATTTTGGCATCGGTGACGATTGGTGATGGTTGGTTGGGTTGCGGTGCTTGTGAAACCAAAGATCCTTTCTCCTAGAACGAATATGTGCATATCTGCTCGATCGCGCGGTTGGCTTGATGGCCGTAGCCACCGCCAAATAAGTTGAAATGGTTGAGAATGTGGTAAAGATTGTAGACGGTTTTGCGCCGTTTGTATCCAGAATCTAAAGGGAAAGCCCGATCGTAGGCTTGGTAAAATTGGGCGGGAAATCCACCAAATAGCTCGGTCATGGCAATATCGACTTCGCGATCGCCGAAATATAAAGCCGGATCGAAAATGACGGGTTCGCGATCGCGGCTAAAAGCTGCATTGCCGCCCCACAAATCGCCGTGCACCATAGATGGTAGGGGCTGATAGTCCTGAAACAGATGCGGTATGGCATCAAATAAATCCCGATCGGGCACGCTGGAGTTAAATCCCCGTTTTCGGGCTAGCTGGAGTTGATAACCCAAACGGTGCTGGGTGAGGAATTCGACCCAATTTCTCGTCCACGTATTAATTTGGGGCGTGGAGCCGATCGTGTTGGCTTGCTGCCAGCCAAACCCATCCGGACTGGTAATGCGATGCAGCGCCGCCAGATTTTGCCCCATTAATTCCCAGTTGCCCGCACCACCCAGTTCCAGCCACTCCATGACGATATAAGCGGAGCGCTCGGCTGCACCCCAGCAGATCGGTTGCGGCACGCGGATCGTCTGCGTAGTATACATTTGCCGCAACGCGATCGCTTCTGCTTCAAACATGGCAACTTTACTCGCAGTATTGACTTTGACAAAGTACTGCTGGTAGCGATCTCGAATCAGATATGCCTGGTTGATACTGCCACCACTCACCGATTGGCGATCGAAGTCGCGATCGCTGCCAAATTGCCGACCTGTCGATTGGGATATATGTTTGGTAATTTCAGTCCACATGGAAAAGGAAGTTTGCACGCACGACAAATTAGCATAACAGAGTCGCCCATCTCTTGACTAAACGATTTGACGTACCGAGCGATCGCACTACCGAACGCATCAATAATCTTGCGGTCGAACAGCTCGAAGAATTCGGTCTTGTTCTCCTGGATTTCGCTAACCTGGAGGAATGCGATCGCTAACCACCCATCCTTCCCTTGCCAAGAGGAGGTGCCAGAGGCAGAGGGGGCAAAATTGGGATGCCCCCGATCGCCCCATGCTAAAATCAGTCAATGCGAACTGATACGATCTTCTACCAACTCTTTCTCACATTCCATTCCCTGCTGTTTGAGCTGCTCGGTCAACCATTAGAGAATGCGAATGGCTATCAATTCACCTCAGTCGAGGTTAAAGAAAAAGCATTTCGCTTCGATGGCATCTTTATGCCCGACAGCGTGGAGAAACCCATTTATTTTGTGGAAGTTCAGAGTCAAAACAAGCCAGAATTCTATTGGGAGCTAATTGCCGAAATTAATATCTACCTCAATCAATACAAACCAGTTCAAGATTGGCAGGCTGTCGCCATATTTGCTAAACGCAACCTGGAACCCGAGACATTGTCTGGTTATCAGCAAGAATTGATTGCCAGTGGTCGGATCGTCCGCATCTACCTTGACGAGTTGCCCCCAGGGTCAATCGCAATTAATTTGATTGAACTAATCGTCAGTCAGGAGAAACGTGCCTCAGAACTAGTCACAGAAATAATGCAACGCACCAGGATTGAGATTACCGATGCAGCAGTTCGGCAAGGTATCATAGAATTGCTGGAGACAGTTTTAGTGTCGAAGTTTTCTAAGTTAAGTCGGCAGGAGATAGAGGCAATGTTTCAACTAAGCGATATCAGGCAAACGCGGGTATATCAAGAGGCTAAGCAAGAAGGCAGGCAAGAAGGTAGGCAAGAAGGCAGGCAAGAAGGCAGGCAAGAAGGCGAAGCTAGATTATTACTGCGTCAGTTCTCCAAACGTTTTGGCAAGCTGAGCGATCGCTATGTCCAGGCGATCGATAATCTCGAACTCGAACAACTAGAAGATTTGGGTGAAGCACTGCTGGATTTTGAGAATATCTCTGATTTAGATCGCTGGTTAGAGGTTAGATTTGCAGAGCGCTGAGATTTATGAGAGAGATTTTGCAAGCCATTACAGCAGTGAAAAACTAAAAGTACGGTACCGCAGAACCACCGACAAGATAAAAAGACTGCGGTGGCATCTACTGAGGTTAGTGTCGGAGCGGTAGACGGTCAAGTAAGCAGCACAGACAGTAGGCCTGATAGCACCTCCACAATTAAGTAAGGATGACACAAAGAGTCTTTAATTGTGATAAATGTAATGGGCATGTCATGACATTTGTAACGGTCTGGAAATGACATTTATTAGATGTGGGCAACACGCTAACCCATTTATGATGAACCTCATCCCAAATCCACACGGATTGCCCCCATTTGGATCTAAACGCTAAAGACTTGAGCCATCAATAGAAATTAGCAAGTGTAGGCTTTCAAATCAAAGGGTTAACAACCCAGGATTTGGTATCAATCGTTATTTGTGAAAACATAGCGCTTGATATTCCTTTGTCCAGATTAACCAGGTTTCAATTATGAACATCCCCCAAGCTGCTCGTCAAAACCAGATTGCCTCCCCCAAAGCAAATATGCTGGCGATCGCCGCCGATGTCGAAAACCCTCAGGTGCTAATTTCAGGAGTGCTGCCTGGGACTGAAGTAGTACTGCTGAATGACAGCGAAGACGGCATCGTTCAAATTAGCCGCATCTTGGCAGTAAAACCCGCCCAAACCCTGCATCTGGTTTGTCATGGTTCGTATCATCAGGGCAATGGGCAATTACATCTGGGCAATGTAGTTCTCAATCAAAGTAACTTTGCCCGGTATCAGGAGCAACTCCAAACTTGGGGAGTAAGCGAGCTTGTGCTCTATGCCTGTGAAGTGGGTCAAGACCGAGATTTTATCGCCAATTTGAGCGCACAAACTGGGGCAAGGGTAGCTGCTGCTACGGGCAAGGTGGGAAATGCTGCGCTGGGGGGCAACTGGCAGCTAGCGGATCGAGATGGCAGAATTTTAGCAACCCTTGCCTTTAGCGAACAGACCTGTCAGACCTATCCAGGAGTGCTGGTAAGCTTCAGTAACCAGACTACCTTCGCAGCGGGCAGTAATCCTTATTCCGTAGCGGTGGGGGACTTCAATGGCGATAGCCGTCCCGATCTGGCGGTGGCGAACTTCAATTCCAACAATGTATCAGTGCTACTGGGGAATGGCAGTGGCGGGTTCTCTGCCCAGACCACGTTTGCGACGGGAAATAGTCCTCTTTCCGTGGCGGTGGGGGACTTCAACGGCGATAGCCGCCCCGATCTGGCGCTGGCGAACAGCAGGTCCAACAATGTATCAGTGCTACTGGGGAATGGCAGTGGCGGGTTCTCTGCCCAGACCACCTTCGCGGCGGGAAGTTTTCCTTTTTCCGTGGCGGTGGGGGACTTCAATGGCGATAGCCGTCCCGATCTGGCGCTGGCGAACTTCAATTCCAACAATGTATCAGTGCTACTGGGGAATGGCAGTGGCGGGTTCTCTGCCCAGACCACCTTCGCGGTGGGGGACAGGGCTCCTAGTTCCGTGGCGGTGGGGGACTTCAATGGCGATAGCCGCCCCGATCTGGCGGTGGCGAACCACAATTCCAACACTGTATCAGTGCTACTAGGCAATGGCAGTGGCGGGTTCGCTGCCTCGACTACCTTCGTGGCGGGTAATAACCCTAATTCCGTGGCAGTGGGGGACTTCAATGGCGATAGCCGCCCCGATCTGGCGGTGGCGCTCTTCACCTTCAGCGGTGTTGTATCAGTGCTATTGGGGAATGGCAGTGGCGGGTTTTCTGCCCCGACCACCTTCGCAACGGGAAGTTTTTCTAATTCCGTGGTGGTGGGGGACTTCAATAGCGATAGCCGCCCTGATTTAGCCGTGTCGAACCTTACTTCCAACACTGTATCGGTGCTATTGGGTACGGGCAGTGGTGGTTTCGCGGCCCAGACCACCTTCGCGACGGGAGCTAGTCCTGTCTCCGTGGCGGTGGGGGACTTCAACGGCGATCGCCGCCCCGATTTAGCCGTGTCGAACCGTGATGCCAACAATGTGTCGGTGCTGCTCAATACTACGACTCTGCCTGTTGTTACGATCGCTGCCACCGACCCTAACGCCGCCGAGGCAGGCAGCGACCCTGGCACGTTCAGGATTAGCCGCACGGGCGACACCACCACTCCGTTGGATGTCACCTATACGATTGCGGGTTCTGCTACCAATGGCACCGACTACACCCCCACGCTCGCGGGTACAGCTACGATTCCTATTGGTTCCAGTTTCACTGATGTTACAATCGCGCCTGTTGACGACGCCATTTTTGAAGGTAGCGAAACTGCTATCCTCACACTCGTCGATACTGCCACCTACGACCTTGGCGCGGCTGGTACCGAAACCGCTACCGTCACGATCGCTGACAACGATGCCCAGCCAACTGTCACGCTCGGTCTAACCGGATCGCCATTTTCTGAGAATGGAGGCATAGCGACAGTGACAGCCACACTCTCCAATCCCTCCACACAGGATGTTACGGTAGATCTCGGGTTTACCGGCACTGCCATCAATGGCACCGACTACAATCCATCCGCCAGCACGATTGCGATCGCGGCTGGTAACACTTCAGGTGCGATATCACTCACTGGCATCAATGACACGGTATTTAGAGGTAATAGGACGGCGATTGTTGATATCACAAATGTCACAAATGGAACAGAAAGTGGCACGCAACAGGTAACCGCCACGCTTGCTGACGATGAGGCTCCTTCATTCTCAATCGCGCCCACAAATGCTAGCCAAACTGAGGGTAATACCGGTACCAAGGCTTTCACATTCACTATCTCCCGCTCCAGCAATACCGCTGGTAGTAACAGCGTCAACTGGGCGGTGACGGGTAGCGGTATTAATCCCGCCAATGCGACAGATTTCGGGACGGCTTTTCCCGCAGGCACCGTGAGTTTTACCCCCGGTCAGACTAGCAAGGTGGTGACGGTCAATGTCAAGGGAGATGCGATCGCCGAACCAGACGAAGGATTTAGCGTTACTCTCTCTAACCCCACGAATAATGCTGTGATTGCCACTGGTAGTGCTACGGGGACGATTCTCAATGACGATACGAGTCTGGCGATCGCCGCCGATCCTACCGCCGTGCAAGCAGAAGGAAATAGCGGTGGCACCGCCTTCACCTTTACAGTCACCCGCAGCGGCAACACCACGGGCAGCACTAATGTCAACTGGGCAGTGACGGGTGGCACCACTAATCCCACTAATGCGGCTGATTTCGTTGGTAATGCCTTGCCCAAAGGCATTGTTAGCTTTGCGGCAGGTGAGACAAGCAAGACGGTCGCAGTTAATGTCAATGGCGATACCACATTTGAACCAAATGAGAATTTCGACGTCACCCTATCTACTCCCACTGGAGGAGCCACAATTACCAATGCCAAAGCTACGGGCACGATTCAAAATGACGATCTCGTGAATTTGGCGATTGCGCCCACAAATGCCATCCAAACCGAAGGAAATACTGGGAACAAACCCTTTACTTTTACAGTGACGCGCAGTGGCGATACCACAGGCACCACTTCCGTCAAGTGGGCGGTTGCGGGTAGTGGAGGGAATCCCGCCAATGTCGCAGATTTTGGCACTACTTTGCCCAGCGGCACTTTGAACTTTACCGCCGGTCAAACTAGTCAAGTTATTACAGTGAATGTCAAAGGAGATATCTTGCTAGAGGCAGATGAGGGCTTCACAGTTACTCTTTCAGCCCCTACCCCTGGTACTACGCTCGCTACGGCTAGTGCTACGGGTACGATTCTCAATGATGATACCGTGCCTACATTTGCGATCGCAGCTACGAATGCCAATCAAACCGAAGGCAATTCTGGGAATAAGGCGTTCGCGTTTACAGTGACGCGCACAGGCGATACGACAGGTGTAAATAATGTGAGCTGGACAGTAAGCGGTATAAGTGCCGACTCGACTGATTTTGGCGGTACGCTAGCCTCAAATATACTAAGCTTTACCGCAGGGCAGACCAGTAAGGTTGTCACAGTCAATGTCAGCGGTGATACGGTAGTAGAACCAAATGAGACCTTTTTGGTTACTCTCTCAAACGCGACCAATGGAGCGATTATTGGTACTAGCTCTGCAACAGGTACGATTATCAACGACGACATTATTGTCGGTAGTGCAGGCAACGATCCTCTCACTGGCAGTGCAGGCAATGACACGATTTCGGGCTTAGCAGGTTCCGATACGTTATCCGGTCTAGCAGGGAATGATTCCATTGATGGCGGAGCGGGTAACGATTTTCTGACTGGAGGCTTGGGTAACGATACTCTGCTGGGTGGCACTGAAAATGACACGCTGAATGGAGTCGATCCCACCAGTGGATTTGGACAGGGAGAAATCGATAGATTAACTGGCGGAACAGGAAGCGATCGCTTTATCCTGGCTGATAGCACCAGAACTTACTACCTTGGTAATGGGATATCCGACTATGCCCTCATTACTGACTTTGGTGCTGGCGATCTGATTCAAGTCCATGCGAGCGAACCATTGACGATTGGTGGAGCCAGACCGCCAGGGATCGCTTCCGGCACGGCGCTTTATCTCGGCTCGGATCTGGTTGCCGTGGTGCAGGGTAACGTTCCCACAGCACTCTCTTTCATTGCGGTTTAAGCCCAGGCTGATGCGAAATAAGGGGCGATCGCTAGAGACAGTTTTAGTGTCGAAGTTTTCTAAGTTAAGTCAGCATGAGATAGAGGCAATGTTTCAACTAAGCGATATCAGGCAAACGCGGGTATATAGCGGTTTTCAGATGAAAACGAGAAGGGGGTTTGGGGGCGTTGCCCCCAAGAAGGGGTTCCACCCCTTCACCCCGTCAATAAAATCCGTTCTCAATTGAAAAACGCTATAGCGATCGCTTATCTAAAGGTAACGGATTCCTAGTACAAATAGCTGATAAAGGCTGGCGATCGCTGTGATTAAGAATTAGTGAAAAGAATGGGGTATCAATCGTTATTTGGGGATAATATATGGCAATTGCTGCCCTTATTCTAGATTAACGAGGCTTCGATCGTGAACATCTCCCAACCTGCTCTGCAAAACCAGATTGTCTCTCCCAAAACAAACATGCTGGTGGCGATCGCCTCAAATGTCAAAGATCCTGAAGTACTGATGTCGGGGTTGCAACCAGGCGCTGAGGTGTTACTGTTGGGCGATCGCGAAGACAGTCTCACTCAAATTAGCCGCCGATTGGCATTAAGGCAGGCAACACAGCAACCCGTTTCAGCGCTGCACGTTGTTTGTCATGGCAGTTATGAGGATGGGGTTGGGCGATTGCACCTGGGCAATGGCAGACTGGATCGAGGCAATCTGAACCAGTATCAGGAGCAGTTCCAAACTTGGGGAATTAGCGAACTTGCCCTCTATGCCTGCGAAGTGGGATGCGATCGAGATCTGATTGCCCAACTCAGCGAACAAACTGGAGCGAGGGTGGCGGCGGCTACGGGAAAAGTCGGTCGTGCAGACCTGGGTGGTAACTGGCAGCTAGAGGATCGCCATGGCAACCGACTGGAAACGCTTGCCTTTAGCGATCGGACCTGTCAGGTATATCCAGGCGTGCTGGTGAGTTTCAGTGCCCAAACCACCTTCACTGCTGGATCTGGAGCCAATTCGGTGGCGGTGGGTGACTTCAATGGCGATGGCCGCCCCGATTTAGCCGTAACGAATTTTTTGGGCGACAGTGTATCGGTGCTGTTGGGAAATGGTAGCGGTGGCTTCAGCGCTCAGACCACCTTCGCGGCGGGAGGTCGGCCTGATTCCGTAGTGGTGGGAGACTTCAATGGCGATGGTCGCCCCGATTTAGTCGTGGCAAATGAAGATTTCGACAATGTCGTATCAGTGCTATTGGGGAATGGCAGTGGTGGCTTTAGCGCCCAAACTACCTTCGCGGTGGGAAGTCAGCCCGTTAACGTGGCAGTAGGTGACTTTAATGGCGATAGCCGCCTCGATTTAGCCGTGGCGAACCGCGATTCCAACGATGTATGGGTGCTGTTGGGGAATGGTAGTGGCGGCTTTGTGGCACCGACTGCCTTCACGGTGGGAACTCAGCCTTATGACATAGCGGTGGGAGACTTCAATGGCGACGGTCGCCTCGACTTAGCCGTGGTGAATTATGGCTCCAATAATGTATCGGTGCTGTTGGGGAATGGTAGTGGCGGCTTTGTTTCCCGGACCTCCTTTGCCGTAGGAACTCAGCCTTTTTCCGTGGCGGTGGGAGACTTCAATGGCGACGGTCGCCTCGACTTAGCCGTGACGAACGATGGCTCCAACAATGTATCGGTGCTGTTGGGAAATGGTAGTGGCGGCTTCGGTGCCCAGTCTACCTTCGCAGTGGGAGATGTTGCTCGTTCCCTGGTAGTGGGTGACTTCAATGGCGATGGGCCTGCTGACTTAGCTATGGCGGGACTTGGTTTCTATAATGCCTCGGTGCTATTGGGGAATGGTAATGGTGGCTTCAGTACCCTGACTACTTTCGCGACGGGAAATCGTCCTGTTGGACTGGTGGCGGGTGACTTCAATGGCGATGGCAAGCCCGATCTAGCGACGGCGAACTTCTTTTCCAATAACGTGTCGGTGCTGCTCAATACTACGGTTTCCGCTCTCCCCATCGTTACGATCGCTGCCCCCGACCCCAATGCCGCCGAAGCAGGGCTTAACCCCGGCACGTTCAGGATTAATCGCACGGGCAACACCAGCACCGCGTTGAATGTCTCCTATACGATCGCAGGGACGGCTACCAACGGCACCGACTACACCCCCACACTCACAGGTACGGCCACGATCCCGGTCGGTTCCAGCACGGTCGATGTCACAATTACCCCAGTTGACGATGCGATTACTGAAGGTAGCGAAACGGTCGCGATCGCGCTTACCGATACCGCCACCTATGACCTCGGTGCTGCTGGTACTGAAACCGCCTCTGTTACGATCGCAGATAACAATACCCCACCAACGGTCGCGCTCGGTCTGAGCGGATCGCCATTTGCCGAAAATGGAGGGGTGGCGACAGTGATGGCGACGCTTTCCAATCCCTCCGCGCAGGATGTCACGGTCAACCTCGGCTTTAGCGGCACTGGTACCAGAGGTACCGACTACAATCCATCTACCAGCACGATTACAATTCCGGCTGGTAGCACGACGGGTTCGATAACGCTCACTGGCATTAACGATGCCACATTTGAAGGGAATGAGACGGCAATCGTCGATATCGCTAGCGTCACGAATGGGACAGAAAACGGCACACAACAAGTTACTGCCACGATCGCAGACGACGATAGCGCTCCTACGGTTACGCTCGGTCTGAGCGGATCGCCATTTGCCGAAAATGGAGGGGTAGCAACGGTAACGGCAACGCTCTCCAATCCCTCGACGCAGATTGTCACGGTCAATCTCAGCTTTAGCGGCTCTGCCACCGGAAATACCGACTACAGAATCCCAGTCGACACCAGGATTATAATCCCGGCTGGGAGGACGACGGGTTCTATCTCCCTCGTTGGCATTAACGATGCCACATTTGAAGGGAATGAGACGGCGATCGTCGCGATCTCTAGCGTTACAAATGGGACAGAAAACGGCACGCAACAAGTTACCGCCACAATTGCCGACGACGAAAGTGCTCCTACGGTCACGCTCGGTCTGAGCGGATCGCCATTCCCCGAGAACGGAGGGGCGGCAACGGTGACAGCGACGCTCTCCAACCCTTCCACGCAGAACGTCACGGTCAATCTTGGCTTTAGCGGCACTGCCACCAAAGATATCGACTACAATTCATCCGCCAACACGATTACAATCCCGGCTGGTAGCATGACGGGTTCGATAACGCTCTCTGGCATTAACGATATCATTGCAGAAGGGAATGAGACGGCGATCGTCGATATCACTGGTGTGACGAATGGGGCAGAGAACGGCACGCAGCAAGTCACTGCCACAATAATTGATGGTACTGGCAGTAATAGTCCCCTCATCGTCACGCAACCTACCGATAATGGGTTGGGGGATACGCTGAACACGCTGAGTTGGGCGATCGCTCAAGCTAATGCCAGAAGTGGCGATGATACGGTAACTTTCCAAACCAACGTGAGATTTACCGCCGTACCGAAAGTCACAATCGATAGCAATATCAGATTCATCGGCGGCAATTTTACCGTCAGTGGGGATGTCAACAATAATTCCATTAACGACAGTGGAGACGTGCGTCCATTCTTTGTCCAATCTGGAACAGTGACCTTGTCTGACCTCACAATTTCAGGCGGTCGGGCTAGAGGCGGCAACGGCGGCTCTGGAGTTCCTGGTGGCGGCGGTGGTGCTGGTATGGGTGGGGGATTGTTTATTAACGGTGGTAACGTCACGCTCGATAACGTCACATTTCTTGGCAACACCGCGATCGGTGGTAACGGCGGCACTAATAATATTAGTGGGTTAATCGGCGGTGGCGGTGGCGGTGGCGCTGGTGGTAATGGGGGAAGCGGTGGTGGAACTGGTAACTTCGGTGGCGGTGGCGGTGGTTTAGTAGGTAATGGAGGTAACGGGGGCGGCAGCAATCCAGGCCAGTCAGGTGGTGGCGGGGGGGGCACGATTGGCAACGGTGGTAATGCGTCTACTGGAGCTGGAGGGACTGGTGGCGTAACTGGCGGTGGCACTGGCGCTACTGAAGCTTCTAGAGGCGGCCAGAGCAATATCCCCGCTCAGGCCGGTAGTTTTGGTGGTGGCGGTGGTGGCGGTGGTGGTGGTTTTGTTGATGCTGGTGCTGCTGGCGGCGACTTCGGCGGCGGTGGCGGTAGTGCTTCTGGTGCTGGTGCTGGTGGTTTTGGTGGTGGCGGTGGTGGTGCTGGTGGTACTGGTGGTACTGGTGGTTTTGGTGGTGGTGGTGGTAGTGGTATTAGTGGTTTTGGTGCTGGTGGTTTTGGTGGTGGTGCTGGCGGTCGCGATAGTGCTGCTAATCTTATTGGTGGCGGTGGCGCGGGCTTTGGTGGTGCTGTATTCGTCAGAGCCGGTAGCCTTACCCTTACCAATACCAACCTTTTTAATGGCAACGCTACTGGTGGTACTGGAGCTAATAGCGGACAGGGTAAGGGCGGTGCCATCTTTAACCTCGGCGGTACGGTCACGGCTAATGGTCAATTCTCCATCGCGGGCAGCAATGCCGCCAATAATGCCAATACCAATCCCACGGTTGGTGACGGCATCACAGTCAACGATAACGATGACATCTATGGCACGATTGTCTTCGATAGCATCATTCCGGCTGTCAATCTCTCCGTTTCACCCAGTACGGGCACGGAAGCAGACAGAACCGCAATTACTGTGACTGCCACTGCGTCGCAAGCAGTGGTAGGTAACCAAACTGTGAACCTGGCTCTCAGCGGTACGGGGGTCACCGCTGGCGATTTCACGGGCATCATTCCCACCCAAATTACCATTCCCGCCGGACAAACATCCAGCTCCTTCACAGTCAACGTCAACGATGATGCTCTAGTGGAAGGATTGGAGACAGCTACCTTTACGATTTCTAATCCCTCAGCGGGAATAGTGCTCGGTGCCACGACGATCGGCAATGTGGCGATCGCCGATAACGATTTCCGTACCGTTAATCTCTCCGTTTCACCTAGTACGGGCACGGAAGCAGACAGAACCGCAATTACTGTGACTGCTACTGCTTCACAACCAGTGGTAGGGGATCAGACTGTGAATTTGGCTCTCAGCGGTACGGGGATTACCCCTAGCGATTTCACGAGAGCGGGGATTCCTTTCGCCAATTTTCCCGCCCAAATTACCATTCCCAACGGACAAATAGCTGGGGCCTTCACGATCAACGTCAACGACGATGCTCTAGTGGAAGGATTGGAGACAGCTACCTTTACGATTTCCAATCCCTCAGCGGGAATTGTGCTTGGTGCCACAACGACTGGCAATGTGGCGATCGCCGACAACGATTTCCCTGCCGTTAATCTCTCCGTTTCACCCAGCACGGGCACAGAAGCAGGCAGAACCACAATTACCGTGACTGCAACGGCTGGGCGCGCCGTGGCAGGAGATCAAACTGTAAACGTGGCTCTCAGCGGTACGGGGGTTACTGCTAGCGATTTTACGGGTAATATTCCCACCCAAATTACCATTCCCAGCGGACAAACATCCGGCTCCTTTACGGTCAACATCAACGATGATGCTGCGACTGAAGGACTGGAAACAGCCACCTTTACGATCGCCAATCCCTCAGCGGGAATTGTGCTCGGTGCTACAACGACCGGCAATGTGGCGATTACCGACAACGATGTCCCTGTCAACCTCTCCGTTTCACCCAGTATAGGTACGGAAGCAGGCAGAACCGCAATTACTGTGACTGCTACAGCTGCGCAAGCAGTGGTAGGGGATCAGACCGTGAACGTGGCACTTAGCGGTACGGGGGTCACTGCTAGCGATTTCACGGGCACCATTCCCACCCAAATTACCATTCCCAGCGGACAAACATCCAGATCCTTCACGGTCAACGTCAACGACGATACCGCGATCGAAGGACCAGAGACAGCTACCTTTACGATTTCCAATCCCTCAGCGGGAATTGTCCTCGGTACTACAACTACACGCAATGTTGCGATTATCGACAACGACATCGAGCTAGCGATCGCGGCGGCAAATGCCATCCAAACGGAAGGGAACAGCGGCACCAAAGCCTTCACGTTCGCGGTCACCCGCACTGGCGATAGAAGTGGAACCACCACAGCCGCCTGGACAGTAGCAGGAACGGGAACCAATCCCGCCGATGTCGCTGATTTTAGCAGCACGACGGGTACGGTGAGCTTCGCCGCCAACGAGACTACCAAAACCATCACCGTTGCAGTCAACGGCGACACGGTAATAGAAGCCGATGAGGACTTTACCATCACGCTCTCCAATCCATCCAGTCCCGCCACGATTACTACTGCTACGGCGACAGGTACGATTCAGAATGATGATGCGAATTTGGCGATCGCCGCCGATGCTAGTGCCACTGCAACCGAAGGCAATAGCGGTACCAAAGCTTTCACCTTCACAGTGACGCGATCGGGCGATAACAGTAGCACCGCCTCGGCTAATTGGGCAGTGACGGGTTCGGGAGCGAATCCCGCCAATGCTGCTGACTTCGGCGGGGCGCTTCCCACGGGCACGGTCAACTTCGCTGCCAATGAGACCAGCAAAACGATTACCGTAAACGTCAGCGGTGACACCACAGTAGAACCAGATGAGAACTTCACTGTCACACTCTCCAACCCATCTGGAGCAAACATTACTACCGCTACTGCGACTGGTACGATTCAAAACGACGACGCAGGCTTAGCGATCGCCGCCGATGCCAGCGCTACCCAAACGGAAGGTAACAGCGGCACCAAAGCCTTCACCTTCACAGTGAACCGCACCGGAGATGCCAGCGGTACTGCCTCCGCAGCATGGACAGTAGCAGGATCGGGTGGGAATCCTGCCAATGCGACTGACTTCGGTGGCACGCTTCCCACGGGCACGGTCAACTTCGCTGCCAATGAGACCAGCAAAACGATTACCGTAAACGTCAGCGGTGACACGACTGTCGAACTAGATGAGAACTTTACGGTGACTCTCTCCGACGCATCTGGAGCAAACATTACTACCGCTACTGCGACTGGTACGATTCAAAACGACGACGTTATCCGCTCAGGCTTCGCCATAACTGCCGTCAACGCCAGCCAAACAGAAGGTAATTCTGGCTATAAAAATTTCACATTTAATGTCAGTCGCAATGTCAATATCAACAATTTTGCACTGGTAAACTATGCCGTCAGCGGCAGCGGCACCAATCCTGCCAATGTCGATGACTTTGGCGGTTTCTTCCCCTCTAGTTATCTTTCCTTCTTCGCAGGACAAACCAGCCAGATCCTGAATATCCAGGTACGAGGAGATATTGTTAACGAGCTGGATGAGGACTTCACCGTGACGCTCGTCAGCACTTCAGATGGATCGCCGATCGCTATACCAACTGCACCAGGCACA